>NZ_JBIRQF010000006.1:0-559345 GCF_044333065.1 Streptomyces sp. NPDC021115
GGTGCTCGGGTGACGGTTGCCGCTTGTGACGTGGCGGACCGGGACGCGCTCGCGGAGCTGCTGGCGTCGTTGCCGGAGGAGCTGCCGCTGACCGGCGTCGTGCATGCCGCCGGTGTGTTGGACGACGGTGTTGTGGACGCCCTGGACGCCGAGCGCCTGGAGCGGGTGCTGCGCGCCAAGGCCGCCTCGGCGCAGAACCTCGATGAGCTGACGCGTGAGCTGGATCTGTCGGCGTTTGTGCTGTTCTCGTCGATCAGTGGTTCGGTGGGTGCGGCCGGGCAGGGCAACTACGCGGCGGCCAATGCGTATCTGGATGCGTTGGCTGAGCGTCGGCGTGCCGATGGTCTGCCTGCCACGTCGATTGCGTGGGGTCCGTGGGCCGAGGGCGGTATGGCCGCGGATGAGGCGCTGGAGCGGCGGATGCGCCGTGATGGGGTGCCGCCGATGGCGCCCGAGTCTGCGCTCGCCGCGCTGCAACAGGCGTTGGACCTCGATGACGTCGCCGTGACGGTCGCGGACATCGACTGGGAGAGCTTCGCCCGCACGCTGACCGTCGTGCGGCCGAGCCCGCTGATCGCCGATCTCCCGGAGGTCGGGACGCGTGGCGCGACCGGCGCCGGGACCGGACAGGTCGGCACCGACTCCGCCTCGCCTCTCGGCGAGCGCCTGAGCGGCCTCCCGAGGGCTGAGCAGGACCGCGAGCTGCTGGAGTTGGTGCGTGCGCAGGTCGCGTCGGTGCTGGGGCATGGTGGGGCCGAGGCGGTGGAGGCCGGGCGTGCCTTCAAGGAGCTGGGCTTCGATTCGCTCACCGCGGTGGAGCTGCGTAACCGGCTGAATGCGGCGACTGGTCTGCGGCTGTCCGCCACGCTCGTCTACGACTACCCGAACGCGGTTGTCCTGGCCGACCATCTGCGTGCCGAGCTGCTGGGTTCGGACGTGGCGGTGGCCGGTGGTGTGGTGGCGCCGACGGTTGCGCTGGCCGACGATCCGATCGCGATTGTGGCGATGAGCTGCCGTTTCCCGGGTGGGGTGCGCTCGCCCGAGGAGCTGTGGCAGCTGCTGTCGACGGGCGGGGATGCGATCGCGGAGTTCCCGTCCGACCGTGGCTGGGATCTGGCGGGGCTGTACGACCCGGACCCGGAGCATCAGGGGACGTCGTACACGCGTGAGGGCGGCTTCCTTTACGACGCTGCGGACTTCGACCCCGGCTTCTTCGGGATTTCGCCGCGTGAGGCGATGGCGATGGATCCGCAGCAGCGGCTGCTGCTGGAGACGTCGTGGGAGGCGTTCGAGCGGGCGGGCATCGATCCGGCCACGGTGCGTGGTCAGCAGGTCGGTGTCTTCGCCGGGACCAACGGTCAGGACTACCTGTCGCTGCTCGAGCGGGCGCCCGAGGGGCTTGAGGGCCATTGGGGGACCGGCAACGCGGCGAGCGTGGTGTCGGGCCGGATCTCGTACACCTTCGGTCTTGAGGGCCCGGCGGTGACGGTGGACACTGCGTGTTCGTCGTCGCTGGTGGCCCTGCACATGGCGGTGCAGGCGCTGCGGAGCGGTGAGTGCTCGATGGCGCTCGCGGGCGGCGTCACGGTGATGTCCACGCCGGAGGCGTTCGTGGACTTCAGCCGTCAGCGCGGGCTGGCGGCGGACGGTCGGATCAAGGCGTTCGCGGCCGGTGCCGATGGCACCGGCTGGGGCGAGGGCGCGGGCATGCTGCTGGTGGAGCGGCTGTCGGACGCGGAGAAGAACGGCCACCCGGTGTTGGCGGTCGTGCGGGGTAGCGCGATCAATCAGGATGGTGCGTCGAATGGTCTGACGGCGCCGAACGGTCCGTCGCAGCAGCGGGTGATCCGTAAGGCGCTGGCCGGTGCGGGTCTGTCGGCCGCCGAGGTCGACGCGGTCGAGGCGCATGGCACGGGGACGACGCTGGGTGACCCGATCGAGGCGCAGGCGCTGCTGGCCACGTACGGCCAGGGCCGCGACGCCGATCGGCCCCTGCTGCTCGGTTCCATCAAGTCCAACATCGGTCACACGCAGGCGGCTGCTGGTGTCGCGGGCATCATCAAGATGGTGCTGGCGATGCGCCACGGCGTGCTGCCGCAGACGCTGCACGTGGATGAGCCGTCGCCGCATGTGGACTGGTCGGCGGGTGCGGTGTCGCTGCTGACGGACAACGTGGAGTGGCCGGAGACCGGCCGTCTGCGCCGCGCCGGTATCTCCTCGTTCGGCATCAGCGGGACCAACGCGCACACCATCATCGAGCAGGCCCCGGCCCCGGCCCTTTCGGCCGCCCCGGCCGAGACGCCCGAGTCGCGTGAGCTGGCCGCGCTGCCGTGGCTGTTGTCGGCGAAGGACGGACAGGCTCTGCGCGCCCAGGCCGTTCAGCTGGCCGCCCATGTCCGGGCCCACCCCGAACTGACCGCGACCGACCTTGCGTTCTCGCTTGCCACCAGCCGTGCCACGCTGGAACAGGGCGCGGCGTTCGTCACCACTGCCCGCGAGTCGTTCCTCGAGGGCCTGGACGCGCTGGCCCTGGGCGAGTCCGTCCCGGGCCTGGTCGAGGGTTCGGTGGCCGGTGGCAAGGTGGCGTTCCTGTTCACGGGGCAGGGGAGTCAGCGGCTGGGTATGGGGCGTGAGTTGTATGGCGCCTTCCCGGTGTTCGCGGATGCGTTGGATGAGGTGTGTGCGCATCTGGATCTGTATCTGGAGCGGCCGCTGCGGGATGTGCTGTTCGGGGATGACGCGGCTGTCCTGGATCGGACCGGGTTCACTCAGCCTGCGCTGTTCGCGGTCGAGGTGGCGTTGTTCCGGTTGGTCGAGGCGTGGGGTGTGACGCCGGACTTCCTGTCGGGTCATTCGATCGGTGAGTTGGCTGCCGCGCATGTGGCGGGTGTGTTGTCGCTGGCGGATGCGGCGAAGCTGGTGGCCGCGCGTGGGCGTCTGATGCAGGAGCTTCCGGCCGGTGGCGCGATGGTCGCGGTGCAGGCGTCGGAGGACGAGGTGCTGCCGCTGCTCACCGAGCGGGTGAGCATCGCCGCCGTGAATGGCCCGGCGTCGGTGGTCATCGCGGGTGATGAGGATGCGGCGCTGGAGATCGCGGCGTCGTTCGAGGCGCAGGGGCGCAAGGTCAAGCGGCTCACCGTGAGCCACGCGTTCCACTCGCCGCGCATGGACGGGATGCTGGACGCGTTCCGCGAGGTGGCGCAGGAACTGTCGTACGAGGCGCCGCGTATCCCGATCGTCTCCAACCTGACCGGTGAGCTGGTCTCCACGGAGGAGATCACGACTGCGGACTTCTGGGTGCGGCATGTCCGCGAAGCCGTCCGCTTCCTCGACGGCGTCCGTACGCTTGAAGCGCAGGGCGCCACCACCTTCGTCGAGCTCGGCCCCGACGGTGTGCTGTCGGCGATGGCTCAGGAGTGTGTGACCGGCGAGGACGCCGGGTTCGTGGCCGCGCTGCGCAAGGGGCGGGTGGAGGCTGAGTCCGTAACGGCTGCCCTTGCCCTGCTGCATGTCCGGGGCCGGTCCCCGGAGTGGGCCGCGTACTTCGAGGGCACCGGCGCGCGGCGGGTGGAGCTGCCGACGTATGCCTTCCAGCGCACGCGGTACTGGCTGGACGTGTCGGCGGCCGGTGCCGTGTCCGACGCCACGGTGCCCGACGCGATGGACGCCCACTTCTGGGAGGCCGTCGAGCGCGAGGATCTGGAATCGCTCGCCGCGACGCTGGGTCTCGGTGCCGAGGACAATGGCGCGCTGGAAGCCCTGTTGCCCTCGATGTCGTCGTGGCGGCGGAGGCAGTCGGAGCTTTCGACGGTGGACGGCTGGCGTTACCGGGTGTCGTGGAAGCCGGTCACCGACCGTTCCACGGCTTCCCTGAGCGGCCGTTGGCTCGTGGTGATACCGGCCGAGGCGGCCGAGTCCGCCTGGGTTGCCGGTGTCGTCGGGATGCTGAACGACCGTGGTGTCGATGTGGCGCAGGTCGTGCTGGCTGCCGATGAGGACCGTGGCGCGGTGGCGGCGCGGCTGACTTCGGCTGTTGGTGACGAGGCTGTGGCCGGTGTGGTGTCCTTGGTGGCCCTCGCCGAGGGGGACGCGCTGCTGACCACGGCGGCGCTGACGCAGGCGTTGGGTGATGCGGGTGTCGGTGCGCCGTTGTGGGTGGCCACGCGGGGCGCGGTGGCCGTGGGCCGTTCGGACGGCGCGGTCAGCCCGGATCAGGCGCAGCTGTGGGGCCTGGGCCGGGTGGCGGCGCTGGAACTGCCCGAGCGCTGGGGCGGTCTGGTCGACCTTCCCGCCGCGGCCGATGACCGTGCGCAGGCGCGGCTGGCGGAGGTGCTGGCCGGGGTTGGCGGTGAGGACCAGGTAGCGGTCCGTGCGTCGGGCGTTTTCGGACGCCGACTGGTTCAGGCATCCGCATCCGCGTCCTCCTCCGACGGGTCCTGGACACCGGGTGCCGGTACGACGCTGGTGACGGGTGGTACGGGTGCGCTGGGCGCGCGGGTGGCGCGTTGGCTGGTGGCGAACGGCGCCGGGCACGTGGTGCTGACCAGCCGTCGTGGGCTGGATGCTCCGGGTGCGGTGGAGCTGCGGGATGAGCTGGCGGCGTCGGGTGCTCGGGTGACGGTCGCCGCGTGTGATGTGGCCGACCGGGACGCGTTGGCGGAGCTGCTGGCGTCGGTGCCGGAGGAGCTGCCGCTAAACGGTGTGTTCCACACGGCCGGTGTGCTCGATGACGGTGTACTGGACTCGCTCTCGCCCGAGCGGTTCGCTTCGGTGCTGCGGGCGAAGGCTGACGCCGCGCTCCACTTGGACGAGCTGACGCGTGAGCTGGATCTGTCGGCGTTCGTGCTGTTCTCGTCGATCAGTGGTTCGGTGGGTGCGGCCGGTCAGGGCAACTACGCGGCGGCCAACGCCTATCTGGACGCGCTGGCCGAGCGGCGTCGCTCGGAGGGTCTGCCTGCCACGTCGATCGCGTGGGGTCCGTGGGCCGAGGGCGGTATGGCCGCGGATGAGGCGCTGGAGCGGCGGATGCGCCGTGATGGGGTGCCGCCGATGGCGCCCGAGTCGGCGCTTGCCGCGATGCAGCGGGCGCTGGACCTCGATGAGGTCGCCGTGACGGTCGCGAACATCGACTGGGACCGGTTCCTCGGCGGGTTCGCCGCCGTGCGGCCGAGCGTGCTGTTCGGCGAACTGCCTGCGGCGCGTCCGGTGTCGGACGGCGCGGGTGCGCCGCGTACGGTCGCCACCGCCGGGACCGGGACGTTGGCCGAGCAGCTGTCCGGTCTGACGGAGACCGAGCGCGTGCAGACGCTGCTGGAGTTGGTGCGTGCGCAGGTCGCGTCGGTGCTGGGACACGGCGGGGCCGAGGCGGTCGAGGGCGGGCGTGCCTTCAAGGAGCTGGGCTTCGATTCGCTCACCGCGGTGGAGCTGCGTAACCGGCTGAACGCGGCGACCGGGCTGAAGCTGTCCGCCACGCTCGTCTACGACTACCCGAACGCGGCCGTCCTGGCCGACCACCTGCGTGCCGAGCTGCTGGGTTCGGACGTGGCGGTGGCCGGTGGTGTGGTGGCGCCGACGGTTGCGGTGGCCGACGATCCGATCGCGATTGTGGCGATGAGCTGCCGTTTCCCGGGTGGGGTGCGTTCGCCCGAGGAGCTGTGGCAGCTGCTGTCGGCGGGTGGGGACGCGATTGCGGAGTTCCCGTCCGACCGTGGCTGGGACCTGGACCGGGTGTACGACCCGGACCCGGAGCATCAGGGGACCACGTACACGCGTGAGGGCGGTTTCCTCTACGACGTGGCCGACTTCGACGCGTCGTTCTTCGGGATTTCGCCGCGTGAGGCCCTTGCGATGGATCCGCAGCAGCGGCTGCTGCTGGAGACCTCGTGGGAGGCGTTCGAGCGGGCGGGCATCGACCCGGCCACGGTGCGTGGTCAGCAGGTCGGTGTCTTCGCCGGGACCAACGGACAGGACTACCTGTCGCTGCTCGAGCGGGCGCCCGAGGGACTTGAGGGCCATTGGGGCACGGGTAACGCGGCGAGTGTGGTGTCGGGCCGGGTGGCCTACACCTTCGGGCTCGAAGGCCCGGCCGTCACCGTGGACACTGCGTGTTCGTCGTCGCTGGTCGCGCTGCACATGGCCGTGCAGGCGCTGCGGAGTGGTGAGTGCTCGATGGCGCTCGCCGGTGGTGTCACCGTGATGTCCACTCCCGACAACTTCATCGACTTCAGCCGTCAGCGCGGGCTGGCGGCGGACGGCCGGATCAAGGCCTTCGCGGCCGGGGCTGATGGCACGGGCTGGGGCGAAGGCGTCGGCATGCTGCTCGTGGAGCGGCTGTCGGACGCGCGCCGCAACGGCCACCCCGTCCTTGCCACCGTGCGCGGCTCGGCGATCAACCAGGACGGTGCGTCGAATGGTCTGACGGCGCCGAACGGTCCGTCGCAGCAGCGCGTCATCCGGCAGGCGCTGAGCAGCGCCGGGCTGACGACCGGCGATGTGGATGTCGTCGAGGCGCACGGTACGGGTACGACGCTCGGTGACCCGATCGAGGCCCAGGCGCTGCTGGCCACGTACGGACGCGACCGGGGCGCGGAACAGCCGCTGTGGCTGGGGTCCATCAAGTCGAACATCGGTCACACGCAGGCCGCCGCCGGTGTGGCGGGCATCATCAAGATGGTGATGGCGATGCGGCACGGTGTGCTGCCGCGGACGTTGCATGTGGATGAGCCGTCGCCGCACGTGGATTGGTCGGCGGGCGCGGTGTCGCTGCTGACGGAGCGGGTGGAGTGGCCTGAGACGGGCCGCTTGCGCCGCGCCGGTATCTCCTCGTTCGGCATCAGCGGCACCAACGCGCACACCATCATCGAACAGGCCCCGGCGAGCGACGAACCGACCGAGACGCCTGAAGGAAACGGGCTCGGCGGGCTCCTGCCGTTCGTGCTGTCGGCCAAGAGCGCCGAGGCGCTGCGGGAGCAGGCCGCGCGGCTGCGCACTCACATCGAGGCGCGGCCGGAGTTGGCGCCGCTGGATGTCGCTCATGCCTTGGCTGTGGGTCGGGCTGCTCTGGAGCGGCGTGCGGTGGTCACCGCTGGTGACCGGGATGAGCTGCTGCGGACGCTTGGCGCTCTGGCAGCGGGCGAGTCCGCGTCGGGTGCGGTCGAGGGGACGGTCGCCGAGGGCAAGGTGGCGTTCCTGTTCACGGGGCAGGGCAGCCAGCGGCTGGGGATGGGGCGTGAGCTGTACGACGCCTATCCGGTGTTCGCCGATGCCCTGGACGCGGTGTGTGCGCATCTGGATCTGCACCTTGAGCGGCCGCTGCGGGATGTGCTGTTCGGCGACGATGCCGCCGTACTGGACCAGACCGGGTTCACCCAGCCCGCGCTGTTCGCCGTCGAGGTGGCGCTGTTCCGGCTGGTCGAGGCGTGGGGTCTGCGGCCCGATTTCCTCTCCGGGCACTCCATCGGTGAGTTGGCTGCCGCGCATGTGGCGGGTGTGCTGTCGCTCGCGGACGCGGCGAAGCTGGTGGCGGCCCGTGGCCGCTTGATGCAGGAGCTTCCGGCCGGTGGCGCGATGGTCGCGGTGCAGGCGTCGGAGGACGAGGTGGCGCCGCTGCTCACCGACCGGGTGAGCATTGCCGCCCTCAACGGGCCCATGTCCGTGGTCATCGCCGGTGACGAGGACGCGGTGCTGGAGATCGCCGCCTCGTTCGAGGCGCAGGGCCGTAAGATCAAGCGTCTCACCGTGAGCCACGCGTTCCACTCGCCGCGCATGGACGGGATGCTGGAGGCGTTCCGCGAGGTGGCGCAGGAGCTGTCGTACGAGGCTCCGCGCATCCCGATCGTCTCCAACCTGACCGGCGAAGTGGTGTCCGCCGAGGAGATCGCGACCGCCGACTTCTGGGTGCGCCACGTCCGCGAGGCGGTGCGGTTCCTGGACGGCGTACGAACGTTGGAAGCGCAGGGCGTAACGACGTTCGTCGAGCTGGGACCCGACGGTGTGCTCTCCGCGATGGCGCAGGAGTGCGTGACCGGTGAGGACACCGACGCCGCGTTCGCCGCCGCGCTGCGGAAGGATCGCCCTGAGGCTGAGGCGCTGTTGTCGGCTGTCGCGCGGGCGCATGTGCGTGGCGTGACGCCGGACTGGACGGCTGTCTTCGCAGGGGCCGGTGCGCGGCGCGTGGAGCTGCCGACGTATGCCTTCCAGCGCACGCGGTACTGGCCCAGCGCCGCCGCCCTCGCGGTGGGTGACCTGGAGTCGGTCGGGCTGGGTGACATCGAGCATCCGCTGCTGGGTGCCGCGGTCGCGCTCGCGGATGGCGATGGCTATCTGTTCACGGGAGTGCTTTCCCCCCGTACGCATCCTTGGCTGGCGGATCACGAGGTCATGGACACCGTGCTGCTGCCCGGTACGGCCTTTGTGGAGTTGGCGTGTGCTGCGGGTGCGCAGGTGGGTTGTGAGCGGTTGGACGAACTGACCCTGGAGGCCCCGCTCGTGCTCCCGGAGCACACCGGGGTGCGGGTGCAGCTCGTGGTGGAGGGGCCGGACGAGTCCGGTCGCCGTGCGTTCAGCCTGCACTCGCGTCGGCAGGACGCGCTCGGGACGGAGCCGTGGACGCGGCACGCCGCCGGTGTGCTCGTGGTCGGTGTCCGGGGCGCTGAGCTGGACGACCTTGGTGTGTGGCCGCCGCAGGGTGCCACGCCGGTCGCGGTCGACGGGGTGTACGAGGAGCTGGCCGGGGCGGGCCTCGGCTATGGGCCGGTGTTCCAGGGGCTCAGGGGTGCCTGGCGGCTCGGCGAGGACCTGTACGCCGAGGTCGGCTTCCCTGAGGATGCGGTGACGTCGGGCGCTGAAGCCGAGCGGTTCGGGTTGCACCCGGCGCTGCTGGACGCGGCGCTGCATGCCATCGGCGCTGAGGGCTTCGACCGCGATGCGGCGTCGGCGGAGGGTGCGCTGCTGCCGTTCGCGTGGAGCGGTGTGCAGTTGCACGCGGCCGGAGCCGGTGCGCTGCGGGTACGGCTGTCCGAGCAGTCGTCCAATGTGGTCTCGCTGCTGGTGGCCGACGGTACGGGGCGCGCGGTGGCCACGGTCGACTCCGTGGTGCTGCGCCCGGCCTCGGCCAACCAGGTGCGTGCGGCGCGTGGTGGGCTGCACGAATCGCTGTTCCGGCTGGAGTGGTCGGCCGTTCCGGCGCCCGCGACGGGTGCGGTGACGGGTGAGTGGGCGGTCCTCGGTGCGGACGCCGGGCAACTGGCCGCGCTGGACGACGCGTTCGGGAACGGGATCCGACTCGCCGGGTACGGTGATCTGGCGGCGCTCGGTACGGCGGTGGACGCCGGGGCGGCGGTGCCGGACACGGTGCTGCTGCTCGGTCTCGGTGACGGCGGCGACGCGTCGGCCGTGCACGAGGCCACGCAGGCCATGCTCTCCTCGCTTCAGTCGTGGCTGACCGACGAGCGGTTTGCCGGGGCGCGGCTGGTGTTGCTGACGCGCGGCGCGGTGGAGACCGTGCCGGGTGCGGGTGTGGCGGATCTGTCGCAGGCCGCTGTGCGTGGTCTGTTCCGTTCCGCGCAGTCGGAGAATCCCGGCCGTCTGGTGCTGCTGGACGTGGACGAGGGTTCGTACGGTTCGGTGCCCGCGGCGCTGGGCGTGGACGAGGAGGAGCTGACGCTGCGCGGGGGCGTGGTGCTCGCGCCGCGGTTGGCCCGGGTGCCGAACGCCGATGACGCTGACACCGCTCCGTCCTTCGACGAGCACGGCACGGTGCTGGTCACCGGCGCCTCCGGAACGCTGGGTGGCCTCTTCGCCCGCCATCTGGTCTCGGCTCATGGTGTGCGGCAGCTGCTGCTGGTGAGCCGTCGGGGCGCCGACGCCGACGGAGCTGACGAGCTGGCTGCCGATCTGACGGCGGCCGGTGCGACCGTGACGTGGGCGGCGTGTGATGTGGCTGACCGGGAGGCGTTGGCCGAGACACTGGCGGCCATTCCGGCTGAGCATCCGCTGACCGGTGTGGTGCATACGGCGGGTGTGCTGGACGATGGCATTCTTGGGTCGCTGACGCCTGAGCGGGTGGCGGGGGTGTTGCGTCCGAAGGTGGATGCGGCGCTGAACCTGCATGAGCTGACCCAGGATCGTGACCTGTCGGCGTTCGTGCTGTTCTCGGGTGCGGCGGCGGTGTTCGGCGCGCCGGGGCAGGCGAGCTATGCCGCGGCCAACTCGTTCCTGGAGGCGCTGGCGCAGCGGCGTGTGGCGCAGGGCCTTCCGGCCACCGCTCTGGCCTGGGGTCTGTGGGCCGGTGCGGGCATGGGCAGCACGCTGGACGAGGTCGACCTGCGGCGTATCGCGCGCGGTGGGATCGCCCCGATCGCTGCCGACGAGGGGCTTGCGTTGTTCGACGCGGCGCGTGCCGACGGCACGGCGGTGCTGTTCCCGATGCGACTCGACTACGCGGGCCTGCGCACCGAAGCGACGGCGACCGGTGTCGTCCCGCCCTTGTTCCGTGGTCTGGTGCGGGCTCCGGTCCGGCGGACCACTGCCGGGGCCGTCACGGCCACCGACGGTTCCTCGCTCGCCCAGCGTCTCGCCGGGCTCACGCGGACCGAACAGGATCGTGAGCTACTGGAGTTGGTGTGCGGGCGGGCCGCCGCGGTGCTGGGTTACGCGGGTCCGGAGGCGGTGGAGCCCGGCCGGGCGTTCAGGGAGCTGGGCTTCGACTCGCTCACCGCGGTCGAGCTGCGCAACGACCTGAAGACGGTCACCGGGCTGAGGCTTCCGGCCACGCTCGTCTTCGACTACCCGACCCCGACCGCCCTGGCCGGGTATCTGCGTGAGGAGCTGGTGGGTGCCGAGGAGGCCCTGGCGCCTCTCGTGCCCACGCGGGTGGAGACAAGCCCGGCGGTGGCGGACGATCCGATCGTCATCGTCGGGATGAGCTGCCGCTTCCCCGGTGGGGTGCGCACTCCTGAGGACCTGTGGCAGCTGGTCGCCACGGGCGGCGACGGCATCTCCGGCTTCCCGGTGGACCGTGGCTGGGACCTGGACGGCCTGTACCACCCGGACCCCGACCACGCGGGGACGTCGTACACGCGTGAGGGTGGCTTCCTGCACGACGCGGGGGACTTCGACCCGGCGTTCTTCGGGATCTCGCCGCGCGAGGCGATGGCGATGGACCCGCAGCAGCGACTGCTGCTGGAGACCTCGTGGGAGGCGTTCGAGCACGCGGGTATCGACCCGTCGACCGCGCGCGGCAGCAAGACCGGTGTCTTCGCGGGCGTCATCTATCACGACTACCTCTCCGGGACGGGCGAGATTCCCGATGGTGTCGAGGGCTACATCGGCACCGGCAACGCGGGCAGTGTCGCTTCCGGTCGGGTGGCGTACACCTTCGGCCTGGAGGGTCCGGCGGTCACGATCGACACCGCCTGCTCGTCGTCGCTGGTGGCGCTGCACTGGGCGATCCAGGCGCTGCGCTCTGGCGAGTGCACGATGGCGCTGGCCGGTGGTGCGGTGGTGATGGCCACGCCCGAGACGTTCGTGGACTTCAGCCGTCAGCGGGGCCTGGCCACCGATGGCCGGTGCAAGTCGTTCGCGGCCTCGGCGGACGGTACGGGCTGGAGCGAAGGCGCGGGCATGCTGCTCGTGGAGCGGCTGTCGGACGCGCGCCGTAACGGCCATCCGGTGCTGGCGGTCGTGCGTGGCTCGGCGATCAACCAGGACGGTGCGTCGAATGGTCTGACGGCGCCGAATGGTCCGTCGCAGCAGCGGGTGATCCGGCAGGCGCTGAGCAGTGCCGGGCTGACGACCGGCGATGTGGATGTCGTCGAGGCGCACGGTACGGGTACGACGCTCGGTGACCCGATCGAGGCGCATGCGCTGCTGGCCACGTACGGACGCGATCGGGACGCGGACCAGCCGCTGTGGCTGGGGTCCATCAAGTCCAACATCGGTCACACGCAGGCTGCTGCTGGTGTCGCGGGCATCATCAAGATGGTGATGGCGATGCGGCACGGTGTGCTGCCGCAGACGCTGCATGTGGATGCGCCGTCGCCGAACGTGGACTGGGCGGATGGCGCGGTCTCGCTGCTGACGGAGAGCGTGGAGTGGCCGGAGACCGGCCGTCCGCGTCGCGCTGGTATCTCCTCGTTCGGCATCAGCGGGACCAACGCGCACACCATCATCGAGCAGCCGCCGGTTCTGGAGGACTCCGGGGCCGGGGCGGGGCGGCCGTCCGTCGTGCCGCCGGTGCTGCCGTGGCCGTTGTCGGCTGTGGGGCAGGAGGCGCTGGGTGAGCAGGCCCGGCGTCTGCTCGACCGGCTGCGTTCCACCGATGGGGATGTGGATCTGGCCGGGATCGGTTACACGCTGGCGGCTGGGCGTACCGCGTTCGAGGACCGTGCGGTGCTGGTGGCCGATGGCCGTGAGGGCTTCCTGCGGGGGCTGGAGGCGTTGGCCTCCGGTGAACCGGCCGCGGGCGTGGTGCAGGGCTCGCCGGTGGCGGGCAAGGTGGCGTTCCTGTTCACGGGGCAGGGCAGCCAGCGGCTGGGGATGGGGCGTGAGCTGTACGACGCGTACCCGGTGTTCGCCGATGCGCTGGACGCGGTCTGCGAGGCGCTGGACGCGCATCTCGAACGGCCGCTGCGGGACGTCCTGTTCGGGGATGACTCCGGGGCGCTGGATCGGACCGGGTTCACCCAGCCCGCCCTGTTCGCGGTCGAGGTGGCGCTGTTCCGGTTGGTCGAGGCGTGGGGTGTGACGCCGGACTTCCTCTCCGGGCATTCCATCGGTGAGCTGGCCGCCGCGCATGTGGCGGGTGTGCTCTCGCTGACGGATGCGGCGAAGCTGGTGGCGGCCCGTGGGCGGTTGATGCAGGAGCTTCCGGCCGGTGGCGCGATGGTCGCGGTGCAGGCGTCGGAGGACGAGGTGCTGCCGCTGCTCACCGAGCGGGTCTCGATTGCCGCGCTCAACGGACCGACGTCCGTGGTCATCGCGGGTGATGAGGACGCGGCGCTGGAGATCGCGGCGGGCTTCGAGGCGCAGGGTCGTAAGACCAAGCGGCTCACTGTCAGCCACGCGTTCCACTCGCCGCGCATGGACGGGATGCTGGACGCGTTCCGCGAGGTGGCCGAGGAGCTGTCGTACGAGGCGCCGCGTATTCCGATCGTGTCCAACCTGACCGGTGGCGTGGTATCCGCTGAGGAGATCACCAGCGCCGACTTCTGGGTGCGCCACGTCCGCGAAGCGGTCCGTTTCCTGGATGGTGTGCGGATGCTGGAAGCGCAGGGCGTGACGACGTTCGTCGAGTTGGGGCCCGACGGGGTGCTCACCGCCATGGCGCAGGAGTGTGTGACCGGCGAGGACGCCGGGTTCGTGGCCGCGCTGCGCAAGGGGCGGGCGGAGGCCGAGTCGGTCACGGCTGCCCTTGCCGCGTTGCATGTCCGGGGCGTGGCCCTGGACTGGGAGGCGTTCTACGCCGGGGCCGGTGCGCGGCGCGTGGAGCTGCCGACGTACGCCTTCCAGCGCCGTCGCTACTGGCTCGACCTGTCGAAGGCCACCGCCACCGCCGATGGCACGGTGCTGAACACGGTGGACGCCCGCTTCTGGGAGGCCGTCGAGCGCGAGGATCTGGAATCGCTCGCTGCGACGCTGGGTCTCGGTGCCGAGGACAATGAAGCGCTGGAAGCCCTGCTGCCCTCGATGTCGTCGTGGCGGCGGAGGCAGTCGGAGCTTTCGACGGTGGACGGCTGGCGTTACCGGGTGTCGTGGAAGCCGGTCACCGACCGTTCCACCGCGTCCCTGAGCGGCCGTTGGCTCGTGGTGATACCGGCTGAGGCGGCCGAGTCCGCGTGGGTCGCCGGTGTCGTCGGGATGCTGAACGACCGTGGTGTCGATGTGGCGCAGGTCGTGCTGGCTGCCGATGAGGACCGTGGCGCGGTGGCGGCGCGGCTGACTTCGGCTGTTGGTGACGAGGCTGTGGCCGGTGTGGTCTCCTTGCTGGCCCTCGCCGAGGGGGACGCGTTGCTGACCACGGCGGCGCTGACGCAGGCGTTGGGTGATGCGGGTGTCGGTGCGCCGTTGTGGGTGGCCACGCGGGGCGCGGTGGCTGTGGGCCGTTCGGACGGCGCGGTCAGCCCGGATCAGGCGCAGCTGTGGGGCCTGGGCCGGGCGGCGGCGCTGGAGCTGCCCGGGCGCTGGGGCGGTCTGGTCGACCTTCCCGCCGCGGCCGACGACCGTGCGCAGGCGCGGCTGGCGGAGGTGCTGGCCGGGGTCGGCGGTGAGGACCAGGTAGCGGTGCGTGCGTCGGGCGTTTTCGGACGCCGACTGGTTCAGGCATCCGCATCCGCGTCCTCCTCCGACGGGTCCTGGACACCGGGTGACGGTACGACCCTGGTCACGGGCGGTACGGGTGCGCTGGGCGCGCGGGTGGCCCGTTGGCTGGTGGCGAACGGCGCCGGGCACGTGGTGCTGACCAGCCGTCGTGGGCTGGATGCTCCGGGTGCGGTGGAGCTGCGGGATGAGCTGGCGGCATCGGGTGCCCGGGTGACGGTTGCCGCGTGTGACGTGGCCGACCGGGACGCGCTGGCGGAGCTGCTGGCGTCGCTGCCGGAGGAACTGCCGCTAAACGGTGTGTTCCACACGGCCGGTGTGCTCGACGACGGCGTACTCGACGCGCTCACCCCCGAGCGCTTCACGAAGGTCCTGCGGGCGAAGGTGACCGCGGCGGCGCATCTCGATGAGCTGACGCGTGACCTGAACCTGTCGGCGTTCGTGCTGTTCTCCTCGATCAGTGGCACGTTCGGCGCCGCCGGTCAGGGCAACTACGCCGCGGCCAACGCCTCCCTGGACGCGCTGGCCGAGCGTCGGCGCGCCCAGGGTTTGCCCGCCACGTCGATCGCCTGGGGCCCGTGGGCCGAGGGCGGTATGGCCGCGGACAAGGGCCTGGAGCAGCGGTTGCGCCGTGGCGGTCTGCCGCCGATGGACGCCGAGGTGGCGATCGCCGCCCTCCAGCGGGCGCTGGACCTGGACGATGCGGCGGTGGCCGTCGCGGACATCGACTGGGCCCGGTTCGCGCCGGAGTTCACCGCCGTACGGCCGAGCCGCCTCATCGTGGACTTCGCGGAATCGGCGGACGTGGCGCAGGCCCAGCAGGACACCGGTGGCGCGTCTGCCGAAGGCGGGCTCGCCGCGCGGCTGGCCGGGCTGGGTGCGGACGAGCGGGACCGGCTGCTGCTGGATCTGGTGCGTACGCAGGTGGCCGCGGTGCTGGGGCATGACGGTTCGGAGTCGATCGGGGTCGAGCGGGCCTTCAGTGAGCTGGGCTTCGACTCGCTCACGGCGGTCGAGCTGCGGAACCGGATGAACGCGGCGACGGGTGTTCAGCTGCCCGCGACGCTGGTCTTCGACTACCCGACGGCATCCGCCCTGGCGGGCTATCTGCGCAGCGAACTGGTCGGTGAGGAAACCGCCGTCGACACCTCGGGCCCGGTGCCCGTGTCGGTGGCGACCGACGACGATCCGATCGCGATCGTGGCGATGAGCTGCCGTTTCCCGGGTGGGGTGCGTTCGCCCGAGGAGCTGTGGCAGCTGTTGTCGGCGGGCGGCGACGCGATCGCGGAGTTCCCGTCCGACCGTGGCTGGGACCTGGACGCGCTCTACGACCTGGACCCCGACAAGCGGGGCACCTTCTACGCACGCGAGGGAGGATTCCTCTACGACGCGGGCCACTTCGACGCGGGCTTCTTCGGGATCTCGCCGCGTGAGGCGATGGCGATGGACCCGCAGCAGCGGCTGCTGCTGGAGACCTCGTGGGAGGCGTTCGAGCGGGCGGGCATCGACCCGGCCACGCTGCGCGGCACCTCGGCCGGTGTCTTCGTCGGCTCCAACGGGCAGGACTACCTGGCCTCGCTGGACACGGTCCCCGAGGATGTCGAGGGCTACCTCGCCACCGGCAACGCCGCCAGCGTGGTCTCCGGCCGCCTCGCGTACACCTTCGGCCTGGAGGGTCCGGCGGTCACCGTCGACACGGCCTGCTCCGCCTCGCTGGTGGCGCTGCACTGGGCGATCCAGGCGCTGCGCCAGGGCGAGTGCTCGATCGCGCTCGCGGGCGGTGTGACGGTCATGTCGAGCCCCGGTGCGTTCATCGAGTTCAGCCGTCAGCGCGGACTGGCCCCCGACGGCCGGTGCAAGGCGTTCGCGGGGGGCGCGGACGGCACCGGCTGGGGCGAGGGCGTCGGCATGCTGCTGGTCGAGCGGCTGTCCGACGCGCGCCGCAACGGCCATCCGGTCCTCGCGCTCGTCCGCGGCTCCGCCATCAACCAGGACGGCGCGTCGAACGGTCTGACGGCGCCGAACGGCCCGTCGCAGCAGCGCGTCATCCGGCAGGCGCTGGCCGGTGCGGGCCTGTCGGCCGCGGACGTGGACGCGGTCGAGGCCCACGGCACCGGCACCCGGCTCGGTGACCCGATCGAGGCGCAGGCGCTGCTGGCCACCTACGGTCAGGAGCGGGACCCGGAGCGGCCGCTGTGGCTGGGCTCCATCAAGTCCAACATCGGCCACACGCAGGCCGCCGCCGGTGTGGCGGGCATCATCAAGATGGTTCTCGCCATGCGGCACGGTGTGCTGCCGAGCACCCTGCACGTGGACGAGCCGTCGCCGCACGTCGACTGGTCGGCGGGCGACATCGAGCTGCTGACCGAGGCCCGGGCCTGGCCGGAGACCGGCCGTCCGCGCCGCGCGGGCGTGTCCTCGTTCGGCTTCAGCGGCACCAACGCCCATACGGTCCTGGAGCAGGCCCCGGAGCCGACCGCGCCCGCCGAGCAGGCCGAGAAGCGCCCGCTCGTCCGGCCCGATGTGGTGGCCTGGCCGCTGTCGGCCAAGGGCGAGGACGCGTTGCGGGCCCAGGCCGAGCGGTTGCGCGCCCACATCGAGGCCGACACCGGGCTCCACACCGTGGACGTGGCGTACTCCCTGGCCACCACCAGGTCCACCCTGGAACACCGTGCGGTGGTCCTCGGCCAGGACCGGGACCGGCTGCTCGCGGGCCTCGGCGCGCTCGCGCGGGGCGAGTCCGCCGCGCAGCTGATCCGGGGCGTGCCCACGGAAGGCCGTACGGCCGTGCTCTTCACCGGGCAGGGCAGCCAGCGGCTCGGCATGGGCCGTGAGCTGTACGGGGCGAGCCCCGTCTTCGCCGAGGCGCTGGACGCGGTCTGCGCCGAGCTGGACCGGCACCTCGAACGGCCGCTGTACGACGTACTGTTCGGCGACGAGAAGGAGCCGCTGGACCAGACCGGCTTCACCCAGCCCGCGCTGTTCGCCGTCGAGGTCGCGCTGTTCCGGCTGACCGAGGCCGCCGGGCTGCGGCCCGACGTCCTGGCCGGGCACTCCATCGGCGAGCTGGCCGCCGCGCATGTGGCGGGTGTGCTCTCGCTCGCGGACGCCGCCACGCTGGTGGCCGCGCGCGGTCGGCTGATGCAGGAACTGCCGTCCGGTGGCGCGATGATCGCGCTACAGGCGGCGGAGGACGAGGTCGAGCCGCTGCTGACCGAGGGCGTGAGCATCGCCGCTGTGAACGGCCCGACGTCGGTGGTCATCGCGGGCGACGAGGACGCGGCGGTGGAGATCGCGGCGGGCTTCGAGGCGCGGGGTCGGAAGACCAAGCGGCTCAGCGTCAGCCACGCGTTCCACTCCCCGCACATGGACGGGATGCTCGCCGAGTTCCGCAAGGTCGCCGAGGGGCTGGCCTACGGCGCGCCGCGCATCCCGATCGTCTCCACCGTCACCGGACAGCTGGTGGCCGACGAGCTGGGCATGGCCGCCGACTACTGGGTGCGCCACGTCCGCCACGCCGTCCGCTTCCTCGACGGAGTGCGCGCGCTGGAGGCCCAGGGCGTCACCACGTACGTCGAACTCGGCCCGGACGGGGTGCTGTCCGGCATGGCGCAGGACTGCGTCACCGACGAGGGCCCGCACGATGTGGCCTTCGTGTCCGTGCTGCGCGGCGGGCGGGCCGAGGCGGAGACGCTGACCGCCGCTCTCGCCACCCTGCACGTCCGGGGCGCGGCCCTGGACTGGGAGGAGCTGTTCGCGGGTACCGGCGCACACCGCGTCGAACTGCCCACGTACCCGTTCCAGCGGCGGCGCTACTGGCTCGACGGCGCCGCGCGGCACACGCCCGACCAGGCGGCCACGGCCATCGACACGGCCGACGCCCGGTTCTGGGAGGCAGTGGAGAGCGACGACCTCGCCTCGCTGGCGGACGCGGTCGGCATCGACGTGGACCAGCCGCTGAGCGCGCTGCTCCCGGAGCTGTCGGAGTGGCGTCGTCGCGAACGTGAGCAGTCCGCGCTCGACGGCTGGCGCTACCGCGTCACATGGAAGCCGCTGGAGGAGCCGCGGCTCGCCGCCGTCCCCGGCGTCTGGCTGGTCGTCGAACCGGCCGGGTCCGCCGACCGGGCCGACACCGTGCGCCGGATCGTCGACGCGCTGGCCGACCGGGGCGCCGACATCCGGCGCGTCACCCCGGCCGACGCCGGTGACCTCGACCGGGCGGCCCTGGCCGACCGGATCCGCCGGGCCACGGCCGATGAGCAGGTGTCCGGGGTGCTGTCGCTGCTCGCGCTGGAGTCGCGTCCGCACCCCGACCACCCCGCCGTGCCCACCGGGCTGCTGCGCACCGGAGTGCTGGTGCAGGCGCTCGGGGACGCGGGCCTGGACGCCCCGCTGTGGTGCGCCACCACCGGCGCCGTCGCCACCGCCGCCTCGGAGCCGCTGGGCAGCGCCGCACAGGCGCAGATCTGGGGCCTGGGCCGGGTGGTCGCGCTGGAGCACCCGGAGCGCTGGGGTGGTCTGATCGACCTGCCGGCGACGCTCGACGAACGGGCCGCCGACCGTCTGGCGGGCGTGCTCGGCGGACACGGCGACGACCACGAGGACCAGTTGGCGCTCCGTACGGCCGGAGTCCTGGCCCGCCGCCTCGCCCACGCCGAACGCGCTCCGGCCACCGGAGCGCCGTGGCGGCCCCGGGGCACGGTCCTGGTCACCGGCGGCACCGGTGCGCTGGGCGCCCATGTGGCGCGCTGGCTGGCGGACCACGGCGCCGACCACCTCGTACTGGCCGGACGCCGTGGGCAGCGGGCACCCGGCGCCGACCAGCTCGCGGCCGAACTGACCGCGAAGGGCGCCGAGGTGACCGTCGCCGCATGCGATGTGACCGACCGGGACGCCGTCGCCGGGCTGCTGGCCCGGATCCGCGACGAACACCCGCACCACCCGCTCACCGCGGTCGTGCACACGGCGGGTGCGGGGCAGCTCGCACCGCTCGCGGAGACCACCCCGGCGGACGTCGCCGACGTGGTCGCCGCGAAGGTCGCGGGCGCGGCCCATCTGGACGCGCTGCTCGGCGAAACCGAGCTGGACGCGTTCGTGCTGTTCTCCTCGATCGCCGGGGTGTGGGGCAGCGGCGGCCAGGGCGCGTACGCGGCGGGCAACGCGTTCCTCGACGCGCTGGCCGAGCAGCGCCGCGCCAGGGGCGCCGCCGCCACCTCCGTGGCCTGGGGCCCGTGGGCGGACGGCGGACTCGTCGCCGACGACGAGGCGGCCGGGCAACTGCGCCGCCTCGGGCTGCCGGTGATGGCCCCGCGTTCCGCCATCGCCGCCCTCCAGCAGGCGCTGGACCGGAACGACACCGCCGTCACCGTCGCCGACGTCGACTGGGACCGCTTCGCCACCACCTTCACGGTGGCCCGTCCCCGTCCGCTGATCGCCGATCTGCCCGAGGTCGTCCGCGCCCTCGCGGCGGACCGGGCCGAGAGCGCGGGCGAAGGGACGACGGCCGAGGCACCGGCGGAGTCCCTGCGGCAGCGGCTCGCGGGGCTCACCGGGCCCGAGGCCGACCGCGTCCTGCTCGACCTCGTCCGTACGGAGGTCGCCGCCGTCCTCGGACACGACGACACCACGGCCGTCGAGGCGGGCCGGGCGTTCAAGGAGCTGGGCTTCGACTCGCTCACCGCCGTCGAACTCCGCAACCGGCTGGGCGCGGCGACCGGGCTGAAGCTCACCGCCACCCTGGTCTTCGACCATCCGACACCCGCCGTGCTCGCCGGTGCCCTGCGTGCCGAACTCCTCGACGAGGACACCACACCGCAACTCCCGGTCCTCGCCGAGATCGACAAGCTGGAATTCGCCCTCTCGGGCGTCTCAGACGACACGACGGAACGGGACCGGATCACGGCCCGGCTGGAAGCGCTGCTGCGGACATGGAACGAGACCGGGAGCGCCACGGTGGGCGACGGCACCGACGAGGACGGAAGTGACCTGGACTCCGCCTCCGCCGAAGACATCTTCGACATCATCAACAGCGAATTCGGAAGGTCCTGACGTGATGACCGCCCACCGCTCTTCAACTGACCTCAGGGGGTGACGTTTCCGTGGCTAGCGTGAACGAAGAGAAGCTTCTCGACAATCTGAAGTGGATGACCACTGAGCTGCGCCGGACCCGTCGCCGCCTGACCGAGGTGGAGGCGGACGCGCAGGAACCGATCGCGATCACCGCGATGAGCTGCCGTTTCCCCGGCGGCGTCGGGTCCCCCGAGGATCTGTGGCAACTGGTCGCGGAGGGCGGTGACGCCATTTCCGGATTCCCCGACGACCGCGGCTGGGACATCGAGGGACTGGCCGATCCGGACCCCGACCGCAAGGGAACCTTCTACAACAGCGGCGGCGGATTCCTCGACGGCGCCACCACGTTCGACCCCGGCTTCTTCGGGATCTCGCCGCGTGAGGCCCTGGCGATGGACCCGCAGCAGCGGCTGCTGCTGGAGACCTCCTGGGAGGTGTTCGAGCGCGCGGGCATCGACCCGACGTCGGTCAAGGGCAGCCGCACCGGCGTCTACGTGGGCGCCTCGCCCATGGGGTACGGCGTCGACACCCTGCACGCGCCCGAGGAGCTGGAGGGCCTGCTGCTCACCGGCGGCGCCACCAGCGTGCTGTCCGGCCGTATCGCCTACACCTTCGGCCTGGAGGGCCCGGCCGCCACGATCGACACGGCGTGCTCGTCGTCGCTGGTCGCCCTGCACTGGGCGGCGCAGGCGCTGCGCCAGCGCGACTGCTCGCTCGCCCTGGTCGGCGGCGTCGCGGTGATGCCCACCCCCGATGTGTTCGTGGAGTTCAGCCGCCAGCGCGGGCTCGCCCCCGACGGCCGGTGCAAGTCCTTCGCGGCGGCCGCGGACGGCACCGGCTGGTCCGAGGGCGTCGGTGTGCTGCTGGTGGAGCGGCTTTCGGATGCCCGGCGCAACGGCCACCCGGTGCTGGCGGTGGTGCGCGGCTCGGCCGTCAACCAGGACGGTGCGAGCAACGGTCTGACCGCGCCGAACGGTCCCTCCCAGCGGCGCGTCATCCGCCAGGCGCTGGAGAGCGCCCGGCTGTCCGCCGCCGAAATCGACGTCGTCGAGGCGCACGGTACGGGGACGACGCTCGGCGACCCGATCGAGGCGCAGGCGCTGCTCGCCACGTACGGCCAGGAGCGCCCCGAGGGCCGCCCGCTGTGGCTGGGTTCGCTCAAGTCCAACCTGGGCCACGCCCAAGCGGCGGCGGGTGTCGCGGGCATCATCAAGATGGTCATGGCGATCCGCCACGGCGTCCTGCCCATGACCCTCCACGTCGACGAGCCGTCCCCGACCGTCGACTGGTCGGCGGGCGAGGTGTCCCTGCTGACCGAGGCCCGGCCGTGGGACGAGACCGGCAGGCCGCGCCGGGCCGGTGTCTCGGCCTTCGGTGTGAGCGGCACCAACGCCCACACCATCCTGGAGCAGGCCCCGGAGCCGGAGGAGCCGCAGACCGCCGACGAGGACGGCACGAAGGCCGCGGTCACCGCCGCCGTACTGCCGTGGACCCTGTCCGCCAGGACCGGGGCGGCGCTGCACGACAACGCCCGGCGCCTCATCGCCCACCTCGACCGTGAACCCGCCCTCGGCACCGCCGATGTGGCCTACTCGCTGGCCACCGGCAGGGCGGCGCTGGAGCGCCGCGCGGTGGTCGTCGGCGAGGACCGTGCCGGGCTGGTCGCGGGCCTGGAGGCGCTGGTGCGCGGGGAGTCAGCGCCGGGGCTGGTCGAGGGCACCGTCGCCGGTGGCGAGGTGGCGTTCCTGTTCACGGGGCAGGGCAGCCAGCGGCTGGGGATGGGCCGTGAGCTGTACGCCGCTTACCCGGTGTTCGCCCAGGCGCTGGACGCGGTGTGCGCGGAGCTGGACCGGTACTTGGAACGGCCGCTTCGAGAGGTGCTGTTCGGGGCCGACGCCGAGCGGCTGGACCGGACCGGTTTCACCCAGCCCGCGCTGTTCGCCATCGAGGTGGCGCTGTTCCGGCTGGTCGAGGCGTGGGGCATGCGGCCCGACTACCTCTCCGGGCACTCCATCGGTGAGCTGGCCGCCGCGCATGTGGCGGGTGTGCTGTCCCTTGGGGACGCCGCGAAGCTGGTGGCCGCCCGTGGCCGTCTGATGCAGGGGCTTCCGGCCGGTGGCGCGATGATCGCGGTGCAGGCGTCGGAGGACGAGGTGGCGCCGCTGCTGAACGAGCGGGTGAGCATCGCCGCCGTGAATGGCCCGGCGTCGATCGTCATCGCCGGTGACGAGGATGCTGCGTTGGAGATCGCGGCGGGCTTCGAGGCGCAGGGTCGTAAGACCAAGCGGCTCACCGTCAGCCACGCGTTCCACTCGCCGCGCATGGACGGGATGCTGGAGAAGTTCCGTCAGGTGGCGCAGGGGCTGACCTACGAGGCTCCGAAGATCCCGATCGTGTCGAATCTGACCGGTGCCGTGGTGTCCGCCGAGGAGATCACCAGCCCGGACTTCTGGGTGCGGCACGTCCGTGAGGCCGTGCGTTTCCTCGATGGTGTGCGCACTCTGGAGGCCAGGGGTGTCACCACGTTCGTGGAGCTGGGCCCGGACGGTGTGCTCACCGCGATGGCGCAGGAGTGCGTGACCGGTGAGGACGCGGCGTTCATCACCGCGTTGCGCAAGGACCGTCCCGAGGCCGAGGCGCTGACCACCGCCGTGGCGCGGGCGCATGTCCGTGGCGTCGCGGTGGACTGGGCCGGGTTCTTCGCCGGTAGGCGTGCGACGCGGGTCGAGCTGCCGACGTATGCCTTCCAGCACGAGCGGTTCTGGCTGCAGTCGGGCGGGACCTCCGCGGGTGATGTGGCGCTCGTGGGGCTGGAGTCGGCCGGGCATCCGCTCCTGGGCGCGGCAGTGCCCCTGGCGGAGTCCGATGGGCTGGTGTTCACCGGTCGGCTGGGCGTGGACACCCATCCGTGGCTGGCCGACCACATGGTGCAGGATGCGGTGGTGCTGCCGGGCACGGCGTTCGTGGAGCTCGCCGTCCGCGCCGGTGACCAGGTCGGCTGCGATCTGCTCGACGAGCTGACGCTGCACGCCCCGCTGGTGCTGCCCGCGCGCGGTGGCGTTCGCCTCCAGGTCGCGATCGGCGCCGCGGACGATTCCGGACACCGGCCGCTCGCCGTCCTGTCCCGTACGGAGGACGCCTCGGCCGAGGAGCCGTGGACGCGCCACGCCGACGGTGTGCTCGCCTCGGGCGCGGCCCGCCCGGGGTTCGAGCTGACCGCGTGGCCGCCGCCGGGCGCCGAGGCGGCCCCCACCGAGGAGCTGTACGCGACCCTCGCCGAGGCCGGTCTGCGGTACGGCCCGGTGTTCCAGGGACTCGCGGCCGCCTGGCGACGCGGGGACGAACTCTTCGCCGAGGCCCGGCTTGACGACTCCGCCGCGTCCGACGCGCAGCACTACGGACTGCATCCGGCGCTGTTCGACTCCGCGCTGCACGCGCTCGGCCTGCTCGGCCCGGACGACGGTGAGCAGGGGGGACTGCCGTTCGCCTGGAACGGGGTGTCGGTGTACGCCAGTGGCGCCTCGGCGCTCCGGGTGCGGCTGGTGCTGCGCGGAGCGGAGGGCGTCCGGCTGGAGATCGCGGACTCGACCGGTGCGCCGGTCGCCGCGGTGGACTCGCTGGTCCTGCGCCCCGTTCCGGCAGAGCGGCCGCTGACCTGGCAGGCGGCGTACCACGAGTCGCTGTTCCGGCTGGACTGGCCCACGGTGCCGGTGTCCGCCGAGACGTCCGGGGCCGGTGTGCCGTGGGCGGTGCTCGGCGCCGGTGCGCCGCCGGTGCTCACGGCCGGTGTCGCCGTCCACGCCGACCTGGCCGCGCTGAACGCGGCGGTGGAAGCCGGGGAGTCGGAGGCGCCCGAGTATCTGCTCGCGTACTTCGGCCCGGGCGACACCACCGAGGACGACGTGGCCGGTGCCGCCCACACCGCCGCGCGGGACGCGCTGGCTCTGGTGCAGGCGTGGCTGGCCGAGGACCGCCCTGCCACGTCCCGTCTCGTCCTGGTCACCCGGGGCGCGGTGACCGCAGGGGGCGACGCCGGGGTGGACGACCCGGCCCGGTCCGCGGTGTGGGGTCTGGTGCGCTCGGCGCAGTCGGAACACCCGGACCGCCTCGTCCTGGTGGACGTGGACGGCACCGATGCCTCGTACGGGGCGCTGGGCGCCGCGCTGGCGTCGGGTGAGCCGCAGTTCGCGCTGCGCCGTGGCACGGTCCACGCGCCGCAGCTGGCGCGGGTGGCCTCGGGCGGCGCGATGGTGCCTCCGGCCGGGGAGCGCGCGTGGCGGCTGGACAGCGAGGAAAAGGGCACGCTGGAGAACCTGACGCTGCTGCCGTGCCCCGAGGCGGCGGCGCCGTTGCGGGCCGGGCAGGTGCGGATCGAGGTCCGGGCCGCCGGTCTGAACTTCCGGGACGTGCTGAACGCGCTGGGCATGTACCCAGGCGAGGCCCCGGTGATGGGCATTGAGGGCGCCGGTGTCGTCGTGGAGACCGGCCCCGATGTCACCGATCTGGCACCCGGCGACCGCGTCCTGGGCATGCTGCCGGGGGCGTTCGGGCCGCTGGTGGTGGCGGACCGGCGCATGGTGGCGCCGATGCCGCCGGGCTGGACGTTCGCCGAGGCGGCCGCGGTGCCGATCGTCTTCATGACCGCCTACTACGCGCTGCGCGATCTGTCCGCCGTGGAGGGCGGGGAGTCGCTGCTGGTGCACGCCGCCGCCGGCGGTGTGGGCATGGCGGCCGTGCAACTGGCCCGGCACTGGGGCGTGGAGGTCTTCGCCACCGCCGGGCGCGGCAAGTGGGACACGCTGCGTTCGCTCGGGCTGGCCGACGACCACATCGCGTCCTCCCGCGACCTGGCCTTCGAGGAGAAGTTCCGCGAGGTCAGCGGCGGTCGCGGCGTCGATGTGGTGCTGGACTCGCTGGCGCGGGAGTTCGTGGACGCCTCGCTGCGGCTGCTGCCGCGCGGCGGCCGGTTCGTCGAGATGGGCAAGACCGACATCCGGGAGCCGGAGGAGGTGGCCGCCCAGTACCCCGGCGTCTCCTACCAGGCGTTCGACCTGTTCGACGCGGGTCTCGACCGCATCCAGGAGATGCTGTGCGAGCTGCTGGACCTGTTCCGCCAGGGCGTACTGCGGCCACTGCCGATCAGCGCCTGGGACGTGCGGCAGGCCCCGGACGCGTTCCGCTACATGAGCCAGGCGCGGCACGTCGGCAAGGTCGTGCTGACCGTGCCCGCCGCATGGAATCCGGACGGTACGGTGCTGATCACCGGCGGCACCGGTGCCCTCGGCGGCCTGGTCGCCCGGCACGCGGTGACCGAGCGCGGGGTGCGGCACCTGCTGCTCACCAGCCGCCGTGGTGAGCAGGCCACGGGTGCGGCCGAACTCGTCGCCGAGCTGCGCGAGTTGGGCGCCGAGGTGACGGTCGCCGCGTGTGACGCGGCCGATCGCGAAGCGCTCGCCGAGGTGCTGGCCGCCGTCCCCGCCGAGCATCCGCTGACGGCCGTGGTGCACACGGCCGGTGTGCTGGACGACGGTGTCATCGGTTCGCTGACGCCCGAGCGCGTCGACCACGTCATGCGCCCGAAGGTGGATGCCGCGTGGAACCTCCATGAGCTGACGCGGGACGCGGACCTGGCGGCGTTCGTGCTGTTCTCCGCCGTTTCCGGCGTGTTCGGCGGCCCCGGCCAGGGCAACTACGCCGCCGCCAACACGTTCCTGGACGCGCTGGCGTCGCGCCGCCGCGCCGAGGGCGCCCCGGCCCTCTCGCTCGCGTGGGGCCTGTGGGCGGGCTCCGGCATGGGCAGCGGCCTGAGCGAGATCGACATCAGCCGGATGCGGCGCGCGGGCCTGCCGCCGCTGTCCCCGGCGGAGGGCCTGGCCCTCCTGGACGCGGCGCTCGGCTCGGCCGAGGTGGCAGCGGTCCCCATGCGGGTCGACGCCGCCGCGCTGCGCACCCAGGCCACGGCGGGCACGCTCGCGCCGTTGCTGCGCGGTCTGGTCCGCGTTCCGGTACGGCGCGTGGTGGACAACACCGCGCGTGACGGCGCTTCCGGCCTGGCCGGGCGGCTGGCCGGGCTGAGCGCGGCCGAGCAGGACCGGCTGCTGCTGGACCTGGTCCGTAGTCAGGTCGCGGCGGTACTCGGATACGCGGACCCGCAGGCACTCGAAGAGGGCCGGGCGTTCAAGGACCTGGGCTTCGACTCCCTCACCGCCGTCGAACTGTCCAACCGCCTCCGCGAGGTGACCGGGCTGCGGCTTCAGCCGACGCTGGTCTTCGACTACCCGAACGCGGCCGTCCTCGCGGACCATCTGCGCGGCGAACTCGTCGGCGAGGTGGCCGACGCGATCGTCCCCCACCGGATGACCACCTCGGCCGACCGCGACGACGACCCGATCGCGATCGTCGCGATGAGCTGCCGTTACCCCGGCGGCGTACGGTCGCCGGAGGAGCTGTGGCAGCTCCTGGTCTCCGGCGAGGACGCCATCACCGGCTTCCCCGCCGACCGGGGCTGGGACCGGACCGGCCACGCCGCGGACGCCGAGGGCGACACCTACGCCCGTGAGGGCGGCTTCCTGCTCGACGCGCCCGACTTCGACGCGGCGTTCTTCGGGATCTCGCCGCGTGAGGCCCTTGCCATGGACCCGCAGCAGCGGCTGCTGATGGAGACCTCGTGGGAGGCGTTCGAGCGGGCCGGGATCGACCCGCAGTCGCTGCGCGGCAGCAGGACCGGCGTCTACATCGGTTCCAGCGAACAGGACTATCTGAGCCTGCTGCTGGACGAGCCACAGGACCTCGTAGGACACCTCAGCACCGGCAACGCCTCCAGCGTGGCGTCCGGCCGGCTGTCCTACGCCTTCGGTCTCGAAGGGCCCGCGCTCACCGTCGACACCGCGTGCTCGTCGTCGCTGGTGGCCCTGCACCTGGCCGCCCAGGCGCTGCGCAACGGCGAGTGCTCGCTCGCCCTGGCGGGCGGCGTCACGGTGATGTCGTCCCCGGGCATCTTCACGGAGTTCAGCCGCCAGGGCGGCCTGTCCGCCGACGGCCGGATCAAGGCGTTCTCCGGTGACGCGGACGGGACCAACTGGGCGGAAGGCGTGGGCCTCTTCCTGGTGGAGCGGGTCTCCGAGGCCCGCAAGAACGGCCACCCGGTCCTCGCCGTCCTGCGCTCCACCGCCGTCAACCAGGATGGTGCGAGCAACGGTCTGACCGCGCCGAACGGCCCGTCCCAGCAGCGCGTCATCCGGCAGGCCCTCGTCAACGCCGATCTCACGGCCGCGGACGTCGACGTCGTCGAGGCCCACGGCACGGGGACGTCGCTGGGGGACCCGATCGAAGCGCAGGCGCTGCTCGCCACGTACGGGCAGGACCGGCCGGAAGGCCGACCGCTGTGGCTGGGTTCGATGAAGTCCAACATCGGGCACACCCAGGCCGCGGCGGGTGCCGCGGGAGTCATGAAGATGGTGATGGCGATGCGGCACGGTGTGCTGCCGCAGACGCTGCACGTCACCGAGCCGACCCCGCACGTGGACTGGTCGGCGGGTGACATCGAGCTGCTGACCGAGTCCCAGGCCTGGCCGGAGACCGGCCGTCCGCGCCGCGCGGGCGTGTCGTCGTTCGGCTTCAGCGGCACCAACGCCCACACGATCATCGAGCAGGTCCCGGACGCCGACGCTGCCTCCGCGGCCGTTCCCGACCGGAGCCTGCCCGTGCTCGCCTGGCCGGTTTCCGGCCGTACGGAGAACGCGCTGCGGGCCCAGGCCGAGCGGCTGCGCGCCTTCGCGAACAGCCCGGACGACCGGGCGGCCCGCCCACTCGACCTCGCGTACTCCCTGGCCACGTCCCGTTCCGCCCTGGAGCACCGGGCCGTGCTGCTCGGCCGGGACGGCGAACTCCCCGACCACCTGCTCGCGGCGCTGGCCGAGGGGCATGGCGCGGCGGGGCTGGTCGAGGGCTCGGTGGCCGGTGGCGAGGTGGCGTTCCTGTTCACGGGGCAGGGCAGCCAGCGGCTCGGGATGGGGCGTGAGCTGTACGGCGCCTATCCGGTGTTCGCGGAGGCGCTGGACGAGGTGTGCGACGCACTGGACCGGTACCTGGAGCGGCCGCTGAAGACGGTGCTGTTCGGGGACGACGCCGAGGTGCTCGATCAGACGGCGTTCACTCAGCCCGCGCTGTTCGCGGTCGAGGTGGCGCTGTTCCGGCTGGTCGAGGCGTGGGGTCTGCGTGCGGACTTCCTGTCCGGGCACTCCATCGGTGAGATCGCCGCCGCGCATGTGGCCGGTGTGCTCTCGCTCGCGGATGCGGCGAAGCTGGTGGCGGCGCGTGGCCGTCTGATGCAGGAGCTTCCGGCCGGTGGCGCGATGGTCGCGGTGCAGGCGTCGGAGGATGAGGTGGCGACGCTGCTCACCGAGCGCGTCAGCATCGCCGCTGTGAATGGCCCGACTTCGGTGGTCATCGCGGGTGACGAGGACGCGGCTGCCGCGGTCGCGGCGGGCTTTGAGGTGCAGGGTCGTAAGACCAAGCGGCTCACCGTCAGCCACGCCTTCCACTCGCCGCGGATGGACGGGATGTTGGAGGCGTTCCGCGAGGTCGCGCGGGGGCTGTCGTACGAGGCCCCGAAGATCCCGATCGTGTCGAACCTGACCGGTGCCGTGGTCTCCGCTGAGGAGATCACCAGCCCGGACTTCTGGGTGCGCCACGTCCGCGAGGCGGTTCGCTTCCTCGACGGTGTGCGGACGCTGGAAGCGCAGGGTGTCACCACGTACGTGGAGCTGGGCCCGGACGGTGTGCTCACCGCCATGGCGCAGGACTGCCTCACCGAGGGTGACGCGGCCTTCGCCGCCACCTGCCGCAAGGACCGTCCCGAGGCCGAGACCGTCACCGCCGCGCTCGCGCAGGCGTATGTGCGGGGTGCCGAGGTGGACTGGGCCGCGTACTTCGCGGGGACCGGCGCGCACCGCGTCGACCTGCCGACGTACGCCTTCCAGCGCCGCCGGTACTGGCCGGAGGCCGGGGCCCCGGCCGAGACCACCGTGGACGCGGTGGACGCCCGGTTCTGGCACGCCGTGGAGCGCGAGGACTGGCAGTCGCTGGCCACCGAACTGCGCGTCGAGGGCGACCAGCCGCTCAGCGCGGTGCTGCCCGCCCTGTCGTCGTGGCGCCGCACGCAGCGCGAACTGTCCGCCGCCGACGGCCACTTCTACAACGTGGTGTGGAAGCCGCGTCCGCAGAGCCCGGCCAAGGCCCCCGCGGGCACCTGGCTGACCGTCGTCCCCGCGAGCTACGCCGACGACCCCCGGGTCGCCGCGGTGGCCGACGACCTGGTGCGGCGCGGGGTACGTGTCGTACGCGTCGAACTGGACGCCGCGGACACCGACCCCGCGACCGTGGCCGCCCACCTCACCTCGGCGTCGGCCGAGGGCCGGGTGGCCGGAGTGCTGTCCCTGCTGGCGCTGGACGAGCGGCCGCACCCGGAGCATCCGGCGGTGCCGGTCGGCCTGGCGCTGACCGCCGCGCTGGCCGAGGCGCTGGCGCGGCAGGGCGACGACGCCACCGCGCGCCTGTGGTGCGCCACCCGGGGCGCGGTCGCGACCGGGGGCGCCGACCTGCTGGACAGCGCCACCCAGGCCCAGATCTGGGGCTACGGCCGAGTCGTCGCCCTGGAGCAGCCCGAGCGGTGGGGCGGTCTGGTCGATCTGCCGGAGACGCTCGACGAACGCGGATTGGACCGGCTCGCGGCCGTGCTCGCCGGGTCCGACGACGAGGACCAGGTGGCGATCCGCGCCGCCGGGGTCTTCGTACGCCGCCTCGTCCCGGCACCGCGGGACGCGGCCGCCTCCGCCGAACCCTGGACACCGCGCGGCACCGTGCTGGTGACCGGGGGCACGGGTGCGCTGGGGCGGCATGTCGCCCGCTGGCTCGCCCGGAACGGCGCGGAGCGGCTGGTGCTGCTCAGCCGCCGTGGCCCCGACGCGCCGGGCGCGGCCGAGATCGTGGCCGAACTGTCCGGCACCGAAACCGCCGTGTCCGTCGAGGCATGCGATGTGGCAGACCGCGAAGCGCTCACCGCGCTCGTGGAGAAGCTGGTGGCCAACGGCACCCCGGTACGTGCCGTGGTGCACGCGGCCGGGATCTCCCAGGAGCCCGGCACGGGCACCGAACTCCCGGAGTTCGCCCGGATCGTGGCGGCCAAGACGACCGGAGCGGTCCACCTCGACGCGCTCTTCGGTGAGGACGCCGAGCCGCTGGACGCGTTCGTGTTGTTCTCCTCGATCGCCGGGGTGTGGGGCAGCGGCGGCCAGGGCGCGTACGCGGCGGGCAACGCCTTCCTCGACGCGCTGGCCGAGCGGCGCCGCGCCCGTGGCCTGCCCGCCACCGCCGTGGCCTGGGGCCCGTGGGCGGAGGGCGGCATGGCCGCCGAGGGCGACGCCGGTGAGCAGCTGCGCCGCCGCGGGCTGCCGCCGATGGCGCCCGACCTGAACATGGTCGCCTTCCAGCGGGTGCTCTCCCGCCGGGAGACCGCCGTGACCGTGGCCGATGTCGACTGGCAGCGGTTCGCCCCGGCCTTCACCGCCGCCCGCCCCCGCCCGCTGATCGACGACCTCGCCCAGGTCGTCAAGGCCCTGCGGGGCGACGACGGTGAGGGCGAGGCGGCGGCCGACGGCGCGTCGGCGCTGCGCGAGCGGCTGACCGGGATGGCCGCGGCCGACCGTAAGGACGCGCTGCTGGAGGTGGTCCGTACCCATGTGGCCACCGCGCTCGGCCATGGCTCCGCCGACGAGATCGAGGGGGGACGTGCCTTCAAGGACCTGGGCTTCGACTCCCTCACCGCGGTCGAACTGCGCACCCGGCTGGGCTCGGCCACCGGCCTCCGGCTGCCCGCGAGCCTGGTGTACGACTACCCGACACCGGCCGTGCTCGCCGAGCATCTGCTGACCGAACTGGTCCCGGACAGCTCGCGCCACGCGTCGGCGGCCGATCTGGACACCGATCCGCGGGACGCCGAGCTGCGCCGCATCCTGAACACCCTCCCGATGAGCCGGATCAGGGAGGCCGGGCTGCTGGACACGCTGCTCCGGCTGGCCGAACCGCAAGCGGCCACCTCCGAGACCAGCGGCGTCGAGGACGACACCGAGTCCATCGACACGATGGACGTCCAGCACCTCATCGACATGGCGCTCGATATCGACGGCCTTGACGGCAACGATTCCTGACGCGGACCCAAAGCACGGAGTACACGATGACAACCCCCAACGACAAACTCGTTGACGCGCTGCGGGCCTCGCTGAAGGAAACCGAGCGGCTGCGCCGACAGAACCAGCAGCTCACCGACGCGTCCCGGGAACCGATCGCGATCGTCGGCATGAGCTGCCGGTTCCCCGGCGGCGTCGGCAGCCCCGAGGAGCTGTGGCAGCTCGTCGCGGGCGGTCAGGACGCCATCTCGGGATTCCCCGCCGACCGCGGCTGGGACATGGAGGCGCTGTACGACCCGGACCCGGAGCGCGCGGGCACCTTCTACGCCCGTGGCGGCGGCTTCCTGTACGACGCTGCGGAGTTCGACCCGGCGTTCTTCGGGATCTCGCCGCGTGAGGCGATGGCGATGGATCCGCAGCAGCGGCTGCTGCTGGAGACGTCGTGGGAGGCGTTCGAGCGGGCCGGGATCGACCCGGCGACGGTGCGGGGCAGCCGGACCGGTGTCTTCGTGGGCGCCTCGACGCAGGCGTACGGGGCGGGCGGGTACGACCTGCCGGAGGGCGTCGAGGGGCATCTGCTGACGGGCACCGCCGCCAGTGTCGCGTCCGGGCGGCTCTCGTACACCCTGGGTCTTGAGGGCCCGGCGGCCACCATCGACACCGCCTGCTCGTCCTCCTCGGTCGCGCTGCACCTGGCGGTCCAGGCGCTGCGGCAGAGCGAATGTTCGCTCGCCCTGGCGGCGGGCGTGACCGTGCTGTCCACCCCGGACGTGTTCGTGGAGTTCAGCCGCCAGCGCGGACTGTCCGCCGACGGCCGGTGCAAGTCCTTCGCCGCGGCGGCGGACGGCACCGGCTGGTCCGAGGGCGTCGGTGTGCTGCTGGTGGAGCGGCTGTCCGACGCGCGGCGCAACGGCCATCAGGTGCTGGCGGTGGTGCGCGGTTCGGCCGTCAACCAGGACGGTGCGAGCAACGGTCTGACCGCGCCGAACGGTCCCTCCCAGCGGCGCGTCATCCGCCAGGCACTGGAGAGCGCCCGCCTCACCCCCGCCGACGTGGACGCGGTGGAGGCGCACGGTACGGGGACGACGCTGGGCGACCCGATCGAGGCCCAGGCGCTGCTCGCCACGTATGGGCAGGACCGGCCGGAGGGGCGGCCGCTGTGGCTCGGCTCCTTGAAGTCGAACATCGGCCACACCCAGAACGTCGCCGGTATCGGCGGCGTCATCAAGATGGTCATGGCGATGCGGCACGGTGTGCTGCCGCAGACGCTGCACGTGGACGAGCCCACGCCGCACGTCGACTGGTCAGCGGGTGAGGTGTCGCTGCTGACCGAGTCCCGGCCGTGGCCGGAGACCGGCCGTCCGCGCCGCGCGGGTGTCTCGTCGTTCGGCGTGAGCGGGACCAATGTCCACACCATCATCGAGCAGGCGCCGGAGACCGAACCGGCGGCCGAGCAGACCGCCCCCGCCGTGGCGGCCCCCGTCCTGCCGTGGGTGGTGTCGGGACGTGGCGGCGAGGCCACACGCGCCCAGGCCGAACGGCTGCTCACCTTCCTGCGGAACCCCGCGGACGGGGCCACCCCGCCCGGCGTCCCCGACATCGCCTACTCGCTGGCCACGACCCGGGCGGCGTTCGAGCACCGCGCGGTGATCGTCGCGGGCGACCGGGACGGTTTCCTGACTCGGCTCGAGGCCCTGGCCGCCGACCAGCCGGCGGCGGGCCTGATCCAGGGCTCGCCGGTGACCGGAAAGCTCGCCTTCCTCTTCACGGGGCAGGGGAGCCAGCGGCTGGGGATGGGCCGTGAGCTGTACGAGGCGTATCCGGTGTTCGCCGAGGTGCTGGACGCGGTGTGCGCGGAGCTGGACGCTCATCTGGAACGGCCTTTGAAGGGTGTGCTGTTCGGGGATGACGTCGCTGTCCTGGATCAGACCGGATTTACTCAGCCTGCGCTGTTCGCGGTCGAGGTGGCGCTGTTCCGGCTGGCGGAGGCGTGGGGTCTGCGGCCCGACTTCCTCTCCGGCCACTCCATCGGTGAGATCGCCGCTGCCCATGTGGCGGGTGTGTTCTCGCTCGCGGACGCGGCCAAGCTGGTGGCGGCCCGTGGCCGGTTGATGCAGGAGCTGCCTGCTGGCGGCGCGATGATGGCCGTCCAGGCGTCGGAGGACGAGGTGGCGCCGCTCCTCACCGAGCGCGTCAGCATCGCCGCTGTGAACGGCCCGACATCGGTCGTGATCGCGGGCGACGAGGATGCCGCTGTCGCGATCGCGGCGGGCTTCGAGGCGCAGGGGCGGAAGACCAAGCGGCTCACCGTCAGCCACGCCTTCCACTCGCCCCGCATGGACGGGATGCTGGACGCGTTCCGCGAGGTCGCGCGGGGGCTGTCGTACGAGGCCCCGAGCATCCCGATCGTGTCGAACCTGACCGGTGCCGTGGTCTCCGCTGAGGAGATCACGACGGCCGACTTCTGGGTGCGCCACGTCCGCGAGGCCGTCCGTTTCCTCGATGGCGTGCGGACGTTGGAAGCTCAGGGCGTCACCACCTACGTGGAGCTGGGCCCGGACGGTGTGCTCACCGCCATGGCGCAGGACTGTCTCACCGAGGGCGACGCGGCCTTCGCCGCCACCTGCCGCAAGGACCGTCCCGAGGCCGAGACCGTCACCGCCGCGCTCGCGCAGGCGTATGTGCGGGGTGCCGAGGTGGACTGGGCCGCGTACTTCGCCGGGACCGGCGCGCACCGCGTCGACTTGCCCACGTACGCCTTCCAGCACCGCCGGTACTGGCTCGAGGCCCCTCCGGAGGCGGCGGAGTCGATAGCCCCGGCCGTCAACGTGGTCGAAGGACGCTTCTGGGAGGCGGTGGAACGCGGCGACTGGGAAGCGCTCGCAGGCGAACTGCGGGTCGAGGGCGATCAGCCGCTGAGCGCGGTGCTGCCCGCCCTGTCGTCGTGGCGTCGTGAACAGCAGGAACTGTCCACGGTCGACGGTCGTCTCTACAACGTCGTCTGGAGGCCCCAGGCCCGCCTTCGGGGTGGTTCGTCGGAGACGGCCGCCCTCACGGGCACCTGGCTGCTGGCGGTCCCGGCGGGCCGCGAGGACGACGCCTGGGTTGCCGCGGTGGCCGACGATCTGGCGCGGCGTGGGGTGCGGGTCGTACGGGCCGAGCTGGACGCGGCCGATGCCGATGTGGAACTGCTCGCCGACCGACTCGCGTCGGTGGCGGCCGAGGGCCCGGTGGCCGGGGTCCTGTCGTTGCTGGGGCTGGACGAGCGCCCGCATCCGGACCATCCGGCGGTGCCGGTCGGTCTCGCGTTGACCGGTGCGCTGGTCGAAGGGCTGGATCAGCAGGACGCCTATGCCTCGGCGCGGGTGTGGTCGGTGACCCGGGGTGCGGTCTCGACCGGTGGCGCGGACCGGCTCGACAGCCTGACGCAGGCGCAGCTCTGGGGCTTCGGCCGGGCCGTGGGCCTGGGGTGGCCCGAGCGGTGGGGCGGTCTGGTCGATCTGCCGGAGTCGCTGGACGGGCGTGCGCTGGACCGGCTCGCGGGTGTGCTCACCGGGGTGAGCGGCGAGGATCAGGTGGCGATCCGCGCTGCCGGGGTCTTCGTACGGCGTGCGGTGCGCGCGCCGCGGGACGTGGCCTCCGCCGAGCCGTGGACGCCGCGTGGCACGGTGCTGGTGACCGGCGGTACGGGCGCGTTGGGACAGCATGTGGCCCGTTGGCTGGCCCGGAACGGCGCGGAGCGGCTGGTGCTGCTCAGCCGCCGTGGCCCCGAGGCCCCGGGGGCGGCCGAGTTCGTGGCCGAGCTGTCCGGGACCGGCACCGTCGTGGACGTCGAGGCGTGCGATGTGGCCGACCGTGCGGCGCTGCAAGCGCTGGTGGAACGGCTTGCGGCGGACGGTGCGCCGGTGCGGGCCGTGGTGCACGCGGCCGGTGTCTCCCAGGAGCCCGGCACCGACGGGGACCTGGCGGAGCTGGCCCGCGTCGTGGAGGCGAAGACGGCCGGGGCGATCCACCTCGACAGCATCTTCGACGAGTCGTCCGACCCCCTGGACGCCTTCGTCCTCTTCTCCTCCATCTCCGGGATCTGGGGCAGCGGCGGCCAGGGCGCGTACTCCGCTGGCAACGCGTTCCTGGACGCGCTGGCCGAGCGGCGCCGGGCGCGTGGCCTGCCCGCCACCGCCGTGGCCTGGGGCCCGTGGGCGGACGGCGGTATGGCCGCCGAGGGCGACGCCGAGGAGCAGCTGCGCCGCCGTGGCCTGCGGGTGATGGCGCCGGACCTGAACCTGACCGCTCTCCAGCGGGCGCTGTCCCGCCCGGAGGCCGTCGTGACGGTGGCGGATGTCGACTGGGAGCTCTTCCAGTCCACGTTCACCGCGGTCCGGCCGAGCCCGTTGCTGACCGAGCTGGCGCCGGTGCCGGACGACGGCGGACGCGATTCCGGCGGGCGTGGTGCGGGCGGTGCCGAGTCGGCTTCCGCGCTGGCGGAGCGGCTGCTCGGGCTGCCCGAAGCGGAGCGGAAGCGGGTGCTGCTGGATCTGGTGCGTACGCATGTCGCGGGCGTCCTGGGCCATGCCGATGTGGCGGAGGTCAGCGCCGAGCGGGCGTTCCGGGAGATCGGCTTTGACTCGCTGACCGCGGTGGAGCTGCGCAACGGTCTGAACGCGGCCACTGAACTGCGGCTTCCCGCCACGCTCATCTACGACTACCCGAACCCGATCGCCCTGGCCGATCACCTGTTCACCGAGCTTCTCGGCGGGCGTGCGGCCGGTGTCGAGGGCCCGGTGGTGGCCGGGTCCGTGGTGACCGATGACGAGCCGATCGCCATCGTGGCGATGAGCTGCCGGTTCCCGGGCGGTGTGAACACCCCCGAGGAGCTGTGGCAGCTGCTCATGTCCGGTACGGACGCGATCTCGGGCATGCCCGCGGACCGGGGCTGGGACCTGGAGGCGCTGTACCACCCGGACCCGGATCAGCCGGGCACCTCGTACGCCCGGGACGGCGGTTTCCTCGACGACGCGGCGGACTTCGACCCCGGCTTCTTCGGCATCTCGCCGCGTGAGGCGCTGGCGATGGATCCGCAGCAGCGGCTGCTGCTGGAGACGTCGTGGGAGGCGTTCGAGCGGGCCGGGATCGACCCGGCGACGCTGCGCGGTTCGGCGGCCGGTGTCTTCGTCGGCACCAATGGCCAGGACTATCTGTCGGTGCTGCTGGGCGGTGAGCAGGACGGCATCGACGGCCATGTGGGTACGGGCAACGCGGCCAGTGTGATCTCGGGCCGACTGGCGTACACCTTCGGTCTGGAGGGCCCGGCCCTCACCATCGACACCGCCTGCTCCTCCTCGTTGGTCGCCCTGCACACGGCGGTCCAGGCGCTGCGGGCCGGTGAGTGCTCGATGGCTCTGGCCGGTGGTGTGACCGTGATGTCCACCCCTGGCGCGTTCATCGAGTTCAGCCGTCAGCGCGGACTCGCGCAGGACGGCCGGGTCAAGGCGTTCGCGGCGAGTGCGGATGGCACGGGGTGGGGTGAGGGCGTCGGCATGCTGCTGGTCGAGCGGCTGTCGGACGCCCGGCGCAACGGCCACCCGGTGCTCGCGGTGGTGCGCGGTACGGCGGTCAATCAGGACGGTGCCTCGAACGGTCTGACGGCGCCCAACGGCCCGTCGCAGCAGCGGGTGATCCGTGCGGCGCTGGCCAACGCGGGTCTGTCGGCCTCCGACGTGGACGTGGTCGAGGCGCACGGTACGGGTACGGCGCTGGGCGACCCGATCGAGGCGCAGGCGCTGCTCGCCACGTACGGCCAGGACCGGGACGCGGACCGGCCGTTGCGGCTGGGGTCGGTGAAGTCGAACCTCGGCCACACGCAGGCGGCCGCGGGCGTTGCCGGTGTGATGAAGGTCGTGCTGGCCATGCGGCACGGTGTGCTGCCGCGGACCCTGCATGTGGATGAGCCGTCGCCGCATGTGGACTGGTCGGCGGGCGACATCGAGTTGCTGTCCGAGAACGAGTTGTGGCCGGAGACCGGACAGCCGCGTCGTGCGGGCGTCTCCTCGTTCGGCTTCAGCGGCACCAATGCGCATGCGGTGTTGGAGCAGGCGCCGGTGGCCGAGGTCGCGTCGGCCGGGTCGGTGACCGGGGAGGCGGACGGTGCGCTGCCGGTGGTCCTCTCGGGCAAGACGCCGGAGGCGCTGCGGGCGCAGGCCGAGCGGCTGCGCGATCATCTCGTGGAGGAGGACGGGGTCCGGTTGGTGGACCTCGGTTTCTCCCTGGCCGTCGGCCGGTCGGCGCTCGACGAGCGGGCGGCGCTGGTCGCGGAGGACCGGGACGGTCTGCTGGCCGGTCTGGAGGCGCTGGCGCGTGGTGAGTCGGCGGCCGGGCTGGTCCAGGGGTCGGCGACCGGTGGCCGGGTGGCGTTCCTGTTCACGGGTCAGGGCAGTCAGCGGCTGGGGATGGGCCGTGAGCTGTACGAGGCGTATCCGGTGTTCGCGGACGCGCTGGACGAGGTGTGCGCGGAGCTGGACGCTCATCTGGCGCGGCCGCTGCGGGATGTGCTGTTCGGGGACGACTCCGAGGCGCTGGACCGGACCGGTTTCACCCAGCCCGCGCTGTTCGCCATCGAGGTGGCGCTGTTCCGGCTGGTGGAGACGTGGGGCCTGACGCCGGACTTCCTCTCCGGGCACTCCATCGGTGAGCTGGCTGCCGCGCATGTGGCGGGTGTGCTCTCGCTGACGGACGCCGCGAAGCTGGTGGCCGCGCGTGGCCGTCTGATGCAGGAACTCCCGGCCGGTGGCGCGATGATCGCCGTCCAGGCGTCCGAGGACGAGGTCAAGCCGCTGCTCACCGAGCGCGTGAGCATCGCCGCGGTGAATGGCCCGACGTCGGTGGTCATCGCGGGTGACGAGGACGCGGCTGTCGCGGTCGCGACGGGCTTTGAGCAGCAGGGTCGTAAGACCAAGCGGCTCACCGTGAGCCACGCGTTCCACTCCCCGCGCATGGACGGCATGTTGGACGCGTTGCGCGAGGTCGCACAGGGGCTGACGTACGAGGCTCCCCTCATCCCCATCGTGTCGAATCTGACCGGTGCCGTGGTGTCCGCCGAGGAGATCACCAGCCCGGATTTCTGGGTGCGCCATGTCCGTGAGGCCGTGCGTTTCCTCGATGGTGTGCGTGCTCTGGAGGCTCAGGGCGTTACCACGTTCGTGGAGCTGGGCCCGGACGGTGTGCTCACCGCGATGGCGCAGGAGTGCGTGACCGGTGAGGACGCGGCGTTCATCACCGCGTTGCGCAAGGACCGTCCCGAGGCCGAGGCGCTGACCACCGCCGTGGCGCGGGCGCATGTCCGTGGCGTCGCGGTGGACTGGACCGCGTTCTACGCCGGTAAGGGTGCGACGCGGGTCGAGCTGCCGACGTACGCGTTCCAGCGGCAGCGGTTCTGGCCGCGGGTGTCGTCGCTGTTCTTCGGCGATGTGGCCGCCGTGGGCCTGGGCGAGGCGGGGCATCCGCTCCTGGCGGCGACCGCCGAGCTGCCGGACGTGGACGGGACGCTGTTCACCGGCCGACTGTCGCTGGCCACTCATCCGTGGCTGGCCGAGCACACCATCCTGGACACGGTTCTGCTGCCGGGCACGGCGCTGGTGGAACTGGCGGTCAGGGCCGGTGACCAGGTGGGGTGCGACCATCTGGAAGAGCTGACGCTGGAAGTGCCGCTGGCCCTGCCCGAACAGGGCGGTGTGCAGCTGCGGCTCGCCGTCGGCGCCGCCGACGACGCGGGGCGGCGGTCGCTGTCGCTGCACTCCCGTCAGGAGGGTCTGTCGGCCGAGGAGCCGTGGACGCGGCACGCCAGTGGTGTGCTGTCGCCCGGTGGCCGACCGGAAGCTTCCTTCGAGTTGAGCGTGTGGCCTCCGGCGGACGCGGTCGAGGTGGAGATCGACGGCCGCTATGAGGGCCTGCGGGACATCGGCTTCGCGTATGGGCCGGTGTTCCAGGGGCTGCGCAGGGCGTGGCAGCGCGACGGTGAGATCTTCGCCGAGGTGACGCTGCCCGAGGACGCGGTGGAGGAGGCGGGCCGGTTCGGTCTGCATCCGGCGCTGCTGGATTCGGCGCTGCACGCCGTGGGGCTCGAAGGGCTGGGCAACACCGATGGAGAGGGGCGGCTGCCCTTCGCGTGGAGCGGGGTGTCGCTGTACGCGAGCGGTGCCGCGGCGCTGCGGGTGCGGCTGACGCCCGCGGGCGGCGACGGGGTGCGGCTGGAGATCGCGGACACGGCCGGGGTGCCGGTTGCCGCGGTGGAGGCGCTGAGGCTGCGTCCGGTTTCGGCCGAGCAGCTGCGGAGCGCGCGTACGGAGCACCACGAATCGCTGTTCCGCCTGGAGTGGACCGAACTGGCGGGTGTGGCCGGTACGGACGGTGGCGACCGGTGGGCGGTGCTGGGCTCCGACGACCTCGTACGTGACGCGGCGGGCGTGGGCGCCGATGTTGCGGCGTACGCCGACCTCGCGGAGCTGACCGCGGCGATCGAGGCCGGTGCGGCCGTACCACGGGTCGTGCTGGCGGCACCGTCCGCACGCGGCGGCACGGACGCGGCAGGTGCCGCGCACCGGGCCGCCGCCGAGGCGCTGGCGCTGGTACGGGCATGGCTGGACGACGAGCGGTTCGCGGACGCGCGGCTTGCGGTGCTGACGTCGGGGGCGCTGGCCACCGAGGCCGGTGAGCCGGTGGCGGACCTGGCGGGCGCCACGGTGCGGGGCCTGCTGCGTTCGGCGCAGTCCGAGAACCCGGACCGCTTCGTCCTCATCGACGTCGACGGCCATCAGGACTCGTCCGCCGCGCTGCCCGCGGCGCTGGACAGCGGCGAGCCGGACATCGCCGTACGGCAGGGGGCGCTCAGGATTCCCCGGCTCGCCCGGGCCACGTCCGGGGCCGACAGCCGCTCCCCGGAGTGGAATCCGGACGGCACGGTGCTGGTCACCGGTGCCGGTGGTTCGCTGGGCGGTCTGTTCGCCCGGCGTCTGGTGGCCGAGCACGGCGTACGGCATCTGCTGCTGGTGAGCCGACGTGGCGAGGCGGCGCCCGGCGCCGCGGAGCTGAGCGCCGAGCTGGCCGAGGCGGGCGCGGAGGTGCGCTGGGCGGCGTGTGACGTGGCGGACCGGGACGCGCTGGCCGAGGTGCTGGCGGCGGTTCCGGCCGGTCATCCGCTGACCGGCGTGGTCCACACCGCCGGTGTGCTGGACGACGGTGTGATCGGGTCCCTGACGCCGGAGCGGCTGGCGGGGGTCCTGCGTCCGAAGGTGGACGCGGCCTGGAATCTGCACGAGCTGACCCAGGACCTGGACCTGACGGCGTTCGTGCTGTTCTCGTCGGTGGCCGCGGTGTTCGGCAGCCCGGGGCAGGGCAACTACGCCGCCGCCAACGCCTTCCTGGACGCGCTGGCGCAGCACCGCGCGGCGCGTGGCCTGCCCGGCACCTCCCTGGCGTGGGGCCTGTGGGCCGGTGGCGGCATGGGCGGCACGCTCGACGAGGCCGACATCGCCCGGATGCGGCGGGCCGGACTTCCCCCGCTGCCCGTGGCGGAGGGCCTGGCGCTGTTCGACACCGCGCTGTCCGTGGGCGAAGCGTCCCTGGTGCCGATGCGCGTGGATCTCCCTGGCCTGCGCACGCAGGCCGCGGCGGGCGCCGTCTCGCCGCTGCTGCGCGGCCTGGTGCGGGTACCGGCGCGGCGTGCGGTGGAAGCCGTCGCCGGGGCGGTCGAGTCGGACCTGACGCGGCGGCTCTCGGGGCTGTCGGAGCCGGAGCAGGAGCGGCTGCTGCTGGACCTGGTCCGTGCGCAGGTGGCGACGGTGCTCGGGTACGCGGGCGCGGAGACCATCGGATCGGCGCGGGCGTTCAAGGAGTTGGGCTTCGACTCGCTGACCGCGGTCGAACTGCGCAACCACCTCAACACGGTGACCGGACTGCGGCTGCCCGCCACCCTGGTCTTCGACTACCCGGACCCGACGGTCCTCGCCCGCCATCTGCGGACCGAGCTGGTGGGCGATCAGGCGGACGAGGGCGCGGCAGCCTTGGTGCCGACCGTGGCCGCCGCCGACGACGACGCGATCGCCATCGTCGGGATGAGCTGCCGCTACCCGGGCGGGGTCACGACCCCCGAGGAGCTGTGGCAGCTCGTCATGGGCTCCGTGGACGCCGTCTCCGACTTCCCGGCCGACCGTGGCTGGGACCTGGAAGGGCTGCTGAGCGACGACCCCGGCACCGCGCGCACCAGCACCACGGGCCAGGGCGGCTTCCTCCACGACGCGGCCGAGTTCGACCCGGACTTCTTCGGGATCTCGCCGCGTGAGGCCCTTGCCATGGACCCGCAGCAGCGGCTGCTGCTGGAGACGTCGTGGGAGGCGTTCGAGCGGGCGGGGATCGACCCGGCGACGGCGCGCGGCAGCAGGACCGGTGTCTTCGCGGGCGTCATGTACCACGACTATCTGTCCCGTCTGAACGCCGTCCCCGAGGGTCTTGAGGGCTATCTGGGCACCGGCTCCGCGGGCAGTGTCGCCTCCGGCCGGGTCGCCTACACCTTCGGGCTCGAAGGCCCGGCGGTCACCATCGACACCGCATGCTCCTCGTCGCTGGTGGCCCTGCACCTGGCCGCGCAGGCGCTGCGCAACGGCGAGTGCTCGCTCGCCCTGGCCGGTGGCGTCACCGTCATGGCCACCCCGGAGACCTTCATCGACTTCAGCCGCCAGGGCGGTCTGTCGACCAGCGGCCGCTGCAAGTCCTTCGCGGCCTCGGCGGACGGCACGGGCTGGGCCGAGGGCGCGGGCATGCTGCTCGTGGAGCGGCTGTCGGACGCGCGCCGCAACGGCCACCCGGTGCTGGCGGTCGTACGCGGCAGCGCCATCAACCAGGACGGCGCGTCGAACGGCCTGACGGCGCCCAACGGCCCGTCCCAGCAGCGCGTCATCCGCGACGCGCTCACCAGCGCCCGGCTCACCACCGCCGATGTCGACGTGATCGAGGCGCACGGTACGGGGACGAAGCTGGGCGACCCGATCGAGGCGCAGGCGCTGCTCGCCACGTACGGCCGTGGGCGGCCGGAGGGGCAGCCGCTGTGGCTGGGCTCCCTCAAGTCGAACATCGGCCACGCCCAGGCGGCGGCCGGTGTCGCGGGCGTCATCAAGATGATCATGGCGATGCGCCACGGGGTGCTGCCGCGGACGCTCCATCTGGACGAGCCCACCCCGCATGTGGACTGGGCGTCGGGCGACGTCGAGCTGCTGGCCGACGCCCGGCCGTGGCCGGAACTCGGCCGACCGCGCCGGGCGGCCGTGTCGTCGTTCGGCGTGAGCGGCACGAACGCGCACACCATCCTGGAGCAGCCCCCGGCCGTGGCAGCGGCCCCGGCTTCCGATGTGGCGCTGCCAACGGTGCCGTGGGTGCTCTCGGGCAAGTCCGGGGCCGCGCTGCGCGGCCAGGCCGCACGGCTTCTGGACCACCTCGGCGCCCATCCCGGCCTGGACGCCACGGACATCGGCTACGCCCTGGCGACCGGCCGGGCGGCGCTGGAGCGGCGCGCGGTGGTCGTCGGCGAGGACCGGGCCGCCGCTCTGGACGCCCTGGCGCGTGGCGAGTCGGCCCCCGGCCTGGTCGAAGGCTCGGTGTCCGAGGGCAAGGTGGCGTTCCTGTTCACGGGGCAGGGCAGCCAGCGGCTCGGGATGGGCCGTGAGCTGTACGACGCGTACCCGGTGTTCGCGGAGGCGCTGGACGCCGTATGCGATGAGCTGGACCGGCACCTCGAACAGCCCTTGAAGACGGTGCTGTTCGGGGACGACGCCTCGGTGCTGGACCGGACCGGTTTCACCCAGCCCGCGCTGTTCGCGGTCGAGGTGGCGCTGTTCCGGCTGGTCGAGGCGTGGGGTGCGCGTGCGGACTTCCTGTCCGGGCACTCCATCGGCGAGATCGCCGCCGCGCATGTGGCGGGCGTGCTGTCGCTTGGCGACGCGGCGAAGCTGGTGGCCGCGCGCGGTCGTCTGATGCAGGAGCTGCCCGCCGGTGGCGCGATGATCGCGGTGCAGGCGTCGGAGGACGAGGTGGCGCCGCTGCTCACCGACCTGGTGAGCATCGCCGCTGTGAATGGCCCGACGTCGGTCGTCATCGCGGGTGACGAGGACGCGGCTGTCGCGATCGCGGCGGGCTTTGAGCAGCAGGGTCGTAAGACCAAGCGGCTCACCGTGAGCCACGCGTTCCACTCGCCCCGCATGGACGGGATGCTGGACGCGTTCCACGAGGTCGCGCAGGGGCTGACCTACGAGGCTCCGCGCATTCCGATCGTGTCGAATCTGACGGGCGCCGTGGTGTCCGCCGAGGAGATCACCAGCCCGGACTTCTGGGTGCGCCATGTCCGTGAGGCCGTGCGCTTCCTCGACGGTGTGCGTGCTCTGGAGGCTCAGGGCGTTACCACGTTCGTGGAGCTGGGCCCGGACGGTGTGCTCACCGCCATGGCGCAGGAGTGCGCGACCGGTGCCGATGCGGCGTTTGTTCCCGCGCTGCGCAAGGGGCGTGCCGAGCCCGAGTCGCTGACCGGTGCGCTGGCAGCCCTCCACACCCGGGGTGTCGCCCTGGACTGGCGGGCCTTCTTCTCCCGTACGGGCCCCGCGCGGGTCGAGCTGCCGACCTACGCCTTCCAGCGGCAGCGCTTCTGGGTGGAGGACCCGGAGGAGGTCCGCGAGGCCGCCGCGGCGATGGATTCCGTGGACGCCCGGTTCTGGGAGGCCGTGGAGCGTGAGGATCTGGAGGCCCTTGCCGGGACGCTCCGGTCCGAGGGCGCGGACGAGCTGTCCTCGCTGGGCGCCGTCCTGCCGATGCTGTCCTCGTGGCGGCGCCGCCAGGGCGAGCGGTCCACCGTGGACGCCTGGCGCTACCAGGTGAGCTGGAAGCCGGTGACGCCGACCCGTGGCGCGGGGACGCTGAGCGGCCGGTGGCTGGTCGTGGCGCCCGCTGACGGGGCGGATGACGTCTGGGCCGAGGGTGTCGTACGGACGCTGTCCGCGCGCGGCGCCGAGGTCCAGCGCGTCGAGCTGACCGCAGGGGACCGCACGGACATGGCCGAGCTGCTGCGCGAGGCGGTCGCCGACGCGCCGGTGGCCGGTGTGTTCGCACTGCCGTCCCTCGCCGGGGGCGCCGACGGACTGCTCCGTACGGCCGCCCTGGCGCAGGCGCTGGGCGACCTGGGCGTGACCGGGCCGCTGTGGGTGGCCACGCGTGGCGCGGTCTCCACCGGCCGGTCCGACGGTCCGGTGGACCCGTGGCAGGCGCGGGTCTGGGGCCTGGGCCGGGTCGCCGCCCTCGAACTGGCCGAACGCTGGGGCGGGCTCGTCGATCTGCCGGAGACGGCGGACGACCGGGCGCTGTCGCGGCTGGCGGGCGTGCTGGCCGGGGGCAACGGCGCCGAGGGCGAGGACCAGGTGGCGGTGCGCGCCTCCGGTGTCTTCGGCCGTCGCCTGACCCGTGCCACCGGGGAGACGCACGGCCGCGAGTGGCGGCCGGGCGCGGGATCCGTGCTGGTCACCGGCGGTACGGGCGCGTTGGGCGCGCACGTGGCCCGCTGGCTGATCGGCAACGGCGCCGAGCACGTGGTGCTCACCAGCCGCCGGGGCCTCGACGCTCCCGGCGCGGCCGAGCTGCGGGACGAACTCACCGCGCAGGGCGCCCGGATCACGGTCGCGGCCTGCGACGCCGCCGACCGTGACGCGCTGGCCGCGCTGGTGGCCGGGCTTCCGGCCGAGCTGCCGCTGACGGCGGTCGTGCACGCGGCCGGTGTGCTGGACGACGGCGTACTGGAGTCGCTGACCCCCGAGCGTTTCGCCACCGTGCTGCGCGCGAAGGCCGACGCGGCCGCCAACCTGCACGAGGTGACGCGGGACCTGGACCTCACCGCCTTCGTCCTCTTCTCCTCGTTCGCCGGTTCCATGGGCGCCGCTGGCCAGGCCAACTACGCCGCCGCGAACGCCTTCCTGGACGCGCTCGCCGAGCGGCGCCGCGCCGAGGGCCTGCCCGCCACCTCGGTGGCGTGGGGCCCGTGGGCCGAGGGCGGTATGGCCGCGGACGACGCGCTGGAGCAGCGCATGCGCCGCGGCGGTGTGCCGCCGATGGCGGCCGACCTGGCCGTCGCAGCGCTCCAGCGGGCCCTTGACCTGGACGAGACGACCGTGATGGTCGCGGACATCGACTGGGCGCGGCTGGCCCCCGGCTTCGCCGCGTCCCGGCCGAGCCCGCTGCTGCGGGACCTGCCCGAGGCGCGTACTGCGCTGGAGGCCGCGGCCGGGCAGACGGCCGGTACCGCTGGCGGCGGCGAGTCCGCGCTCGCGCAGCGGCTCGCGGGCGTTCCGGCGGCGGAGCGCGAGGGCGTCCTGCTGGACCTGGTGCGCTCCGCCGTGGCGGACGTACTGGGCCACGCCGACGCGGAGGCGGTGGAGGCGAGCCGGGCGTTCAGCGAGCTGGGCTTCGACTCGCTGACCGCCGTCGAGCTGCGCAACCGCCTCAACACCGTGACCGGGCTGCGGCTGCCGCCCACCCTGGTCTACGACTACCCGACGTCCTCGGCGCTCGCCGCCCACCTCCGTACGGAGATCCTGGGCGAGGAGGGCGCGGCCGACACCGCCGTCGTCGCCTCCGCCGTTTCCGTGCACGACGATCCGATCGCGATCGTGGGCATGAGCTGCCGCTTCCCCGGCGGGGTGGACTCGCCCGAGGAGCTGTGGCGGCTGCTGTCCACCGGGCAGGACGCGGTGGCGGACTTCCCCGCCGACCGTGGCTGGGACATCGAGTCGCTGTACGACCCGGAGCCGGGCGCCGAGTACGCCACCTACGTCCGCGAAGGCGGATTCCTGGCCGACGCCGGGGACTTCGACGCCGCGTTCTTCGGGATCTCGCCGCGTGAGGCGCTTGCGATGGATCCGCAGCAGCGGTTGCTTCTGGAGACGTCGTGGGAGGCGTTCGAGCGGGCGGGTATCGATCCGACGACGCTGCGCGGCCAGCAGGTCGGCGTGTTCGCCGGTACGAACGGCCAGGACTACCTGTCCCTCGTCCTCAACTCGCAGGACAGCGGCGACGGGTTCATGGGGACGGGCAACGCGGCCAGCGTGTTGTCCGGTCGGGTGTCGTACGCGCTGGGTCTTGAGGGTCCGGCGGTGACGGTGGACACGGCGTGTTCGTCGTCGCTGGTGGCGTTGCACTGGGCGATTCAGGCGTTGCGTGCCGGTGAGTGTTCGTTGGCGTTGGCCGGTGGTGTGACGGTGATGTCGACGCCGGGTTCGTTCGTGGACTTCAGCCGTCAGCGTGGGTTGGCGGCGGACGGCCGTATCAAGGCGTTCGCGGCGGGTGCGGATGGCACCGGCTGGGGCGAGGGCGTCGGGATGCTGCTCGTGGAGCGGCTGTCCGATGCCCGTCGTAACGGGCACACGGTGCTGGCGACGGTGCGTGGCAGCGCGATCAACCAGGACGGCGCGTCGAATGGTCTGACGGCGCCCAACGGTCCGTCGCAGCAGCGTGTCATCCGTCAGGCGCTGGCCGGGGCCGGGCTGACGGCGTCCGAGGTGGACGCGGTCGAGGCCCATGGCACCGGTACGACGCTGGGCGACCCGATCGAGGCGCAGGCGCTGCTGGCCACTTACGGTCAGGACCGCTCCGAGGGCCGGCCGCTGCTGCTCGGCTCCATCAAGTCCAACATCGGCCACACGCAGGCCGCCGCCGGTGTGGCGGGCGTGATGAAGATGGTGCTGGCGTTGCAGCACGGCGTGCTGCCGCAGACGCTGCACGTGGACGAGCCGACGCCGCACGTCGACTGGTCCGCCGGTGAGCTGGAGCTGCTGACCGAGGCGCGGGAGTGGCCGGAGACGGGCCGCCTGCGCCGTGCGGGTATCTCCTCGTTCGGCATCAGCGGCACCAACGCCCACACCATCGTCGAGCAGGCCCCGGCCCCGGAGGAGGCACCCGCCGCCGGTCCGGTGGCGGAGCCGCCGACGGTGCCGTGGGTGCTGTCCGGCAAGTCCCGGGCCGCCGTACGGGGTCAGGCCGCACGGCTGCTGGCCCACCTCGGCGGCGACGCCGCACCCACGGACGTGGCCTATTCACTGGCCACGACCCGCACCGCCATGGACCACCGGGCCGTGGTCACCGCCGACGGCGCGGACGGGCTGCTGGCCGGTCTCGCGGCGCTGGCGCGCGGCGAGTCCGAGGTGGCCGGTCTGGTCGAGGGCTCGGTGGCCGGTGGCAAGGTGGCGTTCCTGTTCACGGGGCAGGGCAGCCAGCGGCTCGGCATGGGCCGCGAGCTGTACGAGGCGTACCCGGTCTTCGCGGACGCACTGGACGAGGTGTGCGCCCACTTGGACGCACACCTGGAACGGCCGCTGCGCGATGTCCTGTTCGGGGACGATGCCGCCGCGCTGGATCAGACCGGTTTCACCCAGCCCGCGTTGTTCGCGGTCGAGGTGGCGCTGTTCCGGCTGGTCGAAGCGTGGGGTGTGAAGGCGGACTTCCTGTCCGGGCATTCCATAGGCGAGTTGGCCGCCGCGCATGTGGCCGGGGTGCTGTCCCTCGCCGACGCGGCGAAGTTGGTGGCCGCGCGCGGGCGTCTCATGCAGGAGCTGCCCGCCGGTGGCGCGATGATCGCCGTGCAGGCGTCCGAGGACGAGGTGGTGCCGCTGCTCACCGAGCGCGTCAGCATCGCCGCCCTCAACGGGCCGACCTCGGTGGTCATCGCGGGTGACGAGGATGACGCCGTGCAGATCGCGGCGTTCTTCGAGGCGCAGGGCCACAAGACCAAGCGCCTCACGGTCAGCCACGCCTTCCACTCGCCCCGCATGGACGACATGCTGGAAGCGTTCCGCGAGGTCGCGCAGTTGCTGATCTACGAGGCCCCGAGCATCCCGATCGTCTCCAACCTCACCGGGGACATCGTCTCCGCCGAGGAGATCGCCAGCCCGGACTTCTGGGTGCGGCACGTCCGCGAGGCGGTCCGCTTCCTCGACGGTGTGCGCACGCTCGAAGCGCAGGGCGTCACCACGTACGTCGAGCTGGGCCCCGACGGGGTGCTCACCGCCATGGCGCAGGAGTGCGTGACCGGCGACGACGAGGCCGCCTTCGTCTCGGTCTGCCGCAAGGACCGCCCCGAGGCCGAGGCGCTGACGACGGCCCTCGCACGGGCGCATGTCCGTGGCGTGGCGCTCGACTGGGAGGCGTACTTCGCCGGTACGGGCGCGCGAAAGGTCGGCCTGCCGACGTACGCGTTCCAGCGCAGCCGCTACTGGGTCGACGCGCTGCTCACCCTGGACGAGGTGGCCTCGGCCGGGCTCGGCTCGGCCGGTCATCCGCTGCTGGGTGCGGCGGTGGAGCTGCCCGACGCGGACGCGTTCCTCTTCTCCGGGCGGCTCGCCCTCGCGTCGCACTCCTGGCTGGCGGACCACACGGTCGCCGATACGGCCGTGCTGCCGGGCTCCGCTTTCGTGGAGCTGGCGGTGCGCGCCGGGGACCAGGTGGGCTGTGACCGGGTCGATGAGCTGGCCCTTGAGGAGCCGCTGACCCTGCCGGAGCGCGGCGGGGTGCAGCTGCGGGTGTCGGTCGGTGAACCCGACGGTGAGGGGCGCCGCCCGCTGGCGGTGTACTCGCGCCCGGAGGGTGCGGAGTCCGACCAGCCGTGGACGCGGCACGCCGGTGGTGTTCTCGGAACGGCCGAGGGCCACGCCGCCGCCGAAGCGGGCGCGTTCGCCGTATGGCCGCCCGCCGACGCCGAACCGGTCGACACCGGCGCCCTGTACGCGGACATGGCCCGCGCCGGGCTGCTGCACGGCCCGGCGTTCCAGAGCCTGCGCCAGGTGTGGCGGCGCGGCGAGGAGCTGTACGCGGAGGTCCGTATCGGCGAGGAGCGGCAGGCGGACGCCGCCCGCTTCGCGCTGCATCCGGCCCTGCTGGACGGTGCGCTCCAGCCGCTGGGGCTGGGCGTGAACGGCGCCGCGGTGGCGGCGTCGTGGCGGGGGCTGAGCCTGTACGCGGTGGGCGCCGAGGCGCTGCGCGTACGGCTCACCCCGGCCGCGGACGGCACGACGCGACTGGTGGCGGCCGACGAGACGGGTGCGCTCGTAGCGTCGGTGGACGCGCTGGCCGCCGAGCCGCTGGACGTGGACCGGATCGCCGGAGCGTCGGCGGCGTCCGGGCGCCGGGACACGTTGTTCCGGGTCGACTGGGCCCCGGTGACGGCGGCTTCGGAAGCACCTGCGGCGGGCTTCGCCGTGGTCGGTGGCGATGACCTCAAGCTGAGCGTCGCCCTCGACGCGGCCGGGCACACCGCCACGGTCCACGACGACCTCGTAGCACTCAACGCTGCGGACGGCACGGCGCCGGACACGGTCCTGGTGCCCTTCCTGCCCGAGACCGGCACCGACCGCGGCAACGGTCTGGTGGCGGACGCCCACGCGGCCACCCACCGGGCCCTCGGCCTGGTCCAGGAGTGGCTGAACGGCGGCAGGCCCGGCGGTGCCCGGCTGGTGCTGGTCACCCGTGGCGCGGTCGCCGCGGCCGGGGACACCGAGGTCATCGACCTGGCGAACGCGCCCGTGTGGGGCCTGCTGCGGTCCGCACAGACCGAGAACCCCGGCCAGTTCGTGCTGCTCGACGTCGACGGCGAGGTGTCGTACCCGGCGATCGCGGCGGCGCTGGACTCGGGCGAGCCCGAGATCGCGCTGCGCGCGGGGGCGGCGTACGCGCCGCGGCTGGCCCGGGTCGAGGCCCCGGCCACCGAGCCGGTACGGGGCGCCATCGACCCCGAGGGCACCGTCCTGATCACCGGCGCCACCGGTGGTCTGGGCAGGCTGGTCGCCCGCCACCTGGCCACCGTCCACGGCGCCCGCCATCTGCTGCTGACCAGCCGGAGCGGCCCCGCCGCCGAGGGCATGGCCGAACTGACGGCGGAACTGGCCGAGTCGGGCGCGGAGGCCACGGTCGTCGCGTGCGACGCGGCCGACCGGGAGGCGCTGGCCGGGCTGCTGGCCGGGATTCCGGCGGAGCGTCCGCTGACGGCCGTGGTGCACACCGCGGGCGTCCTCGACGACGGTGTCATCGACATGCTGACGCCGGAGCGGGTGGACCGCGTGCTGCGGCCGAAGGTCGACGCGGCGGTCAATCTGCACGAGCTGACCCGCGATCTGGACCTGTCCGCGTTCGTGCTCTTCTCGGCCGCGGCCGGGACGATCGGCGGCGCGGGCCAGGGCGGCTACGCGGCGGCGAACGTGTTCCTCGACGCGCTCGCCGGACACCGCCGCGCCACCGGCCGTACCGCGCAGTCCCTCGTATGGGGCATGTGGGCCGAGGAGCGGGGCATGGGCGGCAGGATCGGCGCGGCCGACCTGAAGCGCGCGGCGCGCGGCGGTGTGCTGCCGCTGTCCGCCGAGGAGGGCCTGGCCCTGTTCGACGCGGCCCACGCGGTGCCCGACGCGCCGGTGCTGGTGCCCGTACGGCTGGACCTGGCGGCGCTGCGCGGCGCCGCCTCCGCCGGGGAGCTGCTGCCGCTCTACCGCGGTCTGGTGCGCACCCCGGTGCGGCGGGCCGCCGACAGCGGTGCTCCGGCCGTCGCCCAAGCGGCCGCCGAGGCCGACACCCTGGCGCGGCAGCTGGAGCGGCAGTCGGAGGCCCAGCAGGAGCGGACCGTGCTCGACCTGGTGCGCCGCCAGGTGGCCGCCGTCCTGGGCTATGCGTCGAAGGAGCAAGTGGGCGCCGAGCAGGCGTTCAAGGAGCTGGGCTTCGACTCGCTGACGGCCGTGGAGCTGCGGAACCGGCTCAACGCGGCCACCGGGCTGAAGCTGACGGCGACGCTGGTGTACGACTACCCGACGCCGATGGCGCTCGCCCGGCAGCTGCGCCACGAGGTGGCGCCGGACGCCGCGGACAGCGGAATGTCCCTCGCGGACGAGCTGGAGCGGCTGGAGAACAGCCTGTCCTCGCTGACGCCGCAGGATCTGGCGGCGGTCGCGGGCGACGAGGCCGCGCATGCGAACATCGCGGTGCGCCTGCAGACCCTGCTGGCGAAGTGGCACGACGTGCGTCGCACCGCGGACGACGACGGGCCGGACGCCGAGTCGGACGCGTTCGAAGAGGTCAGCGATGACGAACTCTTCGACTTCATCGACAAGAGGTTCGGCAACGGCTGAACGCGAACGGCACCCCTCCCGGACCCCCGACGATCCAGAGCACTGCGAATAGGTGAACGTCCCATGGCGACTGCGAACGAAGCCAAGCTCCGCGAATATCTGAAGAAGGTCACCACCGACCTCACCGCCGCCCACCGGCGTCTCCAGGAGGTCGACGAACAGGCCCATGAGCCGATCGCGATCGTGGGCATGAGCTGCCGCTTCCCCGGTGGCGTCGACACGCCCGAGGAGCTGTGGCAGCTCATGGCCACCGGTGGCGAGGCGCAGACGGCGTTCCCTGCCGACCGGGGCTGGGACCTCCAGAACCTGTTCGACCCGGACCCGGACACCCCGGAGACCACGTACACCCGCGAGGGCGGCTTCCTCGGCGGCGCCACCCGGTTCGACGCGGCGTTCTTCGGGATCTCGCCGCGTGAGGCGCTGGCCATGGACCCGCAGCAGCGGCTGCTGCTGGAGACGTCGTGGGAGGTGTTCGAGCGGGCGGGCATCGACCCGGCCACCCTGCGCGGCAGCCGTACCGGGGTGTTCGCGGGCATGAACGCCTCCGACTATCTGACGGTGGCGCTCGGCGCCGACGACGACTTCGGCGGCCACCTGGGGACGGGCAACGCGGGCAGCGTCGTCTCCGGCCGTCTCAGCTACGCCTTCGGCCTGGAGGGCCCGGCCGTCACCGTGGACACGGCCTGCTCGGCGTCGCTGGTGGCGCTGCACCTGGCCGTGCAGTCGCTGCGGCTTGACGAGTGCTCGCTGGCGCTGGCGAGCGGCGTCCATGTGATGTCCACGCCCGGTCTGTTCATCGAGTTCAGCCGTCAGCGCGGACTGTCCCAGGACGGGCGCTGCAAGGCGTTCTCGGCCGACGCCGACGGCTTCGGCCCGGCCGAGGGCGTGGGCGTCCTGCTGCTGGAGCGGCTGTCGGACGCGCGGAAGAACGGCCACCAGGTGCTCGCCGTCGTCCGTGGCTCCGCCGTCAACCAGGACGGCGCGTCCAACGGTCTGACCGCGCCCAACGGCCCGTCCCAGCGGCGCGTCATCCAGCAGGCGCTGGCCAACGCGCGGCTGTCGGGCGCCGATGTGGACGTGGTCGAGGCGCACGGCACCGGCACGTCGCTGGGCGACCCGATCGAGGCGCAGGCACTGCTCGCCACGTACGGCGCGGACCGTCCCGAGGAACTGCCGCTGCTGCTGGGGTCGGTGAAGTCCAACATCGGCCACACCCAGGGCGCCGCGGGCATCGCGGGCGTGATGAAGATGGTGCTCGCCATACGGCACGGGCTGGTGCCGGAGTCGCTGCACATCGCCGAGCCGTCCCCGCACATCGACTGGTCATCGGGCGCGATCTCGCTGGCCACGTCCGCTACGCCGTGGCCCGAGACGGGCCGCCCGCGCCGCGCGGGCATCTCCTCGTTCGGCTTCAGCGGCACCAACGCGCACACCATCATCGAGCAGGCGCCCGCCGAGGAGCGGGAGCCCGCCGAGCTGGTGTCGAAGCAGCCGGGCGTGGTGCCGTGGGTGGTGTCCGGCAAGAGCGAGGCCGCGCTGCGCGCCCAGGCCAGGCGGCTGCTGGACCGCCTCCACGACGAACCGGCGCTGCGCCCGGTGGACATGGGCCTGTCGCTGGCCACGACCCGCGCCGCGCTGGACGTACGCGGTGTCGTCCAGGGCCGGGACCGCGACGAACTGATGGCGGGGCTCACCGCCCTCGCCGACGGCGGCATGGCGGCGGGCGTGGAGCGGGGTTCCGTCGTCGCGGGTCAGACGGCGTTCGTCTTCCCGGGGCAGGGCTCGCAGTGGGTGCGGATGGGCGTGGGGCTGATGGACGCCTCGCCGGTGTTCGCCGCCCGGATCGAGGAGTGCGCGGCGGCGCTCGCGGAGTTCACCGACTGGTCGCTGGTGGATGTGCTGCGCGGGGTGGACGGCGCGCCGTCGCTGGACCGGGTGGACGTGGTCCAGCCGGTGCTGTTCGCGGTGATGGTGTCCCTCGCCGAGGTGTGGCGCACGCTCGGCGTCGAACCGTCCGCCGTGGTCGGCCACTCGCAGGGCGAGATCGCCGCCGCGTGCGTGGCGGGCGTCCTGACGCTGCGGGACGCGGCGCGTGTGGTGGCGCTGCGCAGCCAGGCGATCGGCCGGGTGCTGGCGGGCAAGGGCGGCATGGTGTCGATCGCGCTGCCGGTGTCCGAGGTACGGGAGCGGATCGCGCCGTGGGGCGAGGAGCGCATCTCGGTGGCCGCCGTCAACGGGCCCTCGGCCGTGGTGGTCTCGGGTGAACCGGCCGCGCTGGACGAGCTGCTGGCTTCCTGCGAGGCGGACGGGGTGCGGGCCCGCCGGGTGCCGGTGGACTACGCCTCGCACTCCGCGCAGGTGGAGCTGCTGCGCGACGAACTGCTCGGTCTGCTGGCCCCCGTACAGCCCAAGACCGCGCAGGTGCCGTTCCTGTCGACCGTGACGGGGGAGTGGGTCGACGGTTCCGAGCTGGGCGCGGAGTACTGGTTCACCAACCTGCGCCGTACCGTCGAACTCGAAGGTGCCGTGCGGCGGCTGCTGGACGAGGGCTTCGGTGTGTTCATCGAGTCCAGCGCCCATCCGGTGCTCACGATGGCCGTGCAGGAGACGGCCGAGGACGCCGGTGCGGACGCGGCCGCGATCGGGTCGCTGCGCCGCGACGAGGGCGGTCTCGACCGCTTCTGGGCCTCCGTCGGCGAGGCGTGGTCGCGCGGTGTCGCCGTGGACTGGCACGCGGTGTTCGACGGCACCGGGGCCCGCCGTATCGAACTGCCCACGTACGCCTTCCAGCAGCAGCGCTACTGGCCCGAGGCCGGGGCGGGGCGCGCGGCGGGGGAGACCCGGCACGACGCGGTGGAGGCCAAGTTCTGGGCGGCCGTGGAGGCCGAGGACTGGCAGGCGCTGGCCGCCGAGCTGACCGTCGACGGCGACCAGCCGATGAGCGCCGTCCTGCCCGCCCTCGCGTCGTGGCGCAAGCAGGCCCGTGAGCAGTCCACCGTGGACGGCTGGCGCTACCGCGTGACGTGGCAGCAGCTCGCCGAGGCGCGGTCCGCGCGCCCGGACGGGCGCTGGCTCGTCGTCGCGGCCAGCACCGACGACGCGTGGACGGCCGCCGTGACCGGCGCGCTGACCGGGCGCGGCGCCGACGTCCAGCAGATCGTCGTGGACCCCGGCACCGACGGGCGCGAGGAGCTGGCCGAGCGGCTGCGCACCGCGCACACCGAGGCCGGTGGCGACTTCACCGGCGTACTGTCGCTGCTCGCCCCGGCCGGGGACGCGCATCCGCGCCACCCCGCCCTGCCCGCCGGAACCGCCGCCCAGCTCGCGCTGGTCCAGGCGCTCGGCGACGCGGGAATCGGCGCCCCGCTGTGGTGCCTGACCCAGGGCGCCGTCTCCACCGGCGGCGCCGACCGGCCGGAGTGCCCCGAACACGCCCTGGTCTGGGGGCTCGGCCGGGTGGCCGCGCTGGAGCACCTGGAGCGCTGGGGCGGTCTGGTCGACCTGCCCCAGGCGCCCGACGAGCAGGCGCTGTCCCGGCTCATCGGCGTCCTCGCCGCCGAACACGACGAGGACCAGGTGGCGATCCGCGAGGCGGGCGTCTTCGGCGCGCGGCTGGTGCGCGCCCCGCTCGCCGACACCTCCCCCGTACGGTCCTGGAAGCCGTCCGGCACCACGCTGGTCACCGGCGGTACGGGGCGGCTCGGCGCGGAGGTCGCCCGCTGGCTGGCCCGCGGCGGCGCCGAACACCTGGTGCTGGCGAGCCGCCGGGGCGCGGACGCCCCCGGCGCGGTGGAGCTGGAGGCCGAACTGACCGGCCTCGGCGCCAAGGTCACCCTCGCCGCGTGCGATGTGACCGACCGGGACGCGCTCGCCGAAACCCTCGCCGCCATCCCGGCCGACCAGCCGCTGACGGCCGTGATGCACACCGCCGCGGTCATCGAGGACGGGGTGATCGAGGGGCTGACCCCCGATCAGGCCGAGCGCGTGCTGCGGCTCAAGGTGGCCGCCACGCGCCATCTGCACGAGCTGACGCGGGATGCGGACCTGACCGCGTTCGTGCTGTTCTCGCACTTCTCCGCCACGTTCGGCGCCCCCGGCCAGGGCAACCAGGCGCCCGGCAACGCGTTCCTGCACAGCTTCGCCGAGCAGCGCCGCGCCGACGGGCTGCCCGCCACCACCGTGTCCTGGGGCCCGTGGGGCGACGGCGGCACGGTGGACGGCGCCACCGGCGACCGGATGCGCCGCCACGGCATCAACGAGATGGCGCCCGAGCCCGCCACCGCCGCGCTCCAGCACGCCCTGGACCGGGACGAGACGGCGCTGACCGCCATCGACATGGACTGGCGCCGCTTCACCCTCGCCTTCACCGCCGACCGGCCGCGTCCGCTGCTCGACACGCTGCCCGAGGCCCGCGAGGTCGTGGCGGAGATGCGGTCCGACGCGGCCGACGAGGCCGCCGCCGGGGAGGCGCTGGCCGGTCAGCTGGCGACGCTGCCCGAGACCGAGCGGGAGCGGGTGCTGCTGGAACTCGTCCGTGGTGCGGTCGCCGCCGTGCTCGGGCACTCCGGGGCCGAGGCGATCGAGGCGGGCCGGGCCTTCAAGGACCTGGGCTTCGACTCGCTCACCGCGGTCGAACTCCGCAACCGCCTCGGAGCCGCCAGCGGACTCAAGCTGCCGCCGACCCTCATCTTCGACCACCCGACCCCGGCCGCCGTGGCCGCCCATATGCGGGCCGAGATCGTGCCCGACGAAGCGGCCGCCGGCGCGCCTCTGCTCGCCGAACTCGACAAGCTGGAGACCGCGCTCACCTCCAGCGCCCCCGACAACATCACCCGGGCCCGGATCACCATGCGGCTCCAGTCGCTGATGGCGAAGTGGAACGAGTCGGACGGCACGGCGGCCACGGCCGAACCCCCGGCGGCGCGGCCGGCGGAGACGGCAAAGGACGCCGTCGAGGTCGACCAGCTCCAGTCGGCCAGCGACGAAGAGCTCTTCGCATTCATCAACAAGGGACTGGGAAGGGCGTGACGGGAATTCTGCTATTGACATCATTCTCGATGTCGGCCAGGATTTTCGCCACGCTTGAATAGATTATGAAATACCGGCTGCCCCCTATCACTCCTTGGTTCCACCAGGGGGTCATAGGGGGCATCTAGGGGTTGGCGCGAGGATTAGTTCGCGCATAGGCTCTGAGCGAGAAGTCGAATAATTGTTTGTTGGTTAACGGCTCCTCTGCTGGGATCTGTGGAGCATTTTCGATGCCGTCTGCTGTAAATGGATTGCGTAATGGCGAATGAAGAGACGCTGCGGGACTACCTCAAGGTGGTAACGGCGGATCTGCACCAGACTCGCCTCCGCTTGCAGGAGGCCGAGGCGAAGAACCACGACCCCATCGCCATCGTGGGGATCGGCTGCCGTTATCCCGGGGGCATTCAGGACCCCGAGGATCTGTGGCGCATCGTCAGCGAGGGCATCGACGCGGTCAGCGATTTCCCGACCGACCGCGGGTGGAGCGTCGACAAGATGTACCACCCGGATCCGGAGCACCCCGGCACCAGCTATGTGCACGAGGGCGGATTCGTCGACGGGATCGCCGACTTCGACCCGTCCTTCTTCGGCATCAGCCCGCGTGAGGCCCTCGGCATGGACCCGCAGCAGCGCATGCTGCTGGAGACGTCCTGGGAGGCTTTCGAACGCGCCGGCATCAACCCGGTCACCGTGCGCGGCAAGCAGATCGGCGTCTTCGTCGGCACCAGCAACCACGACTACCTGGGCGCGATCCTCAGCTCCGGGGAGAACTTCGAGGGCTACTTCGGCACCGGCAACGCCGCGAGCGTCGCCTCCGGCCGCCTGTCCTACACCTTCGGTTTCGAGGGCCCCGCCGTCACCGTCGACACCGCCTGCTCCTCGTCGCTGGTGGCCCTCCACCTCGCCGTCCAGGCGCTCCGCAACGGCGAATGCTCGCTCGCGCTGGCCGGCGGGGCGACCCTGATGTGCGCGCCCGGCGTCTTCATCGACTACAGCAAGATGCGCGGACTGGCCTTCGACGGGCGCTCCAAGCCCTTCTCCCCGGAGGCCGACGGCTTCTGCCTGGGCGAGGGCGTCGGCATGCTGCTCGTCGAGCGGCTGTCGGACGCCCAGCGCAAGGGCCACCCGGTCCTCGCCGTGGTACGCGGGTCCGCCGTCAACCAGGACGGTGCGTCCAACGGCCTGACCGCGCCCAACGGCCCGTCGCAGCAGCGTGTCATCCTCCAGGCGCTGGCCGACGCCCGGCTCACACCGGACCAGGTCGACGCCGTCGAGGCGCACGGCACCGGCACCGCCCTCGGCGACCCGATCGAGGCGCAGGCGCTGCTCGCCACCTACGGCCAGGACCGGCCCGAGGGCAAACCGCTGCTGATCGGCTCCATCAAGTCCAACATCGGCCACGCGCAGGCGGGCGCCGGTGTCGGCAGCGTCATCAAGACGGTCATGGCGATGCGGCACGGTGTGCTGCCCAAGACCCTCCACCTCACCGAGCCCACCCCGCACGTCGACTGGACGGCCGGGGACGTCGAACTGCTCACCAGCACCCGCGAGTGGGCCCGGGACCCCGAGGGCGGGGCGCCGCGCCGCGCGGGCGTCTCGTCGTTCGGCATGAGCGGCACCAATGTGCACGCCATCCTGGAGGAGGCCCCCGCCCCGGCCGCCCCCGCCGAGACGGGCGAGACGGACGAGCGCACCGCACCGCCGCTCACGCCCGTGGTGCTGTCCGGCAAGGACCAGGACGCGCTGCGCGCGCAGGCCGCCCGGCTGCACGCCCATCTGACCGCCCACCCCGGGCACCGCCTCGTCGACATCGGCTACTCCCAGGCCATCACCCGCGCCGCGCTCGACCGCCGCGCCACGGTCATCGCGGCCGACCGCGACGAACTCCTCACGGGCCTCGCCGCGCTCGCCGAGGGCCGCCACCACCCCGAGGTGACCGAGGGGCTGGCCGCCGAGGGCAAGGTCGCGTTCCTCTTCACCGGCCAGGGCAGCCAGCGGCTCGGTATGGGCCGCGAACTGTACGAGACGTACCCGGCGTTCGCCGAGGCGCTGGACGCGGTCTGCGCCCAGCTCGACCGCTTCCTCGACCGGCCGCTGAAGGACGTGGTGTTCGGCGACGACGCCGAAACCCTCGACCGCACCGGCTACACCCAGCCCGCCCTGTTCGCCGTCGAGGTCGCCCTCTTCCGCCTCGTCGAATCCTGGGGCCTGCGCCCCGACTTCCTCTCCGGCCACTCCATCGGCGAGCTGGCCGCCGCCCATGTCGCGGGCGTGCTGTCGCTCACCCACGCCTGCGCCCTGGTGGCCGCGCGCAGCCAGCTGATGCAGCAGCTCCCGGGCGGCGGCGCGATGATCGCGGTGCAGGCGTCCGAGGACGAGGTGACGCCGCTGCTCACCGAGCGCGTGAGCGTCGCCGCTGTGAACGGCCCGACGTCCGTGGTCATCGCCGGTGACGAGGACGCGGCGCTTGAGATCGCGACGTCCTTCGAGGCGCAGGGCCGCAAGACCAAGCGGCTCACCGTCAGCCACGCGTTCCACTCCCCGCACATGGACGGGATGCTGGAGAACTTCCGCCAGGTCGCCCAGCGGCTGACGTACGAGGCCCCGAAGATCCCGATCGTCTCCAACCTCACCGGCACCCTGGTGAGCGCCGACGAGATCACCACCCCCGAATTCTGGGTCCGCCACGTCCGCGAGGCCGTCCGCTTCCTCGACGGCGTCCGCCGGCTCGAGGACTACGGCGTGACGACCTTCGTCGAACTGGGCCCCGGTGGAGTGCTCTCGGCCATGGCACAGGACTGCGTGAGCGGCGCCAAGACGCGCACGTACGCGTTCCTGCCCGCGCTGCGCCCCGAACGCCCCGAGGCCCGCACCCTCAACCAGGTGCTCGCGCAGGCCCATGTGCGCGGCGTCCCCGTCGACTGGCACGCGTACTACGTCGGTGACGGCGCCCGCCGCGTCGACCTGCCCACGTACGCCTTCCAGCGCCAGCGCTACTGGCCGAACGACCCCTTCTCGGACCTCGAAGGACCCGAGGAGAGCGTCGTGCCCGCCGTGGCCGACGCCCGCTTCTGGGAGGTCGTGCACAGCGAGGACCTGGCCGCCCTGGTCGAGACCCTCGGCCTCGACGGCGACCAGCCGCTCAGCGAGGTGCTGCCCGCCCTGTCCGCGTGGCGGAGGCAGAGCAACGACCGGTCCACGATCGACAACTGGCGCTACCGCACCACCTGGAAGCCGCTGTCGCCGCCGCAGCCCCGGCCGCTCACCGGCACCTGGCTCGTCGTCACCCCCGCCGGACACACCGGCGACCCGTGGGCCTCGGAGCCGATACGGACCCTGACCGAACGCGGCGCACACGTCCACGAGATCACCGTGGACGGCACGACGGCCGACCGCGCGGGCATCGCCGAGCGGATACGCGCCGCGCTGACCCCCGCCGAAGGCTCGTCGCAGACCCCGTCCGAAGGCCCGTCGCAGCCCCCGCACGCCGACGGCGTCCTGTCGCTGCTCGGCCTGGACGAGCGGCCCCACGCCGAACACCCCACGCTCACCGCCGGACTCACGGGCACCCTCGCCCTCGTCCAGGCCCTCGGCGACGCGGACATCGACGCCCCGTTGTGGGCCGCCACCCGCGGCGCCGTCTCCGTCGGCCGCTCCGACCGGCTCACCAGCGCGCTCCAGGCCCAGGTCTGGGGCCTGGGCCGCACCGTCGCCCATGAGCACCCCGAACGCTGGGGCGGCCTGGTCGACCTGCCCCCGGTCGCCGACGCCCGCGCCCTCGGGCGGCTGGCCGACGTCCTCGCCGGACTCGGCGACGAAGACCAGCTCGCCGTGCGCCCGCAGGGCATCCAGGTGCCCCGCCTGACCCGCGCACCGCACCAGGGGACCGCCGACGACGGATGGTCCACCCACGGCACCGCCCTGGTCACCGGCGGTACGGGCGCACTGGGCGCGCACGTGGCCCGCTGGCTGATCGGCAATGGCGCCGAGCACGTGGTGCTCACCAGCCGCCGCGGCCCCGACGCCCCCGGCGCCACCGAACTGCGGGACGAACTCACCGCCCTCGGCGCCGAGGTGACCATCGCCGCGTGCGACGTGGCCGACCGCGACGCCCTGGCCGCCCTCCTCGCCTCCATACCGGCAGAGCTTCCGCTGACCACGGTCGTGCACGCCGCCGGAGTACTGGACGACGGCGTCCTCGACGCCCAGACCCCGCGGCGGATGGCCGACGTACTGCGCCCCAAGGCCGACGCGGCGCGCCATCTCCACGAGCTGACCCGCGGACTCGACCTGTCCGCCTTCGTGCTCTTCTCCTCCATGTCCGCCACCTTCGGCGCGCCGGGCCAGGCCAATTACGTGGCCGCCAACGCCTACCTCGACGCGCTCGCCGAAGAGCGCCGCGCCGAGGGCCTGCCCGCCACCACGGTGGCCTGGGGCGCCTGGGCCGAAGGCGGCATGGCCACCGACGGGGTCGTCGCCGAACGGCTCCGGCAGTCCGGGCTCCCCGCCCTCGCCCCCGAACTGGCCACCGCCGCCCTGCGGACCGCCCTCGACCTCGACGAAACCTTCTCCCTCGTCGTCGACATCGAATGGGGCCGCTTCGCGCCCGGCCTGACCGCCGTCCGCCCCCACCCGCTCGTCGCCGACATCCCCGAGGCCCAGCGCGCCATCGAAGCGGCATCGGCGGGCACCGGCACGGGCTCCGCGGACGAACCGTCGGCCCTGCGGCAGCGCCTGGCCGGGGCCGCGACCGACGAGGAGCGCGAGCGGCTGGCCCTGGAACTCGTCCGCACCCAGGTGGCCGTCGTCCTCGGCTACCCCGGGCCCGAATCGGTTGAGCCCAGCCGCGCCTTCCGGGACCTCGGCTTCGACTCGCTGACCGCGGTCGAGATACGCAACCTGCTCGGGTCGCTCACCGGGCTACGGCTCCCCGCCACCCTCATCTTCGACTACCCGACCCCCCTCGCCCTCGCCGACCACCTCCAGGCCGAACTCGTCGGCTCGCGCCCGGCCGTCACCGCGGCGTCGTCCGTGGGCGTGGCCGTCGACGACGACCCGATCGCGATCGTCGGCATGAGCTGCCGCTTCCCCGGCGGGGTCCGCACCCCCGAGGAGCTGTGGCGGCTGCTGGTGTCCGGGCAGGACGCGGTGAGCGACTTCCCGGCCGACCGCGGCTGGGACGTCGAGTCGCTGTACGACCCGGAGCCCGGCGGCGAGTACACCTCGTACGTGCGCGAGGGCGGCTTCCTCACGGACGCGGCCGAGTTCGACCCGGCGTTCTTCGGGATCTCGCCGCGTGAGGCGCTTGCGATGGACCCGCAGCAGCGGTTGCTGCTGGAGACGTCGTGGGAGGCGTTCGAGCGGGCCGGGATCGACCCGACGACGCTGCGCGGCCAGCAGGTCGGCGTCTTCGCTGGTACGAACGGCCAGGACTACCTGCCCCTGATCCTGGCCGCCCCCGACGGGTCCGAAGGCTTCATGGGGACGGGCAACGCGGCCAGCGTGTTGTCCGGTCGGGTGTCGTACGCGCTGGGTCTTGAGGGTCCGGCGGTGACGGTGGACACGGCGTGTTCGTCGTCGCTGGTGGCGTTGCACTGGGCGATTCAGGCGTTGCGTGCCGGTGAGTGTTCGTTGGCGTTGGCCGGTGGTGTGACGGTGATGTCGACGCCGGGTTCGTTCGTGGACTTCAGTCGTCAGCGTGGGTTGGCGGCGGACGGCCGTATCAAGGCGTTCGCGGCGGGTGCGGATGGCACCGGCTGGGGCGAGGGCGTCGGGATGCTGCTCGTGGAGCGGCTGTCCGATGCCCGTCGTAACGGGCACACGGTGCTGGCGACGGTGCGTGGCAGTGCGATCAACCAGGACGGTGCGTCGAATGGTCTGACGGCGCCCAACGGTCCGTCGCAGCAGCGCGTCATCCGGCAGGCGCTCGCCGGAGCGGGTCTGTCCGCGTCCGAGGTGGACGCGGTCGAGGCGCACGGTACGGGCACCCGGCTGGGCGACCCGATCGAGGCACAGGCCCTGCTCGCCACGTACGGCCAGGACCGCGACGCCGATCAGCCGCTGTGGCTGGGCTCCATCAAGTCCAACTTCGGTCACACGCAGGCCGCCGCGGGTGTGGCGGGCGTGATGAAGATGGTGCTCGCGCTGCGGCACGGCGTACTGCCGCGGACCCTCAACGTGGACGAGCCCACGCCCGAGGTCGACTGGTCGGCGGGCGCCGTCGCGCTGCTGACCGAGGCGCGCGAGTGGCCGGAGACCGGCCGCCCGCGCCGGGCCGCGGTGTCCTCGTTCGGCATCAGCGGCACCAACGCGCACACCATCATCGAGCAGGCCCCGGCGATCGAGGCCGAGGAAGCCACGGCGGCTCGTGAGGCCCATGGCCCCGCCGCCTGGGTCCTGTCGGCCAGGACCCCCGAGGCGCTGCGCGACCAGGCCGTGCAGTTGCGCGCACACCTCGAATCCCGCCCCGAGCTGGACGTGGCCGACGTGGCGTTCACGCTCGCCACGCGGCGTACGGCGTTCGAGGAGCGGGCCGCCCTGGTCGCCGACGACCGCGCCGGGCTGCTGATCGCTCTGGACGCGCTCGCCGAGGACCACACCACACCGGGCCTGGTCGAGGGCTCGGTGGCGGGCGGCAAGGTGGCGTTCCTGTTCACGGGGCAGGGCAGCCAGCGGCTCGGCATGGGCCGCGAGCTGTACGAGGCGTACCCGGCGTTCGCCGATGCCTTCGACGAGGTGTGCGCCCACTTGGACGCGCATCTGGAGCAGCCGCTGCGTGACGTTCTCTTCGGGGACGACGCCGCCGCGCTGGATCAGACCGGGTTCACCCAGCCCGCGCTGTTCGCGGTCGAGGTGGCGCTGTTCCGGCTGGTCGAAGCGTGGGGTGTGAAGGCGGACTTCCTGTCCGGCCACTCGATCGGTGAGCTGGCTGCCGCGCATGTGGCGGGTGTGCTGTCCCTGGCGGATGCCTGCACGCTGGTGGCCGCGCGTGGTCGCCTGATGCAGGAGCTGCCCGCCGGTGGCGCGATGATCGCCGTCCAGGCGTCCGAGGACGAGGTGACACCGCAGCTCACCGGCCGGGTGAGCATCGCCGCTGTGAATGGCCCGACGTCGGTCGTGATCGCGGGCGATGAGGACGACGCCGTAGCGATCGCGGCGGGCTTCGAGGCGCAGGGTCGTAAGACCAAGCGGCTTACGGTCAGCCACGCGTTCCACTCGCCGCGCATGGACGGCATGCTGGAGGCGTTCCGCGAGGTCGCGCAGGGGCTGTCGTACGAGGCTCCGCGCATCCCGATCGTCTCCAACCTGACCGGAGACGTTGTCTCCGCCGAGGAGATCGCCAGCCCGGACTTCTGGGTGCGCCACGTCCGCGAGGCCGTGCGTTTCCTCGACGGCGTCCGGACGCTCGAAGCGCAGGGCGTGACCACCTTCGTCGAGCTGGGCCCGGACGGTGTCCTCACCGCCATGGCGCAGGAGTGCGTGACCGGCGACGATGCCGCCTTCGCGCCCGTCTGCCGCAAGGGCCGTCCCGAGTCCGAGGCGCTGCTGTCGGCCCTCGCGCGGGCGCATGTCCGTGGCGTGGCCGTGGACTGGGCGGCGTACTACGCAGGTACGGGCGCGGCGCAGGTCGAGTTGCCCACGTACGCCTTCCAGCGGCAGCACTACTGGCCGAAGGTGTCGTCGCTCTTCCTCGGCGACGTGGCCGCCGTGGGCCTGGGCGAGGCCGAGCATCCGCTGCTGGGTGCGAGCGCCGAACTGCCGGACTCGGACGGGACGCTGTTCACCGGCCGTCTGGCGCTGTCGACCCACCCCTGGCTCGCGGGCCACACGATCCTGGACAGCGTGCTGCTGCCGGGCACCGCGTTCGTCGAGCTGGCGATCCGCGCCGGTGACCAGGTCGGCTGCGACTACCTCGAAGAGCTGACCCTCGAAGCGCCGCTGGTCCTGCCCGAGCAGGGCGGCGTCCAGCTGCGGCTTTCGGTGGGCGCGGCCGACGAGCTGGGCCGCCGCCCGCTGACGCTGCACTCGCGCGCCGAGGGCCTGCCCGCCGAGGAGCCGTGGACCCGGCACGCGACCGGTGTGCTGGCGGCGGGCGGTCGCCCGGAGGCGATGTTCGAGCTGGGCTCCTGGCCGCCCGCCGACGCCACCGAGATCGACCTCGACGGCCACTACGACGGCCTGCTGAACATCGGCTTCGCGTACGGCCCGGCGTTCCAGGGTCTGCGCAGGGCGTGGCAGCGCAATGGCGAGGTGTTCGCCGAGGTGGCGCTGCCCGACGACGTGGCCGAGGACTCCGCCGCGTTCGGGCTGCACCCGGCGCTGCTGGACTCCGCCCTGCACGCCATCGGCCTCGACGGCCTGGGCAACACAGGCGGCGAGGGGCGGCTGCCGTTCGCCTGGACCGGGGTGTCGCTGTACGCGAGCGGCGCGTCCGCGCTGCGCGTCCACCTGGTGCCCGCGGGCAACGACGGGGTGCGGCTGGAGATCGCCGACACCACCGGTGCGCCGGTCGGGGCCGTGGAGACGCTGGGGCTGCGTCCGGTGTCCGCCGAGCAGTTGCAGAGCGCGCGTACGGCCTACCACGAGTCGCTGTTCCGCCTGGAGTGGGCGGCGGCCGGGCCCGTGGCCCCGACGGAGGCCCCGGCCGACGGCCGCTGGGCCGTCCTGGGCACGGACGCGCTGGGGCTCGGTGGCACGGCGTACGCGGACCTCGCGGCGCTGGCCGAGGCGGTCGCCTCGGGCACCGCTCCGTCGCCCGAGTACGTCGTGGTGGCGCCGTCCACGGGCGCGGACGGCGATGACATGGCCGCGGGCGCCCACCGTGCCGCCGCCGAGGCGCTGGCCACCGTCCAGCAGTGGCTGGGCGAGGAGCGGTTCGGGGACGCGCCGCTGGTGGTCGTGACCCGTGGCGCGGTGGCAGTCGCCGCCGATGAGCCGGTGGCGGACCCGGCCGGTGCGGCCGTCTGGGGTCTGCTGCGCTCGGCGCAGTCGGAGAACCCGGGCCGTTTCGTCCTGGTGGATATGGACGGCCTGGACGAGTCGGCGCGGGCGCTGCCCGCCGCCGTCGCGTCGGGCGAACCGCAGCTCGCGCTCCGCGCGGGTGTGGTGTCGACGCCACGGCTGTCGCGAGTGGCCGTGGCGGCGGACGACGCCCGTGGCCTTGACCCCGAGGGCACGGTGCTGGTGACCGGTGCGTCCGGCTCGCTGGGCGGGCTCGTGGCGCGCCACCTGGTGGCGGAGCGCGGCGTACGGCGCCTGCTGCTGGTGAGCCGCCGTGGCGACCAGGCCCCGGGTGCGGCCGAACTTGGTACGAAGTTGGCCGAGTTGGGCGCCGAGGTGCGCTGGGCGGCGTGCGATGTGGCGGACCGGGACGCGCTGGAAGCTACCCTGGCCACCGTTCCCGCCGAGCATCCACTGACGGCCGTGGTGCACACGGCCGGTGTGCTGGACGACGGTGTGATCGGCTCGCTCACGCCCGAGCGCGTCGACCACGTCATGCGCCCGAAGGTGGACGCGGCGTGGAATCTGCACCAGCTGACCCGCGATCTCGACCTCGCGGCGTTCGTCCTGTTCTCGTCCTCCTCCGGCGTCTTCGGCGGTCCGGGACAGGGCAACTACGCCGCCTCCAACGCCTTCCTCGACGCACTGGCGCAAGCCCGCGCCGCCCAGGGGCTGCCCGCCACCGCGCTGGCCTGGGGCCTGTGGGCCGGTGCCGGTATGGGCGACACGCTGGACGAGGCGGACATCAACCGCATGCGGCGGGCCGGGCTTCCGCCGCTGCCGGTGGCGGACGGCCTCGCGCTGCTCGACACCGCGCTGACCGTCGACGCGGCGGCGCTCGTCCCGATGCGGGTGGACCTCGCGGCGCTGCGCAACCAGCCCGCCATCTCGCCGCTCTTCCGTGGCCTGGTACGCATCCCGGCGCGGCGCGCGGTGGACGCTGTCGCGGCCGGTGGCGATGCCGGGCTGGCCGGTCGGCTGGCCGGGCTGGGCGTGGCGGAGCAGGAGCGGCTGCTGCTGGACCTGGTCCGGGCGCAGGTGGCGACCGTCCTCGGCTACGCGGGTGCGGACACCATCGGTTCCGGGCGGGCGTTCAAGGACCTGGGCTTCGACTCGCTCACCGCCGTCGAGCTGCGTAATCAGATGAACGCGGTGACCGGTCTGCGGCTGCCGGCGACCCTCATCTTCGACTACCCGGACCCGCAGGTCCTGGCCCGCCACCTGCGGACCGAGCTGGTGGGCGAGGACACGGCGGAGGTGCACACGCCGGTGCCCGTCACCGGCGCCGCCACCGACGACGACCCGATCGCCATCGTGGCGATGAGCTGCCGCTATCCGGGCGGGGTCACCACGCCCGAGGAACTGTGGCAGATGCTCGCCGCGGGCGAGGACGGCATCACGCGCTTCCCGGACAACCGCGGCTGGGACCTCGACGCGCTGTACGACCCGGACCCGGAGACCCCCGGCACCTCGTACGCCCGCGACGGCGGATTCCTGCACGACGCCGCCGAGTTCGACCCGGCGTTCTTCGGCATCTCGCCGCGCGAGGCCCTGGCGATGGACCCGCAGCAGCGGCTGCTGCTGGAGACCACCTGGGAGGCGTTCGAGCGCGCGGGCATCGACGCCACGTCCGTACGCGGCAGCAAGACCGGTGTGTTCGCGGGCGTCATGTACCACGACTACGGCTCCCGGCTGCACGCCGTGCCGGACGGGGTCGAGGGCTACCTCGGTACCGGCAGCTCCAGCAGCGTGGTGTCCGGCCGCGTCGCGTACACCTTCGGCCTGGAGGGCCCGGCCGTCACGGTCGACACGGCCTGCTCGTCGTCGCTGGTGGCGCTGCACCTGGCCGCGCAGGCGCTGCGCAACGGCGAATGCTCGCTGGCGCTGGCCGGTGGCGTCACGGTGATGTTCACCCCGGGTACGTTCATCGACTTCAGCCGTCAGCGCGGGCTGGCCAGGGACGGCCGCTGCAAGTCCTTCGCGGGGGCCGCCGACGGCACCGGCTGGGGCGAGGGCGCGGGCATGCTGCTCCTGGAGCGGCTGTCGGACGCCCGCCGCAACGGCCATGAGGTGCTGGCCATCGTGCGCGGCTCGGCCGTCAACCAGGACGGTGCCTCCAACGGGCTTACGGCGCCCAACGGCCCGTCCCAGCAGCGCGTCATCCGCGCCGCGCTCGCCAACGCCCGCCTCGCCACCGGCGAGGTCGACGTGGTCGAGGCGCACGGTACGGGTACCACGCTGGGTGACCCGATCGAGGCGCAGGCGCTGCTCGCCACGTACGGCCGGGAGCGGGACGCGGAACGGCCGCTGTGGCTGGGCTCCGTCAAGTCCAACCTGGGCCACACCCAGGCCGCCTCCGGTGTCGCCGGTGTCATCAAGATGGTGCTCGCCATGCGCCACGGTGTGCTGCCGCAGACCCTGCACGTGGACGAGCCGTCGCCGCACGTCGACTGGTCGGCGGGTGCGGTGTCGCTGCTCACCGAGCAGCGGGCGTGGCCGGAGACCGGCCGCCCGCGCCGCGCCGCCGTGTCGTCGTTCGGCATCAGCGGCACCAACGCCCACGCCATCGTTGAGCAGCCGCCCGCCCTGGAGGCGGACGACGCCCCGGCGGACACCGGGGCCCTGCCGTACGTCCCCGTGCTGCTGTCGGCGCGCGGTGAGGACGCCCTGCGCGCCCAGGCCCGGCGGCTGCGCTCGCGGATCGCCACCGGGACCGCTGACCTGACCGATCTGGGCTTCTCCCTCGCGACCACCCGGGCCGCGCTGGAACACCGCGTCGCGCTGGTCGCCGACGGCCACGACGAGGTGCTGGGCGCGCTGGACGCGCTGGCGCGCGGCGAGCACTCGGCGGCCGAGCTGCGCGGGGTCGCCGCCGAGGGCGGCAAGGTGGCGTTCCTGTTCACGGGGCAGGGCAGCCAGCGGCTCGGCATGGGCCGTGAGCTGTACGCGACGTTCCCGGTGTTCGCGGAGGCGCTGGACGAGGTGTGCGACGCGCTGGACCCGCACCTCGAACGACCCCTGAAGACGGTGCTGTTCGGGGACGACGCCGAGGCGTTGGACCGGACCGGCTTCACCCAGCCCGCGCTGTTCGCGGTCGAGGTGGCGTTGTTCCGGCTGGTGGAGGCGTGGGGCATGCGGCCCGACTTCCTCTCCGGCCACTCCATCGGCGAGCTGGCCGCCGCCCATGTGGCGGGTGTGCTGTCCCTCGCGGACGCCGGGAAGTTGGTCGCGGCGCGTGGCCGTCTGATGCAGGAGCTTCCGGGCGGCGGCGCGATGATCGCGGTGCAGGCGTCGGAGGACGAGGTGGCACCGCAGCTCACCGAGCGCGTCAGCATCGCCGCCGTGAACGGCCCGACGTCGGTCGTGATCGCGGGTGACGAGGACGACGCCGTGCAGATCGCGGCGGGCTTCGAGGAGCGGGGTCGGAAGACGAAGCGGCTCACCGTCAGCCACGCCTTCCACTCGCCGCGCATGGACGCGATGCTCGCGGACTTCCGCAAGGTCGCGGAGGGCCTGACGTTCAACGCCCCGGCGATCCCGCTGGTCTCCTGCCTCACCGGCACCGTGACCACGGCCGACGAGATCCGTATGCCGGACTTCTGGGTCCGCCACGTCCGCGAGTCCGTGCGCTTCCTCGACGGTGTGCGCACCCTGCGCGACAACGGTGTGACCACCTTCGTGGAACTCGGCCCCGACGGGGTGCTCTCCGCGATGGGCGAGAACTGCCTCGCCGAGTCCGAGTCCGATTCCGATGACGACCAAGCGGCGTTCGTCACCGCCCTGCGCAACGGCCGCCCCGAGGCCCAGGCGCTGGCCACCGCCCTCGCACAGCTCCATGTGCGCGGCGTGGCCCTGGACTGGGCGGCCGTCTACGCCGGTCGCGGCGCCCGCCGCGTCGAGCTGCCGACGTACCCCTTCCAGCGCCAGCGCTACTGGCTCGACGTGGGCATCTCCGCCGAGGACGTGGCCTCCGCGGGTCTCGGCAGCGCGGGCCACCCGCTGCTCGGCGCGGCGGTGGAACTCCCCGACACCGGCGGCTTCGTGTTCACCGGACGGCTGTCGCTGCTCACACACCCGTGGCTGGCCGACCACGCCGTCATGGACACCGTGCTGCTGCCCGGCACGGCCTTCGTCGAGCTGGCCCTGCGGGCCGGTGAGGAGGCGGGCTGCGACACGGTCGAGGAGCTCACGTTGCAGGCGCCGCTGGTAGTGCCCGAACAGGGCGGCGTCCAGCTGCGGCTGGAGCTGGCGGCGGGCGACGAGACCGGGCGGCGCCAGCTGACCCTGCACTCCCGCCGCGAGGACGTCCCCGCCGACGAGCCGTGGACCCGGCACGCCACCGGCTTCCTCAGCCCGTCGTCCGACCCCGCGGAGCAGGCCGACCTCGCCGTCTGGCCTCCGGCCGACGCGACCGCCCTCGACACCGAGGCGTTCTACGAGGGCGCGGCCGCCGCCGGGCTCGGCTACGGCCCGGTCTTCCAGGGCCTGCACGGCGCCTGGAAGCGCGGCGACGAGCTGTTCGCCGACATCCGGCTGCCGCGCGGCCACGAGCCCGAGGCCGCCACGTACGGGGTGCACCCCGCCCTGCTGGACGCCGCCCTGCACACCCTCGGCCTCGACACGCCGGACGACGACACGGCCGGCGAAGGCGCGCGGCTGCCGTTCGCGTGGACGGGCGTACGGCTGCACGCGGGCGGCGCCGCATCGCTGCGGGTACGGCTGCGCCCGGCCGCCGAAGGCGTGGCGCTCCACCTCGCGGACGGCACCGGCGCGCCCGTCGCCACCATCGACGGGCTGGTGCTGCGCCCGCTGTCGGCGGACCAGCTGAACGCGTCGCGCGCCGCGTACCACGAGGCCCTGTTCCGCCCGGAGTGGACGGCCCTGCCGGGCCTGGCCACGTCCGCCACCATCCCGTTGGGCGAGCGCTGGGTGACCCTCGGCGCCGACGCCGACTTCACGGCGGCGGGCGAGCGGCTGGAGGACTACCCGCATCTGACGGCGCTCACCGACGCCCTCGACGGCACCGCCCCCGACGTGGTGTTCGTGCCGCTCACCGGTGGCGGGGCGGCGTCGCTGCCCGAGGCGGCCAAGGCGGCCGCCAGGGACGCCCTGGACCTCGTCCAGAAGTGGCTGGCCGACCAGCGGTTCGCCGACACCCGCCTGGTGTTCGTGACCCGCGGCGCGGTCGCGGCACGCCCCGGTGAGGACGTCGCCGACCTCACCCGCACCACCGTGTGGGGCCTGGTCAAGTCCGCCCAGTCGGAGAACCCGGGCCGGTTCGTGCTGGTCGACGTCGACGGCACCGACGCCTCCCAGCGGGCGCTGCCGACGGTGCTCGCCACCGACGAACCGCAGCTCGCGCTGCGTTCCGGCACCGTCCACGCCTACCGGCTCGCCCGGGTCCCTGCCGAGCAGGACACCCCGGCGGCGGCCGGATTCGGCGACCCGAACGGCACCGTGCTGCTCAGCGGCGCCAGCGGTGCCCTGGGCGGCCTGTTCGCCCGCCACCTGGTGGCCGAGCGCGGCGTACGGCAGCTGCTGCTGCTCAGCAGGCGCGGCGGCGACGCCCCCGGCGCGGCCGAACTCGCCACCGAACTGGGTGAGTTGGGTGCCACGGTGACCTGGGTGGCCTGCGACACCGCCGACCGGGACGCCCTGGCCGCCGTCCTCTCCGCGATCCCCGCCGAACACCCGCTCACCGCCGTGGTGCACACCGCGGGCGTCCTGGACGACGGTGTGATCAGCTCGCTGACCGGCGAGCGGATCGACGCGGTGCTGCGCCCCAAGGTGGACGCCGCCTGGAACCTGCACGAGCTGACGCGCGATCTTGACCTGTCCGCGTTCGTGCTCTTCTCCTCGGCCGCCGGAGCGTTCGGCAGCGCGGGGCAGGGCAACTACGCCGCCGCGAACACCTTCCTGGACGCGCTCGCGCAAGCCCGTGCGGCGCTCGGTCTGCCCGCGTCGTCGCTGGCCTGGGGCCTGTGGGCGGCGGCCGACGGCATGGCGGGCAGCCTGGAGTCCACCGACGTGAGCCGCATCTCGCGCGGTGGCTACGAGGCGCTGCCGCAGGACGAGGGCCTGGCCCTGTTCGACGTGACGGACGCCCTCTCCGAGGCCGCGCTCGTACCCATCCGCATCGACACGGCCGCCCTCCGCGGCCAGGCCGCCGCCGGGCTGCTGCCGCCGCTGCTGCGCGGCCTGGTGCGTACCCCGGTACGGCGCTCCGCCGACACCGGAGCCGCCGGTGCCGTTGTCTCCGGGACCGACTCCGGCTCGCTCACCGAACGGCTCGCTGGCCTGTCGGCCACCGAGCGCGACCGGGAGCTGCTGGACGTCGTACGGACCCATGTGGCGGCCGTCCTCGGCCACGCCACACCGGACGACGTCGACGCCGGGCGCGGCTTCCTCGACCTGGGCTTCGACTCGCTCACCGCCGTGGATCTGCGCAACCGCCTCGGCGCCGCCGCCGGACTGCGGCTTCCGGTCACGCTGATCTTCGACTACCCGACGCCCAACGCCCTCGCCGGGTATCTGCGCGACGAACTCGGCTTGGACACCACCGCCGCACACCAACCCGTACACGCGGAACTCGACAAGCTGGAAGCGATCCTCGCCACGATCGCCCCCGACGACGTCGAGAGCCCCGGCATCACCACCCGCCTGCGCGACCTCCTGTCGAAGTGGAATGAAACGCACAGTGCTACGGACAGCACCGCACAAGACCGTGAAATCCAGTCCGCGACAGCAGACGAGATCTTCGATCTCCTCGACGACGAGCTCGGGCTCTCCTGACCAGCTCCACAAGAGCTCATCGACTCATCTCAGCACCGCGGGGACGGCGTAATGGCGACGGCGAACGAAGAGAAGTACCTCGACTACCTCAAGCGGGCCACCACCGACCTGCGCGAGGCGCGGCGGCGGCTGCGCGAGGTCGAGGAGCGGGAGCAGGAGCCCATCGCCATCGTGGCGATGAGCTGCCGCTACCCGGGCGGTGTCCGTACGCCCGAGGAGCTGTGGGAGCTGGTCGCGCGCGGCGGTGACGCGGCCACGCCGTACCCCACCGACCGTGGCTGGGGTGCGGACGTCCTCTTCGACCCCGAGCCGGACAGCGGCCAGGAGCCATACGTCCGCGAGGGCGGCTTCCTGCACGACGCGGCCGAGTTCGACCCGGCGTTCTTCGGCATCTCGCCGCGCGAGGCGCTGGCCATGGACCCGCAGCAGCGGCTGCTGCTGGAGACGTCCTGGGAGGCGTTCGAGCGCGCGGGCATCGACCCGACGACGCTCCAGGGCAGCCAGACCGGCGTGTTCGCGGGCGTCATGTACCACGACTACGCGTCCCGGCTGTTCTCCGCGCCCGAGGACGTCGAGGGCTTCCTCGGCAACGGCAGCTCCGGGTCCATCGCCTCCGGCCGCGTCGCGTACACCTTCGGTCTCGAAGGCCCGGCCGTCACCATCGACACGGCCTGCTCGTCGTCGCTGGTCGCCCTGCACTTCGCGGCGCAGGCGCTGCGCCGCGGGGAGTGCTCGCTGGCGCTGGCCGGTGGCGTCACCGTCATGGCCACCCCCGGTACCTTCACCGAGTTCAGCCGCCAGAACGGGCTGGCCCAGGACGGCCGCTGCAAGTCGTTCGCGGGCGCCGCCGACGGCACCGGCTGGGGCGAGGGCGCGGGCATGCTGCTGCTGGAGCGGCTGTCCGACGCCCGCGCAGGCGGCCACCAGGTGCTCGGCCTCGTACGCGGCTCCGCCATCAACCAGGACGGCGCAAGCAGCGGCCTCACCGCCCCCAACGGCCCCTCCCAGCAGCGCGTCATCCGCCAGGCCCTGGCCGGGGCCCGGCTCTCCGCCGGACAGATCGACGTCGTCGAGGCGCACGGTACGGGGACGACCCTCGGCGACCCCATCGAGGCGCAAGCGCTGCTCGCCACCTACGGGCGCAACCACACCGAAGAGCAGCCGCTGTGGCTGGGTTCGGTGAAGTCCAACATCGGCCACACCCAGGCCGCCGCCGGTGTCGCGGGCATCATCAAGATGGTCATGGCGATGCGCCACGGCGTCCTCCCGCAGACCCTCCACGTCGACCAGCCCACCCCCAACGTCGACTGGTCCGCCGGGGCCGTCTCGCTGCTCACCGAGGCCCGCGCCTGGCCCGACACCGGACAGCCGCGCCGCGCCGCCGTGTCCTCGTTCGGCATCAGCGGCACCAACGCCCACACCATCCTGGAGCAGGCGCCCGACCCGGCCGCCGCCGACGCCGAGCAGCCGCAGGCCGCCGAGGACGGCAGCCCCGCCGCCGCGCTGCCGCTGTGGACCGTCGCGGCCAAGTCCCGGTCGGCGCTGGGCGCCCAGGCCGCGAACCTCCGCGCCCACCTCGACGCCAACCCCGGGCTCCCGCTCGCCGACATCGCGTTCTCGCTGGCCACGGGCCGCGCGGCCTTCGAGCACCGGGCGGCGATCGTCGCCGACGACCGCGACGGCCTGGTGCGGGCCCTCGACGCGCTGACCCGCGAGGAGCCCGCGCCCGGGCTGTTCGACGGCAAGGTTGCGGGCGGCAAGGTGGCGTTCCTGTTCACGGGGCAGGGCAGCCAGCGCCTCGGGATGGGGCGCGAGCTGTACGAGGCGTACCCGGTGTTCGCCGGTGCCCTGGACGAGGTGTGTGCCGAGCTGGACCCGCACCTCGAACGGCCGCTGAAGAGCGCGCTCTTCGGTGACGATGCCTCGGTGCTCGACCAGACGGGGTTCACCCAGCCCGCGCTGTTCGCCATCGAGGTGGCGCTGTTCCGGCTGGTGGAGGCGTGGGGCATGCGGCCCGACTTCCTCTCCGGCCACTCGATCGGCGAGCTGGCCGCCGCGCACGTGGCGGGTGTGCTGTCGCTCGCGGACGCCTGCCGGTTGGTGGCCGCCCGTGGCCGCCTCATGCAGGAACTTCCGGCCGGTGGCGCGATGATCGCGGTGCAGGCATCCGAGGACGAGGTGACCCCGCTCCTCACCGACCGGGTGAGCATCGCCGCGATCAACGGCCCGACGTCGGTCGTGATCGCGGGTGACGAGGACGCGGCTGTCGCGATCGCGGCGGACTTCGAGGCCCAAGGCCGTAAGACCAAGCGGCTCACCGTCAGCCACGCCTTCCACTCGCCCCGCATGGACGGGATGCTGGACGCGTTCCGCGAGGTGGCGCAGGGGCTGACGTACGAGGCCCCGAAGATCCCCATCGTGTCCAACCTGACCGGTGCCGTGGTCTCCGCCGACGAGATCACGACCGCCGACTTCTGGGTGCGGCACGTCCGCGAGGCCGTGCGCTTCCTCGACGGTGTGCGCGCGCTGGAGGCCCGTAATGTCACGACGTTCGTGGAACTGGGCCCGGACGGCGTCCTCACCGCCATGGCGCAGGACTGCCTGACCCGTGACGACGCCACCCTTGTCTCCGCGCTGCGCACCGGCCGCCCCGAGGTCCGGAGCCTGGCCACCGCCCTCGCGCAGGCCCATGTACGCGGCGTCTCGCCCGACTGGAACGCCGTGTTCGCCGGGACGGACACCGCGCGCACCGACCTTCCGCTGTACGCCTTCCAGCGCGAAACGTACTGGCTGGATGCCGGATACCCGATGGGCGACGTGACGTCCGCCGGGCTCGGCGCCGCCGATCACCCCCTGCTGGGCGCCGCCGTGGCGCTCGCCGACACCGACGGCTTCCTCTACACCGGCCGCCTCGCCCTCGACACCCACCCGTGGCTTGCGGACCACACCGTGGCCGGTGCGGTGCTGCTGCCCGGGACCGCGTTCGTGGAACTGGCGGTGCGCGCCGGTGACCAGGTCGGATGCGATCTGCTGGAGGAGCTGACCCTGGAGGCGCCGTTGGTGCTTCCCGAGGTGGGTGGCGTTCAGCTCCAGCTGTCGGTGGGCGCCCCCGACGCGTCGGGTCGGCGCGCGCTGACGGTGTACTCGCGGCCCGAGGATGCGGCCGTGGACGAGGTGTGGGAGCGCCACGCCTCCGGCGTTCTGGCGTCGGGCGCGCCGTCCGCCTCCTTCGACCTGGGCGTATGGCCCCCGGCGGGCGCGACGCCCGTGGAGCTGGACGGCCTGTACGAGGGCCTGGCTGATGCCGGGCTGGCGTACGGCCCGGTGTTCCGGGGGCTGAAGTCCGCGTGGCGGCTGGGCGATGAGGTCTTCGCCGAGCTGGAGTTGCCGGAGGACGCGCGGTCGGAGGCGGGGGCGTTCGGTCTGCATCCGGCGTTGCTGGATTCGGCGCTGCACGCGGTGGGTCTGGGTGGCCTGATCTCGGGTGAGGACGGGGCGCGGTTGCCGTTCTCGTGGTCGGGTGTGTCGCTGCACGCGGTGGGTGCGTCGGTGCTGCGGGTGCGGCTGTCTGCGGCCGGTACGGATGCGGTGTCGTTGGCGGTGGCCGATGGCGCGGGTCGTGCGGTGCTGTCGGTGGATTCGCTGGTGCTGCGGCCGGTGGCCGTTGAGCAGATCCGGGGCGGCCGCCGGGAGTCGCTGTACCGGCTCGACTGGACCGAGGTGTCGGGCGCGGGCGCGGCGGGGCAGTGTGCCCTGATCGGGTCCGACGCTCTGGGCTTGGCGCAGCCGTTTGCTGCGTACGCGGACCTGGAGGGGCTGGCCACGGCGGTGGCGTCCGGTGACGTTGCCATGCCGGATGACGTGCTGGTGACCGTTGCCCCTGAGGGCGAGGACGATCCCGCTGCCGTACGCCGCTCCACGGCCGAGGCGCTGGAGCTGATCCAGGCGTGGCTGAACGATGAGCGGTTCGCGGACGCCCGCCTTGTGGTGGTGACCTCGGGCGCCGTGGCCGCCGGTGCGGACGAGCCGGTGACCGACTTGGCCCATGCCGCCGTGTGGGGCCTGGTGCGTTCGGCCGAGTCGGAGAACCCGGGACGGTTCGTGCTGGTCGACGTCGATGGCGCGGCGGATTCGCGTGCGGCGGTGGCGGGTGCGCTGGCGTCGGGTGAGCCGCAGGTGGCGGTGCGGGATGGTGCGCTGCGGGCGCCGCGTCTGGCGCGGGCCGTGGTGGATGCCGAGCAGAGGGCCGGCTTTGGTGCCGAGAGCGGCACGGTGCTGGTGACCGGTGCGAGCGGCACGCTGGGTGGCCTGGTGGCGCGGCACTTGGTGGCGGAGCGTGGCGTACGGCAGCTGCTGCTGGTGAGCCGTCGTGGCGACCAGGCGCCGGGCGCTTCGGAACTGGGTGCCGAGCTGGCCGAGTTGGGTGCCGAGGTGGCGTGGGCCGCGTGCGATGTGGCGGACCGGGACGCGCTCGCCGCGACCCTGGCCGCCGTCCCCGCCGAGCATCCGCTGACGGGCGTGGTGCACACGGCCGGTGTGCTGGACGACGGTGTGATCGGCTCCCTGACCCCGGAGCGGCTGGAGCGGGTGCTGCGCCCGAAGGTGGACGCGGCCTGGAACCTGCACGAGCTGACAGCCGCTACGGACCTGTCGGCCTTCGTGCTGTTCTCCTCGGCCTCCGGCGTCTTCGGTGGCGCGGGGCAGGGCAACTACGCGGCGGCCAACGCGTATGTGGACGCGCTGGCGCAGCACCGCAGGGCGCGCGGTCTGGCCGGTACGTCGCTGGCCTGGGGTCTGTGGGCCGATGCCAGCGGGATGACCGGTGAGCTGGACCAGGCCGATGTGTCCCGGATGAGCCGGGGTGGCGTCGCCGCGCTGCCGGCCGCCGAGGGGCTGGAGCTGTTCGACGCGGCTCGCGGTGCGGACGAGGCGTTGCTCGTACCGGTGCGGCTGGACTTGGCGGCGGTACGGGCCGAGGCCGCGTCGTCGGGTGTGGTGGCGCCGCTGATGCGGGGGCTGGTACGGGCGCCCGCGCGGCGTACGGCGGAGGGTTCGGCCGGGACGGGCGCGCTGGCGCAGCGGCTGGCCGGGCTCGGTGAGGCCGAACAGCTCGCCCTGCTGCTCGGGCTGGTCCGTACGCAGGTCGCCGCCGTCCTGGGCTACGGCTCCGCCGACTCCGTGGACCCCGATCGGGCTTTCCGTGACCTGGGCTTCGACTCGCTGACCGCCGTCGAGCTGCGCAACCGGCTGAACGCGGCCACGGGCATGCGGCTCCCCGCCACCCTGATCTTCGACTACCCGACCTCCCGCGTCCTGGCCGAACACCTTCGGGATGAACTCGCGGGCAAGCGAGGCGAGTTGGCCGTACCGGCGTCGACCGTGGGCGCGGCCGACGACGAGCCGATCGCCATCGTCGCCATGAGCTGCCGCTTCCCGGGCGGGGTGCGCACCCCCGAGGAGCTGTGGCAGCTGCTGGCCTCCGGCCAGGACGCGATCTCCGGCTTCCCCGTCGACCGTGGCTGGGACCTGGACACGATCTACCACCCGGACCCCGAGCACCCGGGCACCTCGTACACCCGCGAGGGCGGCTTCCTCCACCACGCCGCCGAGTTCGACCCCGCCTTCTTCGGCATCTCGCCGCGCGAGGCCCTGGCCACCGACCCGCAGCAGCGGCTGCTGCTGGAGACGTCGTGGGAGGCGTTCGAGCGCGCGGGCATCGACCCGACGACCCTGCGCGGCAGTCGGACCGGTGTCTTCGCGGGCGTCATGTACCACGACTACGCCACGCTCGTGGAGCAGTCGCCCGACGGCGGTGGCGAGGGCGCGATCGGCTCCGGCAGCACCGGCTCCATCGCCTCCGGCCGGGTCGCGTACGCCCTCGGCCTTGAGGGCCCGGCGGTCACCGTCGACACGGCCTGCTCGTCGTCGCTCGTCGCCCTGCACTGGGCCATGCAGGCCCTGCGGGCGGGCGAATGCTCGCTGGCGCTGGCCGGTGGCGTCACGGTGATGGCCACCCCCGCCACCTTCATCGGCTTCAGCCGCCAGGGCGGCCTGTCCGCCGACGGCCGCTGCAAGGCTTTCTCGGCCGACGCGGACGGCACGGGCTGGGCCGAGGGCGCGGGCATGCTGCTCGTGGAGCGGCTGTCGGACGCGCGCCGCAACGGCCATCCGGTGCTGGCCGTCGTACGCGGCAGCTCCGTCAACCAGGACGGTGCGAGCAACGGCCTGACCGCGCCGAACGGCCCGTCGCAGCAGCGCGTCATCCGGCAGGCGCTGGCCGGTGCCGGTCTGTCGGCGTCCGAGGTGGACGCGGTCGAGGCGCACGGTACGGGCACCACGCTGGGCGACCCGATCGAGGCGCAGGCGCTGCTTGCCACGTACGGCCAGGAGCGGGACGCGGAGCGGCCCCTGCTGCTCGGCTCCATCAAGTCCAACATGGGCCACACGCAGGCCGCGGCCGGTGTCGCGGGCGTGATGAAGATGGTCCTCGCCATGCGCCACGGTGTGCTGCCGCAGACCCTGCACGCGGGCGAGCCGTCGCCGCACGTCGACTGGTCGGCGGGTGCGGTGTCGCTGCTGGCTGAGCAGACGCGGTGGCCGGAGACCGGCCGTCCGCGCCGGGCGGGTGTGTCGTCGTTCGGCATCAGCGGCACCAATGTGCACACGATCATCGAACAGGCCCCGGCCGAGGCGGGGGCGGACGCGGAAACCGCTCCCGACACCGCGCCCGCGCTCGCTTGGACCGTCTCCGGCCGCAGCGCGGCCGCACTGCGCGCCCAGGCCGAGCGCCTGGCCGCACATGTGCACACCCACCCCGAACTGCGCCCCCTCGACCTCGCCTCCTCGCTCGCCACCACCCGCTCCGCCTTCGACCACCGCGCGGCCGTCGTCGCCGAGGACCGGGCCGGGCTGCTGGCCGGTCTGGAGGCGCTGGCGCGGGGCGAGTCGGCTGCGGGGCTCGTCGAGGGCTCGGTGGCCGGTGGCAAGGTGGCGTTCCTGTTCACGGGTCAGGGCAGTCAGCGGCTGGGGATGGGCCGTGAGCTGTACGAGGCGTACCCGGTGTTCGCGGAGGCGCTGGATGAGGTGTGCGATGCGCTGGACGCGCACCTTGAGGCGCCGCTGAAGACGGTGCTGTTCGGGGACGACGCCTCGGTGCTGGACCAGACGGCTTTCACTCAGCCCGCGTTGTTCGCGGTGGAGGTGGCGCTGTTCCGGCTGGTGGAGGCGTGGGGGCTGCGGCCCGACTTCCTCTCCGGGCACTCGATCGGCGAGCTGGCCGCCGCGCACGTGGCGGGTGTGCTGTCGCTCGTGGACGCGGCGAAGCTGGTCGCGGCGCGTGGCCGGTTGATGCAGGAGTTGCCTGCTGGTGGCGCGATGATCGCGGTGCAGGCATCCGAGGACGAGGTGGCGCCGCTGCTCACCGAGCGGGTGAGCATCGCCGCGATCAACAGCCCGACGTCGGTGGTCATCGCGGGTGACGAGGATGCGGCGTTGGAGATCGCCGCTGGTTTCGAGGCGCAGGGTCGTAAGACCAAGCGGCTCACCGTCAGCCACGCGTTCCACTCCCCGCGCATGGACGGGATGCTGGAGGCGTTCCGCGAGGTCGCGCAGGGGCTTTCGTACGAAGCTCCCCGCATCTCGATCGTGTCGAACCTGACCGGGGATGTCGTCTCCGCCGAGGAGATCGCGACCCCCGACTTCTGGGTGCGGCATGTCCGTGAGGCCGTGCGTTTCCTCGATGGTGTGCGCGCGCTGGAGGCCCAGGGCGTCACGACGTACGTCGAGCTGGGCCCGGACGGTGTGCTCACCGCGATGGCGCAGGAGTGTGTGACCGGTGACGATGCCGCCTTCGCGTCCGTCTGCCGCAAGGACCGCCCCGAGGCCGAGGCGCTGCTGTCGGCCGTCGCGCGGGCACATGTCCGTGGCGTAAGGGTGGACTGGGATGCCGTCTTCGCCGGTACAGGCGCCGCGCGGGTCGACCTGCCGACGTACGCGTTCCAGTACGCGCGCTACTGGCCGAAGCTGTCGGCCGCCGCACTGGGCGGTACGGCCGGGCTGGGGCTGGCGAGCGTGGATCATCCGCTGGTGGGGGCTGCTGTCCCGCTCGCGGGCGGTGACGGGCTGCTGCTCACCGGGCGGTTGTCGGTGCAGACGCACCCGTGGCTGCTCGATCACGTGGTGATGGGTTCGGTGCTGCTGCCGGGCACGGCCTTTGTCGAGCTGGCTGTTCACGCTGGTGACCAGGTCGGTTGCGGTCTGGTGGAGGAGCTGACGCTGGAGGCGCCGTTGGTGCTTCCTGAGGTGGGTGGCGTTCAGCTTCAGGTGTCGGTGGGGGCGGGCGATGGCGCTGGGCGTCGGGCGTTCGAGGTGTACTCGCGGCTTGAGGACGAGCCGTGGGTGCGGCATGCCTCGGGTGCGTTGGCGGAGGGCGCCGCTCCCGCACCGGCTGATCTGGGTGTGTGGCCTCCGGCGGGTGCGAAGCCGGTTGAGGTCGATGGTCTGTACGAGGGCATGGCAGGGCTCGGGCTGTCGTACGGCCCCGTGTTCCGGGGGCTGAAGTCCGCGTGGCGGCTGGGCGATGAGGTCTTCGCCGAGCTGGAGTTGCCGGAGGACGCGCGGTCCGAGGCGGGGGCGTTCGGTCTGCACCCGGCGTTGCTGGATTCGGCGCTGCACGCGGTGGGTCTGGGTGGCCTGATCTCGGGTGAGGACGGGGCGCGGCTGCCGTTCTCGTGGTCGGGTGTGTCGCTGCACGCGGTGGGTGCGTCGGTGCTGCGGGTGCGGCTGTCTGCGGCCGGTACGGATGCGGTGTCGTTGGCGGTGGCCGATGGCGCGGGTCGTGCGGTGCTGTCGGTGGATTCGCTGGTGCTGCGGCCGGTGGCCGTTGAGCAGATCAGCGGTGCGCGGAGCGGGCGGCAGGAGTCGCTGCACCGGCTCGACTGGACCGAGGTGTCGGGCGCGGGCGCTGTGGGTCGGTGCGTGCTGCTGGGGGCCGATGTTCATGGCCTGGCGCAGGGGTTCGATAGGTACGCGGACTTGGAGGCGCTGGCGGCTGCGGTGGACGGGGGTGCGGAGTCCCCGGAGTACGTAGTGATGTCGCTGGCGGCCGCACTCGAACACCCGGATGCGGCACTTGAACGCCCAGGTCCGGCAAATCAAGCCCGTCCGGCGTTTGAGGACCGGGGTCCGGGGCGGAGCCCCGGCGGGGTTCAAGGGGCGGAGCCCCTTGTTTCGGGAAGGGGCGGGGTGGGGGAAAGTTCCTCGCCCGCCGAAGCCGCACATGACGCCACCACCCGGGCCCTTCACCTCCTCCAGACCTGGCTGGCCGACGACCGGTTCGCGGAGGCCCGCCTTGTGGTGGTGACCTCGGGCGCCGTGGCCGCCGGTGCGGACGAGCCGGTGACCGACTTGGCCCATGCCGCCGTGTGGGGCCTGGTGCGTTCGGCCGAGTCGGAGAACCCGGGCCGGTTCGTGCTGGTCGACGTCGATGGCGCGGCGGATTCGCGTGCGGCGGTGGCGGGTGCGCTGGCGTCGGGTGAGCCGCAGGTGGCGGTGCGCGATGGTGCGCTGCGGGCGCCGCGTCTGGCGCGGGCCGTGGTGGATGCCGAGCAGAGGGCCGGCTTTGGTGCCGAGAGCGGCACGGTGCTGGTGACCGGTGCGAGCGGCACGCTGGGTGGCCTGGTGGCGCGGCACTTGGTGGCGGAGCGTGGCGTACGGCAGCTGCTGCTGGTGAGCCGTCGTGGCGACCAGGCGCCGGGCGCTTCGGAACTGGGTTCCGAGCTGGCCGAGTTGGGTGCCGAGGTGGCGTGGGCCGCGTGCGATGTGGCGGACCGGGACGCGCTCGCCGCGACCCTGGCCGCCGTCCCCGCCGAGCATCCGCTGACGGGCGTGGTGCACACGGCCGGTGTGCTGGACGACGGTGTGATCGGCTCCCTGACCCCGGAGCGGCTGGAGCGGGTGCTGCGCCCGAAGGTGGACGCGGCCTGGAACCTGCACGAGCTGACCCGCGATCTGGATCTGTCGGCGTTCGTGCTGTTCTCGTCCGCCGCCGGTGTCTTCGGCAACGCGGGGCAGGGCAACTACGCCGCCGCCAACGCCTTCCTGGACGCGCTGGCGCAGCACCGCAGGGCGTCCGGCCTGGCCGGTACGTCGCTGGCCTGGGGCCTGTGGGCCGACTCCAGCGGGATGACCGGCGAGCTGGCCGACGGGGACGTTTCCCGGATGAGCCGGGGTGGCGTCATCGCGCTGTCCGGCGCCGAGGGTCTGGAGCTGTTCGACGCCGCGCACCGCACGGACGAGGCGTTGCTCGTGCCCGTGCCGCTGGACCTGGCCGTGATGCGCGCCGAGGCGGCGTCATCCGGTGTGGTCACGCCGCTGATGCGCGGACTGGTGCGGATCCCGGCACGGCGTACGGCGGAGGGTTCGGCCGGGGCGGGCGCGCTGGCGCAGCGGCTGGCCGGGCTCGGCGAGGCCGAACAGCTCGACGTCCTGCTCGGTGTGGTCCGTAGCCAGGTTGCCGCCGTACTGGGACATGGCTCGACGGACACCGTGGAACCGCATCGTTCCTTCCGTGAGCTGGGCTTCGACTCGCTGACGGCGGTGGAGCTGCGCAACGCGCTGGGCGTGGTGACTGAGCTGCGGCTGCCCGCGACGCTGGTCTTCGACTACCCGACGCCCGTGGTGCTGGCGGAGTTCCTGCGTGCGGAGGTCGCGGGCGCGGCGGCCGAGGTGGCCGGGCCGGTGGTGGTGGCGGCCGCGGATGACGAGCCGATCGCGATCGTGGGTCTGGGGTGCCGTTATCCGGGTGGGGTGGAGACTCCCGAGGATCTGTGGCGGCTGGTCATGGAGGGCCGGGACGCGATCTCGGAGTTCCCCACCGACCGTGGCTGGGATCTGGACGGGCTCTACCACCCGGACCCCGACCACCCGGGCACCTCGTACTCCCGCGAGGGCGGCTTCGTCGAGCGGGCGGGCCACTTCGACCCGGCGTTCTTCGGGATCTCGCCGCGTGAGGCCCTTGCGATGGACCCGCAGCAGCGGCTGCTGCTGGAGACGTCGTGGGAGGCGTTCGAGCGCGCGGGCATCGACCCGGGCGCGCTGCGCGGCAGCCGCACCGGCGTCTTCGCCGGTGTGATGTACCACGACTACGCCTCCTCGCTGCCGGCGCTTCCGGAAGGCGTGGAGGGCTTCGTCGGCACCGGCAACGCGGCGAGTGTGATCTCCGGCCGGTTGGCGTACACGTTCGGCCTGGAGGGGCCGACGATCACGGTGGACACGGCGTGTTCGTCGTCGTTGGTGGCGTTGCACCTGGCGGTGCAGGCGCTGCGCAACGGTGAGTGTTCGCTGGCGTTGGCCGGTGGTGTGACGGTGATGGCGACTCCGGCGCCCTTCGTGGAGTTCAGCCGTCAGCGCGGGCTCGCCGCCGACGGCCGGTGCAAGGCGTTCTCGGCGGACGCGGACGGCACGGGTTGGTCCGAGGGCGCGGGCATGCTGCTGGTGGAGCGGCTGTCGGACGCGCGCCGTCATGGCCATCAGGTGCTGGCGGTGGTGCGGGGCACGGCGGTCAACCAGGATGGTGCGTCGAACGGTCTGACGGCGCCGAACGGTCCCTCGCAGCAGCGGGTGATCCGGCAGGCGCTGGCGAACGGCGGCCTGTCGGCGTCCGAGGTGGACGCGGTCGAGGCGCATGGCACGGGGACGTCGCTGGGCGACCCGATCGAGGCGCAGGCGCTGCTGGCGACATACGGTCAGGAGCGGGACGCGGAGCGGCCGTTGCTGCTCGGCTCCATCAAGTCCAACATGGGCCACACGCAGGCCGCGGCCGGTGTCGCGGGCATCATCAAGATCGTGATGGCGATGCGGCACGGTGTGCTGCCGCGAACGCTGCACGCGGACGAGCCGTCGCCGCACGTGGACTGGTCCGCCGGTGCGGTCTCGCTCCTGCGGGAGCCGGTGCAGTGGCCGGAGTCGGGGCGTCCACGGCGTGCCGCGGTGTCGTCGTTCGGCTTCAGCGGCACCAACGCCCACACGATCATCGAGCAGGCGCCGGAGCTGGAACCGGCGGAGGTTTCCGCGATTCCGACCGCTCAGCCGTCCGTTTCGCCCTGGGTGCTCTCGGCGAAGAACGCCGACGCGCTGCGGGCGCAGGCGTCGCGGTTGCTCGCCGACATCGAGCGGCGGCCCGAGGTGTCGCTCAGCGACCTGGGGTACTCGCTCGCGACCACGCGTGCCGCGCTGGACCACCGTGCGGTGGTCGTCGGCGGCGACCGGGACGGGCTGCTGTCGGGCCTGGCGGCGCTGGCGCGTGGTGAGTCGGCGGCCGGACTGGTTCAGGGTCCGGTGGCCGAGGGCGGCAAGGTGGCGTTCCTGTTCACGGGGCAGGGCAGCCAGCGGCTCGGGATGGGCCGTGAGCTGTACGACGCGTACCCGGCCTTCGCCGAAACGCTCGACGCGGTCTGCGATGAGCTGGACCGGCACCTGGAACAGCCGCTGAAGACGGTCCTGTTCGGGGACGACGCCGAGGTGCTCGACCAGACGACGTTCACTCAGCCCGCGCTGTTCGCCATCGAGGTGGCGCTGTTCCGCCTGGTCGAGGCGTGGGGTCTGCGTGCGGACTTCCTGTCCGGGCACTCCATCGGCGAGATCGCCGCCGCGCATGTGGCGGGTGTGTTGTCGTTGGCGGACGCGGCGAAGCTGGTGGCCGCGCGCGGTCGGCTGATGCAGGAGCTTCCGGCCGGTGGCGCGATGATCGCGGTGCAGGCGTCGGAGGACGAGGTGGCGCCGCTCCTCGCGGAGCGGGTGAGCATCGCCGCCCTCAACGGCCCGACGTCCGTGGTCATCGCGGGCGACGAGGACGACGCCGTGCAGATCGCGAACGGATTCGAGGCGCAGGGTCGTAAGACCAAGCGGCTCACGGTGAGCCACGCGTTCCACTCGCCGCGCATGGACGGGATGCTGGAGGCGTTCCGCGAGGTGGCCGAGGGGCTGTCGTACGAGTCCCCCCGCATTCCGATCGTCTCCAACCTCACCGGCACCGTGGTCTCCGCCGAGGAGATCACCACCCCCGACTTCTGGGTGCGCCACGTCCGCGAGGCGGTCCGCTTCCTCGACGGTGTCCGCACGCTCGAAGCGCAGGGCGTCACCACGTACCTCGAACTCGGCCCCGACGGTGTCCTCACCGCCATGGCGCAGGAGTGCGTCACCGGCGACGAAGCCGCCTTCGCGGCCGCCCTCCGCAAGGACCGCCCCGAAGCCGAGGCGCTGACGACGGCCCTCGCGCGGGCGCACGTCCGTGGCGTGACGCCGGACTGGGCGGCGTACTTCGCCGGGACCGGCGCCCACCGCGTCGACCTGCCGACGTACGCCTTCCAGCGCGAGCGCTACTGGCTGGAGGCTCCCGCCGGAGCGGTGGGCGACGTGGCCTCGGCCGGTCTCGCCTCGGCCGATCACCCGCTGCTGGGTGCGGCGGTGGACCTGCCCGACTCCGAGGGCTTCCTCTTCACTGGTCGGCTCTCCCTCCGTACGCACCCCTGGCTGGCCGACCACGCCGTGATGGACACCGTGATGCTGCCGGGGACGGCCCTGGTCGAGCTGGCGGTCCGGGCCGGTGACCAGGTTGGCTGTGATCTGCTGGAGGAACTGACCCTCGAAGCGCCGCTGATCCTCCCCTCGCGCGGCGGGGTGCGGCTGCGGGTCGCCGTCGACGAGCCCGACGGCCCCGACGGGCAGCGGGCGCTGACCGTCTACTCGCGGCTGGAGGACGCCGTCGACGAGCCGTGGACCCGGCACGCCTCCGGTCTGCTCGCCGCCGCCACCACCACCGCCGCGCCGAGCGGCATGGCGGAGTGGCCCCCGGCCGCCACCGGGTCGGCCGAGGTGGAACCGCTCGACGTGGACGGACTTTACGAAGGCTTCGCCGCGCTCGGCCTCGCCTACGGGCCGGTGTTCCAGGGGCTGCGCGCCGCCTGGCGGCGCGGGGACGAGGTGTTCGCTGAGGTGGCGCTCGGCGAGGAGCGGCAGGGCGAGGCCCGGGCGTACGGACTGCACCCGGCCCTGCTGGACGCCGCCCTGCACACGGTGGCCCTCGGCGACTTCTTCCCGGCCGAAGAGGCGGGACAGGCCCGGCTGCCGTTCTCCTGGGACGGCGTACGGCTGCACGCGGTCGGTGCGACCGCGCTGCGGGTGCGGGTGTCCCCGGCCGGGCAGGGCGCGGTCGCGCTGGAGATCACCGACGAGGCCGGTGCCCCGGTGGTGTCGGTCGGCTCGCTCGCGCTCCGGCCTCTGGACGCGGAGCAGTTCAACGCCGCCAACGCGCGCCACCAGGAGTCGCTGTTCCGTCTCGACTGGGCCGCTCTGCCCGTGTTCGACGAGGGCAACGACACCTCCGGCGCCCTGTGGGCCGTCCTGGACGGCACCGGCGGCGGCGATCTGAAGATCACGGCCGCGCTGACGGACACGGACATCGGCGTCGAGGCCGAGACCTACGCGGACCTGTCCGCGCTCGCCGAGGCGGTCGAGGCCGAGGGGATCGCGCCGGAAGTGGTCCTCGTACCGTGCCTGCCCGACCTGGCCACGCCAGGGGACACCGTGGGCGCCGCGCACACCGTCGTCCGGCGGACGCTGGCGCTGGTCCAGGAGTGGATCGCCGACGAGCGGTTCGCCGACTCCCGGCTCGTCCTCCTCACCCGTGGCGCCGTGGCCGTGACCACGGGCGACGACAGCGGGGCCGAGAGAGTGGACGATCTGACGCACGCAGCGGCCTGGGGTCTGGTGCGGTCGGCGCAGGCCGAACACCCGGGCCGGTTCGTCCTCGCCGACGTCCACGGCGGCCCGGCCGACGGCGCCGCCGGCGGCTGGCTCCCGGCGCTGGTGGCGGCGCTGCGGACGGACGAGCCCCAGCTCGCCGTGCGCGCCGGGACCGTCCACGCACCGCGCCTCGCGCGGGTGGCGGCGCTGGACGCGGCGGCCGTGCCCGGCCTCGACCCGGCGGGCACGGTGCTGGTCACCGGCGCGTCCGGCACCCTGGGCGGGCTGCTGGCCCGCCATCTGGTGACCGAACGCGGGGCCAGGCGACTGCTGCTGACCAGCAGGCGTGGCGCGGAGGCGGCGGGAGCCGCCGAACTGACCGCCGAGCTGGGCGCGTTGGGTGCCGACGTCACCTGGGCGGCGTGCGACGCGGCCGACCGGGACGCGCTCGCCGCGACCCTCGCCACCGTCCCCGCCGAGCATCCGCTGACCGCCGTGATCCACGCGGCGGGCGTGCTGGACGACGGGGTCGTCGAATCGCTCACCCCGGAGCGTATGGCCGGTGTGCTGCGTCCGAAGGTGGACGCGGCGTGGCATCTGCACGAGCTGACCCGCGGCCTGGACCTGGCCGAGTTCGTGCTGTTCTCCTCGGCGGCCGGTGTCTTCGGCAACCCCGGGCAGGGCAACTACGCGGCGGCCAACGCCTTCCTGGACGCCCTCGCCCAGCACCGCCGCGCCCAGGGCCTGCCCGCCGTCTCCCTGGCCTGGGGCCTGTGGGAGGACGAGGGCGGCATGGCCGCGACCCTCGCGACCGCCGACCGGCAGCGGATGAGCCGCGGCAGCATGGGCGCGCTGAGCAACGCCGAGGGCCTGGCCCTGTACGACGTCTCCGGCCTCGCCGGACACGCGGTGCTGCTCCCCGCAGCCCTGGACCTCGGCGCCCTGCGCGCCCAGGCCACGGCGGGCGTCACACCGCTGCTGCGCGGGCTGATCCGCACCCCGGTGCGGCGTGCCGCGGCCGGTGGCGGCGGGGCCGACGAGGCGGCGAGCCTCGCCGACCGGCTCGCGGGCATGTCCCCGGCCGAGCGGGACCGCCACCTGCTGAACCTGGTCTGCGGCCAGGTGGCCGGGGTCCTCGGCCACGGCAGCGCGGCGGCGATCGAGCCCGGGGCGGCCTTCAAGGAGCTGGGCTTCGACTCGCTCACCGCCGTCGAACTCCGCAACCGGCTCGGCGCCGCCACCGGAATCCGGCTGCCCGCCACGCTGGTCTTCGATTACCCGACCCCCGGCGCCCTGGCCGATCACCTCCGTGCGGAGCTTCCGCACGACGGCGGCCCGTCGGTGTTCGGCGAACTCGACCGGCTGGAAGCGGCCCTGACGGTGGCCGCCGACGACAGCGTCACCCGGTCGAGGATCACGATGCGCCTCCAGGCGCTCCTGGCGAAGTGGAACGACGGCCAGGGTGCGACGACCGACGGTGCCACCGACGACGACGATCTCGAATCCGCGACCGACGATGAGCTTTTCGACCTGCTCGACGACGAACTCGGCTCCTCCTGAACGGGAGCGTACTGACCTCATGAGCACGACCTCCCCCTTCGCAAGGAGCCGACGCAATGGTGAATAACGAGGACAAGCTCCGCGACTACCTCAAGCGGACCACCGCCGACCTGCGTCAGGCCCGCCGCCAGCTGCGCGAGGTCGAGGAGCGGCACCAGGAGCCGATCGCGATCGTCGCGATGAGCTGCCGCTACCCCGGTGGCGTACGCGGCCCCGAGGACCTGTGGCGGCTCGTCCTCGGCGCCGAGGACGCGATCTCGGGCTTCCCGACGGACCGTGGCTGGGACGTCGAGTCGCTCTACGACGCCGACCCCGACCAGGCGGGCGCCAGCTATGTGAACGAGGGCGGATTCCTCTACGACGCGGGCGCGTTCGACCCCACGCTCTTCGGCATCTCGCCGCGCGAGGCCATGGCGATGGACCCGCAGCAGCGGCTGCTGCTGGAGACCGGGTGGGAGGCGTTCGAACGGGCCGGGATCGACCCGACCGGGCTGCGCGGCAGCAGGACCGGCGTGTTCGCGGGCGTCATGTACCACGACTACACCTCGCGGCTCGACTCGATACCGGAGGGCGTCGAAGGGTTCCTCGGCACCGGCAGCTCGGGCAGCATCGCGTCCGGCCGGGTGTCGTACACCTTCGGCCTGGAGGGCCCGGCGGTCACCGTCGACACGGCGTGCTCGTCGTCGCTGGTCACCCTGCACATGGCGGTGCAGGCGCTGCGCAACGGCGAATGCTCGCTGGCGCTCGCGGGCGGTGTCACCGTGATGGCCACTCCGGCCACGTTCACCGAGTTCAGCCGTCAGCGCGGACTCGCCGCCGACGGCCGCTGCAAGCCGTTCGCGGCCGCCGCCGACGGCACCGGCTGGGGCGAGGGCGTCGGCATGCTGCTCGTGGAGCGGCTGTCGGACGCCCGCAAGAACGGCCACCCGGTCCTCGCCATCGTGCGCGGCTCGGCGATCAACCAGGACGGCGCGTCCAACGGGCTCACGGCGCCCAACGGCCCGTCCCAGCAGCGCGTCATCCACCAGGCGCTCACCAACGGCCGCCTCTCCGCCGCCGATGTCGACGCCGTCGAGGCGCACGGCACGGGTACGACGCTCGGCGACCCGATCGAGGCGCAGGCGCTGCTCGCCACGTACGGGCAGGACCGGCCGGAGGACCGGCCGCTGCTGCTCGGCTCCATCAAGTCCAACATCGGCCACACCCAGGCCGCCGCCGGTGTCGCCGGAATCATCAAGATGGTCATGGCCATCCGGCACGGGGTACTGCCCAAGACGCTCCACTTCGACGAGCCGACCCCGCACGTCGACTGGTCGGCGGGCGCCGTGTCGCTGCTCACCGAGGCGACGCCGTGGCCGGAGACCGACCGGCCGCGCCGCGCCGCCGTGTCCTCGTTCGGCTTCAGCGGCACCAACGCCCACACCATCCTGGAGCAGGCCCCCGCCGAGGAGCCGGTGGCCGAGGAGCCCACGGTGGCGGCGGAGCAGCCGGGCGCGGTGCCGTGGGTGGTGTCGGGCAAGAGCGAGGCGGCGCTGCGGGCGCAGGCCGAGCGCCTGCTGACCCGCCTCCAGGCCGAGCCGGAGGCGCGTCCGGTGGATGTGGGCCTGTCGCTGGCGACCACGCGAGCCGCGCTGGACCACCGTGCGGTGGTCCAGGGCGGGGAGCGCGACGAACTGCTCGCCGGGCTGGGTGCCCTCGCGACCGGTGGTATGGCCTCGGGCGTGGCGCAGGGTTCCGTCGTCGGTGGCCGGACGGTGTTCGTGTTCCCGGGGCAGGGTTCGCAGTGGGCGGGCATGGCGGTGGGGCTGATGGACGCCTCGCCGGTGTTCGCCGCCCGTATCGAGGAGTGTGCCGCCGCGCTGGCGGAGTTCACCGACTGGTCGTTGGTGGAGGTGCTGCGCGGCGTGGAGGGCGCGCCGTCGCTGGAGCGGGTGGATGTCGTCCAGCCGGTGCTGTTCTCCGTGATGGTGTCGCTGGCCGAGCTGTGGCGTTCGCTGGGCGTGGCGCCGTCGGCGGTGGTGGGCCATTCCCAGGGTGAGATCGCGGCCGCGTGCGTGGCCGGGATTCTGTCCCTGGAGGACGCGGCGCGTGTGGTGGCGCTGCGGAGCCAGGCGATCGGCCGGGTGCTGGCGGGCAAGGGCGGCATGGCGTCCGTGGCTCTGCCGGTGTCCGACGTACGGGAGCGGATCGCGGCGTGGGGCGAGGACCGGATCTCGGTGGCGGCGGTGAACGGTCCGTCGTCGGTGGTGGTCTCCGGCGAGCCCGAGGCGCTGGACGAGCTGCTGGCGTCCTGTGAGGCGGATGAGGTGCGGGCGCGCCGGGTGCCGGTGGACTACGCGTCGCACTCCGCGCAGGTGGAGCTGTTGCGCGAGGAGCTGTTGACCCTCCTGGCCCCCGTAGAGCCCAAGACCGCTCAGGTGCCGTTCCTGTCGACGGTGACGGGGGAGTGGGTCGAGGGTCCTGAGCTGGACGCCGAGTACTGGTTCACCAACCTGCGTCGTACGGTCGAGTTGGAGGGCGCGGTCCGGCGGTTGCTGGACGAGGGCTTCGGTGTGTTCATCGAGTCCAGCGCCCACCCCGTCCTGACGATGGGGGTGCAGGAGACGGCCGAGGACGCAGGTCTGGAGGCGGCCGCGATCGGGTCGCTGCGCCGCGACGAGGGCGGTCTCGACCGCTTCCGGACCTCCGTCGGCGAGGCATGGACGCGGGGCGCCGGTGTCGACTGGGCCGGGGTGTTCGCCGGTACCGGTGCCCGCCGCGTCGAGCTGCCCACGTACGCCTTCCAGCACCGGCACTACTGGCTGGAGTCGGGCACCACCGCCCAGGCCGCCCCCGCCGCCACTGAAGCCGACCCCGTCGAGGCCCGGTTCTGGGACGCCGTGGAGCGCGAGGACTGGCAGGCGCTGGCCGCCGAGCTGGACGTCGACGGCGACGAGCGGGTCAGCACGCTGCTGCCCGCCCTGGCCTCCTGGCGCAAGCAGCGCCGTCAGCAGTCCACGGTGGACGGCTGGCGCTACCGCGTGACGTGGAAGCCGTTCGCCGAGGGGCAGACCGCGCGGCTGTCCGGCACCTGGCTGCTGGTCGTGCCGGAGGGCGTCGCCGAGGGCGAGTGGGCGACCGGCGCGCTCCGTACGCTCGCCGAACGCGGCGCCGACGTACGGCAGATCGTGGTGGACACCGCCACCGAGGGCCGTGAACAACTGACCGAGCGCCTGCGCGCCGAAGCCGAAGCCGCCGCCCCGTACAGCGGTGTGCTGTCGCTGCTGGCCCTGGACGGTCGGCCGCATCCGGTGCACACCTCCGTCCCCGCCGGGGTGGCCGCACAGCTCGCGCTCGTCCAGGCGCTGGGCGACGCGGAGATCGCGGCGCCGCTGTGGTCCGCCACGTGCGGCGCGGTCTCCGTCGGCCGCTCGGACCGGCTGGACTCCCCGGAGCAGGCGCTGATCTGGGGCCTGGGCCGGGTGGCCGCGCTGGAGCACGGCGAGCGCTGGGGCGGTCTGGTCGACCTGCCGGGGACGGCCGACGAGCGGGCGCTGTCCCGGCTGGTCGCCGCGCTCGCCGGTGCCGAGGACGAGGACCAGGTGGCCATCCGCGCCACCGGGTTGCTCGTCCGCCGCCTGGTGCGGGCCCCGCTGGACGCCACGCCCGCCGTACGGTCCTGGAAGCCGGACGGCACCACCCTGGTCACCGGCGGTACGGGCGCCCTGGGCGCCCATGTGGCGCGCTGGCTGGCCGGTAACGGCGCCGAGCACCTGGTGCTCACCAGCCGCCGTGGCCCGGACGCCCCCGGCGCCGCCGAGCTGCGCGAGGAGCTGACGGAGCTGGGCGCGAAGGTCACCATCGCCGCCTGCGACGTGGCCGACCGCGACGCCCTCGCCGCGACCCTCGCCGCCATCCCTGCCGAACACCCGCTGACCGCCGTCGTCCACACGGCCGCCGTACTGGACGACGGGGTGATCGAGGGCCTGACCCCGGACCAGGTCGACCGGGTGCTCAAGGTCAAGGTCGACGCCACCCGCCATCTGCACGAGCTGACCCGCGACCTGGACCTGTCCGCGTTCGTGCTGTTCTCGTCCTTCGCGGCCACCTTCGGCGCGCCCGGTCAGGGCAACTACGCGCCGGGGAACGCCTTCCTGGACGCCTTCGCCGAGCACCGCCGCGCCGCCGGACTGCCCGCCACCGCGCTGGCCTGGGGCCCGTGGGGCGAGGGCGGCATGGCCGAGGGCGGCGTCGGCGACCGGATGCGCCGCCACGGCGTCATCGAGATGGCGCCGCGGCTGGCCGTCACCGCGCTCCAGCACGCCCTGGACCGCGAGGAGACGGCGCTGACCGTCGCCGACATGGAGTGGAAGCGCTTCGTCCTCGCCTTCACCTCCGGCAGGTCCCGCCCGCTGCTGCACGACCTGCCCGAGGCGCGGGACGTCATCGACGGCATGCGCGGGGACACCGAGGCGGAAGACGCCGGAAGCGTCGCCCTGGCACAGCAGCTCGCCGGGGTGCCGGAGCACGAGCAGGAGCGGCTGGTGCTGGAACTGGTCCGCACCGCAGTCGCCGCCGTGCTGGGCTACGCGGGCGCCGAGGACATCGAGGCGGGCCGGGCCTTCAAGGACCTGGGCTTCGACTCGCTGACCGCCGTCGAACTCCGCAACCGCCTCGGCGCCGCCAGCGGGCTCAAGCTGCCGCCGACGCTGATCTTCGACTACCCCACCCCCACGGTGCTCGCGCGCCAGCTGCGCACCGAGCTGTCCGGCGGGCAGCGGGCGGCCGTGGCCACGCAGCCCACCGCTGCGGCGGCCGCCGATGACGAGCCCATCGCCATCGTCGCCATGAGCTGTCGCTTCCCGGGCGGCGTCCGCACCCCCGAGGAGCTGTGGCAGCTGCTCGACGCCGGTGGCGACGCGCTGTCGGAGTTTCCCGGCGACCGCGGCTGGGACATCGACTCCCTCTACAACCCGGACCCGGACGCGCAGGGCACCAGCTACACCCGCGAGGGCGGATTCCTCACCGGGGCCGCCGAGTTCGACCCGGCCTTCTTCGGAATCTCGCCGCGTGAGGCGATGGCGATGGACCCGCAGCAGCGGCTGCTGCTGGAGACCTCCTGGGAGGCGTTCGAGCGCGCGGGCATCGACCCGGCCACGCTGCACGGCAGCCCGTCCGGTGTCTTCGTCGGCACCAACGGCTCCGACTACTCGATCCTCATGCGCAACACCACCGAGGGCTACGAGGGCCACCTCGCCACCGGCAGCGCCGCGAGCGTCGTCTCAGGCCGCCTCTCGTACACCTTCGGCCTGGAGGGCCCGGCCGTCACCGTCGACACCGCGTGCTCGGCGTCGCTGGTGGCGCTGCACCTGGCCGTGCAGGCGCTGCGCCAGGGCGAATGCTCGCTCGCGCTCGCGGGCGGTGTGACCGTCATGGCCACCCCCGGCACCTTCATCGAGTTCAGCCGCCAGCGCGGGCTGTCCTCCGACGGCCGCAGCAAGGTGTTCTCCTCGGACGCCGACGGCTTCAGCCCGGCCGAGGGTGTGGGCATGCTGCTGGTCGAGCGGCTGTCGGACGCCCGTAAGAACGGCCACCCGGTGCTGGCCGTCGTCCGTGGCTCCGCCATCAACCAGGATGGTGCGTCCAACGGGCTCACCGCGCCCAACGGCCCGTCCCAGCAGCGCGTCATCCGCCAGGCGCTCGCCAACGCCCGCCTGTCGGCCGCCGAGGTGGACGTCGTCGAGGCGCACGGTACGGGGACGACGCTGGGCGACCCGATCGAGGCGCAGGCGCTGCTCGCCACGTACGGCCAGGACCGGCCGGAGGGGCAGCCGCTGCTGCTCGGCTCCATCAAGTCCAACATCGGCCACGCGCAGGCGGCCGCCGGAGTCGCGGGCGTGATGAAGCTCGTACTCGCGCTGCGGCACGGGGTGTTGCCGGAGTCGCTGCACATCCTTGAGCCCACCCCGCACGTCGACTGGGCGTCGGGCGACGTCGAGCTGCTGACCGAGGCGCGGGAGTGGCCGCGTACCGACCGGCCGCGCCGGGCCGCGGTGTCCTCGTTCGGCTTCAGCGGCACCAACGCCCACACCATCCTGGAGCAGGCGCCCGCCGAGGAGCGGGACGAGACGGAACCGGCGACCCGGCGGCTCGACGCGCTGCCGTGGGTGGTGTCCGGCAAGAACGAGGCGGGCCTGCGCGCGCAGGCCGCCAAGCTGCTGGCCCACCTCGACGCCGACCCGGACCTGAACCCCCTGGACATCGGCCACTCGCTGGCCACCACCCGGGCCGCCTTCGACCAGCGCGCGGTGCTGGTAGGCGGCGAGCGGGAAGACTACGTCCGGGGTTTGGACGCCCTCGCTAGGGGGCAGGTCCTGCCCAACCTGGTGCAGGGGGCCTCAATCGGGGGCAAGGCCGCATTCGTGTTCCCCGGACAGGGGTCACAATGGGTAGGCATGGCCGTGGGGCTGTTGGATGCTTCACCGGTGTTCTCTGCCCGTATTGATGAGTGTGCCGACGCACTCGCCGAATTCACCGACTGGTCGTTGGTGGATGTGTTGCGAGGAGCGGAGGACGCGCCGTCTCTGGAGCGGGTGGACGTCGTTCAGCCGGTGTTGTTCTCCGTGATGGTTTCGCTCGCGGAGCTGTGGCGTTCGCTGGGTGTGCGGCCTTCGGCCGTGGTGGGCCACTCGCAGGGCGAGATCGCGGCGGCGTGCGTGGCCGGGATTCTGTCGCTGCGGGACGCGGCGCGGGTCGTGGCGCTGCGCAGCCAGGCGATCGGCCGGGTGCTGGCGGGCAAGGGCGGCATGGTGTCGATCGCGCTGCCGGTGTCCGAGGTACGGGAGCGGATCGCGCCGTGGGGCGAGGAGCGCATCTCGGTGGCCGCCGTCAACGGCCCCTCGGCCGTGGTGGTCTCCGGTGAGCCGACCGCGCTGGATGAGCTGGTCGCCGCGTGCGAGGCGGACGAGGTCCGGGCGCGCCGCGTCCCGGTGGACTACGCCTCCCACTCCGCGCAGGTGGAACTGCTGCGCGACGAACTCCTCGACCTGCTGGCCCCCGTACAGCCCAAGACCGCGCAGGTGCCGTTCCTGTCGACCGTGACGGGGGAGTGGGCCGACGGTTCCGAGCTGGACGCCGAGTACTGGTTCACCAACCTGCGCCGCACCGTCGAGCTGGAGAGCGCCATCCGCCGCCTGCTCGATGAGGGCATGAACGTGTTCATCGAGTCCAGCGCCCATCCGGTGCTGGCCATGGGCGTGCAGGAGACGGCCGAGGACGCGGGCCGCGAGGCGGCGGCCATCGGATCGCTGCGCCGCGACGAGGGCGGTCTCGACCGCTTCTGGGCGTCCCTCGGCGAGGCGTGGACCCGTGGTGTCGACGTCGACTGGGACGCGGTGTTCGACGGTACGGGCGCGGCCCGCGTCGAGCTGCCCACGTACGCCTTCCAGCACCAGAGCTACTGGCCGCAGGCACCCGAAGCCACGGCTCCCGCAACGCGGTCCGACGCCGTCGACGCCCGCTTCTGGGAGGCCGTCGAGCGCGAGGACCTGGAGTCGCTGGCCGACACCCTCGCGTGTGACGACGACACCGAGCGGTCCTCGCTCGGCGCCGTCCTGCCCGCCCTCGCCTCGTGGCGCAAGCAGGCCCGCGAGCAGTCCACCGTGGACGGCTGGCGCTACCGCGTGACATGGAAGTCGCAGACTGAGGGCCGGGCCGCGCGGCTGTCCGGGACCTGGCTGCTGGCCGTGCCCGAGTCCGCCGCCACCGACGACTGGACGCTCGGGGTGGTCCGTACGCTCGCCGAACGCGGCGCCGACGTACGGCAGATCACCCCGGCCGCCGTCGAGGCCGACCGGGAGTCGCTGACCCGCCTGGTGTGCGAGGAACTGGCCGGTGCCGGAACCGTCTCCGGTGTGCTCTCGCTGCTCGCCTTCGACGAGCGGACCGCGCCCGGCACGGACGGCCTCGGCGCCGGGCTGACCGGCACCGCAGCGCTGATCCAGGCGCTGGGCGACGCCGGGGTGGAGGCGCCGCTGTGGTGCGCCACCCGTGGCGCGGTGTCCGTCAGCGGTACGGACCGGCCCGAATCCCCCGAGCAGGCGCTCGCCTGGGGCCTCGGCCGCACCGCGGCGCTGGAGTACCCGGAGCGCTGGGGCGGTCTGGTCGACCTGCCGGGAACGCCTGACGACCGGGCGCTGTCCCGGCTGGTGAACGTGCTCGCCGGGGCCGACGGCGAAGACCAGCTCGCGGTGCGCGCGGCGGGCGTGTTCGCCCGCAGGCTCGCCCGCTCCCCGCTCGCCGGGGCGCCCGCCGTACGGTCCTGGAAGCCCGCCGGAACCACGCTGGTCACGGGCGGTACGGGGGCGCTGGGCGCCCATGTGGCGCGCTGGCTGGCCCGTCATGGCGCCGAGCACCTGGTGCTCACCAGCCGTCGTGGCTTGGAGGCGCCCGGCGCGGCCGAGCTGCGCGACGAACTGACCGCGCTCGGCGCGCGCGTCACCGTCGCCGCGTGCGATGTGGCCGACCGCAAGGCGGTCGAGGGCCTGCTCGCCGACATCCCGGCCGACCAGCCGCTCACCGCCGTCATGCACGCCGCGGGCGTGCTCGACGACGGTGTCCTGGACGCCCTCACCCCGGAGCGGTTCGCGACCGTCCTCGGCCCGAAGGCCGACGCGGCGCGCCACCTGCACGAGCTGACCCGCGGTCTGGAGCTGTCCGCGTTCGTGCTGTTCTCCGGCATCGCGGGCACCCTCGGCGACGCCGGGCAGGGCAACTACGCGGCGGCCAACGCCTACCTCGACGCGCTGGCCGAGCAGCGCCGCGCCGACGGCCTGCCCGCCACCTCGGTGGCCTGGGGCCGCTGGGGCGAGACGGGACTCGCCGCGGGCGGTGCCGTCGGCGACCGGCTGGACCGGGGCGGTGTCCCGGCGATGGACCCGCACGCGGCGATCACGGCGCTCCAGCAGGCGCTGGACCACGCCGACACGGTGCTGGCCGTCGCCGACATCCAGTGGGAACGCTTCGCCCAGGGCTACACGGCGGTCCGCCCCAGCCCGCTCATCGGCGATCTGCCGGAGGTGCGGCGGCTGCGGGAGACCGGCGCCCAGGGCGGCGACCCGGCGGTGGGGGACGGCTCCCCGGCGGAGGCGCTGCGGCAGCGGCTGGCCGGGATCTCCCGGGCCGAACAGTCCCTGGTGGTCCTGGAGGTCGTCCGCACGAACGCCGTCGCGGCGCTCGGCCACCCGACGACCGACGAGGTCGGCGCGGGGCGGGCGTTCAAGGAGCTGGGCTTCGACTCGCTGATCGCGCTGGAGCTGCGCAACCGGCTGGGCGCCGCCACCGGGCAGAAGCTGCCCGCCACGCTGGTCTTCGACTACCCCACCCCGGCGGCGCTCGCCGAGTTCCTGTGCGGCGAACTCGTCGGCGACGGCGGCACGGCCGCCGCGCCCGGGCTCGCGGAACTCGACGCGCTGGAGTCCGCGCTGTCCGTCCTCGACCCCGACAGCGAGGCCCGCGAGGACATCGCGGCCCGGCTGCGGGACCTCGCGGCCACGTGGGCGGAGCCCCGTAAGGCCGAGGCCGGGACGGGGGACGGTGAGGGGGCCGTGACGGCGCAGTTGCAGGAGGCGACGCCCGACGAGGTCTTCGCCTTCATCGACAAGGAACTCGGAATCTAGGGATCTGCAAGTCCGCGGGCGCAAGGTTTGTGACGAGAAGCATGGGTGAGACTCCAATGGCGGATCAGGACAAGATCCTCGACTACCTCAAGCGGGTAACTGCCGATCTGCATCAGACGCGGCAGCGTCTCCGCGAGGTCGAGTCGCAGGAGCCTGAGCCGATCGCGATCGTCGGCATGAGCTGCCGGTTCCCCGGAGGCGTCACGTCTCCGGAGGAGCTGTGGCAGCTCGTGGCCGGTGGCGGCGACGCCATCACGGACTTCCCCACGGACCGGGGCTGGGACGTCTCGTCCCTCTTCGACGCCGACCCGGACCAGCAGGGCACCAGCTACACCGACCAGGGCGGATTCCTGGAGGGCGCGGGCGAGTTCGACGCCGGGTTCTTCGGGATCAGCCCGCGCGAAACCCTCGGCATGGACCCCCAGCAGCGGCTGCTGCTGGAAACGTCCTGGGAGGTGTTCGAGCGGGCCGGGATCGACCCGGTCACGCTGCGCGGCAGCAAGGCCGGTGTCTTCATCGGCACCAACGGCCAGGACTACCCGGAGCTGATGCACACGGCGCCGCCCGGCGTCGAGCAGTATCTGCTGACCGGCAACGCGGCGAGCGTCATCTCCGGCCGCATCTCCTACACCTTCGGACTGGAGGGCCCGGCGCTCTCCGTCGACACCGCGTGCTCGGCCTCGCTGGTGGCGCTGCACCTGGCCGTGCAGTCGCTGCGCAACGGCGAGTGCTCGCTGGCGCTGGCCGGTGGTGTCACGGTCATGAACAGCCCGCGCGCGTTCATCAACTTCAGCCGGCAGCGGGGCCTCGCGCCCGACGGCCGCTGCAAGGCGTTCGCGGACGGCGCGGACGGCACCGGCTGGGGCGAGGGCGTCGGCATGCTCCTCGTGGAGCGGCTGTCGGACGCCCGTAAGAACGGCCACCAGGTGCTCGCCATCGTCCGTGGTTCGGCCATCAACCAAGACGGCGCCAGCAACGGTCTTACGGCGCCCAACGGTCCGTCCCAGCAGCGCGTCATCCGGCAGGCGCTCACCGACGGCCGCCTCACCCCGGCCCAGGTCGACGCCGTCGAGGCGCACGGCACGGGGACGTCGCTCGGCGACCCCATCGAGGCGCAGGCCCTGCTCGCCACGTACGGGCAGAACCGCGCCGAGGGCCGCCCGCTGTGGCTCGGCTCGGTGAAGTCCAACTTCGGGCACACCCAGGCCGCGGCCGGTGTCGCAGGAATCATCAAGATGGTCAAGGCCATCGAGCACGGGGTGCTGCCCAGGACGCTGCACGTCGACGCGCCCTCCGGGGACGTCGACTGGTCGGCGGGCGCGGTGTCCCTGCTCACCGAGAACACGCCGTGGCCGGAGACCGGACAGCCGCGCCGCGCGGGCATCTCCTCGTTCGGCGTCAGCGGTACGAACGCCCACACCGTCATCGAGCAGGCGCCCGCCGAGGACCGCGAGCCGGAGACGGCCGAGGGCCAGTGGACCGGGCTCGGCGGGCGACTGCCGCTGCTGGTGTCCGGGCAGAGCGCCGAGGCGCTGCGCGCCCAGGCCGCGCGGCTCGCCGCCCACGTCGAAGGCGACCCGGGCCTCGGCCTGGTCGACCTCGCCCACTCCCTGGCCACCACCCGCGCCGCGCTGGACCACCGGGCCGTGGTCCTCACGGGCGACGGCGGCCGGGACGACCTGCTGCGCGGGCTGGCCGCGCTCGCCGAGGACGGGCCCGCGAGCGGGCTGGTCCAGGGCGAGGTCAGCGAGGGCAAGGTCGCGTTCCTGTTCACCGGGCAGGGCAGCCAGCGCGTCGGCATGGGCCGCGAGCTGTACGCGACCGTCCCGGCCTTCGCACGGGCCCTGGACGAGGTGTGCGCCGCACTCGACGGCCACCTCGAACTGCCCCTGCGCGAGGTGATGTTCGGGGACGACGCCTCCGTACTGGACCAGACGGCGTACACCCAGCCCGCCCTGTTCGCCCTCGAAGTGGCGCTGTTCCGGCTGCTGGAAACGTGGGGCGTGAAGCCCGACTTCCTCGTCGGCCACTCCATCGGCGAGCTGGCCGCCGCCCATGTGGCGGGCGTGCTGTCGCTCGCGGACGCCGCGAAGCTGGTGGCCGCGCGCGGCCGACTGATGCAGGAACTGCCCGGCGGCGGCGCGATGATCGCCGTCCAGGCGTCCGAGGACGAGGTGACGCCGCTGCTCACCGAGCGCGTCTCCCTCGCCGCCCTCAACGGGCCCACCTCGGTCGTCATCGCGGGCGACGAGGACGCGGCGCTGGAGATCGCGGCGGGCTTCGAGGCACAGGGCCGCAAGACCAAGCGGCTCACCGTCAGCCACGCGTTCCACTCGCCGCACATGGACGGGATGCTGGAGGCGTTCCGCGAGGTGGCGCAGGGCGTCAGCTACGCGCCGCCGGTCATCCCCGTCATCTCCAACCTGACCGGTGCGTCCGTCTCCGCCGACGAGATCTGCTCGCCCGACTACTGGGTCCGCCACGTCCGGCAGGCCGTCCGCTTCACCGACGGCATCCGCGGGCTCGAAGAGTACGGCGTCGCCACCTTCGTGGAGCTGGGCCCCGACGGGGTGCTCACCGCCATGGCGCAGGACTGCGTCACCGCCGAGGGCGCCACGTTCGTCCCCGTGCTGCGCGGTGACCGGCCCGAGGCCACCGCGCTGACCGACGCGCTCGCCCGCGCCCATGTGCACGGCGTGGCCGTCGACTGGGCCGCGGTGTTCGCGGGCTCCGGTGCCCGCCGCGTCGAGCTGCCCACGTACGCCTTCCAGCGCGAGCTGTACTGGCCCGAGCCCGCCGGGCCCTGGACCGGTGACGTCACCGCCGCCGGGCTCGGCTCCGCCGACCATCCGCTGCTCGGCGCCGCCGTGTCGCTCGCCGACGCCGCCGGATTCCTGTTCACCGGCAGGCTCTCCCTCCAGACCCACCCGTGGCTCGCCGACCACGCCGTCATGGACACCGTGCTGCTGCCCGGCACCGCCTTCGTGGAGCTGGCCATCCGCGCCGGTGACCACGTCGGCGCCGATGTGCTGGAGGAGCTGACCCTCGAAGCGCCGCTCGCCCTGCCCCCGCAGGGCGGGGTGCAGGTGCAGGTGTCCGTGGGCGCGCCGGACGAGACAGGAAGCCGCTCGCTGACCCTGCACTCGCGGCTCGAAGAGGCCGCCGACGGCACCTGGGGCGAGGGCGAGTGGACCCGCCACGCCACCGGTGTGCTCGCCACCGGCGCCACGGATGCCACCGCCTCCGGCGACACCCTCACCACCTGGCCCCCGACCGGTGCCACCGAGGTGCCCGTCGACGGGCTGTACGAGTGGCTCACGACAAGCGGATTCGCCTACGGTCCCGTGTTCCAGGGCCTCAAGGCCGCCTGGCAGCACGGCGACCACGTGTACGCCGAGGTACGCCTGCCCGACAGCGCCCGCGGCGAGGCCGACCTGTTCGGGCTGCACCCGGCGCTGCTGGACGCGGCCCTGCACGCCGTCGGCATCGGCTCCCTGCTGGAGGACACCGAGCACGGCCGCCTCCCGTTCTCCTGGAGCGGCGTCCGGCTGCACGCCGTCGGCGCCTCCGCGCTGCGCGTCCGGCTCTCGCCCGCGGGCCAGGACTCCGTCGCTGTCCTGGTGACCGACGAGAGCGGCGCGCCCGTCGCCTCCGTCGACGCGCTGCTGCTGCGCCCGGTCTCCCCCGAGCAGGTGCACACCGCGCGCGGCGCCTTCTACGACGGGCTGTTCCGCGTCGAGTGGACCCCCGTCCCGGTGCCGTCGGCCACCACCGTCGTGGCCGGGCAGTGGGCGCTGCTGGGCGACGACAGCCCGGAACTGGCCGCCGCGCTGCCCACCGCCGCCGGTTACCCCGACCTGGCCGCGCTCGGCGAGGCCGTGACCGGTGGCGCCACGGTGCCGCAGGCCGTCGTCGCGCCGTTCTTCGCGCCCGACAGCGGGCTTTCGGAGCAGGCCGCCGTACGCGACGTACTGCACCGCGCGCTGGAACTGGCCCAGGGCTGGCTCGCCGACGACCGCTTCGAGGGCTCCAGGCTGGTGATCGCCACCCGTGGCGCCGTCGCCACCGCGGCCGACGCCGACACCGAGGACCTGGCGCACGCCCCGCTGTGGGGCCTGCTGCGCTCCGCGCAGTCCGAGAACCCGGACCGCTTCACCCTGGTCGACATCGACGGCGACGACGCCTCGTACCGCGCCCTCGCCCCGGCGCTCGCCACCGGCGAACCGCAGCTCGCGGTCCGTGCCGGTTCCGTCGTCGTGCCGCGCCTGGCGAAGGTCGCCTCCGACGCCGCGCACACCGCGCCCGCCCTCGACCCCGAGGGGACCGCCCTGGTCACCGGCGCCACCGGCACCCTGGGCGGCCTCGTCGCCCGCCACCTGGTGGCCGAGCACGGCGTACGCCACCTGCTGCTGCTCAGCAGGCGCGGCGCCGACGCGGACGGCGCCGCCGAACTCGTCGCCGAACTCCGCGCGTCCGGTGCCGATGTCACCCTCGCCGCCTGCGACGTGGCCGACCGCGCCGCGCTGGCCGAGGTGCTGGCCGCCGTCCCGGCCGCACACCCGCTCATCGCCGTCGTGCACACGGCGGGCGTGCTGGACGACGGCGTCATCGGCTCGCTCACCGCCGAGCGCGTCGACCGCGTCCTGCCGCCCAAGGTGGACGCGGCGATGAACCTGCACGAGCTGACGCGCGACCTCGACCTGTCCGCGTTCGTGCTGTTCTCCGCCGCCGCCGGCACCCTCGGCGGCCCAGGGCAGGCCAACTACGCGGCCGCCAACGCCTTCCTCGACGCCCTCGCCCAGCGCCGCCGCGCCCAGGGGCTCCCCGCGACCGCCCTCGCCTGGGGCCTGTGGGCCGAGCGCAGCGGCATGACCGGCGACCTGGACGACGCCGACATCGAGCGCATCACCCGCGCCGGAGTCGCCGCCCTCTCCTCCGACGAGGGCCTGGCCCTGCTGGACACCGCGCTCGCCGTCGGCGACCCCGCGCTCGTCCCCATGCACCTGGACCTCGCGTCGCTGCGCCACGCCGATGCCACCATGGTCCCCGCGCTGCTGCGCGGGCTGGTGCGCGGCGGACCGGCCCGCCGCACCGCCGAGTCGGGCGCCACGGACGGCGGCGGACTCGCGACCCGGCTCCTCGGGCTGTCCGTCCCCGAACGCGACCGGCTGCTGCTGGACATCGTCTGCGGCCAGGTCGCCGCCGTCCTCGGCTACGCGGGCCCGGAGGCGGTCGGCGCGGGCCGCGCCTTCAAGGAGCTGGGCTTCGACTCGCTCACCGCAGTCGAGCTGCGCAACCGCGTCGGCGCGGTCACGGGCGTACGGCTCCCGGCCACCCTCGTCTTCGACTACCCCACGCCCACCGCGCTCGCCGGTTTCCTGCGCACCGAAATCCTCGGCGACCAGGCCGACGAGGCCGCCGCGGCACCCGCCACCGCCGTCGCGATCGCCGACGACGAGCCGATCGCCATCGTCGGCATGAGCTGCCGCTACCCGGGCGGCGTCAGCAGCCCCGAGGAGCTGTGGCAGCTCGTCACGGGCGGCACCGACGCCATCTCCGGATTCCCCACCGACCGCGGCTGGCAGCTCGACGGGCTGCTCGGCGACGACCAGGGGCAGGCGGGCACCAGCGCCACCATCGAGGGCGGATTCCTCTACGAGGCGGGCGAGTTCGACCCGGACTTCTTCGGCATCAACCCGCGCGAAGCCCTCGCCATGGACCCCCACCAGCGGCTGCTGCTGGAGTCCTCCTGGGAGGCGTTCGAGCGCGCGGGCATCGACCCGGCGGCCGTGCGCGGCAGCCGGACCGGCGTCTTCACCGGCGTCATGTACCACGACTACCTCTCCCGGCTGACCGCGCTCCCCGAGGGCCTTGAGGGCTATCTCGGCACCGGTACGGCGGGCAGTGTCGCCTCCGGCCGCGTCGCGTACACCTTCGGTCTCGAAGGCCCGGCCGTCACCATCGACACGGCGTGCTCGTCGTCGCTGGTGGCGCTGCACTTCGCCGCGCAGGCGCTGCGCAGCGGCGAGTGCACCATGGCGCTCGCGGGCGGTGTCACCGTCATGTCCACCCCGGACACCTTCATCGACTTCAGCCGCCAGGGCGGCCTGTCCGCCAGCGGCCGCTGCAAGTCGTTCTCGGCGGACGCGGACGGCACGGGCTGGGCCGAGGGCGTCGGCATGCTGCTGGTCGAGCGGCTGTCGGACGCGCGTCGACACGGCCACCAGGTGCTGGCCGTCGTGCGCGGTACGGCGGTCAACCAGGACGGCGCGTCCAACGGTCTGACGGCGCCGAACGGTCCGTCGCAGCAGCGCGTCATCCGCCAGGCGCTGGCGGGTGCGGGACTCTCCGCCGCCGAGGTGGACGTCGTCGAGGGACACGGTACGGGGACCACGCTGGGCGACCCGATCGAGGCGCAGGCGCTGCTGGCCACGTACGGCAAGGAGAAGACCGCCGAACAGCCGCTGTACCTCGGCTCCATCAAGTCGAACATCGGCCACACGCAGGCCGCCGCCGGTGTCGCGGGCATCATCAAGATGGTGCAGGCGATGCGGCACGGTGTGCTGCCGCAGTCGCTGCACATCGACGAGGCGTCGCCGCACGTCGACTGGGAGTCGGGCGCGGTGTCGCTGCTCGCCGCATCGCGGGAGTGGCCGGAGACCGGCCACCCGCGCCGCGCGGGCATCTCCTCCTTCGGCGTCAGCGGCACCAACGCCCACGCCATCATCGAGCAGGCGCCCGTTGTCATCGAGGAGCCCCGGCCGGAGAACCGGCAGCTCGGTGTGGTGCCCTGGACCCTGTCCGGCAAGTCCGCCGACGCGCTGCGCGCCCAGGCCGTACGGCTGCTCGCCCACATCGAGGAGCGGCCCGAGCTGCCGCTGACCGACCTCGGCTACTCCCTGGCCACCACCCGCGCCGCGCTGGACCACCGCGCTGTGGTGGTCGGTGAGGACCGTGCCGCGCTGGTCGCGGGCCTGGAGGCGCTGGCGCGCGGCGACGCGGCCGCGGGGCTCGTCGAGGGCTCGGTGGCGGACGGCAAGGTGGCCTTCCTGTTCACCGGCCAGGGCAGCCAGCGGCTCGGGATGGGCCGTGAGCTGTACGCCGCGTACCCAGTGTTCGCGGAGGCGCTGGACGAGGTGTGCGACGCGCTGGACCCGCACCTCGACGCGCCCCTGAAGACCGTGCTCTTCGGCGATGACGCCTCGGTGCTCGACCAGACCGCCTACACCCAGCCCGCGTTGTTCGCGGTGGAGGTGGCGCTGTTCCGGCTGGTCGAGGCGTGGGGGCTGCGTGCGGACTTCCTCTCCGGCCACTCCATCGGCGAGCTGGCCGCCGCCCATGTGGCGGGTGTGCTCTCCCTCGCCGACGCGGCGAAGCTGGTGGCCGCACGTGGCCGTCTGATGCAGGAACTCCCGGCCGGTGGCGCGATGATCGCGGTGCAGGCGTCGGAGGACGAGGTGGCGCCGCTGCTCACGGAGCGTGTGAGCATCGCCGCTGTGAACGGCCCGACGTCGGTCGTCATCGCGGGCGACGAGGACGCGGCGTTGGAGATCGCCGCTGGTTTCGAGGCGCAGGGCCGTAAGACGAAGCGGCTCACGGTGAGCCACGCGTTCCACTCGCCGCGCATGGACGGGATGCTGGACGCGTTCCGCGAGGTGGCGCAGGGGCTTTCGTACGAGGCGCCCCGCATCCCGATCGTCTCGAACCTCACCGGGGAGGTCGTCTCCGCAGACGACATCACCACCCCCGACTTCTGGGTGCGCCACGTCCGCGAGGCGGTGCGCTTCCTCGACGGTGTCCGCACCCTGGAGGTCCAGGGCGTCACCACCTACCTCGAACTCGGTCCGGACGGTGTCCTCACCGCCATGGCGCAGGACTGCCTCACCGAGGGCGACGCGGCCTTCGCCGCCACCTGCCGCAAGGACCGGCCCGAGGCCGAGACCGTCACCGCTGCCCTCGCCCGGCTGCACGTCCGTGGCGTGGCGCCGGACTGGGCCGCGTACTTCGCGGGCACCGGTGCGTCCCGCGTCGACCTGCCCACGTACGCCTTCCAGCACCGCCGCTTCTGGCTGACGAACCCGGCGGGCTTCGTGGGCGATGTGGAGTCGGCGGGTCTGGGCCGGGCGGACCATCCGCTGCTGGGCGCTGCCGTGCCGCTGGCCGACTCCGACGGCTTCCTGCTCACCGGCAGGCTGTCCCTCGAAAGCCACCCGTGGCTGGCCGATCACGCCGTCATGGGCACGGCCCTGCTGCCCGGCACCGCCTTCGTGGAGCTGGCGATCCGCGCCGGTGACCAGGTGGGCTGCGACCGGCTGGACGAGCTGACCATCGAGGCGCCGCTGATCCTCCCCGAGCGCGGCGCGGTGCAGCTTCAGATCGTGGTCGGCGCCCCGCAGGCCGCGGGCCTTCGCACGCTGGAGCTGTACTCGCGGGCCCAGGACGCGCCCGCCGAGCTGCCGTGGACCCGGAACGCCAGCGGTGTGCTGGTGGCGGGCGCCCCGCAGCCGTCGTTCGATCTGACGGCGTGGCCGCCGCCGGGCGCCGAGCCCGCCGGGGTCGACGGGCTCTACGAGCACCTGGCGCAGGGCGGTTTCGCGTACGGCCCGGTCTTCCAGGGCCTGGAGGCTGCCTGGCTGCGCGGCGACGAGGTGTTCGCCGAGGTACGGCTGCCCGAGAGCGCCGAGGCCGACGCGAAGGCGTTCGGGCTGCACCCGGCGCTGCTGGACGCCGCGCTGCACAGCACGTTCGCCCGTCCCGACGGCGACGAACAGGGCAGGCTGCCGTTCTCCTGGGGCGGGGTGTCGCTGCACGCGGTGGGCGCCGGTGCGCTCCGGGTGCGGCTGACCCCGGCCGGGGCGGACGCGGTGTCGCTGGAGCTGGCCGACGGGACCGGTGCGCCGGTGGCGTCCGTGGAGCAGCTGGCGCTGCGTCCGGTCGCGGCCGGGCAGCTCGAGGGTGCCCGCACAGCCGCGTACCACGAGTCGCTGTACCGGCTGGACTGGGCCACCGTGCCGCTGACCACGGAAGCCACCGTGCGGTGGGCGGTGCTCGGCGGCGGCGCGCCCGACGCGCTGACGTCCGGTGCGCTGACGTCCGGTGCGGGGGTCCACGCCGATCTGGCCGCCCTGGGCGAGGCCGGGACGGCGCCGGACGTGCCCGAGTACGTTCTCGCGTACCTCGACCCGCGCGGCGCGGACGACGAGGTGGCGGGCGCGGTGCACACCGCCACCCAGGAGGCCCTGTCCCTCGTACGGGAGTGGCTGGCCGACGACCGGTTCGCCGCCTCGCAGCTGGTCCTGGTGACCCGCGGCGCGGTGGCCACCGCCGGTGACGCGGGCACGTACGACCTGCCGCACGCCCCGGTGTGGGGGCTGGTGCGCTCCGCGCAGTCGGAGAACCCCGACCGGCTGGTGCTGGTCGACGTCGACGGCACCGACGCGTCGTACGAGGCGCTGGGCGCCGCGCTGGCCTCCGGCGAGCCGCAGTTCGTGCTGCGCCGAGGCGCCGTCCACGCTCCCCGGCTGGCGCGCATCGCCGCCGACGGGCCGATGGTGCCCCCGGCCGGTGAGCAGGCGTGGCGCCTCGACATCGAGGACAAGGGCACGCTGGAGAACCTGACCCTGCTGCCGACCCCGGAGGCCACCGCGCCGCTGGAGGCCGGACAGGTGCGGGTCGCGGTCCGGGCCGCCGGTGTGAACTTCCGCGACGTGCTGAACGCGCTGGGCATGTACCCGGGCGACGCGGGCCTGATGGGCAGTGAGGGCGCCGGTGTCGTCCTCGAAACCGGCCCCGGGGTCACCGATCTGGTGCCCGGCGACCCGGTGATGGGCATGCTGCCCGGCGGGTTCGGCCCGCTGGTGGTCGTGGACCGCCGCATGGTCGTGCCGATGCCGCGGGGCTGGTCGTACGCGCAGGCCGCGTCCGTGCCGATCGTCTTCATGACGGCGTACTACGCGCTGCGCGACCTCGCGGACCTGCGCGGCGGGGAATCGCTGCTGGTCCACGCCGCCGCCGGTGGTGTCGGCATGGCCGCCGTGCAACTGGCCCGCCACTGGGGCGTGGACGTGTACGCCACCGCCAGCCCCGGCAAGTGGGACACGCTGCGCGGCCTCGGGCTCGCCGACGACCGCATCGCGTCCTCCCGTGACCTGGCCTTCGAGGACACGTTCCGCGAGGCCAGCGGGGGACGTGGTGTGGACGTCGTCCTGGACTCGCTGGCCCGGGAGTTCGTGGACGCGTCGCTGCGGCTGCTGCCGCGCGGCGGCCGGTTCGTCGAGATGGGCAAGACGGACGTCCGTGCGCCGGAGGACGTCGCGGCCGCCTACCCGGGCGTCTCCTACCAGGCGTTCGACCTGACCGAGGCGGGCCTGGACCGCATCCAGGAGATGCTGGGCGAACTGCTGGAGCTGTTCGAGCAGGGCGCGGTGCGCGCGCTGCCGATCACCGCATGGGATGTGCGGCAGGCCCCGGACGCGTTCCGCTACCTCAGCCAGGCCCGCCACATCGGCAAGGTCGTCCTCACCGTGCCCGCCGCGTGGAACCCGGACGGCACGGTGCTGATCACCGGCGGCACCGGAACCCTCGGCGGCCTGGTCGCCCGGCACGCGGTGACCGAGCGCGGCGCCCGGCATCTGCTGCTGACCAGCCGCCGCGGCGAGCAGGCCGCGGGCGCGGCCGAACTCGCCTCCGAGTTGCGCGAGTTGGGCGCCGAGGTCACCATCGCCGCGTGCGATGCGGCCGACCGGGACCAGCTCGCCACCGTCCTGGCCGCCATCCCCGCCGCACATCCGCTGACCGCCGTGGTGCACACGGCCGGTGTGCTGGACGACGGCGTGATCGGCTCGCTGACGCCGGAGCGGCTGGAGAAGGTGCTGCGGCCCAAGGTGGACGCGGCGGTCAACCTGCACGAGCTGACCCGGGGACTCGACCTGGCCGCGTTCGTGCTGTTCTCCTCGGCCGCCGGTACGTTCGGCGGCCCGGGGCAGGCCAACTACGCCGCCGCCAACTCCTTCCTGGACGCCCTCGCCCGTCACCGCCAGGCCCACGGCCTGCCCGCCACCTCCCTCGCGTGGGGCCTGTGGGCCGAGGCCAGCGGCATGACCGGCGAGCTGGAGGCCACCGACAAGTCCCGCATGAGCCGTTCGGGCGTGCAGGGGCTGTCCTCGGACGAGGGCCTGGCCCTGTTCGATGCCGCTCAGCAGGTCGGCGACGCGTTCTTGGTGCCCATGCAGCTCGACCTGGCTTCGCTCACGGGCGCACGCGTCGACATGGTGCCGCCGCTGCTGCGCGGTCTGGTGCGCGGCGGTACGACCCGCCGCACCGCCGAGTCGAGCGCGGCCGGGGACGGCTCCTCGCTGGTGGAGCGGCTGGTCCGGCTGGACGCTGCCGAGCGCGAGCAGATGCTGCTCGACCTGGTACGTGCCCAGGTGGCCGTGGTGCTCGGCCATGACTCGCCCGACGCGGTGGAGGCGAGCCGGGCCTTCAAGGACCTCGGCTTCGACTCGCTGACGGCGGTGGAGTTCCGCAACCGCCTCGGCGGCGCCGCCGGGCTGCGGCTGCCCGCCACGCTCGTCTTCGACTACCCGACGCCCGCCGCGCTCGCCGGCTATCTGCTGGAGGAGCTGCTCGGCTCCGAGGCGGCGGCCGCCGCCGTAACGGCGCAGACCCGGTCCGGTGCGGGGGCCACCGCCGACGAGGACGACCCGATCGCGATCGTCGCCATGAGCTGCCGCTTCCCCGGCGACGTCCGCACTCCCGAGGACCTGTGGGAGCTGCTGGCCGGGGGCCGCGACGGCATCTCCCGGCTGCCCGACGACCGGGGCTGGGACCTGGAGGCGTTCTACGACCCGGACCCGGACCGCCCCGGCACCTCGTACGCCCGCGAGGGCGGCTTCTACTACGACGCCAACGACTTCGATCCGGCCTTCTTCGGCATCAACCCGCGCGAGGCGCTCGCCATGGACCCCCAGCAGCGGCTGCTGCTGGAGACCACCTGGGAGTCGTTCGAGCGGGCGGGCATCGACCCGGGCACGCTGCGCGGCAAGGAGGTCGGCGTCTTCGTCGGCCAGATGCACAACGACTACGTGTCGCGGCTGCACACCGTCCCCGAGGGCGTCGAGGGCTACCTCGGCACCGGCGGCTCCAGCAGCATCGCCTCCGGCCGGGTTTCCTACACCTTCGGCTTCGAGGGCCCGGCCGTCACCGTCGACACGGCGTGCTCGTCGTCGCTGGTGGCGCTGCACCTCGCCGCGCAGGCGCTGCGCAACGGCGAATGCACGCTGGCGCTCGCGGGCGGTGTCACCATCATCACCACGCCCGCCGTGTTCACCGAGTTCAGCCGCCAGCGCGGCCTGGCCACCGACGGCCGCTGCAAGCCGTTCGCGGCGGCGGCCGACGGTACGGCCTGGGGCGAGGGCGTCGGCATGGTGCTCGTGGAGCGGCTGTCTGACGCCCGCAGGAACGGTCACCAGGTACTGGCCGTCGTGCGCGGTACGGCGGTCAACCAGGACGGTGCGTCCAACGGTCTTACGGCGCCCAACGGTCCGTCCCAGCAGCGCGTCATCCGCCAGGCCCTGGCGAACGCCGGGCTGTCAGCCGCCGACGTGGACGCGGTCGAGGCGCACGGCACGGGTACGACGCTGGGTGACCCGATCGAGGCGCAGGCGCTGCTGGCCACGTACGGCCGCGAGCGGCCGGAGGACCAGCCGCTGTGGCTGGGCTCCATCAAGTCCAACTTCGGCCACACACAGGCCGCCGCCGGTGTCGCTGGCATCATCAAGATGGTGCTGGCGATGCGGCACGGCGTGCTGCCGCAGTCCCTGCACATCGACGAGCCGTCGCCGCACGTCGACTGGTCGGCGGGTGCGGTGTCGCTGCTCGCGGAGGCGAGGGCTTGGCCGGAGACCGGCCGTCCGCGCCGCGCGGGCATCTCCTCCTTCGGCATGAGCGGCACCAACGCCCACGCCATCATCGAGCAGGCCCCGGTCGTCATCGAGGCGGCCCGGACGGAGAACCGGCAGCCCGGGGCGCTGCCGTGGGTGCTCTCCGGCAAGTCCCCGGAGGCGTTGCGCGCCCAGGGCGCCCGGCTCCGTACCCATGTGGCGGACCACCCCGAGACCGCCCTCGCCGACCTCGGCCACTCCCTGGCCACCGCCCGCGCCACCTTCGACCACCGGGCGGCGCTCGTCGCCCGCGACCGCGACGGCTTCCTGGCCGCGCTCGACGCCCTCGCCGAGGGCCGCACGGCGCCCGGGCTGGTGGCGGACGCGGTGGCCGAGGGCAAGGTGGCGTTCCTGTTCACGGGACAGGGCAGCCAGCGGCTGGGCATGGGCCGCGAGCTGTACGAGGCGTACCCGGTGTTCGCGGAGGCGCTGGACGCGGTGTGCGACGCGCTGGACGTTCACCTCGAAGCGCCGCTGAAGACGGTGCTCTTCGGTGACGACGCCGCGGTGCTCGACCAGACCGCGTACACCCAGCCCGCCCTCTTCGCCATCGAGGTGGCGCTGTTCCGCCTGGCCGAGGCGTGGGGTCTGCGGCCCGATTTCCTCTCCGGCCACTCCATCGGCGAGCTGGCCGCCGCGCACGTGGCGGGCGTGCTGTCGCTCGCGGACGCGGCGAAGCTGGTGGCGGCCCGTGGCCGTCTGATGCAGCAACTGCCCGCCGGTGGCGCGATGATCGCGGTGCAGGCGTCCGAGGACGAGGTGACGCCCCTGCTGGGCAAGCGGGTGAGCCTCGCGGCCGTCAACGGCCCGACCTCGGTCGTGGTCGCGGGCGACGAGGACGCGGCCCTTGAGGTCGCGGCGGGCTTCGAGGCCGAGGGCCGCAAGACCAAGCGGCTCACGGTGAGCCATGCGTTCCACTCGCCGCACATGGACGGGATGCTGGACGCGTTCCGCCAGGTCGCGGAGGAGCTGACGTACGAGGCCCCGCGCATCCCGATCGTCTCCAACCTGACCGGCGCCTTGGTCTCCGCCGAGGAGATCACCACCCCCGACTTCTGGGTGCGCCACGTCCGCGAGGCGGTCCGCTTCCTCGACGGCGTCCGCGCTTTGGAGGCCCAGGGCGTCACCACCTTCCTCGAACTCGGCCCCGACGGTGTGCTCACCGCCATGGCGCAGGACTGCGTCACCGGCGACCGCCACGCCTTCGCCGCCACCTGCCGCAGCGGCCGCCCGGAGCCCGAGACGCTGCTCATCGCCCTCGGACAGGCCCATGTCCGGGGCACGGCAGTGGACTTCGAGGCGCTGTACGCCCCGTACGGTGCGCAGCGGGTGGAGCTGCCGACGTACGCGTTCCAGCGCCGCCGGTTCTGGCTGGACGCCGTGCCCGCCGGCGGTGACGCCACCGCGATCGGCCTGCACGCGGCGGGCCACCCGCTGCTCGGCGCCGCCGTGGAGCTGCCGGACGCGGACGGTTTCGTCTTCACCGGACGGCTGTCCCTCCAGGCCCAGCCGTGGCTGGCCGACCACGCCGTGATGGGCACGGTCCTGCTGCCCGGTACGGCGTTCGTGGAACTGGCGCTGCGCGCCGGGGAACACGCGGGCTGCGACCGGTTGGACGAACTCACCCTGGAGGCGCCGCTGATGGTGCCCGAGGGGAGTGCCGTCCAGCTCCGCCTGTCGCTCGCGGCCCCCGACGCCACGGGCCGCCGCGCGCTGACGATGCACTCCCGCGCCGAGGACGCCCCGGCCGACGAGCCGTGGCTGCGCCACGCGACGGGCGCGCTGGCGGCGGGCGCCCCGGCGTCGACGTTCGACCTCACCGCCTGGCCCCCCACCGAGGCCGAGCAGATCCCGGTCGAGGGCCTGTACGAGGGCTTGACCGAGGCGGGCTTCGCCTACGGCCCGGTCTTCCAGGGCCTGACCGCCGCCTGGCGGCGGGACGACGAGGTGTTCGCCGAGGTCCGGCTCCCGGAGGGCGCCGAGGCCGAAGCGAAGACCTTCGGCCTGCACCCGGCACTGCTGGACGCGGCGCTGCACGCCCTCGGACTGGCCGCAGCCGAAGAGGGTGGCGGCCAGGGCCGCCTGCCGTTCTCGTGGACGGGAGTGTCCCTGCACGCGGTTGGCGCCTCGGCGCTGCGAGTGCGAGTCACGGGCACGACCACGGGCACGGTGTCGCTCCAGCTTGCGGACACGACGGGCGCCCCGGTGGCGTCGGTCGAGGGCCTGGCGCTGCGCACGGTGTCCCCGGACCAGCTGCCCGCCGCCCGCCCGGCCGCCGCGGACGCCCTGTTCCGCGTGGACTGGACCCCGGTGGCGACAACCGAGGCCGCCCCGTCGCCCGAGCGGTGGGCAGCCCTGGGCACGGCAGCCCTGGGCCTCCCCGTGTACGAGGATTTGGCCGCACTGACCGAGGCCCTGGACGCGGGCAAGGAGGCTCCGGAGTACGTGGTCCTGCGCCTGGGGGCGCCCGAGGCCGATGCGGCGAACCAGGCCGCTGGGGCAACTCCAGCCCGTCCGGCGTTTGAGGACCGGGGCCCGGGGCGGAGCCCCGGCGGGGTTCAAGGGGCGGAGCCCCTTGTTTCGGGAAGGGGCGGGGTGGGGGAGACCCTCTCGCCCGCCACCACGGCGCAGCAGACCACCACCTACCTGCTGGACCTCCTCCAAACCTGGCTGGCCGACGACCGCTTCGCGGACTCCCGCCTGGTCGTCCTCACCAACGGCACCGACCTGGCCCACGCCGCGGCCCGCGGCCTGGTCCGCTCCGCCCAGTCGGAGAACCCGGACCGGCTGGTCCTGGTAGACACCGACGGCGAGGACACCACCCTCAAGGCACTCGCGACGGCCGTAGCAACCGACGAACCCCAGGTGGCCATCCGCAACGGCGAGATCCAGGCCCCGCGCCTGGCCCGCGTCACCGCGACGCCGGAGACGGAATCCACCGGGTGGAACCCGGAGGGCACGGTCCTGCTCACGGGTGCGTCCGGCACCCTGGGCGGTCTGTTCGCCCGCCACCTGGTGGCGGAGCGCGGCGTACGCCACCTCCTCCTGGTGAGCCGCCGAGGCGACCAGGCCCCCGGCGCGCAGGAACTGGCCACGGAGCTCACCGAGCTGGGCGCAAGTGTCCGCTGGTCGGCCTGCGACGTGGCGGACCGGAACGCCCTTGCCGAGATCCTGGCCGCGATCCCCGCCGAAAACCCGCTCACCGCCGTGATCCACACGGCAGGCGTGCTGGACGACGGCGTGATCGCATCGCTCACCCCGGAGCGCATGGCCACGACCCTCCGCCCGAAGGCGGACGCGGCCTGGAACCTGCATGAGCTGACCCAGGACGCGGACCTGGCCGCGTTCATCCTGTTCTCCTCCGCCGCCGGAGTCTTCGGCGGCGCGGGCCAGGGCAACTACGCGGCCGCGAACGCCTTCCTCGACGCCCTGGCCCAGCACCGCGCAGCCAACGGCCTGCCCGCCACCTCCCTCGCCTGGGGCCTGTGGTCGGTGGCCGGAGGCATGGGTGGTGAGCTGGACGAGACGGAGATCGCCCGCATCCGCCGCGGCGGTATCGGCGTGCTCACGGCCGACAGCGGCCGCGAACTCTTCGACGCCGCGACCTCCACGGGCGACCCCCTCCTGGTCCCGATGCCGCTCGACATGGCCGCCCTCCGCGCCCAGGCAGGCGTCGGCATGCTGCCGCCCCTGTTCCGCGGCCTGGTACGGGCGGCTCCGGCCACCCGCCGGGCGGCCGGAGCCGACACCGCCGCCCCCACCGGCGGGGCCGACGAGCTGCGGGCCCGCCTCGCCGGGCTCTCCGAGCCCGAGCGGGACGAGGCCGTGCTGGAGCTGGTGTGCGCCCAGGTGGCGGCCGTACTCGGCTACCCGGGCCCGGAGACGGTCGACCCGGCCCGCTCCTTCAGCGAGGTCGGCTTCGACTCGCTCACCGCGGTCGAGCTGCGCAACCGGCTGAACGCGACCACCGGAGTCCGGCTCCCGGCGACGCTGGTCTTCGACTACCCCACACCGAACGCACTGGTCCAGTACCTGCGGGGCGAGATCCTGCCGGAAGAGGCGACGACGGGGGTCACCTCGCTGCTCGCCGAACTGGACGGGCTCGAGAAGTCCTTGGCCGGGGCAACCCCGGACGGCGAGGACCGGAGCAGGATCACCGCGCGGCTGCAGGCGCTGCTCGCGCAATGGAACGACAACCGAGGACCGGAAGACGGCACCGATGTCGTCGACGAGATCGAGTCCGCGTCGGACGACGACCTCTTCGACTTCCTCGGTAAAGAATTCGGGATCTCCTGAAGTGACCGTGGCCGACGTCAAGGGACCCGACTTCCGGATTCCTCGAGAGGGAACGCACGTATGAACGAGGAAAAGCTCCGTTACTTTCTCAAGCGGGTGACTGCCGACCTGCACGAGACCCGGCGACGCCTCCAGGCGGTCGAGTCGGAGGACCAGGAGCCCATCGCCATCATCGGCATGAGCTGCCGCTACCCGGGTGGAGTCCAGTCGCCCGAGGATCTGTGGCGGCTGGTGTCCGAGGGCGGGGACGGTATTTCCGAATTCCCCACCGACCGCGGCTGGGACATCGAGCGACTGTTCGATGACGACCCGGACGGCTCCGGGACGAGCTATGTCCGGGAGGGCGGGTTCCTCCACGACGCCAATTACTTCGACCCGGCGTTCTTCGGCATCAACGCGCGCGAGGCCCTCGCCATGGACCCCCAGCAGCGGCTGCTGCTGGAGACCACGTGGGAGGTGTTCGAGCGGGCGGGCATCGACGCCACGTCCGTCAGCGGCAGCAAGACCGGCGTGTTCGCGGGCGTCATGTACCACGACTACGCCTCGCGGCTGCGCGCCGTACCGCCCGGCGTCGAGGGCTACCTCGGCACCGGCGGCTCCAGCAGCATCGCCTCCGGCCGGGTCGCGTACACCTTCGGCCTCGAAGGCCCCGCCCTCACCGTCGACACCGCGTGCTCCTCCTCCCTGGTCACCCTGCACCTGGCCATGCAGGCGCTGCGCAACGGCGAATGCTCGATGGCGCTCGCGGGCGGCGTCACCGTGATGTCGACCCCCGGTACCTTCACCGAGTTCAGCCGCCAGCGCGGGCTGTCCTTCGACGGCCGCTGCAAGTCGTTCGCGGCCGCCGCCGACGGCACCGGCTGGTCCGAGGGCGCGGGCATGCTGCTGGTGGAGCGGCTGTCGGACGCCCGGAAGAACGGCCACCGGGTGCTGGCCGTCGTACGCGGCAGTGCCACCAACCAGGACGGCGCCAGCAACGGCCTGACCGCCCCCAACGGCCCGTCCCAGCAGCGCGTCATCCGCCAGGCCCTGGCCAGCGCCCGGCTGACGGCCGACCAGATCGACGTCGTCGAGGCGCACGGTACGGGCACCACGCTGGGCGACCCGATCGAGGCGCAGGCGCTGCTCGCCACGTACGGCAAGGAGAAGTCCGCCGAACGTCCGCTGCTGCTCGGCTCCATCAAGTCCAACGTCGGCCACACCCAGGCCGCCGCCGGTGTCGCCGGGATCATCAAGATGGTCAAGGCCATCGAGCACGGCTATGTGCCCAGGACCCTGCACGTCGACGAGCCGTCGCCGCACATCGACTGGTCGGCCGGGGCCGTCTCGCTGCTCACCGAGGGCCGCCCGTGGCCGGAGACCGGCCGCCCGCGCCGCGCCGCCGTGTCGTCGTTCGGCATCAGCGGCACCAACGCCCACCTGATCATCGAGCAGTCCCCGGCCCCGGACGAGGCCACCGACGGGGCGTCGGACGACGCGACGGACGACGCGACGGGCGAGGCCACCGAAGCGTTCGCCGACGTATCGCCCCGCGCCCTCCCCCTCCTCCCCTGGGTGCTGTCCGGCAAGGGCGAGGACGCGCTGCGTGCCCAGGCCGCCCGCCTCCACGCGTACGTCACCGAACGCCCCGACCTGGGCCCGCTGTCCGTCGGCTACTCCCTCGCCACCACCCGCGCCGCCCTCCAGGACCGCGCGGCCGTGATCGCCGGAGACCGCGAGACGTTCCTCGACCGGCTCGCCGCGCTCGCCGCGGGCGAGCCCGCGGCCGGGCTGATCGAGGGCGCGGAGACCCGGGGCAAGCTGGCGTTCCTCTTCACCGGCCAGGGCAGCCAGCGGCTCGGCATGGGCCGTGAGCTGTACGAGACCTATCCGGCCTTCGCCGAGGCGCTGGACGAGGTGTGCGCCGCGCTGGACCCGCGCCTCGAACGCCCCCTGAAGGAGGTCCTCTTCGGGGACGACGCCGCCGAACTGGACCGCACCGGCTTCACCCAGCCCGCGCTGTTCGCCATCGAGGTGGCCCTGTTCCGCCTCGTCGAATCGTGGGGCCTGAAGCCGGACTTCGTCTCCGGCCACTCCATCGGCGAGATCGCCGCCGCCCACGTCGCGGGCGTGCTGTCGCTCCCCGACGCCGCCCTGCTGGTGGCCGCGCGCGGCCGCTTGATGCAGCGGCTCCCGGGCGGCGGCGCGATGATCGCCGTCCAGGCGTCCGAGGACGAGGTGACGCCGCTCCTCACCGAGCGCGTCAGCATCGCCGCCCTCAACGGCCCGACCTCGGTGGTCATCGCGGGCGACGAGGACGCTGCTGTCGCGATCGCGGCGGACTTCGAGGCGCAGGGCCGCAAGACCAAGCGGCTCACGGTGAGCCACGCGTTCCACTCGCCGCTCATGGACCCGATGCTGGAGGCGTTCCGCAAGGTCGCCGAGAGCCTGACGTACGACACCCCGAAGATCCCGGTCGTCTCGAACCTCACCGGCGGCATCGCCCCCGCCTCGGAGATCGCCACCGCCGACTTCTGGGTACGCCACGTCCGCGAGGCCGTCCGCTTCCTCGACGGGATACGCACCCTGGAGTCCCAGGGCGTCACCACCTACCTCGAACTCGGCCCGGACGGCGTGCTGTCCGCCATGGCGCAGGAGTGTGTGACCGGCGACGGCGCCGCGTTCACCCCGGTGCTGCGCAAGGCCCGCCCCGAGGCCGAGGCCCTGACCAGCGCCCTGGCCACCCTGCACACCCGCGGCACCGTCCCCGACTGGGAGGCGTACTACGCGGGCACCGGCGCGGAGCGCGTCGAGCTGCCCACGTACGCCTTCCAGCGCGAGCACTACTGGCTGGACGCGGGCACCGCCTACGGCGACGTCTCCTCGGTCGGGCTCGGCACCGCCGACCACCCGCTGCTCGGCGCGGCCGTCTCGCTGGCCGCCGCGGAGGGCTTCCTGTTCACCGGGCGGCTCTCGCTGGACACCCACCCGTGGCTCGCCGACCACGCCATCATGGGCGCGGTGCTGCTGCCCGGCACCGCGTTCGTGGAGCTGGCCGTACGCGCCGGTGAGCAGGCCGGATGCGACCTGGTGGAAGAACTCACCCTGGAAGCCCCGCTGATCCTGCCCGAACAGGGCGGGGTCCGGCTCCAGATCGCCGTGGGCGGCCAGGACGACACCGGCCGCCGCACCCTCGCACTCCACTCACGCCCCGACACGGCCACCGACGACGAGCCGTGGATACGCCACGCCACGGGCCTGCTCGCGCAGGCCGCCCCGACGGCGCCGTTCGACCTGAGCGCCTGGCCGCCCGCCGGTGCGGAACGCATCGACACCGACGGCCTGTACGAGGGCCTGGAGGCGGCGGGCTTCGGCTACGGCCCGGCCTTCCAGGGCCTGCGGACCGCCTGGCGCGGTGACGGCGAGGTCTACGCCGAGGTCGCGCTCCCCGAGGGCACCGAACCGGGCGCCGCGCTGTTCGGCGTGCACCCGGCCCTGCTGGACGCGGTGCTGCACACCATCGGCCTCAGCGACCTGACCGAAACTCCGGGCCAGGGCGGTCTGCCCTTCTCCTGGACCGGCGTCCGCGTCCACTCGGTGGGCGCGGACACGGTACGGGTCCGCCTGACGTCGGCCGGAAACGGCACGGTGTCGCTCCAGCTGGCGGACGTGACGGGCGCCCCGGTGGCCTCGGTGGACCGCCTGGCCCTGCGCACGGTGTCCCCGGACCAGCTGAGCCCGACGCGCGCAGGCGCCGCGTCCGAGTCCCTGTTCCACGTGGACTGGACCCCGGTGGCGGCACCGCCCGAGTCGACGCCCAAGCCCACCTGGACCTCCATAGGCCCCAACACCCCCTACCCGGACCTGGCCGCGCTGACAGCCGCCCTGGAAGCGGGCAAGGAGGCTCCGGAGTACCTGGTGGTGTCCCTGGAGGACGCACCAATCGCAGCCCGTCCGGCGTTTGAGGACCGGGGTCAAGGGGCGGAGCCCCTTGTTTCGGGAAGGGGCGGGGTGGGGGAAACCTCGCCCGCCACCACGGCGCAGCAGACCACCACCCACCTGCTGGACCTCCTCCAAACCTGGCTGGCCGACGACCGCTTCGCGGACTCCCGCCTGGTCGTCCTCACCAACGGCACCGACCTGGCCCACGCCGCGGCCCGCGGCCTGGTCCGCTCCGCCCAGTCGGAGAACCCGGACCGCATCCTGCTCGTCGACACGGACAGCCACGCGGACTCCCACGCCGCACTGCCCACCGCCCTCGCCTCCGGCGAGCAGGAAGTGGCGGTGCGCGAGGGCACGGTCAAGACCCCGCGCCTGGCCCGCGTCACCGCGACGCCGGAGACGGAACCCACCGGGTGGAACCCGGAGGGCACGGTCCTGCTCACGGGTGCGTCCGGCACCCTGGGCGGCCTGTTCGCCCGCCACCTGGTGGCGGAGCGCGGCGTACGCCACCTCTTCCTGGTGAGCCGTCGCGGAGCGGAGGCCCCTGGCGCACCGGAACTGGCCACGGAGCTCACCGAGCTGGGCGCAAGTGTCCGCTGGTCGGCCTGCGACGTGGCGGACCGGAACGCCCTTGCCGAGACCCTGGCCGCGATCCCCGCCGAAAACCCGCTCACCGCCGTGATCCACACGGCAGGCGTGCTGGACGACGGCGTGATCGCATCGCTCACCCCGGAGCGCATGGCCACGACCCTCCGCCCGAAGGCGGACGCGGCCTGGAACCTGCATGAGCTGACCCAGGACGCGGACCTGGCCGCGTTCATCCTGTTCTCCTCCGCCGCCGGAGTCTTCGGCGGCGCGGGCCAGGGCAACTACGCGGCCGCGAACGCCTTCCTCGACGCCCTGGCCCAGCACCGCGCAGCCAACGGCCTGCCCGCCACCTCCCTCGCCTGGGGCCTGTGGTCGGTGGCCGGAGGCATGGGTGGTGAGCTGGACGAGACGGAGATCGCCCGCCTCCAGCGCGGCGGCGTCGCCGCCATCACCGCCGAGCAGGGCCGTGAACTCTTCGACGCCGCGACCTCCACGGGCGACCCCCTCCTGGTCCCGATGCCGCTCGACATGGCCGCCCTCCGCGCCCAGGCAGGCGTCGGCATGCTGCCGCCGCTCTTCCGCGGCCTGGTCCGCGTCCCCCCGCGCCGCGCCGCGCAGGCGGCCGCCGCCGCGCAGTCCGGCGCGCTCGCCCAGCAGCTGGCCGGGGCCTCCGAGGCGGAGGCCGAGGCGATCGTCCTCACCCTGGTCCGTACGCAGGTGGCGGCCGTACTCGGCAATGCCGGGCCCGAAACGGTCGACCCGCAGCGCGCGTTCAGCGAGGTCGGCTTCGACTCGCTCACCGCCGTCGAGCTGCGCAACCGCCTCACCGCCGTCAGCGGCGTACGGCTCCCCGCCACCCTGATCTTCGACTACCCGAACCCCGCCGCCCTCGCCGCGTACCTGCGGGCCGAGGCCCAGGGCAGCCAGTCGGCGGACGCGGCCGCACCCGTGGCAAGCGCCACCGCGCACGACGACGACCCCATCGCCATCGTCGCGATGAGCTGCCGGTTCCCCGGCGGGGTGAGCTCGCCCGAGGATCTGTGGAAGCTGGTCACCGGGGGCACGGACGCGATCACCGATATGCCCACCGACCGTGGCTGGGACATCGAGTCGCTGTACGACGACGACCCCGACCAGCAGGGCACCAGCTACGCCCGCAACGGCGGTTTCCTGCACGACGCCCACCACTTCGACCCCGTCTTCTTCGGGATCAGCCCGCGCGAAGCCCTCGCCATGGACCCGCAGCAGCGGCTGCTGCTGGAGACCACCTGGGAGGCGTTCGAGCGGGCGGGTATCGACCCGGCGACCGCGCGCGGCAGCCGGACCGGTGTGTACACGGGCGTGATGTACAACGACTACGGCACGCTGTTGCACCGTGCGCCCGACGGCCTTGAGGGCTACATGGGCACTGCCAGCTCCGGCAGCGTCGCGTCCGGTCGCGTGTCGTACACGTTCGGCCTCGAAGGCCCGGCCGTCACGGTCGACACGGCCTGCTCCTCCTCCCTCGTCACCCTGCACATGGCCGTACAGGCCCTCCGCAACGGCGAATGCTCCCTCGCGCTCGCGGGCGGCGTGACCGTGATGGCCACCCCCGGCACCTTCGTGGCGTTCAGCAAGCAGCGTGGGCTGGCGACCGACGGTCGCTGCAAGCCGTTCGCGGCCGCCGCCGATGGCACGGCCTGGGGCGAGGGCGTGGGCATGCTGCTCGTCGAGCGGCTGTCGGACGCGCGGAAGAACGGTCACCCGGTGCTCGCGGTGGTCCGCGGCTCCGCGATCAACCAGGACGGTGCGTCCAACGGCCTCACCGCCCCCAACGGCCCCTCCCAGCAGCGCGTCATCCGCCAGGCCCTGGCCGGGGCCCGCCTGTCCGCCGCCGAGATCGACGTGGTCGAGGCGCACGGCACCGGTACGACGCTGGGCGACCCGATCGAGGCGCAGGCGCTGCTCGCCACTTACGGCCAGGAGCGCACCGAGGACGAGCCGTTGTGGCTGGGCTCGGTGAAGTCCAACTTCGGCCACACCCAGGCCGCGGCCGGTGTCGCCGGAATCATCAAGATGGTCAAGGCCATCGAGCACGGCGTCCTGCCCGCGACGCTGCACGTGGACGAGCCGTCCACGCATGTGGACTGGTCGGCGGGCGCGGTGGCGCTGCTCACCGAGGGCCGTCCGTGGCCGGAGACCGGCCGTCCGCGCCGTGCCGCGGTGTCGTCGTTCGGCATCAGCGGTACCAACGCGCACACCATCATCGAGCAGGCTCCCACGGCTCCCGCCCGGACCGATGCAGCGGTGGAGCCCCGAGCCCTTCCCCTGGTGCCATGGGTGGTGTCCGGGAAGGACGAGGACGCTCTGCGGGCTCAGGCGGCCCGGCTGCACAGCCATGTGGCCGAGCGCCCCGAACTGGATCCGGTGTCCGTCGGCTACTCGCTGGCCACGACGCGCGCTGCACTGGAGCACCGGGCGGCCGTTGTCGCCGGTGACCGCGCGGCCTTCCTGGACCGACTCGCGGCGCTGGCCGCTGGCGAGCCTGCGGCGGGAGTGGCCGAAGGTGTGGAGACCCAGGGGAACCTGGCGTTTCTCTTCACCGGCCAGGGCAGCCAGCGGCTCGGCATGGGCCGTGAGCTGTACGACGCCTACCCGGTGTTCGCGGAAGCGCTGGACGCGGTCTGCGACGCGCTCGACTCGCACCTCGAACAGCCTCTGAAGACGGTCCTGTTCGGGGACGACGCCGCAGTGCTCGACCAGACGGCGTTCACCCAGCCCGCCCTGTTCGCGGTCGAGGTGGCGCTGTTCCGCCTGGCCGAAGCCTGGGGTCTGCGGCCCGACTTCCTCTCCGGCCACTCCATCGGTGAGATCGCCGCCGCGCACGTGGCGGGCGTGTTCTCGCTCGCCGACGCGGCCAAGCTGGTGGCCGCCCGTGGCCGTCTTATGCAGGAGCTCCCGTCCGGTGGCGCGATGATCGCGATCCAGGCGTCCGAGGACGAGGTGGCGCCGCTCCTCACCGAGCGCGTGAGCATCGCCGCGATCAACGGGCCGACGTCGGTCGTGATCGCGGGTGACGAGGACGCGGCTGTCGCGATCGCGGCGGACTTCGGGGCGCAGGGCCGCAAGACCAAGCGTCTCACCGTGAGCCACGCGTTCCACTCGCCGCGTATGGACGGGATGCTGGAGGCGTTCCGCGAGATCGCGCAGGGACTGTCGTACGAAGCCCCCCGCATTCCGATCGTCTCCAACCTCACCGGTGACGTCGTCTCCGCAGACGACATCACCACCCCCGACTTCTGGGTGCGCCACGTCCGGGAAGCCGTCCGCTTCCTCGACGGTGTCCGCACCCTCGAAGCGCAGGGCGTCACCACGTACCTCGAACTCGGCCCGGACGGTGTGCTCACCGCCATGGCGCAGGAGTGCGTGTCCGGCGAGGGTGCCGGGTTCACCTCGGTGCTGCGCTCCGGCCGCCCCGAGGCCGAGGTGCTGACCACCGCCCTGGCGGCCCTGCACACGCGGGGTATCGCTCCCGACTGGGAGGCGTACTACGCGGGCACCGGCGCGCAGCGCGTCGAGCTGCCCACGTACGCCTTCCAGCACGAGCGTTACTGGATCGAGGTCCCGGTCTCGGTGGGCGATGTCGCCTCCGCCGGTCTGGGCGCCGCCGACCACCCGCTGCTCGGCACGGCCATGTCCCTGGCCGCTGCGGAGGGCTTCCTGTTCACCGGTCGGCTTTCGCTGGAGACGCATCCGTGGCTGGCCGATCACGCGGTGATGGGCGCGGTGCTGCTGCCCGGCACCGCGTTCGTGGAGCTGGCCGTACGCGCCGGTGAGCAGGCCGGATGCGACCTGGTGGAAGAACTCACCCTGGAGGCGCCGCTGATCCTGCCCGAGCGGGGCGGGATCCAGCTGCAAATCGCCGTGGGCGCCGAGGACGGCTCCGGCCGCCGCACCCTTGAGTTCCACTCGCGCCCCGAAGCGGGCGATGACGAGGTGCCGTGGGTGCGGCATGCCACGGGTGTGCTCGTGGAGAGCGCGCCGTCCTCGGCATCGTCGTTCGAGCTGAGCGCCTGGCCCCCGGCGGGTGCCGAGCGGATCGAGACCGATGGGCTGTACGAGGGCCTGGAGGCGGCGGGCTTCGGCTACGGCCCGGCCTTCCAGGGCGTACGGGCCGCCTGGCGGGGCAACGGCGAGGTGTACGCCGAGGTCGCGCTGCCCGAGGGCGTCGAGCCCGGTGCGGACCTGTTCGGTCTGCACCCCGCGCTGCTGGACGCCGTTCTGCACGCCGTCGCGCTCGGTGGCCCGGACGAGAACCTGGGACAGGGCGGGCTGCCCTTCTCCTGGACCGGTGTCCGGGTCCATTCGGTGGGCGCGGACAGCGTGCGGGTGCGGCTGTCGTCGGCCGGAAACGGCATGGTGGCTCTGCAATTGGCAGATGTGACCGGTGCCCCGGTGGCATCGGTGGAACGGCTCGCACTGCGTGCCGTGTCCCCGGAGCAGCTGGGCGCCGATCAGGCCGGTGGCGGCGCGGCGGACGCGTTGTTCCGGGTGGAGTGGCTTCCGGTGTCGGCGTCCTCGGGGACGCCCTCCGCCGACCGTGTCGCGGTCGTGGGCCCGGATGTCCCCGGCCTCGGTATCGAGGCCGGGACGTACCCGGACCTGGCCGCGCTGGCCGAGGAGATCGCGTCCGGAGCCACGGCCCCGGACCACGTGGTGGTGTCCGCGCGCACGGTGCCGGGGGAGAACTCCTCGCCTGCCGCCACGGCACATCAGAACGCCGTTCGCGTCCTCGCTCTGCTCCAGGAATGGCTGGCCGAGGACCGGTTCGCGGACTCGCGCCTGGTCGTCCTCACCCAGGGCGCGGTGGCCACCGGCACCGATGACACGGTGACCGAGCCCGCGCAGGCCACAGCGACCGGCCTGATCCGCTCCGCGCAGTCGGAGAACATCGGCCGCGTCATCCTGGTGGACCTGGACGAGGACCCGGACTCCCTCGCCGCTCTTCCCGCCGCCCTGGAATCGGGCGAACAGGAACTCGCCGTCCGTCAGGGCACGGTCATGACTCCCCGTCTGGCCCGGACCACCGCCCTGATCACCGACCGGGAGCCCTCCGTCTTCGACGCGGACGGCACGGTGCTGATCACCGGTGCCGGTGGCACGCTCGGCGGACTGTTCGCGCGCCATCTGGTGACCGAGCGGGGCGTGCGTCGGCTGCTGCTGGTCAGCCGCCGTGGTGACCAGGCTCCGGGTGCCGCCGAGCTGACCGCTGAGCTGGCCGACTTGGGTGCGCAGGCGCAGTGGGTCGCGTGCGATGTGGCCGACCGTGATGCCCTGGCCCGCCTCATCGAGTCTGTCCCCGCCGAGCATCCGCTGACAGCCGTGATGCACACCGCCGGTGTGCTGGACGACGGCGTGATCGGATCGCTGACCCCGGAGCGTATGGCCGGTGTGCTGCGTCCGAAGGTGGACGCGGCGTGGAACCTCCACGAACTGACGGCGGATCTGGATCTGTCGGCGTTCGTGCTGTTCTCCTCCGCCGCCGGAGTCTTCGGCGGTGCGGGACAGGGCAACTACGCTGCGGCGAACGCCTTCCTCGACGCCCTCGCCCAGCACCGCCGCTCCGCCGGACTTCCGGCCACCTCCCTCGCCTGGGGTCTGTGGGCCGAGTCCGGTGGTATGGCCGGGGAGCTGGAGGCGGCGGAGCTGGACCGGCTGCGGCGCGGTGGCGTGGCCGCCATCACCGCCGAGCAGGGGCGGGAGCTCTTCGACCTGGCGGATGGTGCCGACGAGGCGCTGCTGGTGCCGATGCCGCTCGACCTGGCGGCCTTGCGTGAGCAGGCGGGTGCGGGGATGCTGCCGCCGCTCTTCCGTGGTCTGGTGCGCGTTCCGCCGCGTCGGGCGGCCCAGGCCGCTGCGGCGGCGCGGTCCGGCGCGCTGGCACGGCAGCTGGCCGGGGCCTCCGAGGCCGAGGCCGAGGTGATCGTGCTGGGCGTGGTGCGCGCGCAGGTGGCTGCCGTGCTCGGCTTCGCCGGGCCCGATGCGGTGGATCCGCAGCGTGCGTTCAGCGAGGTCGGTTTCGACTCGCTCACGGCCGTCGAGCTGCGCAACCGCCTCACCGCCGTCAGCGGCGTTCGGCTCCCGGCGACGTTGATCTTCGACTACCCGAACCCGATCGCTCTCGCCGCGTACCTGCGGGCCGAGGCCCAGGGCAGCCAGTCGGACGCGGCCGCACCGGTCGTCGCCGCCAAGGCGGGTGACGATGAGCCGATCGCCATTGTGGCGATGAGCTGCCGGTTCCCCGGTGGGGTGAGCTCGCCCGAGGATCTGTGGAAGCTGGTCACCGGGGGCACGGACGCGATCACCGATATGCCCACCGACCGTGGCTGGGACATCGAGTCGCTTTATGACGACGACCCCGACCGGCAGGGCACCAGCTACGCCCGCAATGGTGGCTTCCTGCACGACGCCCACCACTTCGACCCGGTGTTCTTCGGGATCTCGCCGCGTGAGGCCCTGGCGATGGACCCGCAGCAGCGGTTGCTGCTGGAGACGTCGTGGGAGGCGTTCGAGCGGGCGGGTATCGACCCGGCGACCGCGCGCGGCAGCCGGACCGGTGTGTACACGGGCGTGATGTACAACGACTACGGCACGCTGTTGCACCGTGCGCCCGACGGTCTTGAGGGCTACATGGGCACTGCCAGCTCCGGCAGCGTCGCGTCCGGTCGCGTGTCGTACACGTTCGGCCTCGAAGGCCCGGCCGTCACGGTCGACACGGCCTGCTCCTCCTCCCTCGTCACCCTGCACATGGCGGTGCAGGCGCTGCGGAGCGGCGAATGCTCCCTCGCGCTGGCCGGTGGCGTGACCGTGATGGCGACCCCCGGCACCTTCGTGGCGTTCAGCAAGCAGCGTGGGCTGGCGACCGACGGTCGCTGCAAGCCGTTCGCGGCCGCCGCCGATGGCACGGCCTGGGGCGAGGGCGTGGGCATGCTGCTGGTGGAGCGGCTGTCGGACGCGCGCAAGAACGGTCACCCGGTGCTCGCGGTCGTCCGCGGCTCCGCCATCAACCAGGACGGCGCGTCGAACGGTCTGACCGCGCCGAACGGCCCGTCCCAGCAGCGCGTCATCCGCCAGGCCCTGGCCAACGCGCGGCTGTCCGCCGCCGAGGTGGACGCGGTCGAGGCGCACGGCACGGGCACCCGGCTGGGTGACCCGATCGAGGCGCAGGCGTTGCTGGCCACCTACGGCCAGGAGCGGGACGCGGACGTGCCGTTGTGGCTGGGCTCGGTGAAGTCCAACTTCGGCCACACCCAGGCCGCGGCCGGTGTCGCCGGAATCATCAAGATGGTCAAGGCCATCGAGCACGGCGTCCTGCCCGCGACGCTGCATGTGGATGAGCCGTCGCCGCACGTGGACTGGTCGATGGGCGCGGTGTCGCTGCTGACCGAGCAGGTGGAGTGGCCCGAGACCGGCCGTCCGCGCCGCGCTGCCGTGTCGTCGTTCGGTATCAGTGGCACCAACGCGCACACCATCATCGAGCAGGCCCCGGAGCCACGGGAGACGGCGGCCGAGTCGGCCGAACCCTCCGTCGAAGCGCCCGGTGTGCTGCCGTGGCCGCTGTCCGCCAGGGGCGAGGCGGGCCTGCGCGCGCAGGCCGCCAAGCTGCTGGACCACCTCGGTGCCGACCCGGGCCTGCGCCCGGCCGACGTCGGCCACTCGCTTGCCACCACCCGCGCCGCCTTCGAACAGCGCGCGGTCCTGGTGGGCACCGACCGGGACGACTTCCTCCGCGCCCTGACGGCGCTGGCCCAGGGTGAGGCTCCGGTCCAGGGCATCGGGACGTCCGACAAGACGGCGTTCGTGTTCCCGGGACAGGGCTCCCAGTGGGCAGGCATGGCCGTGGAACTGATGGACACCTCACCGGCGTTCGCGGCCCGTGTCCACGAGTGTGCCGCCGCGCTGGCGGAGTTCACCGACTGGTCGCTGGTGGAGGTGCTGCGCGGCGCCGAGGGCGCGCCGTCGCTGGACCGCGTGGACGTGGTCCAGCCGGTGCTGTTCTCCGTGATGGTGTCGCTGGCCGAGCTGTGGCGTTCACTCGGGGTCGTACCGTCGGCGGTGGTGGGCCATTCCCAGGGCGAGATCGCGGCCGCGTGCGTGGCCGGGATTCTGTCCCTGAAGGACGCGGCGCGTGTGGTGGCGCTGCGCAGCCAGGCCATTGGCCGGGTGCTGGCGGGCCAGGGCGGCATGGTGTCCGTCGCACTGCCGGTGTCCGAGGTACGGGAGCGGATCGCGCCGTGGGGCGAGGAGCGCATCTCGGTGGCCGCCGTCAACGGGCCCTCGTCGGTGGTGGTTTCGGGCGAGCCCGAGGCCCTGGACGAGCTGCTGGCCTCCTGCGAGGCGGATGAGGTCCGGGCCCGCCGCGTGCCGGTGGACTACGCCTCGCACTCCGCGCAGGTGGAGCTGTTGCGCGACGAACTGCTCGACCTGCTGGCCCCCGTACAGCCGCAGACCGCGCGGGTGCCGTTCCTCTCCACCGTCACGGGGGAGTGGGTCGAGGGTCCGGAGCTGGACGCCGAGTACTGGTTCACCAACCTCCGTCGTACCGTCGAACTCGAAGGTGCCGTCCGGCGGCTGCTGGACGAGGGCTTCGGTGTGTTCATCGAGTCCAGCGCCCACCCCGTCCTGACGATGGGTGTGCAGGCGACCGCCGAGGACGCCGGTGTGGACGCGGCCGCGATCGGGTCGCTGCGCCGCGACGAGGGCGGGCTGAAGCGGTTCTGGACCTCCGCCGGTGAGGCGTGGTCGCGGGGCGTGTCGGTCGACTGGGACGCGGTGTTCGAGGGGACCGGCGCCCGCCGCGTCGAGCTGCCCACGTACGCCTTCCAGCACGAGCGCTACTGGATCGATGTCCCGGTCACGGTGGGCGATGTCACCTCCGCCGGTCTGGGCGCGGCCGATCACCCGCTGCTGGGTGCGGCCGTCGAACTGCCGGACTTCGAGGGCTTCCTGTTCACCGGTCGGCTTTCGCTGGAGACGCATCCGTGGCTGGCCGATCACGCGGTGATGGGCTCGGTGCTGCTGCCCGGTACCGCGTTCGTGGAGCTTGCGGTGCGCGCCGGTGAGCAGGTGGGCTGCGATCTGGTGGAGGAGCTGACGCTTGAGGCGCCGCTGATCCTGCCCGAGCGGGGCGGGATCCAGCTCCAGATCGCCGTGGGCGCCCGGGACGACTCCGGCCGCCGCACCCTTGCCCTCCACTCGCACCCCGATGGGGTCGGCGACGAGGTGCCGTGGGTGCGGCATGCCACGGGTGTGCTCGTGGAGAGCGCGCCGTCGTCGGCGCCGTCCTTCGAGCTGAGCGCCTGGCCCCCGGCGGGTGCCGAGCGGGTCGAGATCGACGGGCTGTACGAGGGGTTGGCCGAGGCGGGCTTCGGCTACGGTCCGGCCTTCCAGGGCGTACGGGCCGCCTGGCGGGGCGACGGCGAGGTGTACGCCGAGGTCGCGCTGCCCGAGGGCGTCGAGCCCGGTGCGGACCTGTTCGGCCTGCACCCCGCGCTGCTGGACTCCGTCCTGCACGCCATCGCCCTGGGCGACCTGACCGAGAACCTGGAGGGGGTCGGACTTCCCTTCTCCTGGACGGGCGTCCGGATCCATTCGGTGGGTGCGGACAGCGTGCGGGTGCGGCTGTCGTCGGCCGGGAACGGCACGGTGGCTTTCCAGCTCGCCGATGTGACGGGTGCCCCGGTGGCGTCGGTGGAACGGCTCGCGCTGCGCACCGTGTCCCCCGAGCAGCTGGGCGGGGACCGCGCAGGTGGCGATGCGGCGGACGCCCTGTTCCGCGTGGACTGGATTTCGGTCCCGGCCCCCTCGGGGACGCCCTCCGCCGACCGTGTCGCGGTCGTGGGCGCGGACGTCCCCGGCCTCGCCGTCGAGGCCGGGACGTACCCGGACCTGGCCGCGCTGGCCGAGGAGATCGCGTCCGGTGCCACGGCCCCGGACCACGTGGTGGTGTCCGCGCGCACGGTGCCGGGAGAGGCCTCCTCGCCGGTCGCCACGGCGCACGAGATCGCCGTCCACGCATTGACCGTGCTCCAGACGTGGCTGGCCGAGGACCGCTTCGCGGACTCGCGCCTCGTCGTCCTCACCGAGGGCGCGGTGGCCACCGCCACCGACGACCCGGCGACCAGCCTGGCCCAGACGACCGTGACCGGCCTGATCCGCTCCGCGCAGTCGGAGAATCCCGGTCGCGTCATCCTGGTGGACCTCGACGGCCACCCGGACTCCCTCGCCGCGCTTCCCGCCGCCCTGGACTCGGACGAGCAGGAACTCGCCGTCCGTCAGGGCGCGATCAAGGCTCCGCGTCTGGCCCGCGCCACCGCCCCCGACGCCGAGGATCGGGAGGTCCCTGCCTTCGGTGCGGACGGCACGGTACTGATCACCGGTGCCGGTGGCATGCTGGGCAACCTCTTCGCGCGCCATCTGGTGACCGAGCGGGGCGTGCGTCGGCTGCTGCTGGTCAGCCGCCGTGGTGACCAGGCTCCGGGTGCCGCCGAACTGACCGCTGAGCTGGCCGACTTGGGTGCGCAGGCGCAGTGGGTCGCATGCGATGTGGCCGACCGTGATGCCCTCGCCCGCGTCATCGAGTCGGTTCCCGCCGAGCATCCGCTGACGGCCGTGATGCACACCGCCGGTGTGCTGGACGACGGTGTGATCGGGGCCCTGACCCCGGAGCGGCTGAGCACTGTGCTCCGTCCGAAGGTGGACGCGGCGTGGAATCTGCATGAGCTGACGGCCGATCTGGATCTGTCGGCGTTCGTGCTGTTCTCGTCGGCTGCCGGTGTCTTCGGCGGCGCGGGCCAGGGCAACTACGCGGCGGCCAACTCGTTCCTGGACGCCCTCGCCCAGCACCGCCGTGCCCAGGGCCTGCCCGCCTCCTCCCTCGCCTGGGGTCTGTGGGCCGAGGCCAGCGCCATGACCGGGGAGCTGGACGAGGCGGAGCTCGCCCGCCTGCGGCGCGGTGGTGTCGTCGCACTCACCGCCGACCAGGGCCTGGAGCTCTTCGACCTGGCGGATGCCGCTGACGAGGCGCTGCTGGTGCCGATGCCACTCGACCTGGGCGCCCTCCGCGCGCAGGCGGGTGCGGGGATGCTGCCGCCGCTCTTCCGTGGTCTGGTGCGCGTTCCGCCGCGTCGGGCGGCCCAGGCCGCTGCGGCCGCCGCGCAGTCCGGTGCGCTCGCCCAGCAGCTGGCCGGGGTGTCGGACGCCGAGGCCGAGGCGATCGTGCTCGGCGTGGTCCGTACCCAGGTGGCTGCCGTGCTCGGCTTCGCCGGGCCCGATGCGGTGGATCCGCAGCGCGCGTTCAGCGAGGTCGGTTTCGACTCGCTCACCGCTGTCGAGCTGCGCAACCGCCTGACGGCGGTCAGCGGCGTACGGCTTCCGGCGACGTTGATCTTCGACTACCCGAACCCGATGGCTCTCGCCGCGTACCTGCGGGGCGAGGCCCAGGGCAGCCAGTCGGACGCGGCCGCACCGGTCGTCGCCGCCAAGGCGGGTGACGACGACCCCATCGCCATCGTCGCGATGAGCTGCCGGTTCCCCGGCGGGGTGACCTCGCCCGAGGACCTGTGGAAGCTGGTGACCGAGGGCACTGACGCCATCAGCGACATGCCCACCGACCGTGGCTGGGACATCGAGGCGCTGTTCGACGTCGACCCGGACCAGCGGGGCACCAGCTACGCCCGCAACGGCGGTTTCCTGTACGACGCCCACCACTTCGACCCGGTGTTCTTCGGGATCTCGCCGCGTGAGGCCCTGGCGATGGACCCGCAGCAGCGGCTGCTGCTGGAGACCTCGTGGGAGGCGTTCGAGCGGGCCGGCATCGACCCGGCCGGGCTGCGTGGCAGCCAGACCGGTGTCTACACGGGCGTGATGTACAACGACTACGGCACGCTGCTGCACCGTGCGCCCGACGGTCTTGAGGGCTACATCAGCACCGCGAGTTCGGGCAGTGTGGCTTCGGGCCGGGTGTCGTACACCTTCGGCCTGGAGGGCCCGGCCGTCACCGTGGACACGGCGTGTTCGTCGTCGCTGGTGACGCTGCACATGGCGGTGCAGGCGCTGCGCAACGGCGAATGCTCGTTGGCGCTCGCGGGCGGTGTGACCGTGATGGCCACCCCGGGTACGTTCGTGGCGTTCAGCAAGCAGCGTGGGCTGGCGACCGACGGTCGCTGCAAGCCGTTCGCCGACGCCGCTGACGGCACGGCCTGGGGCGAGGGCGTGGGCATGCTGCTGGTGGAGCGGCTGTCGGACGCGCGGAAGAACGGTCACCCGGTGCTCGCGGTGGTCCGCGGCTCCGCGATCAACCAGGACGGTGCGTCCAACGGTCTTACGGCGCCCAACGGTCCGTCCCAGCAGCGCGTCATCCGCCAGGCGCTGGCCAACGCCCGCCTGTCGGCGTCCGAGGTGGACGTGGTCGAGGCGCATGGCACGGGTACGACGCTGGGCGACCCGATCGAGGCGCAGGCGCTGCTGGCCACCTACGGTCAGGAGCACACCGAGGACGAGCCGTTGTGGCTGGGTTCGGTGAAGTCCAACTTCGGGCACACCCAGGCCGCGGCCGGTGTAGCCGGAATCATCAAGACGGTCATGGCCATCGGGCACGGCGTCCTGCCCAGGACGCTGCATGTGGATGAGCCGTCCTCGCATGTGGACTGGTCGATGGGTGCGGTGTCGCTGCTGACCGAGCAGCTGGAGTGGCCCGAGACCGGCCGTCCGCGCCGCGCCGCCGTGTCGTCGTTCGGTATCAGCGGTACCAACGCGCACACCATCATCGAGCAGGCTCCCACGGCTCCCGCCCGGACCGGTGCACCGGTGGAGCCCCGAGCCCTTCCCCTGGTGCCATGGGTGGTGTCCGGTAAGAGCGAGGACGCTCTGCGGGCTCAGGCGGCCCGGCTGCACAGCCATGTGGCCGAGCGCCCCGATCTGGATGCGGTGTCGGTCGGTTACTCGCTGGCCACGACGCGCGCTGCACTGGAGCACCGGGCGGCCGTTGTCGCCGGTGACCGCGCGGCCTTCCTGGACCGGCTCGCCGCGCTGGCCGCTGGCGAGTCCGCTGCGGGAGTGGTCGAGGGCGCGGAGACCCGGGGCAAGCTGGCGTTCCTGTTCACGGGACAGGGCAGCCAGCGGCTCGGGATGGGCCGTGAGCTGTACGGCGCCTACCCGGTGTTCGCGGAGGCGCTGGACGAGGTGTGCGACGCGCTGGACCCGTATCTGGAGCGGCCGCTGAAGACGGTGCTGTTCGGGGACGACGCCGAGGCGTTGGACCGGACCGGCTTCACTCAGCCCGCGCTGTTCGCGATCGAGGTGGCGCTGTTCCGCCTGGTCGAGGCGTGGGGCATGAAGGCGGACTTCCTGTCCGGGCACTCGATCGGCGAGCTGGCCGCCGCGCATGTGGCGGGCGTGTTCTCGCTGGCGGACGCGGCGAAGCTGGTGGCCGCGCGTGGCCGTCTGATGCAGGAGCTGCCTGCCGGTGGCGCGATGGTCGCGGTGCAGGCGTCGGAGGACGAGGTGGCACCGCTCCTCACGGAGCGCGTGAGCGTCGCCGCCCTCAACGGCCCGACGTCCGTGGTCATCGCGGGCGACGAGGACGCGGCGCAGGAGATCGCGAACGGCTTCGAGGCGCAGGGTCGTAAGACCAAGCGGCTCACGGTCAGCCATGCGTTCCACTCACCCCGCATGGACGGGATGCTGGACGCGTTCCGTGAGGTGGCGCAGGGGCTTTCGTACGAGGCCCCGCGCATCCCGATCGTCTCCAACCTCACTGGCACCGTGGTCTCCGCCGAGGAGATCACCACCCCCGACTTCTGGGTGCGCCACGTCCGCGAGGCGGTCCGCTTCCTCGACGGTGTCCGCACCCTGGAGGCCCAGGGCGTCACCACGTACCTCGAACTCGGCCCGGACGGTGTGCTCACCGCCATGGCGCAGGAGTGCGTGTCCGGCGAGGGTGCCGGGTTCACCTCGGTGCTGCGCTCCGGCCGCCCCGAGGCCGAGGTGCTGACCACCGCCCTGGCGGCCCTGCACACCCGGGGTATCGCTCCCGACTGGGAGGCGTACTACGCGGGCACCGGCGCGCAGCGCGTCGAGCTGCCCACGTACGCCTTCCAGCACGAGCGTTACTGGATCGAGGTCCCGGTCTCGGTGGGCGATGTCGCCTCCGCCGGTCTCGGCGCAGCCGACCACCCGCTGCTCGGCGCGGCCGTCGAACTGCCGGACTCCGACGGCTTCCTGCTCGCCGGGCGGCTCTCCCTCCACACCCACCCCTGGCTCGCCGACCACGCCGTGGCCGGTACCGCGCTGCTGCCGGGGACGGCCTTCGTCGAACTGGCGATCCGCGCCGGTGACCAGGTCGGCTGCGGTGTTCTGGAGGAGCTGACCCTTGAGGCGCCGCTGGTCCTGCCCGAGCGGGGCGGGGTCCAGCTGCGGCTGACCGTCGGTGTGGCCGACGCGGAGGGACGCCGGACCCTGGAGGTCTACTCCCGCCCGGAGCCGGACGCGAACCGGGGCGACGGCTCGGATCAGTCCTGGAGCCGTAACGCCAGCGGTGTCCTCGCGTCCGGTGAAGCCGCCGAGGTCGCAGACGCCGCCGACACCACAGAGCGCCTGGCCGAATGGCCGCCCGCCGAGGCCGTCGCCATCGAGGTGGACGATCTGTACGAGCGGTTCGCCGTCGCCGGTATCGGCTACGGTCCGGCGTTCCAGGGGCTGACGGCCGCCTGGCGACGTGGCGAGGAGGTCTTCGCCGAGCTCCGGCTGGAGCAGCGGCAGCGGACCGACGCCGCGTTGTTCGGGCTGCACCCGGCGCTGCTGGACTCCGCGCTGCACGGCGTGGCGCTCGGCGACTTCGTGGGCGCCGACGCCGACGGGATCCGGCTGCCGTTCTCCTGGAGCGGTGTCACCCTCCACGCGGCGGGTGCCACGGCGCTGCGCGTACGGATCGCACCGGCCGGGCCGGACGCGGTGGCCCTGGCTGTCACGGACGAGAACGGCGGCGCGGTCGCGTCGGTGGACTCCCTGACGCTGCGGACCATCGCCCCGGAGCAGCTGCGCGCGACCCAGGTGACCTACCACGAGTCGCTGTTCCGCATGGAGTGGACCCCGGTGCCCGCGCCCTCGGCGGCCCCTGCGGGCACCCGCTGGGCCGTGGTCGGCCGGCAGGCCGCGGACCACGGTACGGACGCCTTCGGGCTGGTCACTGCGTTGGAGTCGGCCGGTGCCGAGTACGACGTGTTCCCCGACCTGGACGAGCTGGCGGCCGTGGTGGCCTCCGGCGGGCACCGGCCGGACGTCGTCCTGCTCCCGCTCACCGGCCCAGCCGGGGGCGGTGGCACCCCTCTGGCGGAGGGTGCGCGGCTGGCCACGCACGAGGCGCTGGAGAGCGCGCAGGCGTGGCTCGCGGAGGAGGGCTTCGCCGGGGCGCGGCTGGCGTTCGTCACCCGGAGCGCGGTCGCCACGTCCCCGGACGCCCAGGTGAACGACCTGCTGCACGCGCCCGTATGGGGGCTGATCCGCACCGCCCAGACCGAGAACCCGGACCGCTTCCTGCTGCTCGACCTCGATCAGGGGGAGGCCTCGTCCGACGCGCTCATGGCGGCCGTCGCCGGTGGCGAACCGCAGCTGGCCGTCCGCGGGGGCGCCCTGCACGCGCCCCGCCTGGCCAGGGTCGCCACCGAGCCGAAGCCCGAGGAGGAGGGGCTGCCGGGGTTCGACCCGGACGGCACGGTACTCATCACCGGCGCCACCGGCGCCCTCGGCGGGCAGCTCGCCCGCCATCTGGTGGCCGGGCACGGGGTGCGGCATCTGCTGCTCAACAGCCGCCGCGGCTACAGCGCCGAGGGAATGCCGGAGCTGGTCGCCGAACTGACCGCGCAGGGCGTGGAGGTGAGCGTCGCGGCCTGCGACGTGGCCGACCGCGAGGCGCTGTCGGCGATGCTGGCCGAGGTGGACCCGGCGCATCCGCTCACCGCCGTGGTGCACACGGCGGGTGTGCTGGACGACGGGCCGCTGCCCGCGCTCACCCCGGACCGGATCGACACGGTCTTCCGGCCGAAGGTGGAGGCCGCACGGAACCTCGACGAGCTGACCCGGGATCTCGATCTCGCGGCGTTCGTGCTGTTCTCGTCCGTCGCCGGTACCTTCGGTGCGCCGGGCCAGGCCAACTACGCCGCCGCCAACGTCTTCCTGGACGCCCTCGCCGCGCAGCGCCGCTCCGCCGGACTGCCCGCCCTCTCGTTGGCGTGGGGCATGTGGGACGAGCGCAGCGCGATGACCGGCACCATGACGGACGCGGACGTGCGGCGCATGGCGCGCTCCGGGATGGCGCCGCTGTCCTCGCGGGACGGTCTTGAGCTGTTCGACGCGGCGTGCGCGGTCGACGGTGAGGCGGTGCTTCTGCCGCTCCACCTGGACATCGCGCCGCTGCGGGAGCAGGCCGCGGAGGGCGCGTTGCCCGCAGTGTTCCGCGGACTGGTCCGGGCGACGCCCCGGCGCCGCACGGCCGCCGACGCGGCGGTCGACGCGGGCGGCCCCTCGCTGGCGCGGCGACTGGCCGGGCTGGACGAGGCTGAGCGGGAGAAGGTCCTGCTGGACCTGGTCCGCGCCCATGCCGCCGTGGTCCTCGGCTTCGAGGACCCGGAGGCCGTGGGGGCTACGCGTGGCTTCCTGGAGCTGGGCTTCGACTCGCTGACCTCCGTCGAGCTGCGCAACCGGCTCAATGCCGCGACCGGGCTGCGGCTGCCCCCGACGCTGCTCTTCGACCAGCCGACGCCCGAGCTGGTCGCCCGGCAGCTGCTCGCCGGGCTGGCCGGTTCGGTGGCCGCCGAGGGCGGTGCGGTGTCGGACGCCGCACCGGCAGACGCGGCGGGCGCGGAGCCGTCGGCCGTGTTCGGCGCGATGATGCGGGAAGCCGAGGAGCTGGGCCAGCAGGGGGAGTTCACCCGGCTGCTGATGGACGTCTCGCGGTTCCGGCCCTCGTTCGCGACCGCCGCCGAGCTGGACAAGGCGCCCACGCTGGTGCGGCTGTCCCGCGGGGAGACCGGGCCCGCGCTGGTGTGCTTCCCCTCGATCCTGTCGATCGGAGGCCCCCACCAGTACGCGCGGTTCGCCGCCGGATTCCGCGGCCACCGGGACGTCTGGGCGCTGGGCAACCCCGGCTTCGTCGCCGGGGAGCTGCTTCCGGCGAACCCGGAGGCGGTGATCGAGGCGCAGGCCGAGGCGGTGCTGCGACAGACCGACGGGGCGCCGTTCGTGCTGCTCGGCCACTCCTCGGGCGGGCTGCTCGCCCATGAGGTGGCCGCGCGGCTGGAGAGCACCGGGGTCTTCCCGGACGCGGTGGTGCTGCTCGACATCTACTCGCACGACCGGGAGGCGGCCATGGCCCTCCAGCCCGGCCTGCGGGCCGGGATCGACGAGCGGAGCACGGGCCCGGTGCCGGTGGACGACGCCCGGCTGCTGGCCATGGGCGCGTACTTCCGGCTGTTCGGCCAGTGGGAGCCCCGCGAGGTCAAGACGCCGACCCTGCTGGTCCGGGCCGAGGAGCAGTTCTTCGACTGGTCCCGCGACGGGGACTGGCGGTCGTACTGGGAGCTGCCGCACACGGTGCGCGATGTGCCGGGGCACCACTTCACCATGATGGAGGACCACGCCGGTACGACGGCGCGCGTGGTGGAGGACTGGCTGTCGGACTGACGGGCGCTCCGGCGCCCCGAAGGGCCGGGCCCCGCCCCCTCCTCGGAGGGGGCGGGGCCCGGCCCTTCTGCTGTGCTGTGTTGCGTTGTGCTGTGTTGTGCGGTGCCGCGGAGTTGGATCAGCGCTTACGGGCAGGGCGCGAGCGCTTGCCCGGCCCCACCGTCACGACCTCGAAGTTGGACTTGGTGCGGTCCAGCCGGTGGAAGAGGTTGTCCGGACCGGTGATGTACATCTTCGACACCCCGGCGCCCTTCAGGGCGTCGACGACCTTGGGCCAGTGGATGGGCAGGTCGAAGGTGTCCAGCAGCATCGTGCGCAGCGCGTCGGCCGAGGTCACGATGGTGCCGTCCTGGTCGGTGACCACGGGCAGCTTCGGGTCGAGGAGGTCGTACTTCGGCAGGATCTCCTCGGCGGCCCGGCGCCGCAGCTCCCCGAACGCGGGCGCGTGCACCGCGGGGACCATGGTGTACATGGAGTAGCCGCCGGCCTGGCTGATCGCCTTCTTGAACCCGTCGAGCTCCTTCTCGCGCAGCGACACCATGAAGAAGCCGTCGTCGAGATGGCCGGAGTAGTCGTACCACTCACCGCGCTCACCGAGTTCGGTGAGGATTTCCGTCAGCTTCTCCTGCGGAGTGCGGACGAAGGTGTGGGTGACCGCGTCCTGGTACTCCTCGGTGAAGTACGTGAGCTCGCAGCGGGCCAGCTCCGCGGTCAGCCGCACCACCTCGGGGAACGGCAGCGAACCGACGTAGGCCGCCGCCGCCTTCTGCCCGAAGCTGGGGCCCACGCACAGGTCCGGGACCAGGCCGTGGACCTGCTCCGCACGGTCCGCCGAGGCCATCGAGTTCACCAGGAAGGCGATCTGGGTGGCCTCGGAGTAGTCGTCCTCGGAGTCGCGGAGCTGGTCGAAGACCGAGTAGCCCAGCGCCTCGTCGGCCTCGGCGAGCCGCTTCCGGGCGAACGGGTCGAGCGTCAGGAACCTGCCCACCTCGGCGAAGCTGGAAGGTCCCATGCCCGGGAAAACGATGGCTGTCTTCGTCTGCTCGGTCTGCTCGGATGCCGTCATGGTGTGCCTTACTCTCTGGACTCTCTGGACCTGCTGTTGCTCAGTCCTGCGCCCGGCGGTTGAAGCCGCGGATACCGATGAACCCGAAAACCAGGAGGGACGCCGCGATGGCGCACCCGCAGATCCACAGCGGGATCGACGGCGGCACCCCGGGCGCGTCGGGCAGCAGCAGCCCGCGCATCGCCTCGGTGACGTAGGTCAGCGGGTTGAAGGTGCACAGGATCTGGAACCAGCGGACACCGTCCAGGCTCCGCCACGGGAACTGCGTGGCCCCGGTGAACATGATCGGGGTGAGCGTCATGGCGAAGACGATGGAGATGTGGCGCGCGGGCGCCAGGGTGCCGAGGGTGAGTCCGACCGCACCGCCGACCAGCCCGCCGAGGCTGAGGATGCCCAGGGTCTCCGGCATCTTGGACAGCGGCCAGGAGACGCCGTCCAGCAGCAGCAGACCGATCGGGATCATGACCAGGGCGCCGATCACCCCGCGGATCGCTCCGAAGAGCGCCTTCTCCACCGCCACCATGCCGGTCGGCAGCGGCGAGAGCAATCGGTCCTCGATCTCCTTGGTCCAGGAGAAGTCGATGGCCAGGGGCAACGCGGTGTTCTGGAGGGAGACCAGGAAGCTGTTGAGCGCCACCACACCGGGCAGCAGCACCTGCTGGAATCCGGGCTGGGTCATGCCGATCTCGCCGAGCACCTTGCCGAAGACGAACAGCATGAAGAACGGTTCCACGATGACCTGTCCCAGGAAGGGACCGATCTCGCGGCCGGTGACGAAGATGTCGCGCCACAGGATGAAGAAGAACGTCCGCCACCGGTTGGCCCGGCGCCGGTGGCGCCCGCCGCGGCGCTTGCCGTCGGGCAGATCCAGCTCGGGCTGGGGCTCCGGCTCGGGCGGCGCGAGGGGCGAACGGGCCTCGGCCGCCGCGATGATGCTGTTCAGCGCGGCCTTGGCGTCCTGGGCGGCCTGGGATGCCGACGGGGCCGGCACGGGCTTGATGACCAGGGTCAGGGTGTCGCCGATGTCGCCGTGGGTGGGACCGGAGCGGGGGCCCGGGCCCTGGCCCGCGACCGGGTGCGGCCGGGCCTCGTGCCGGGGCTCCTGGGGCCGGGTCTCGTGGGACCTGGCCTCGTGCGGCTTGGGCTCGTGCTTGACCGGCGGGACGGTGGAGGTGTTCCGGTCCGTGGCGGCGGGCAGAGACGCGCGCGGCTTGGCCCGGACGAGCGCGGTCCGGGTGTCCTCGAAACCGTCGTCCTCGGCGGCCCGCACCTCGGCGGCCCGCACCTCGGCGGCCCGCGCATCAGTGGCCCGCGGGTCGCCGGGCCGCGGGTCGGCAGCTCGCGGGTCGGTGGCTCGCGGATCGGCCGCTCGGGGGGCGGTGGCCCGCGGGTCGGCAGCCTTGTTCCCGTCCGGCTTGGCGTCCGGGATTCCGAAGTCCGAGGACCTGAAGTTCGTGGTCCTGGTGTCGACGGGCGTGCGCTCGGCACCCCGGTCGGCGGAGGTTCCCTGGCCGTCCCGGTCCGCGGACCCGGACCGTGTCGCACCCGTCGCGGGCTTTTCCTCAGCGGCCTCGCCACCGGCGTTCTCGCCCGTCGAGGACGGGGGGCGTGCGGAGGTGCTCATCGCATTTCCTTCCCCGTCAGCTCGACGAACACGTCTTCCAGGCTCGCCTTGCTCACATTCAGGTCCTTGATTTCACAGCCGGTGTCGGACAGGGCCTTGATGACGGTGGGCAGAAGCACGGAGGACGTCGCGTTGCTGTAGACCTTCATGCGGAAGGTGCCGTCGCCGGGTCCGCCATGCGTGGGGTCCTCCTGTTGCAGCACCTCGACCCGCTCCGCGACACCGAGGCCCTGCACCATGTGGACCACGCCGTTCATTCCGCTGTACGGCGGCCGCACCGAGACGGTCAGGGCGGTGTTGCTCATCCTGCTGGTCAGCGCCTCAGGAGTGTCCAGGGCGAGCAGCTTGCCGTGGTCGACGATGCCGATCCGGTCACACAGCCTGGAGGCCTCCTCCATGTCGTGAGTGGTGAGCACCACCGTCACGCCACGGGTCTTGAGTTCGGACACCCGGTCGCGCACGAAGATCTGCGACTGCGGGTCCAGACCGGTGGCCGGTTCGTCGAGGAACAGCACCCGGGGGCGGTGCATCAGCGCCCGCGCGATCATCACGCGCTGCGCCTGACCGCCGGAGACCTGGTCCGCCCGGGCCTTGGCGTGGTCGGTGAGACCGAGCCACTCCAGGCTCTCGTCCGCCAGCCGGGCGCGCTCCGCGCGGGAGAGCCCGTGGTAGCCGGCGTGGAACGTGAGATTCTGACGGATCGTCAGCGAACGGTCGAGATTGTTGCGCTGCGGCACGACCGCGAAGGACTGCCGCGCCACCGCCGGCCGGGCGATCACATCGACGCCCTGCACGAAGGCGCGTCCGCTGGTGGGGGCGACCCGGGTGGTCAGGATGCCGATGGTGGTGGTCTTGCCGGCTCCGTTGGGGCCGAGGAAGCCGAAGACCTCACCATGCCTCACGGTGAAGCTGAGATTGTCGACCGCCGGGGCGGGGCGCCCGGGGTACTTCTTTACCAAACCGTCGACGACGGCGGCGAAATCAATGGGACGTGTTGTGTTCATCGCTGTCGTCGCACCGAATTTAATTGGTTTGAGGAGAACATTCTTTGCGTCATGTTTAACACAACGGCTTGACTCCGGGGTCGAACTGCCCACGATTTAGGGGGTGGTGGAGCAAGTGAGGGGGGTTAAGGGGGCGTCCGGAGCCTATACGCGCCGGGGTGCGCGGTACCCGCATATAACGCGTCCGCGAATAGCGGTTACTAGGGGTTGTGGCGCGGGAGACGGGCTCACTAACCTCACGGAGTCAGCGCCTCGGACGAGCGTGGTCGACGCGCCCCACCGTGTACTCGTGCCCGGCCCCTCAGTGCAATCCCGGGGATGGACTCCTTGAGCCAGATCAAGCCCGATGATGTGGGCCTTATCCGGATATTGCAAACGGAAACTCCGAGCAGTTTCCGACTGATCTGTTTCCCGGAGTCCGCCAACTCGGCCGCGTACTACCTCTCCCTGTCCGAGCTTCTGCTGCCCACGGTGGAGGTGCTGGCGATCCAGTACCCCCTGTACGCCGGGGACGAGGACGGCGACGGTGAGCGGCTGACCGACTCCCCGGAGCTCGCCGACCGGATCTTCGGCGCGCTGGGGGAGTGGATGGACCGCCCGTTCGCCTTCTTCGGCCACCGGGCCGGCGCCGACCTGGCATACCGCGTCGCCGAGCGCCTGGAGCGCGAGACCGGGACGCCGCTGCTGACCCTGTTCGTCTCCGGCCGGACCGCGAAGTGGGGCAGGGTCCTCGGACCGCCCGCGCTCGGCTGCCGGATCGTCGCCCTCGCCGGTGAGGGGGACCCCAAGACCCCGCTGCGCGGTGTACGGGCCTGGCGGCGGCGCACGAGTGGACGATTCGACCTCGAGGTGTTTCCCGGTGCCCGTGGCTACCTCGACTCGAGCCGGCGCGAGGTCGTCAACCTGGTGCACGACCAGTTGCTCTCGCAGTCCACTGTCGACGCCGAGTGGGAAACCGGCGCCGAAGACAAGGGAGCCTAGGGGGGACAAGCCCAGGGCTGCCCGTACTCCTGAGTGAAAAGGAAAGAGTACGTTCGATGACCGCGAAGATCTACGCGCTCGACTCGGTGCAGACCCTGGCCGACTTCGAGCTGGACGCGATCCGCGTCGCCGATGTGATCCGTGAACAGCACGGGGTGGCCGCGGGCGACCGCGTCATCCTCAAGGCGGGCAACTCCGCCGCCTACGTGAGTGTGCTGTTCGCCCTCATGCACGTCGGCGCCTCCATCGTCCTGATCGACCAGCAGGAGCACCCGGACGAGACCCGGCGGATAGCCCGGCGCACCGGCGCCGGGATCGCCTTCGTCGACGACGACTCCCCGATCCACGACGACGGCCGTGTGGTCGACCTCTACGAGCTGATCGCCCCGGCCGCCGGCCGCCCGCTCAGCACCCGTGAGCTGTCCTTCGACGCCTGGGCCAAGCGGCAGGACGGCCTCATCATGTGGACGTCAGGATCCACCGGCGAGCCCAAGGGCGCGGTCAAGTCGGGCCGCAAGTTCCTGACCAACCTGGAGCGCAACGCCGCCCAGGTGGGGCACCGGGAGGACGACGTCCTCCTTCCGCTGCTGCCCTTCGCCCACCAGTACGGGCTGTCCATGGTGCTCATCGCGTGGCTCACCCGCTGCTCACTGGTGATCGCCCCGTACAAGCGGTTGGACCGGGCCGTGCAGATGGCCGGGCGGACCGGTGCGACGGTCATCGACGCCACCCCGTCGAGCTACCGCACCATGCTCAACCTGGTCGGCCGCAAGGCATCGCTGCGGGCGCGGCTGGAGCAGGTCCGGATGTTCTGCTCCGGTGCGGCGCCGCTCGACGGCGCGCTCTCCGACGCCTACGTCGCCGAGTTCGGGCTGCCGCTGCTGGACAGCTACGGCAGCACCGAGCTGGGCAACATCGCCTTCGCCACCCTGGACAACCCGGTCTCCTGCGGCCGGGCCATGGAGGGCATCAAGCTGCGCGTCATCGACGAGTCCGGCATCGAGGCCGCGCCCGGCCAGGCCGGTGAGATCGAGGTCGACACCCCGGACGCGCTGGAGGGCCACCTCGCCGAGGACGGCACCATCGACGTCATGCCGACCGGCTGGCACCCCACCGGCGACCTCGGCTACCTCGACCAGGACGACAACCTCTTCGTGCTGGGCCGGAAGTTCGCGGTGCACCGCTACGGCTATCTGCTCTACCCCGAGCTGGTCGAACGGAAGGCCGCCGTCGCCCGGATCTCCACCCGGATCGTGCCGCTCCCCGACGAGCGCCGCCGCGGCGATGTGCAGCTGGTCTTCTTCGTGGAGGACGACGAGCAGCGGGACGCCAAGTACTGGCGCGAGCGGCTGTGCGAGGTGCTGCCGGTCTACGAGCAGCCCAACCGGGTCGAGGTGCTGGACGCGTTCCCGCTCAACCGCAACGGCAAGCCGGACAAGAAGCAGCTGGAAGAGATCGCGCGCGGCTAGCGAGATGTGAAGAAGATGTGGGCCGGTGGTGTGCGCCGGCTCCACATCGTGTTCTAAGGAACCCCCTAGTCCGCTTCTAGGGGGTTCCCTAGTCGTACGGCAGCTCCACGGGGGCGTGGTCGTGGAAGCGGTCGCCCGGGCCCGGGTTGTCCGGGTGGGTGGCGCCGCCCAGATGGTGGAGCACCCCCCACACCGCGTTGAGTGCCGTGGTCACCGCGCCCTCCGCGAATCCGGCCGTCCACGAGACGTCGTCCCCGCACAGGAAAAGACCGCGCTGCTCGGCAGGAATGCCGTCCTGCATGAATTGGGTGAACAGCCGCCGCTGATAGCGGTAATGGCCCGGCAGATTGGATTTGAACGCGCCCATGAAGCGCGGCTCGGTCTCCCAGGTGACGGTCAGCGGTCCCGCGATGATGTGCGACCGGATGTCGACGCCGGGATAGAGCGCGCCCAGTTTGGTCAGCAGCGCCTCCAGCCGCTCCTCGTCCGAGAGTGTGGCGACCTTCAGCGAGTCGTCGTTCCAGGTGTACGACAGACACATCACCGCGTGCCGGTCGGGCCCCTCGTCGAACAGGTAGACCCCGCGCGGCATCCGGTCGGTGAGGGTCATCCCCATGACGTCGTGGCCGGTCACCGGGTCGGTATCGCGCCAGAACGGCCGGTCGACCAGGACGAACAGCTTGGACGCGCCCATGTAGTGGGTGCGCTCCACCGCCGTCCACAGCGGCGTGGACAGCAGCGCCGGATCGCAGTCGATCCGGTGCAGCAGCGTCCACACGTGCGGGCTGAAGACCACCGCGGGGAACTCCCGCTCCTCGCCGCTCTCGTCCGCCACCCGGATGCCGTCCGCGGTACGCCGCAGCCGGGTGACCGCAGGGCGCGGCCGGCCGCCGTGCAGCGACGCCAGCGACGTGCCCCGCGGCCAGTGCGCGAGCGTCTCCGGCCGGTGTTCCCACAGCCCGTGCGGCACCTGGGAGGAGCCGCCGACGATGCCGACCTGGTTGTCGTCGGCCTCGGTGACCACGACGCGCAGGATCTCCAGCACCGAGTTGGGGAAGTCGGTGTCCCAGCCGCCGGTGCCGAAGCCGACCTGCCCGAAGATCTCCCGGTGCCGGAACGACTGGAAGGTGGGGGAGGTGGCCAGGAAGCCGTAGAAGGACTGGTCGTCGAACTCCCTGACCAGCCGGTTCCACACGGCCTTGAGCGTTGCGGTGTCCCGCTGCTGGATGGCGTCCCGCACGGTGGACAGCTCGGCCCGCTCCTGGAGCGCCTTCTCCCAGGCGTCGGCGACCTCCTGGTAGACGGCCGGGAGGTCGTCGGGGGTGCGTGCCCGGTCGCGGTCGCCGTTCAGGTCGATCAGCGTGCTCGGGGTGGCCGGTGCCAGCGGATTGGGAAAGGGCCGGGTGCGCAGGCCCAGCAGGTCGATGTAGTGGAACAGCGACCGTGCGGCGACGGGAAAGCGCATGGCGCCCATCTCCGCCTTGTATTCCGGATTTCCGGGGAAGGGCGTGGAACGCATCCGGCCGCCCAATTCCTCCGCTTCGTAGAGAACCGGGCGAAGTCCCAGGCGCAACAGCTCATATGCCGCGGTGAGTCCGGACATACCGCCGCCGACGACCGCGACTTCCGTGCCGTGCAGCGCGCTCGGCAGGACACCGAGACCCGCCGGGTGGCGCAGCCAGTTGTCGTAGGAGAAAGGAAAGTCCGGCACCAGCATCGTCGTGGCAGTCGTGGTCGCGGACGTCATGGCATGAACCTCTCGGGGCCGAGCGGCACCGCGGGGCGATCAGGCGGTGTAGGCGACATCGAATTCCAGGCTCGCGGGCAGGTCCCGGCGCTGACTTATGTTGATTTTCCGGTAGACCCGGGTGAGGTGCTGCTCCACGGTGGAGATGGTGATGTAGAGCTTGGCGGCGATCTCCCGGTTGGTGTAGCCCGAGGCGGCGAGCGCGGCCACCCGGCTCTCGGCGTCGGACAGTTCGGAGAACGCGGTGGTGTCCTCGCCGGTGCGGGCCGCCTCCGACAGCGCCGAGCGCCCCGGAGTCCGCTGGAGCGAACGGGACAGCTCCTCGGCGCCGCAGTTGTCAGCGAGCCACAGGGCCCGCCGGGTCATCAGGCGGCCGCTGTCCGCGTCGCCGAGTTGCTTGTGTGCCTCGGCGAGGTCCGCCAGCGCCCGCGCCATCTCGTACCAGCCGCCGCTCGCCCGCAGCACCGTCACCGCCTGCTCCAGCAGGGCGGGCCGCTCGGTCAGCGGCCGGGTGGCGGCCAGGACGCGCAGCGCGGCGCCACGGGTGCGGGAGGGGGCCTCACCGGTCAGCTCCAGCTGCTCCTCCGCCAGCCGGGCGGCCCGCTCCTGACTGCCCAGGGTCAGCCAGGTCTCGGCGGCACCGAGCCGCCAGGCCAGGGTGGCGGGCGAGTCCAGGCCCCAGGCGGCCAGCTTCTCGCCGCAGGCGCGGAAGTCGGTGAGGGCCGCGTGCTGGCGGCCGGTGGCCAGCTGATGCCGGGCCCGGGCGTAGAGGTAGTGCAGCCCGAAGCGGTTCCGGTACATCTCCTCCGGCACCGGGCGGGCCAGCAGTTCGGCCGCCGCCTCATGGTTGCCCATCGCGGTGTGGGCGTTGATCAGCATCCCGAGCGGCATGCCGACGGTGACGCCCCAGCCGCGTGCCGGAAGCTCCTCCAGCGCCCACTCCGCGTACCGGATGGTGTCCCGCAGCCGTCCGGCGCGCAGCGCGGTCTGGGCCCGCAGCACGCAGAAGTAGGCCAGCAGCGCCTTGGCGCCGCGCTCCTCCGACTCCTTGATCAGCCGGTCGCACCAGGCGGTGGCGGTGGCGTGGCGGTCCGCGTACACCAGCGCCTGGAGCGCGGCGTGCACCGTCAGCACCGTCCGGTCGGAGAGCTGGACGGTTTCCAGCACCCGTTCCGCGGCCCGTACGGCGCCCTCGTCGACGCCCCGGTTCAGCACCGTCCGCAGTGCCCTGAGCGCGATGAGCTGAGGCGACTCGGGGGCCGCGTCCGGCGACGGGGCGTCGTCGTCCCACGGGCCGACCGGCTCTCCCTGCGGCAGGAAGGGCCGCAGTTCGGGGTGGTCGGGGTAGGTGGTGGAGAGCGCCAGCCCGATGCTCCGCAGACCCGTGTCGAGCTGGGTGCCCGGGTTCTCGGCGGCGGCCCGGCTGACCTGCCCGAGGGCGGCGGCCGCGTCGTCCATCCGGCCGAACCCCAGCAGCCCGACGACCACATCGAGGGTGTGCCGGGCCGGCAGCAGTCCGCTGCCTGCCGGGCCGGCCAGCGACTGGAGCCGCCGCATCTGGGAGAGCGGGTTGAACGGCCACATGGCCTCGACCATGGTCGCCTGGAGGATCAGGCCCTCGCGTTCATCGGTGACGCACCGGTCGGCCATCTGGAGGCAGTTCATCGCCAGTTCGCGGCGTTCGGCGGCGATGGCGTGCTCGGCGGCGTCCCGCAGCGCCTGCGGAATCCACTCCTCGACCGGCTCGGACACCTCCTGGCTGAGCAGATGGCGGGCCACCTCGAGGGGGTCGGCGCCCTCCTCGTACAGCAGCCGGGCGGCCCGGTGGTGCAGCGGACCGAGCTCGTCCATCTCCAGATCCTCCAGGAGCGCGGTGCGCACAGCGTCGCTGCGGAAGTGGGCGTCGTGCAGGATGCCCACCTCGGTGAGCGTCGCCACGGACCGCCGTACCAGCCGCTCCTCGACCTCGATCACCCTGCTCAGCAGGGGAACGGACCCGGCGTCGCCCAGCAGCGCGCTCCCCTGGGCCACCCGGCGGTGGGCCGGGCCGCCGCGGTACACGCAGGACAGCGCCGCCTGCCGGAACAGCTCCCCGGCCACCGGGGCGCCCGGCTCGGCCTGGAGGGGGCTCCGGGCGAGGTGGGAGAACCGGTCGTCCAACAGGCCGCGCAGCAGCAGGAGGTTGCCGCCCGTCATGTCATGGAACGCGACGGCGTGGCGCTCGGCCTCCTCGGCACCCGACTCCCCGGCCAGCAGCGCGGCCACGCCCGCGACGGTGAGCGGGGCGAGCCGCACGTGGCACACCTTCGGCTCGTGCAGCAGCTCGTCCAGCGCCGGGGCGGCGGGCCCGGTCAGCGACCCGCGGCTCACCACGACCGACAGCGCCTCGGAGCGACAGCGGCGGATGCCGTACGCCAGACATCGCAGCGACGGCAGATCGGCGAACTGGACGTCGTCGATCGCGATCAGCAGCGGTGCGTCATCGGTCAGTTCCTCGAGTGCACGGTGGAATTCCTGGAGGAGCGGCAGGTCGACCTGGTCCGGGTCGTACGGATTTGACGGCGCGTCGAGACCCGGCCGCGGCAGGGTGTGCCGAAGGCGCGCCGGCATGCCCTGGTAGAGCTGGTCGAGCACGGCGTACGGGAACTTCTGCTCCGAAGCGGAGGCGACCGCGGGCAGCACCCGGACGTCCCGCGCACCCGCGGTGTCCGTCACCGCGTGCAGCAGCGCGGTCTTCCCCGACGCCACGGCACCGCTGATGACGGCGAGTCGGCTTCCCTCCCGGGTGTTCCCGAAGAGGAGACGATTGAGCCGAGCCATCTCCTGATCGCGTTCCACTAACACGTACGAAACACCTTCCCCGAATTCACTCGTGCGCAGGGGTGGTGAAATCGAATCATCGTGCATGGCGCACCTGGTAACGCACCGTCCCCTTAGATAAAAATGCCGTGCCGCCCTTTGGCGCTCTCCGTCCCTCCCGTTACCGCACCCTCTGCGGTGGCATGGCTGCTCTGCGTCATGTCATGTGTTCGATGTCATGCCGTGTGTTCACAACCCCGCGCGGTCAGGCTGGGGCTGCCAGTCGTGGAACACAGGCATGGAGTGAGTGGGCACTGTAGCAGTGCTGTTGGTGCGAAAAGATGACTGTCTCGTCACAGGCGAATGTGTTCGATTGGCGTCACGGTGTCGTAGCAGAGTTGTGAAGCCCCACCCGGCCGCCGGACCCTGGTTCCATCGCTGATGGGGCGGGGTGCGACGCGGGCCGACGAACCTGCCGAATGTGAAAGTTGCGCAAAAATTGCGACAACTCTTGAACCGGTCACGCGCTCTTCGCATCACGTTGTGGTGCGTTTCCCTTGGTCGATGACCGACGCCCGAGGGGCGTCAAGTCTAGGGATTCATTCACACTGCAAGCACAGGCTGCGGTGCGTCATGGGCCACCATGGGAGTGCCGAGTTGTACGAGCAAACGGGAGGAAAGTGCGCGTGCTCAATCAGAACTTGACATTCGTCGTCGGCACCGGCCGATGCGGTTCGACGGCGCTGTCTCAAGTGATCAATCTTCACCCGGACGTTCTCAGCGTCAACGAATTGTTTGCCAGCATTCCCGATTCGGGAGTGCTGGACGAGGCCCCGCTGAGCGGACCGGAGTTCTGGGAATATCTGTCCCGGCCCAACGCGGCCAGCGACACCTTGATCAAGAACGGGGCGATCCCGCCCGAGTTCCTCTACCACCGGGTGCCCGAGGGGCGGTTCGACGCCCAGACCACCGGCATCCCGGCCATCAGCCTCATGGCGCTGCCCCATCTGACCGATGAACCGGACGCGCTCTTCGACGAGTTGGAGGCCGAGGTCACCTCCTGGCCCACGCGCGCTCCGGCGGACCACTGGCGGGCCCTCTTCGCCACCCTCGGCGAACGGTTCGGCAACCCCGGTGCCGTCGTCGAGCGGAGCGGTATGTCCATCAACCGCGTCGCGGAAATGCACCGCGCCTTCCCCGAGGCGCGCTTCGTGCATCTCTACCGCGAAGGCCCTGACTGTGCCGTCTCCATGAGCCGGCACGTCAGTTTCCGGATGCTTCCGCTGGGGTGGGAGATGGCCATCCGCTGCGGCCTGGAGACGCCGTTCGAGCTGACCCCGGAGCACGCGGACCAGCTCCCGCCCGACCTCGCTCCGCTGCTGCGCGACGAGTGGGACCCGGCCCTGGTGATGGACCGTCCCATCCCGCTCACCGCGTTCGGCGGTCTGTGGTCCGGTCTGATCGTCGACGGTCTCGAGAAGCTGGAGGCGGTCCCGGCGGCACAGCGCACCGCGCTGCCGTACGAGAACCTGCTGGAGGAGCCGGAGAAGGAACTGATCCGGCTGGCCGAATTCATCGGTGTGGAACCGCACCCCGCCTGGCTGGAGGAGTCCGTCGCGCATCTCGACGGCGGCCGCCCCGGCGCCGCGCGGAAGCTGCCCGAAGCGGAGCTGACCCCGCTGCTCGAATCCTGTAGTCCGGGTATGCGGGCGCTGGCCGCCCACCCGTAGGGCGCACATCGTCACCCGGCGGCCATCGCCTTTCGGCGGTCGGCCGCTGGGTGGCGCCCTTCGGCGTGTACCGGCTGCCCAATAGGGGGTGTGACTGCTTCTAGGGGGTAATTGCGGTGGGCATTCACCCGATCGAGGGATTCAATGGTTGACGCAGGATCGACTGCTTGTTCGCTTGTCTCCCCCACGTAAAGGGCTCAGAACCGACCATGCCCGCGAACCCTCGCGACCCAGCCATGCCCGTCCCTCCCGAGGAGAGCGAGCGCACCCTGCACTTCGCGGGCCCCGCGACCTTCGGCCGCGTCCCGCGCCTGGACCAGGTCGGGACCACGGACATCGCGGTGGTCGGGGTGCCGTTCGACGCCGGGGTGTCCTACCGGCCCGGCGCCCGCTTCGGCGGGAACGCCATCCGGGAGGCGTCGCGCCAGCTGCGCCCCTACAACCCGGCGCAGGACGCGTACCCGTTCCACTACGTCCAGGTCGCGGACGCCGGTGACATCACCGCCAACCCGCACAACCTCGACGAGGCCGTCGAGAACATCGAGGCGGGCGCGGAGGAGCTGCTGTCCACGGGCGCGCAGCTGATGACGCTGGGCGGCGATCACACCATCGCGCTGCCCATCCTGCGCGCGGTGGCGCGCAAGCACGGCCCGGTGGCGCTGCTGCACTTCGACGCCCACCTGGACACCTGGGACACCCACTTCGGCGCCCGGTACACCCACGGCACGCCGTTCCGCCGCGCGGCCGAGGAGGGCATCCTCGACACCTCCGCGCTGTCGCACGTGGGCACCCGCGGCCCGCTGTACAGCAAGGAGGACCTGGACGAGGACACCAAGCTGGGCTTCGGGATCGTCACCTCCGCCGATGTGATGCGGCGCGGGGTCGACGAGGTGATCCAGCAGCTCAAGGAGCGGATCGGCAAGCGGCCGCTCTACATCTCGGTGGACATCGACGTCCTGGACCCCTCGCACGCCCCCGGCACCGGCACCCCCGAGGCGGGCGGGCTCACCTCGCGGGAGCTGCTGGAGATCGTGCGCGGGCTGGCCGACTGCCATCTGGTCTCCGCCGACCTGGTCGAGGTCGCCCCGGCGTACGACCACGCCGACATCACCTCCGTGGCCGCCTCGCACACCGCGTACGAGCTGGTCACCCTCATGTCCCGGCAGATCGCCTTCCTGCGCTGGCTGGAGGAGCAGAAGCAGGCGTAGACCCCCCTGGCCCCTGCTCCTGCTCCTCGGTGAACGCGGCCGCTCAACGGGCCCCGCGGCCGCCGTTCTTGAGGCTCGCTCGCAGGAACTCCCGGTTCATGGTCGAGATGGACTGGAGGGGGATGCCCTTCGGGCAGGCCACCGCGCACTCCCCGGTGTTGGTGCAGCCGCCGAAGCCCTCCTCGTCCATCGTGCCGACCATGTCCAGCACCCGGGACTCGCGCTCGGGCTGCCCCTGCGGCAGCACGTTCAGATGCGTCACCTTCGCCGAAGTGAACAGCATCGCCGAGCCGTTGGGACACGCCGCCACGCACGCCCCGCACCCGATGCACTCCGCGTGCTCGAACGCGGTGTCCGCGACCGGCTTCGGCACCGGCGTGGAGTGCGCCTCCGGGGCGCTCCCGGTCGGGACCGAGACGAAGCCGCCCGATCCGATGATCCGGTCGAACGCCGACCGGTCCACTACCAGATCCTTCACGACCGGGAACGCGGCGGCGCGCCACGGCTCCACGTCGATGGTGTCGCCGTCGCGGAAGTGCCGCATGTGCAGCTGACAGGTGGTGGTGCGCTCCGGGCCGTGTGCCTGCCCGTTGATCACCATCCCGCACGCCCCGCAGATGCCCTCGCGGCAGTCGTGGTCGAACGCGACGGGCTCCTCCCCGCGCAGGATCAGCCGCTCGTTGAGCGTGTCGAGCATCTCCAGGAAGGACATCTCGGGCGAGATGCCCTCGACCTCGTAGGCGGTCAGGGCGCCCGGCTCCTCGGGTCCTTGCTGGCGCCAGATCCGCAGGGTGAGCCTCATGCGTAACTCCGCTGGGTGGGGTGGACGTGCTCGAAGACCAGGTCTTCGCGGTGTAGCACGGGCGCTCGGCCCTTACCGGTGCCGTGTTCTTCCGGGGGGCGACCCCCGGGCCCCCGAAATTCCCAGGCCGCCGCGTACGAGAACGCCTCGTCGTCGCGGGCCGCCTCGCCGTCCGCGGTCTGACTCTCCTCGCGGAAGTGGCCGCCGCAGGACTCGGCGCGGTGCAGCGCGTCCAGGCACATCAGCTCGGCCAGCTCCAGATAGTCGACGACCCGGTTCGCCTTCTCCAGCGACTGGTTCAGCTCGCTGCCGCGGCCCGGCACCTTGATCCGCCGCCAGAACTCCTCGCGCAGCGCCGGGATGCGGTCCAGCGCCTTGCGCAGCCCGGTCTCGGTGCGGGCCATGCCGCACTCGTCCCACAGCAGCTCGCCCAGCTCCCGGTGGAAGGAGTCGGGGGTGCGGTCGCCGTCGTTCTCCAGCAGCCGTCGCAGCCGGTCGGTGACCGACACCACGGCCTCGGTCACCGCCGGATGGGACGGGTCGACCTCGTCGTGCGGATGGCGGGCGAGGTAGTCGTTGATGGTGGCCGGGAGGACGAAGTAGCCGTCGGCCAGGCCCTGCATCAGGGCGGAGGCGCCGAGCCGGTTGGCGCCGTGGTCGGAGAAGTTGGCCTCGCCGATCGCGAACAGCCCCGGCACCGTGGTCTGGAGGTCGTAGTCGACCCACAGTCCGCCCATCGTGTAGTGGATCGCGGGGTAGATGCGCATGGGCACCTCGTACGGGTTCTCCGCCGTGATCAGCTGGTACATCTCGAAGAGGTTGCCGTACTTCTCCTCGACCGCCGCCCGGCCCATCCGCGCGATGGCGTCCGCGAAGTCCAGATAGACGCCCTGTCCGCCGGGGCCCACCCCGCGCCCCTCGTCGCACACGTTCTTCGCGGCCCGGGAGGCGATGTCGCGCGGCACCAGATTGCCGAACGCCGGGTAGACGCGCTCCAGGTAGTAGTCGCGCTCGTCCTCCGGGATCTCGGCGGGCGGGCGCGTGTCGCCCTTCGCCTTCGGCACCCAGATGCGGCCGTCGTTGCGCAGCGACTCGCTCATCAGCGTCAGCTTCGACTGGTGGTCGCCGGAGCGCGGGATGCACGTGGGGTGGATCTGGGTGAAGCAGGGGTTGGCGAAATACGCGCCGCGCCGGTGGGCCCGCCAGATCGCGGTGGCGTTGGAGTTCTTGGCGTTCGTCGACAGATAGAACACGTTGCCGTAGCCGCCGGAGGCCAGCACCACGGCGTCCGCGAAGTGGGTGGAGATCTCGCCGGTGATCAGGTCGCGGGCCACGATGCCGCGGGCCCGCCCGCCGACGACGATCAGGTCCAGCATCTCGGTGCGCGCGTGCATCTCCACGGCCCCGGCGGCGATCTGGCGGCTGAGCGCCTGATACGCGCCGAGCAGCAGCTGCTGACCGGTCTGGCCGCGGGCGTAGAAGGTGCGGGAGACCTGGACGCCGCCGAACGAGCGGGTGTCCAGCAGACCGCCGTACTCGCGGGCGAACGGCACGCCCTGCGCCACGCACTGGTCGATGATCTCCACCGAGACCTGCGCGAGCCGGTGGACGCCTGCCTCCCGGGCGCGGAAGTCGCCGCCCTTGACGGTGTCGTAGAAGAGGCGGCGGATGGAGTCGCCGTCGTTGCGGTAGTTCTTGGCGGCGTTGATCCCGCCCTGGGCGGCGATCGAGTGCGCCCGGCGCGGCGAGTCCTGGTAGCAGAACTGCACCACGTGGTAGCCCTGTTCGGCCAGGGTCGCCCCGGCCGCCCCGCCCGCGAGACCCGTACCGACCACGATGACCGTGTACTTGCGGCGGTTGGCCGGGTTGACCAGCTTCGCCTCGAAGCGGCGGCGGTCCCAGCGCTCCTCGATCGGCCCCTCGGGCGCTTTGGTGTCGGCGATCGGCTCACCGGTCGCATAGTCCGTGTACGTGTTCATCTCAGCTCACCACTCCACTCATCACGCCGACGGGCACCGCGATGAAGCCGCAGGTCAGGATGGCGGCCAGGCCGTTCGCGGCCAGTTTGAGGGCCCGGTCGCGGCGCGGCCTGCCCGCGCCGAGGGTCTGGGCGGCGCTCCAGAAGCCGTGCCGGACGTGCAGTCCGAGGGCGAGCATCGCCACGATGTAGATCGTGTTGCCGTACCAGGTGGAGAAGGTCGCCACGACGTTCTCGTACGGATGGCCGGGCTCGGCGCGCTCGTTCACCGTGAGCGTCGTCAGATCCAGGATGTGCCAGACGATGAACAGCCCGAGGATCACCCCGCCCCAGCGCATCGTGCGGGTCGCGTAGCTCGCCCGCCGCCGCTGGTGCGCGTAGCCGTGCGGCCGGGCCGCCAGATCGCGGCGGCTGAGCTGGTACGCGGCCACGCCGTGCAGCACGGCGGAGGCCAGCAGCCCGACCCGGGCCAGCCACACGAACCCCTCGTACGGGAGGAAGGGCTCGCCGACGGTGCGCAGCCAGTGCGCGTAGCCGTTGAGGTCGCCGGGCCCGAGGAAGACCTTCAGGTTGCCGACCATGTGTGCCACCAGATAGGTCAGCATGATCAGCCCGGTGACGGCCATCACGGCCTTCTTGCCGATGGTCGACCGCCACACGGAGCCGATGAAGGACGGCTTCCGCGGCGGCTTCCGCTTCTGGCCGGGCCGCCGCTCGTGGCCCGTGTCCGTCCGTGTCGCCAGTGCCATGTCTGTGACGCTAGGCAGCGGCGCCGCGATCAGTCCAAGACATGCTCCGGCTGGTTTCCATAGCCAGGGCCTATGAAGCCTGCCTATGATCGCTGTGTGCAGCTCCAGCAGCTCCGCTATTTCGCCGCCGTCGCGGACACCCGCCACTTCACCCGCGCCGCGCAGCGCCTCCATGTCGCCCAGCCGTCGCTGTCCCAGCAGATCAGGGCGCTGGAGCGGGAGCTGGGCGCCGATCTCTTCCACCGGGCGCGCGGCCACATCGCCCTCACCGACGCGGGGGAGGCGCTGCTTCCGCTGGCCCGCCAGATCCTCGCCGACACCGAGACCGCGCGCCGCGAGGTCCAGGAGGTCGCCCAGCTCCGGCGCGGCCGGGTGCGGCTCGGCGCCCCGCCCAGCCTGTGCGCGAGCCTCGTACCGGACGTGCTGCGCCGCTTCCACGACGCGTTCCCCGGCATCGAGCTGATCGTCGACGAGGGCGGCTCCCAGGACCTCGTCCGCACCCTCGCCGCCGGTGAGCTGGACCTCGCCCTGATCATCACCCCGCTGCCAGGACAGGCCCCCGCCCTCGCCGCCACCGAGCTGCTGCGCGAGGAGCTGGTGGTCGCCTCCTCGCCGACGGCCCCGCCGCCCACGCAGGCCCGGCGCATCCGGGTCGAGGATCTTCGCGACCGGCCGATGGTGATGTTCCGCCGCGGCTACGACCTGCGGGAATTCACCACCGCGGCGTGCCGGGCGGCCGGGTTCGAGCCCTCGTTCACGGTCGAGGGCGGCGAGATGGACGCGGTGCTCGGCTTCGTACGGGCCGGGCTCGGCATCGCCGTTCTCCCCGGCATGGTGGCGGCGCGCTCTGGCCTGCGGATCACGCCCTTCGCCGGCCACGCGATGCGGCGCACCATCGCCGTCGCCCACCGCAAGGACGTGGCTCCGCCGAGGGCCGCGCGCGAGCTGCGCCGGGTGCTGCTGGAGTATCTGCGCTCGGCCGACGCCGACGACCTCGGGACCCGGCTGCTGCCCTGAGCCGCGTCTGTCCGAGGCGGCCGCGCGGGGCTCTCGTGCGGGGTCAGCCCCAGAGCGCCGTGGCCGCCGCGCCGCCCGCGAAGGCGGCCGCCACCCCCGCGGTCACGCTGCCCACCACGTTCGCCACCGCGAAACCGCGCGCCCCGTCCTCGGCCAGCTTCAGCGTCTCGTACGAGAACGTCGAGTACGTGGTCAGGGCGCCGCAAAGACCCGTCCCCAGCAGCAGCTGCACCTGCGACGACGCGGCGCCCACCGCCACCGCGCCGGTCAGCGTCCCCAGCATCGCGCACCCCACGACGTTCACCACGAACGTCCCCCAGGGGAACACCGAGTCGTGCCGGGACTGCACCATCCGGTCGGTCAGATACCGCAGCGGGGCGCCGACCATGCCGCCGGCCACCACCAGGAGCCAGTTCACCGGTCGCGCTCCGGGAAGCGGACGATCTCGACCGGGTCCAGGGTCACCGGGCCGTCGCCGACGATCTCCTCCAGTTCGGGCAGGAAGGACCGCACCCGCTCCTCCGTATCGATGATCACGACGCAGACCGGCAGTTCCTCGCTGAGCGACAGCAGCCGCGAGGTGTGGACCAGGGACGAGGCGCCGAAGCCCTCCACCCCGCGGAACACGCTCGCCCCCGCCAGCCCCGCCCGGTGCGCGCGGTGCACGATCTCGGCGAAGACCGGTTTGTGATGCCAGGTGTCGTTCTCGCCGACGAAGACGGTCAGCCTCAGTCCGTTCGCGTTCATCCCGTGCTCCCGTACGCTCCCACGGCCCCGACCACCCGCCGGGTTCCCACCACCGCGCCCCATACCGCCGCCATCGCCGCCAGCAGCGTCGCCACCAGATAGGCCGCCCCGGTCGCGGCGTGGCCGTCCACGACCAGCCGCCTGACGTCCACGGCGTACGTCGAGAAGGTGGTGAACCCGCCCAGCACCCCGGTGCCGACGAAGGGCCGCACCAGCCGATGGGCCGCCCACACCTCGCCGATCAGCACCAGGAGGACGCCGATGAGCGCGCAGCCCACCGCGTTCACCAGCAGCGTCGTCCAGGGAAAGGCGCCCGCCGGGGTCGGCCACAGCAGGGACGCCCCGTACCGGGCGGTCGCGCCGATGGCTCCGCCGACCGCGACCACGCACACCACCGGCCCCTGACCGTGCCATGCGCTGTGCTCCATACGGCTCAGGCTACGCGGTGCGGGCAGCGCTTCACGACGCGTGTCCTCGCCCGGTACCGTCGGGCCGACGGTGAGTGAGACAGCGAGGAGACAGTCCATGAGCAACCCGTTCGACAACCCCGACGGCCGTTACGTCGTCCTGGTCAACGACGAGGGGCAGCACTCCCTGTGGCCCTCCTTCGCCGAGGTGCCCGAGGGCTGGACCGTCGCGCACGGCGAGGACGACCGCCAGGCGTGCCTGGACTACGTCGAGGAGCGCTGGACCGACATGCGTCCGAAGAGCCTCGCGACCGCGATGGACGGCTCCGCCACGTCCTGACGCGCTCCTGATCGCGGGCGGCCCCGCCACGGCGTTACGTTGGGCATGTGACGGGTGCGAATGCCGACATCCCGGGCACCATGCGGGCCTGGGTGGTGCGCACGCCGGGCCGGGTCGAGCAGCTGGAGCTGCCGATTCCGCGCCCGGCGGCCGATGAACTGCTGGTCCGGGTCCGGGCCTGCGGGGTCTGCCGCACCGATCTCCACGTACGCGACGGCGACCTGCCGCCGCACCGCACCCCCGTCGTCCCCGGCCACGAGGCCGTCGGTGAAGTGATCGCGGCGGGGGAGCGGGCCACCGGACCGGCGCCCGGCTCCCGGGTGGGTGTCCCCTGGCTGCGCCGCACCTGCGGACGCTGCCGCTTCTGCGTGCGCGGCCAGGAAAACCTGTGCCCCTCGTCCGTCTACACCGGCTGGGACGCGGACGGCGGCTACGCCCCGTACGTCACCGTACCGGCGGCGTACGCCTATGAGCTGCCCACCGGATACGCCGACGAGGAGCTGGCCCCGCTGCTGTGCGCGGGCATCATCGGCTATCGCGCGCTGCGCCGCGCCGACCTCCCGGCGGGCGGACGGCTCGGCATCTACGGCTTCGGCGGCTCCGCGCACCTCACCGCCCAGGTCGCCCTCGCGCGCGGCGCCGTCGTCCATGTGCTGACCCGCTCGGCCGCCGCCCGGGACCTCGCCCTCGAACTCGGCGCCGCCTCCGCCGGGGACGCGTACGACCGGCCGCCCGAACCGCTCGACGCCGCGATCCTCTTCGCCCCGGCGGGCGAGCTGGTGCCGGTGGCGCTGGAGGCGCTGGAGGCGGGCGGCACCCTGAGCGTCGCCGGAATCCACCTCTCCGACATCCCGGCGCTGGTGTACGAGCGCCATCTGTTCCACGAGCGCACCCTGCGCAGCGTCACCGCCAACACCCGTGAGGACGGCCGCGAGTTCCTCACCGCGGCCGCCGCCCACCACATCCGCGCCACGGTCACCCGCTACCCCTTCGGCCGCGCGGACGCCGCCCTGGACGACCTCGGACACGACCGGGTGAACGGCGTCGCGGTCCTGACGGACGTTGCGTGAGCTAGGCAGGGCGAGGCGCGGCGAGCCAGGTGGCGATGGTGGCGGCGATCGGCTGGCCGGTCTCCAGCTCGATGAACCCGAACTGGCCGCCCTGATTGCACTCCAGAAACCACCAGGTGCCGTCCTCGTCCTCGGCGAAGTCGAAAGCCCCGTAGGCGAGACCGCCGAGGGTCATGTATTCCCGGACGGCCCGGTCGATCCGGTGGGGAACGTCCACCGCGCCCCATAGATGGCCATAGAAACCATATCTCCCATCGACCTGCCCGGAAGCGGCGGTCTTCCGGGCGGCGAACAATCGGCCACCGACACAGGTCAGCCGGATATCGGCCGTTTTGGCAATGTAGCGCTGAAGAAGCGTGGCACCTGCCGCAACGCCCGAGAAATCCGTCTCGGGGTCGATGCGGGTGGTGGGCAGCGCTATTGGCGGATGGGCCGGCGGCGGGCCGGAGACGGTCTTCACCACGACGTCCTGGAACTGGCCCGCGAACTCCTTCGCGGCGCGCGGATAGGTGGTGATGAGTGTCGGGGGAACGGCGAATCCACTGCGGTGGGCGGTGCGCAACTGCCACGGTTTGGAGCGCGCCAAGAGGGCGGCACCGGGATGGTTCATCCAGCGCGCCTCGGTGGAATACAGCATTCCGTACAGGGCCTGTCCGCACTCGGCGGTCAGCCACTCGGAGGGCTGGGGGGCGTGCGCCGCCGGTTGTCCCGGGCGGCGCACCCATATGGACCGCAGGCTGTTCACGCTGACCAGGCGGCCGTCGGTCGACAGATAGCCGGTGAAGTCACCGCGTTCGAATTCGGTCGAGATCCCCGCCTGTCCGGGAAGGTCGGCGGGATCGAAGCGGATCAGAGGGACATTTCGCTCACGTAATTCGGCCACCACCAGGTCCGCTGTCACATCCTCCTGGCTGGTCAGGATGAGTACCGTCATCGACGTCGGGAGTCGGTGGGTGGGTCAGTCGTCGAAGTGCGTCTTGGAGCCCGCCGTGGACGTCGTCGTGCCGCATTCCAGGAGCACCCCCCGGTCCGAGATGGCGGGCCGCCCGTCGGGCAGCACATTCAACTGGAGGGCGGCGTTGTACGAGTACGGAATGACGGCCGGTGATTGGTCGGCCGGGACCGCATGGTTCAGGGCGAAGGGCTGCATGACTGACCTCTAATGCTCCACGGGATTCGCTTGTTTCGAGATGAGCTCAACCATCACACAACAGTACGTACTAAATTGGTAGGAGTCTCGCTACGCGTTGTTATGTCAGATCTGTGACAGCATGAAGTACGTCACACCACGTGCGCAATTCCATTACCGTCGACCCGGTTCCGGGGCGCGAACCGCCCCGTGACGGCCCCGGCGCGACCGCCGCTCACCTACCGGATCCATGCCTCCACCTCCGTGTTTGCGGAGGGTGCAATGCCCATCCGCGAACAACCCGCCATGCCTGTCGGCAACCAAGACGCCATTCCGGCCGTCCGGGTTGGCCGATAAGGCCACTCCGGTCTCCGGGGTCGCGGGGGCGCGCCGAGGCGTCGGTGTGAGCTGGATCTCCTGTCTCCCGTCCCACGGCTGCCCGCCGGGGCGCACCGGACCGGCGGCCGGAACCGGTGCCACGGTGGGCCGGTCCGCGCCGAATCGACCAGGCAGTCGTTTGAACACCATCGCGGCGTTCACTCCTTCTCTGTGCGCCGTTCACCGTTCTTGCCGGACCGAACGCTCCGGCCGGGTAAAGCAACTCCCGCGCCTGTGTCATGGGTGGATCAATTCGGCCACCTTGCCGGGTGTCGCCCGCACTTCCCCGAGGCCCTTGCCAGGGAGGGGAGACGGACGACTGTCCGGGAACCTTCGCTCGCGCTTTGCCGTTCCTTTACCAGCAGCCCCTCGAGCCATGAAGGAGTCGCGGTCACCGCGATGGACGAACCTCCGAGTACCACCCTCCCCCTCCCCGACGCGCAGGCGCCGGTTTCCGCCCATGAGCCGTCCACCCCCGCGTGGTCCATCGAGCGCATCGGAAGGGGGCCGGTGTGCTGACCGAAGTGCTGCTGGTCCTGCTGGCCCTGGCGCTGACCCTGGCCTGCGCGGTCTTCGTCGCCGCGGAGTTCTCGCTGACCACGGTCGAGCGCGCGGAGCTGGAGCGCGCGGCCGCCGAGGGCGAGCGCGGAGCCGGAAGCGCGCTCAAGGCTGCCCGGAGGCTGACGTTCCAGCTGTCCGGCGCCCAACTGGGCATCACCGTGACCTCGCTGGTGATCGGCATGCTCGCCGAACCCTCGCTGGCCGTCCTGCTGCGCGGCCCGCTGGCCGCCGCGGGGCTGGGCTCCGCCGCCTCGTCCGTGGCCTCGGTGCTCGGCGTGGCGCTGTCGACCGTCGTCCTGATGGTGATCGGCGAGCTGGTCCCCAAGAACTGGGCGATCTCCCGCCCGCTGGCCGTGGCCAAGGTGGTCGCGGGCCCCCAGCGCGGCTTCACCGCCGCCTTCGCCCCGCTGATCCACCACCTGAACAACACCGCGAACCGCCTGGTGCGCCGCGTCGGCCTGGAGCCCGCCGAGGAGCTGGCATCGGCCCGCACCCCGGACGAACTGGTCGCGCTGGCCCGCCATTCGGCGGCGGAGGGCGCGCTGGAGCCCGATTCGGCCGAGCTGTTCGTCCGTACGCTCCACCTGGGCGAGCTGACCGCCGAGAACGTGATGACCCCGCGGGTGGACGTGCAGGCGCTGGAGGCGCACGCGTCCGCCGCCGACGCCGCCAACCTCACGCTGGCCACCGGCCTGTCCCGGTTCCCCGTCTACCGCGACAGCCTGGACGAGGTCGTCGGCACCGTGCACATCCGCGACGTCCTCGCGCTGGACGCCGCCCGCCGCCCCAGCACCCCGGTCACCGAACTGGCCACGCCTCCGCTGCTGGTCCCCGACAGCCTCCCGGTGGACCGGCTGCTGGAACGGCTGCGCGGCGCGCACACCATGGCCGTCGTCATCGACGAGTACGGCGGCACCGCCGGGGTCGCCACCCTGGAGGACATCGTCGAGGAGGTCGTCGGCGACGTGCGCGACGAACACGACCCCGACGAGAGCCCCGCCCTGGTGCCCGCGGGCCCCGGCACCTGGGAGGCCGACGGCGCCGTCCGGCTGGACGAGCTGTCCGCCATCGCGCTGACCGTGCCCGAGGGCCCGTACGAGACCGTCGCGGGCCTGATGGCCACCGCCCTGGGGCGCATCCCCGAGGCGGGCGACGCCATCGAGACCGACGGCTGGCGGCTCACCGTGCTCAAGGTGGACCACCACCGCGCCGACCGCATACGCATCACCGCCCCGGCCGCCGCCGACACGGGAGAGGACGCCCGATGACCCTGCTCCAACTGGCCATCGGCGCCCTCACCCTGCTCACCAACGCCTTCTTCGTCGGCGCCGAGTTCGCCCTGATCTCCGTGCGCCGCAGCCAGATCGAACCGCGTGCCAAGGAGGGCGGGAAGCGCGCCCGCACCGTGCTGTGGGCGCTGGAGCACCTGTCCGCCCTGCTGGCCACCGCCCAGCTGGGCATCACCATCTCCTCGCTCGTCCTCGGCGCGGTCGCCGAACCGGCCATCGCCCATCTGCTGGAGCCGGTGTTCGCGGCCGTCCGCGTCCCCGAGGCCCTGGTGCACCCGATCGCGTTCGTCCTCGCCCTGACCGCGGCCACCTATCTGCACATGCTCATCGGCGAGATGGTCCCCAAGAACATCGCGCTGGCCGCCCCGGAGCGCACCGCGCTGCTCCTCGGCCCGCCCCTGGTGGCCGTCACCCGCGCGCTGCGCCCCGTCGTCTTCGGCATCAACGCCTTCGCCAACGGGCTGCTGCGGCTGCTGAAGGTCGAGCCCAAGGACGAGGTCGAATCGGTCTACACCGACGCCGAACTCATCCGGATGGTGCGGGACTCCAGCGACGCGGGCCTGCTCGACGCCTCCGGCAGCGAGCGGCTGCGCGACGCCCTGGAGCTGGGCACCCGGCGGGCGGGCGACATCCTCGTACCGCTCGGCGAGACGGTCACCGTCGACCACCGGGTCACCCCCGCCGTCCTGGAGCGCACCGCGGCCGCCTCGGGCTTCTCCCGGCTGCCGGTCACCGGCCCCGGCGGCACGGTGCTGGGCTACCTCCACATCAAGGACACCCTCGGCGTGACCGACCGCGACCGGCCCTTCCCGCGCTCCGCCCTGCACGCGGTCACCCGGGTCCGCGCCGACACCCCGCTGGACGACACGCTGACGGCGATGCGCGGCGCCGGGACCCATCTGGCGGCGGTGACGGGCGACGACGGCGCCGTCCTCGGCTTCGTGACGATGACGGACGTCCTGGAGGAGCTGGTGGGGGAGGCGGCATCGGATGTCCCGGCGTGAGGTTTGCCCCGTACGGCCCGGTAAAGAAGCCAGACGGGCAGCCAAGACCCGCACTCCGCACAGCGAAAGGCCAGAACCGCACCATGAGCATCGTGAGCTGGATCGTCCTCGGGCTTATCGCCGGAGCCGTCGCCAAGTTCCTCCTCCCCGGCCGTGACCCGGGCGGTCTCATCGGCACCACCGTCATCGGCGTCGTCGGCTCCTTCATCGGCGGCTGGCTCTCCGCCGAGTTCCTCGACCGCCCCGTCGACGACCAGTTCTTCGACCCCGCCACCTGGGGCGCCGCCATCGGCGGCTCCCTGGTCCTGCTGATCGCCTACCGGCTGCTGTTCGGCCACTCCCGCCGCTGACGGCCGGAGCCGCCCGGGCCCGCCCGGGCATGCGAAAACGGCCTCCTCCGCTACGTGCCGCCCAGGGCGTAGGGGAGGAGGCCGATGTGGTTCGATTCAGCCGTCGGTGACGCGGGGGCCGGGCTTGAAGCCGTGCCGATGGGCCACGGCGACGACCGCGGTGGCCAGCAGGGTCAGCCCGAGCAGCACCCAGGGGAGGGAAGCGGCGCCGGCCGACTCCAGCAGGAGACCGCCGAACACCCCGCCGCCCGCGACCGCGAGGTTGAAGACGGTGACGAACATCGACTGCGCGACATCGGCCGCCTCCCCGGCCGCGTCCGCGTTGGCCGTCTGGAGCAGCGTGGGCGCGCCGCCGAACGTCGCCCCCCAGCCGACGATGCCGAGGAACACCAGCGGCACGGATGTGCCCGCGACCCCCAGCACCAGGGACGCCAGCGCGAACCCGGCGAGGCTCAGCAGGGTGACCTGGCGCAGCTTGCGGTCGACCAGGACGCCGGTGAGCCAGATCCCCACGATCGCCGAGGCGCCGAACACCAGCAGCGCGAGGTCGACGCGCTCACCGAGACCGGCCCGCTCCAGGAACGGGGCGATGTAGGTGTAGAGGATGTTGTGCGCCAGGATCCACAGGAGCACCACGGCCAGCACGGCGCCGATGCCCGGCATGAGGAAGATCTGCCGGATCGGCTGCCGCTCGGTGGCGCTCTGCCCGGGGAAGTCCGGGACCAGCGCGCGGATCCAGAACATCAGCAGCAGCGCGACGCCGGACATGATCCAGAACACCCCGCGCCAGTCGAACAGCGACCCGAGCCAGGTGCCCAGCGGGACCCCGAGCGTCAGCGCGACCGGCTGGCCCACGCCGACGATGGCCAGCGCCCGCCCCTGGAGGTGTTCGGGCACCAGCCGACGGCCGTATCCGGCGAGCAGCCCCCAGACGACACCGGCCGCCATACCGGCGATGAAGCGGGCGACGAGGGTGAGTTCATAGCTCGTGGACAGCGCCGTGACGGTGTTGAACGCCAGCAGCCCGCCGACCGCGAGGAGCAGCAGTGGCCGCCGCCGCATACTGCGGGTGGCGGCGATGACGGGGATGGCCGCCACCACGGAACCGATCGCGTAGAGCGTGACGAGCTGTCCCGCCAGCCCTTCGGAGACGCCGAGTCCGTCGCCGATCTGCGGCAGGAGACCCGCGGGCGTGGTCTCGGTCATGATGGCCAGGAATCCGGCCGTCGTCAGCGCCAGCAGTTTCCCGATGGGGAGCCGGTCGTCCTCGATGACCCGCTGCGGGTCGATGGCAGTCTTCTCACTGCCGGTAGTGCTCACGTAGTTCTCCTGTCTTTTCGTGTTTTCCCTGTGGGCGCCGGGCGGGGGCGTTTCGGCACGCCCCCGCCCGGCGGGTTTTCTCAGTACTCGGCGGCCAGGGAGCCGAATCCCGTGACGCGGTCGGCGATGCCGTTCTGCCGCAGCGCCCGCCAATAGAGCACCGTGTTGTTGGAGATGACCGGCTTGCCGAGCCATTCCTCGGCTCCGGCCGCGACGCGCATCATGGCCATGTTGGTGCCCACCTGCACGATCGCCTCCACATCCGGGGTGTCGACGGCCTTGATGGCTTCGCGCAGCTCGGGCTCGCCGACATGGGCGATGCGCTCGGGGCTGCTGCATCCAAGACCCGACATCGACACCACGTCATATCCGGATTCGGTGAAGAACCGGCTCACCGAGTCGTCACCGGCCGGAACGTACGGGGTGATGACCCCGAGCCGCCGGGCGCCGTAATGCGACAGCGCCGTGGTGAAGGCGTCCGGGCTCATGGTCACCGGAAGTCCGCCGCTGGCGGACTTCATCGACGCCACCACCTCGTCCTGGGATCCGGGTCCGTCCCAGTAGATCTCGGGGGAGAAAGCGATGACGAAGCAGTCGGGTTTGCACGGCAGCAGACTGCCGATCGCCCGATGGGTCGCCTCCCGGTAACTGCTGACCAGATCGTCGATGCCACCGGTCAGCGAGGTGTCCTCGGTCTGCATGCGCCCGGTGTGGTTGGTCACCCCTTCGGGGCGCATGGCTTCCATTTCCGGCTGGACGGAGGTGTTGGTCGCGGGGAGGACCACGCCGACTTTGAGACGGGGTCCGAGGCAGTCGGTCATATTGAACTCCTTGAACGCGTTTCTCAGTAGTTCGGGGTCTTGATCAGCAGATGCTCCCGGCCTATGATTTCCGGAACGATGACGGCGTCGTTCCATGACGACTGGTCCACCTGCTCCAGTGCGATCGAGACGGCGCCCTCGGGGACCTCGAAGTGCCGCGTGACGAGTGCGGTCAGGTCCTCGACGAGCTCCTTCCGCTGCTGCTCTCCGACGTCCTTCGGAAAGTGCTTGATGGTCAGATGAGGCACGTCTTCCTCCCTGGATCCGAGGGGGCGGACATCAGTTGCCGAGGCGGGTGTGGATCGCCGAGATGAGTTCGCCGACCCCCTTTTCCTTGAGCACGCTGTAGTGGTCCCCGGCCATCTCCACCATGGTCGGGGGCACCGCGGAATAGCCCGAACTTCCCTCGATGAACGAGTAGTCGTCGCCCGTGGCCTTGAAGATGGTCACGGGGGTGTTCAGCTTGCGCTCGGCCAGTTCGCGGAAGCTGTACTCGAATTCGTACGTCGCCTCCACGATCCGGGTGATCCGGCGGATCAGCGCCTCGTCCAGCTGCGGGAGGAGTGCATGGATGTACGCCACGAACTCGTCCTCGTTCCGGACCGTCTCGAGGCAGCGGTCGCGGTCGGGCCCGCTGATGCCGCCGGTGAAGACGGAGTAGAGGATCGTGAGGTAGGCCGGATTGCGGTACGTCGCCTCACGCCCGTACTGTTTTCCTTCCGTCTCGCGGACCTTGGGATTCCCGGGGCAGATCAGGAACAGGTTCTCCACCTGGTGCCCCGCGTCCTCCAGCTGCCACGCGGTCTCGAACGCGACCCGGGCGCCGAAGGAATATCCCCACAGGGTGTACGGGCCTTCCGGCTGGATTTTCCGGATCTCGGCCACATCCGCCGCGGCCATGTCCCGGATCGTCGCGTACGGCGTCTCGCCGTCGTTGATGCCGTGCGCCTGAATTCCGTAGAACGGCCGGTTCACATCGGCGCCCGAGGCGAGCTGCTGGAGATTCATGGGATAGCCGCCGAGCCCCGGCCAGCAGAACACCGGCGACTGGCTTCCCCCGGAGTGCAGCCGCAGAAAGCGGGATATCTCCCCGGTGACGGTGCCGTCGACATGGCGGGCGAGCCGGGCGACCGTGGGCGCCTCGAAGAGCACCTGCACCGGAAGCCGGGTCCCGAACCGCTTGTTGAGGCGGTTGACCAGGGTCACGGCGATGAGCGAATTGCCGCCCGCTTCGAAGAAGTTGTCCTCGGCGGAGACCGGTTCGTACCGCAGCGCCGCCCCCCACAGCTCGGCGAGGGCCTTTTCGGCGTCGGTGCTCGGCGCCACGAAGGCGCGGCTCTCCAGCCCCTGCGACATCTCGTCGAAGGTGGCCAGCGTCTTGACGTCGATCTTGCCGTTGGCCGTCTGCGGCAGCGCGTCCAGCACGACGACCTTGTTGGGCAGCATGTAGTCCGGCAGATAGGCGGCCAGGTCGTCCCTGATCACCTCGGTCGGACCCTTCATATGGACGACGTCCTCGCCCATGCCCTCGCTCGCCTCCTGCTCGGCCGAGATCCGGCCGCCGACGAAGAAGTAGGAGGCACCGGCCGGGATCCCGCGCTCGGTCAGGATGGCGTCCAGCCGTCGCGCGGCGGGCAGCGGATTGCCGCTCTTGGAGCTGTAGCCGGAGGACATCAGCCCCAGCCCCAGCTGGTTGGCCTGGAGGTGGTGGAGCTTCTTGCCGAGCGCGATGTACTCCAGCCACGGTTCGGCCGCCCGGCTGACGGCGCTGATGCCGAAACTGGAGCGTTCGTAGACCGCCTGGTTGATGGCGATCACCTGCTTCTTCTCCACCAGCTCGTCGGAGATCTTCTCCAGGTCGCCGTCCTGGTAGCGGTACTGACCGCCCGGCAGGTCGGTGACCTTCCCGGGGTGGACCTGGAGGTAGATCTCGGTGGGGTCCTCCGGCGGCCGGCCGTCGCTCTGCCGGATGTCGAAGGTGCCCAGATAGTGGTCGTCCGGGGCCACGTCGAACTGCTCCAGCAGCTCCGGCCGGAAGCCGTCCGGGTGGATGGCCAGGCCATGGGCGGGCAGCACCTGCTCGAACAGGCCGACCATATGGCCCGTCTCGAACTCCAGGACTTCGAGGATGTTGTTCTTGTAGACGGGCTCGATGGCCTGCCGCTTGCCGACGAAGTGGACCTTCAGCCGCGGGGAGTCGCCCTCCTCGACGGTGCGGATCCGGCTCAGCTGGTGGTCCAGCGGGTTGTAGTAGTAGATCCCGGCCGGCAGATCACCGATGCCCGCGAGCTCCAGATACATCTGGGTCGCGTACAGCGCGCCGGGCGAGGCGTACGCGTACTTCGGCAGCAGCCGCTCCTCGCTGTGGAACTGACCGAAGGACCGCAGCACCGTGCCCAGCCCCTGAAGCGTCAGCTCGCCCAGCGGGCGGGACGACAGCGGGTCGACACCGTGGTCGAGCAGCTTGAGGACGCGGGCCCGGCTGACGTCCCCGCCCTCGTAGAACCGGTAGGTCTTGCGGGCGAACGCCTCCCGGCGCAGCTCCGGGCTCGCGTCGCGCCCGGGCAGGTCCACCCGGGGCCGCCCGGCGAGCTGTTCGGCGTCACGCAGCCCGGGGTTGGAGAGCTGGGCCTTGACCTGGAGCTTGTTGGACTTGGACTGGTGGTGGGAGCCGTGGTTGCCCTGGTCCATCAGGGCGGCTTCCTTGGGGTTCAGCTCCACGGCGGCGACGAGGTTCTGGGATCCGGTACGCGCGTCGTCCTTCACCAACACGGCGGCCCGCTTGACCCAGGCGTGGTTCTCGATGGTGCGGGCGATCTCGTCCAGCTCGACGCGGTAGCCGCGCAGCTTGACCTGGCTGTCGGTCCGGCCGAGGAAGTGGACGGTGCCGTCGGGGGCCTGGGACACCAGGTCGCCGGTCCGGTACAGCCGCACCGGGTCCTGCCCGGGCTCCGGCGCGAGGTGCGGGAAGCGCTCCTCGGTCAGCTCGGCCCGGTGCAGATAGCCGCGGGCGAGCTGGACACCCGAGATGTACAGTTCACCGGTCTCGCCGTGCGGCACGGGCCGGTGGTCCTTGCCCAGCACGTGGTAGCCGGTGCGGTCGACCGGGGTGCCGATGGGGATGACGGTGGGTTCGTCGTCCACGGTGGCCGGGTCGACCTCGTACGACGAGGAGTTGATGGTGCACTCGGTGGGTCCGTACAGGTTCACCAGCCGCGCCGTCGGCAGCGTCGCGAAGAACTCAGCGGCCAGCGCCCTGGTCAGCGCCTCGCCACCGCTGAACACCCGGTTCAGGCTGGTGCAGCCGTCCAGCCGCTCGGTGTCCACCAGCGCCTGGAGCAGCGTCGGGACGCACTGGAGCGTGGTCACCCGGTGGCGGTCGATCGTGTCGATCAGACCCTCCGGGTCGCGGTAGACCCCCGGGGCGCCCATCACCACACGGGCGCCGCACGCCGAGCCGAGGATCTCCCACTGGGCGGCGTCGAAACTCATCGGGGTCTTCTGGAGGATGACGGTGTCATCGCCGAGGTGCCCGGAGTCCTGGAGCCAGCTCAGCTGGGCGACGATGCTGCGGTGTTCGACCATCACCCCCTTGGGCCGGCCGGTGCTTCCGGAGGTGTAGATGACATAGGCGAGCCCGTCCGGCTGTGGCTCCTCCGCGCTGCCCGGCGGTGACAGCGGGGGACCGGTCGGCTGTTCGGCCAGGGCCTCGTCGACCGTGAGGATCAGGGTGTCGGTCGGGGCGAGCTGGCGCAGTCGGCCCGCCAGATGCGGCTGGCAGACGATGACCTGCGCCCGGGCGTTCTCGATGATGAAGCGCAGCCTTTCCTCCGGATAGTCCGGGGAAAGCGGCACATACGCGCCGCCGGCGCCGAGGATGCCCCAGGCGCCGATGACGAGGTCGAGGGACGGATCGGTGAAGAGCCCCACGCGGTGGTCGCGCCGTACGCCGGCCTCCTGGAGCCGACGCGTTAAGCGGGCGCTTCGGTCGAGGAGGCCCGCATAGGTGAGCTGGGCGTCCGCGGAGACGACTGCGACGTCGTCGGGTCGTGAGGCAGCCTGTGCGCGGAGGAGCGCAGGGAGGGTGGCGTTGTTTCCGACAGGCATGAATAACCTTCCCGTGTCTCTGTTGATGGCTTCCGGCGATGGCTTTCGGCGAGGGCTTCGTTGCGCGACGCCGTCGGATGAGATCAAGCAGTGTTGACGAGACTGGGCTGTTCAGGTCTTCGGTTGTCACCCCAGACATGGCCCGGCCGGGACCTTCGGCCGGAAGGCGTCCCGGGCCTGGCGCCGGCCATGGGCATGGACGAGGGTTGGTGTGCTCATGGGGGTGGCCGGGAATCGGCCTCGGTTGCGTACCCAGAGCTGTCTGACAGCCACTGACCGTAGAAAGTAGGCTTGGTTCATGTCAAATAGTTCGATGTTGAACTCGCCCCGAAGAGGCGGGACCGACGAGATGAACGAGCAGCCCGGGCAGGCGGAGGACGCGCTCGATCGCATCCTTCAGCAGTGGGCCGAGACCCGCCCTGACCTGGACGCATGGTCCATGGGGCTGATGGGGCGGCTCTTCCGTGCGACCCGGCTTGTCGAGCGGGGTGTTGTGGAATACCTCGCAGCCGAGGGGATGGAGCGCTGGGAATTTGATGTGCTCGCAACGTTGCGGCGCAGCGGCCCGCCGTACGCGCTGTCCCCGAAGGCCCTGGCCGCGACCATGATGATCAAGCCTCCGGCGCTGACCCATCGGGTCGACCGGCTGGTGCACCGCGGGCTGGTCGACCGCGAGCTCGATCCCACCAACCGGCGCCGCATGGTGATTTCACTCACCCCGGAGGGATTCGAGCTGCTGGACGAGGCGGTGGAGGGCCATGTCCTCAACGGAGAACGCCTGTTCAGCGCCCTGGACCGGGTGGAGCAGGAGCAGTTGACCCATCTGATGCGCAAGCTGCTGCTGTCGCTCGGCGACGCGGCTCCCCCGAACACCCCTTGAGCGGCGGCCGGGCGTCGTGTGAACTCCGGGACGTCCGGCGGTGCGCCATGTTTCATCAGGAGTTCACACCGGCCCGGGTCAGGCCGGTGGCGCCGACGCCGGAGTCGTACGGCCCGGCCCGCCCACGCTGACCTGCCTGGGCCAATCCCTGAGCACGAGGCCGTGCCGGGTTCGGCGACGCCCCACCCCGACCCGGCCCAGGATGCTGTCCCGGGCGGTCTCCAGATCGGGGAGGAGCCCGTCGGCGGGGTTCAGGTCGGCGAGGGCCGCGACGAACTGATCGGCGATGTGGCCCGCTTCGCACCGTCGGCCCGCGAGCACGGCACTGGCGATGGAGTCCCGTTGCAGGGTCAGCCAGCGGGCGGCGGCTCCCTCGTCGTCGAAGGCGGGGAGCGGACAGCCGGTCCGGAGCGACGGCCGCGGGGCGCCGTGCCGCGGATCCCGGTTCATCTTCCAGCACGCCCGGCCGTACCAGCACAGCAGTTCGCGGAGGAGGGCGGTGCGGTCGGCCGGTGACTCCTCCGCCTCGGCCACCTCCTGGGCCAGTGCCCGCAGCAGGGGATCGAGGCGGTACCGGCCGGGGTTCGGGGACGCCAGCAGCCGGGCGTCGACAAGTCGCTCCAGGGTGTCCTGCGCCTGGTGCGGGTGGCAGTTCAGCATGGCCGCCACGGGCTCCGGAGTGACTTCGGCGGCGCCCAGGACACCCAGCGCGCGGAAGGCCGCGTCGGGGGCGGGGGCCGCCGGGTGGCGGTGACGGAGGGAGCGAGCGCGCAGAGCGGCGTACTCGGATCGCAGACCCGCGCCTACGGTGAGGTCGCCGACGCGTAACTCGTCGAGTAATCGGCCGGGAGAGGTGAGCCGTTCGGCCAGATCGCCCAGGGACCACTGCTCACGGGCCAGGCAGCGGGTACCGGCTATCCGGATCGCCAGCGGCAGCCCGGCGCAGACGGAGGCGACGCGCTGGGCGGCATGTGGCTCCTTCCGCACACGGTGGTGGCCGACGATGCTTCCCAGCAGGTCCAGTGACGCGTCTTCGGTGAGCGGGCTCACCGTCATGGCGCAGGCCCCCTCCAGATCCGCGAGATGGTTGCGGCTGGTGACGATCACGCGGCTGCCGCCGCTTCCCGGGACCAGGTGACGGACCTGGGCGGCGTCATGGGCATCGTCGAGGACGACGAGCATCGTGCGGTCGGCGATCAACGACCGGTACAGGCCGACCCGTTCGGCCTCGTCATCGGGGACGGCGGACCGGTCGAGACCCAGGTCCGTCAGGAAGCGGACCAGCACGTCGGCGGTCGGGACCGGTCGCCCGTCGGCGTCCCGCAGCGCGGCGAAGAGTTCGCCCTCCTCGAACTTGTCGCGCAGGCCATGGGCCACATGCAGGGCCAGCGCGGTCTTGCCCACCCCGGGCCTGCCGGTGAGCGCCACGGTCACGGTGCCACCCGGGCCCCATGCCGGGGAGCACAGGGAGGAGCGGAGCGCGGCGGATTCCTCGGCCCGCCCGACGAGGGCCGCGGGAGGGACGGGTAACTGCGCAGGCCGTAGCCGTCCCCGGGGCCGGTTCACCGTGACGCGCTCGTCGGCGGTCGGCCGCGGCGCGTCGTCCGTCAGCACCCGCTGCTGCATCTGTCGCAGCTCGGGCCCGGGTTCGGTCCCCAGCTGGTCGATCAGCAGGACGCGGGTGCGCTGGAAGACCTCCAGGGCCTCGCACTGCTGTCCCGAGCGGGACAGCGCCAGCATCAGCCGGGCCGCCATCGGCTCGTCCAGCGGGTTCTGGAGGACCAGGCGCCACAGCTCGGGAAGCATCTTGTTGTGCCGGCCGAGCTCCAGTTCGATGTCGATCCGCTTGGCGACGGTCTGCTTGCGCAGCTCCTGGAGGTGGCGCACCTCGACCTCGCACAGCGTGGCGGAGGGGATGTCCAGCAACGGTTCGTCCCGCCACAGCGACAGCGCCCGGGTCAGTTCGTCGGCCGCGGTGGACAGGTCACCGGCGGCGATGGCGGTCTCCGCGGCGCGGCGGTGCGCGGCGCACTGGCCGAGATCGCTTTCGCTTTCGTCGAGTTCGAGGAGATAACCCGGGGAACGGGTCACGATCCGCCGGCCCACCTCGGGGCCGAGCACCTGTCTCAGACGCATGGCGTAGGTGCGCAGGGTGGCGGAGGCGCTGGACGGCGGGACTCCGTCCCACAGGAAGTACGAGAGGCGGTCGATGGACACGACGCGGTTCGCGTTGAGCAGCAGCGCGGCCAGCAGGATGCGTTGCCGGGACGCGGGGACGGTCAGCTGGCGCCCCTCGACGGTGACGGTGAGGGGGCCGAGAAACGCGAAGTGCACGACTACCTCATTCGGACGTCGACTGGCGGACCCGGGGATGTAAGCCCTAGATCATGATCCATGATGAAAGACCGGCAGAAGACCTAGTTTGAGGTGACCGGAATACCCCCTTGAGGCGGATGTGAACTGCCTCAGACGTAGACGGACGAGGCGAGGTCCCGGAGCGGAACTCGCCGGTGTTTTCCCAGCAGCGCGGACGTGAGGCGGTAGGAGTCGACGAAGGACCGGCCGCCGGTGCTCCGCCGCAGGAACTCCGCCACGTCCGGTGTGTCCGGGGTGTCGTCCCTGGCGAGCAGCTTCTCGGCCCGGTCGATGAATCCGTGCAGCAGATCCATGCGGAACGACTGGTCGCTGCCCTTTCCGAGCCCCGCGATGAAGTACAGACGCAGGCCGAGGCGCACGGCTTCGGCGGTTCCACGGGCACTCAGTTCGTCCGCGAGCCCGGCGACGGTGTGCCGCCGGTCGACTCCATGACGGCTTGACCGTACGACGCCGTCGAGGGGCACTCTGTTGAGGCTGAGGCGGTGGGTGCGGGCGCCGAGCGCGCCGAGGATCTTCTGGAGCAGTATGTAGTCCTCGGTCAGCTCGCGGTCGTGTACGAGGACGATCTCGTCGTAGTCGTCGAGCATCGGCACCAGGTCGCGCAGGGCGCAGCCCAGGTAGTTGGGATGGCCGGTGGCGGAGGTGAGCGCGCGCAGGGGCAGGCCCTGCGCGGTGGCGTCGAGATAGACGGGGCCTCCGTCGCAGCGGGTGTCCAGGCACAGGTCGCGCTTGGCGAGGTGTTCGACCACCTCCTCCAGCCCCAGCCTGGGCGGCTGCCGCCGGGTGATGCCCGGGTCGTGCAGACCCAGCCAGGCGTAATGCCCGCGCCAGATGTCCAGGATCCGCCGGCTCACCGGATGGGTCCACCCGGTGTCCTCGACCGCGCGGACGTACGGCTGGAGCGCTTCGTCCGGCGGCGGTGACGGCTGCGTCTGGAAGGCCGTGTAGAGACGGCCGATGTCGTCCTCCCCGCACCGGGAGGGGTCGATGTCCGGGCAGGCGCGGTCCAGGTACTCCCAGAAGCCCGCGGTCTGGCGGGTGATGTTGAAGGTGGTGTGGCTGTAGAGATAGTCGACGTCGGTCAGCAACCGCGTGGAGCGGAACATGGCGTCCACCCACAGCAGACCCTTGAGGTGGCTCAGCCCGAGCGCCTTGGTGGGGGTCACGGTCACCGGAGCGATCAGCACTCTGGGCGTGTGCGGCGGACGGTCCGTCATCGCTGTGCGCCCGTGGCGGGTACGGCGAAGCCCTCGGCGGCCGCCTGCGCGAAGGCCAGGACCGCGGGCGAGGTCCGCGCCGTGACCCACACCAGGCAGACGGGGGCGGGGTCCAGATCGGTGATGGGCACGTAGACGACGCCCGGATGGCTGACCGCCCGCATGGATTCGATGGTGGGGTGGACGGCCCGCCCCTCGACGATCGCGGCGAACATGTCCTGCATCGAGTCGGCGGGACACCTCCTCACCAGGGGCCGCCCCTGCGCCGATACGTGCGGGACCAGCTGGTCGTAGACATCGGCGGGAAAGGCCCCGGGACGCTGGAACAAGTCGTGGTCCGCGAGGTCGTCACTGCTCACCGAGGCCCGGCCGGCGAGCGGATGACCAGCGGCGACGGCGACGACGCGCCCTTCGGTGTAGAGCACGGGGCCGACGGTCAGATCCGGCTCGTCAATGCGGAAGCGCGTGATCATCACGTCCGCCTCGCCCGCGCGCAGCGCGCGGTAGGGGTCCGAGATGAGCGCTTCCGAGACGGTCACCGGATGCCGGTGCCCGGCCTCATTCGCCGCGGCGAGGATCTTTTCCGCCGCGTCCGGGGACCCCGGATACACCAGCCGGAGCGGGCCGTCCGGGCTGGTTCCGGCGGTGCCGGAGTGCGGCTCGGCGGCGGGCGGTTCGGTCGTACGCACGATGATGCTCCCTTGTGGAGACGTGGGGACGCCGGGTCAGGAGGCGGCGGAGGAGATGGTGGCGAGCAGTTCCTCACGGTGGGGTCCTGGCTGCTGGAGCGGGCCGAGTTCCTCGCAGGCCCGGAGCACCCGGTGGCGCAGTTCGTCCGGGGTGAGCGAGGACTCCGTGGGAGGCAGGGACATCTGGAGCCGCGCCAGATGGCGCCAGACCGCCGGGTCCTTGGTGGCGGCGACGGCCACCTGCGCCATGCCCAGGCCACCCGCCCCGGTGTCCGGTGGGGGGACGCGGTGGACGGTCCGGTTCCACAGGGCGAGGCGTTCGGCGTCGGCCCGGACGGCCTGGTCGAACCAGGGCCGGAAGTGGGCGTCGGCGGCCGCGGCTGCCTCCCGGCTCTGCTCCTCCCCGACCACCGGACAGCGGTCGAGAACCGCAGTCAGCGCGTAGGCGTGTGCCAGGGCCAGCGAAACGCCGCGCCCGTACAGCGGGTTGGTCACGCACGCCGCGTCACCGACCCGGAAGAGCCCGTGCACCGGCTGCCGCCCGGTGCCCACGGCCGCGCCGCGCAGGACGCTGTCGGCGAACGGCATGACCCGGACATCCGAGATCGGCTCGGCCACACCGGGTTCCAGCCAGGGCCGGAAGAGCGGATTGGCGGCCGCCGCGGCGCTGAAGACGGACTCCTCGCGCAGGGCACGCAGCGGGATGTCGTCGGGGAGCACACCGTAGGAGACGCTGAAGGTCTGGTTGTCCCCCGGGTGCAGGAAGGCGGCGTAGCCGTCCCAGATCGCCCCGGCCGCGTTGTCGCGGTTGAGGGGACCGGGGAAGGCGCCGGTCCGCAGCCGGTAGAAGCGGGCGTAGGCGGTGATGCGGGAGCGGCACACGACATCCTCGGGCTGGGGGACGCCCTCCTTGGCCAGCCATGAGCCGGAGAGGGAGCGCCGTCCCGTCGCGTCGATGACGATGTCGGCGGGCAGCGGGGTGCCGGCCGCTGTCCGTACTCCGGTCACCCGGCGCGGCAGGTCCCCGGTGCCGGGGGTCAGTACGAGGCCCTGGACGGCCACGCCCGTTCGTACCGTGACCCGGTCGCGCCGGGCGGTTTCCCGCCGGAGCACCATCTCGAAGGTCCTGCGGCGGCAGGCGAGAACGGTCAGCTCGTCGTCCCGCACCTTCTCCGCTCCGGCGTCGGCTTCGCCGCCGCCCGGCCGCGGCATGCTGGCACCGAGCCGCAGCACCCTGGCGCCCGCGTCGACGAGCGCTTCGTAGACGCCGGGCGCCCGGTCCGCCAGGAGGTTGACGCCCCGTGAGGTGAAGGCGTGGGCGTGGAGGCCCTGCGGCACGCCGGGGCGGTCCCAGCCGTGATGAGCCTCGTGCGGGTCGGCGGGCAGGGGGCCCGGGTCCTTCTCCAGGATCGTGACGTCGTATCCCAGATCGCTGAGCGCGAGCGCGGCCGCGCACCCGGAGATGCTGCCGCCGACGATGACTGCGGTGGCCATGGTCACTTCCGCTTGCCGCTGACGAGGAACACCCGCTCGACGTCCGGCACATGGCGCGGGTGGACGGGATCGGGCCACCGGCCGTAGTGAGCGGACTCCTCACCCGGCTGCACCGCTTCCGCCTCGAAGCCGTACTCGGCGAACAGCGCCTCCGGCTCGTCGTGCCCGTACAGCCAGGGGCATCCCCAGCGTTCGAAGACCTCCAGCAGCGGCTTGACGGCCGGGACGGTGAGGGCGGTGGCGCTGACCAGGTCGGCGGCCACCCGGCTGCCGGGGGCGGTGAGCTCCGCGACGTTCGCGAGCAACTGCCGGGTCTGCTCCTCGGTGATGTAGTACAGCAGCCCTTCGAGCAGCCACAGGGAGGGCTGGTCGGGGCGGTAGCCCGCCGCGCGGAGGGAGTCCTTCCAGTCCTCGCCGATCAGGTCGGCACCGACCAGATGCCGGGTGATCCGCTCGTGCACCGGCTGGTCGCCGAGTGCCGACTCCTTCGCCGCCAGGACGTTGGGACGGTCCAGCTCGAAGAGTTCGACTTCCCGGGGCCAGGGCAGCCGGTACGCGCGGGTGTCCATGCCCGCGGCCGCCATCACGACCTGGGGATACGCTCCGTCCTTCACCTGGGCGAGGAGGTAGTCGTCGAAGTAGCGGGTCCTGATCGCGTTGTAGTCGAAGGTGCTCGGCACCTTCTGCCCGGGATCGGTGCGATTCGGCCAGGTGGCGTCGGAGACCTGGCCGAACAGGTCGGCCCCGACGGTGCCCGCGAGCCGGGCGGCGAACGGGTCCTCGTAGAGCCGGTCCGGCCGTTTGGTCTCCTTGGCGCGCAGGGCCGTCGTCAGCAGGGACGTCCGGGCGACGGCGTCGAATGGTTCCATGGGAGCGCTCCTTGTACGAGGGAAAAGGGGGCCCCGGGTTCGACCGGGGAGGGCTCAGGTCTCAGGTCTCAGTCGCCGAGCAGGCGCTGCCAGGCGGCGTCGTCCTGTTGGAAGACCCGGTCCTTCACCTGAGCCGGGCGGGTTCCGGCGGCGACCCTGTGGTGCCACTCGCGGGCGAAGGCGTCCGGTGCCACACGGTGGATCTCGGGGGCGCCCAGCCGGGCCGTGTCGCGCGCCGATCGGTAACCGGGGGCGGCGGCGCCGAGCGCCGCGTCCAGCGCACGTCCCAAGGCCGCGGCTTCCCGGTCCGACCAGGGCAGGAACGGCTCCAGCGCGAAGGCGTAGCGCGGGGAGGCGGTTTCTCCGGGGGCGGTGACCACCCGGCAGGTGGCGTTGCGCGCGTCCAGCCCGGTGGAGGCGAGTGCCGTGCGCAGCGCGGTCACCACATGGGACTCGCGCAGCCGCTCGCCCACGGCGTCCGACAGCGTGCGCCGCCCCGCGTATTCGACGCGGGGGACGTCCTTGACCCGGTCGACCACGCGCACCACGTCGCCGAGCGCGTACCGGTACAGGCCGCCGACGTGGCTGATGACGGCGTGGTACTCGCGGCCGGTCTCCAGCTCGTGGACGAGCTGGGTGGCGGAGTCGGGCCGCAGGTCCTCGTCGGCGTCGACGAATTCCAGCAACCCACCGGTGACCGCCGGTGATCCGGCCGTCAGATGGCGGTCCAGGGACACGGCGACGAAGCCTTCCGACGCCGCCACCGGCGCGGGCAGCGCGGTGACCCGGGGCCCGAACGCCTCCCGCAGCCGTGGCAGATAGAGCGAGGCCAGGCCCGTGGTCCAGCAGAAGAGGAGCTGCATCCGGGGCCAGACGTGCGTGGGCAGCAGCCCTCCCGCGCGCTCCGCCGACCGCTCCAGCAGGCGGGCGCGGCCGGGGTCGGGGGTGCCGCCGGGGTGCCCGTCGACCGTGCCGTCGTGCAGGTCCTTGACCAGCCGGGGCCACCACTGGACGAGTTGGTACGGCAGCGCGGCCACCATGGCCGGATTGATGCCGATGACGCACCGCACGTCAGCCTCGATCGCGGTGCGCAGCCGTACATAGCTGCGCTGGAGGTGATCCGTGGGATCGACGAATTCCGGCAGTGTCCCCCAGGGGGCGCGGCTGCCCGGCTCCGCCGCGAGCGGTTCGCCGAACGCGGTGCCGAAATCGACCTGGCTGGCGCCCAGATGGGGCTGCCCGGAACGGGTCGCGCCGATCGCGGGGGCCGGGTCGTGCTTGAGGTTGAGCGTGGCGTCGGCCCGCCGAACGGCCTCCGGGAAGTGTTCGACGAAACCGGCCCAGGCCGCATAGTAGAAGGGGAAGAAGGAGGTGCGCATGAACTGGCGGGTGATGGGAATCTGTTTGCTTTCCCCGGTGCTGCCGCTGCTCTTGAAGAAGACGACGGCGGGATCCGCGCTGAGTACGTTCTGCCGCCCGGCGGCGGCCGGTTCGATCCAGGGTGCGAGCCCCGCGTAACCGGCGATGGGGACCGCCGCGCGGTATTCGTCCACGCTGCCGCAGCGGGAGAAGCCGTGCGCCTTCCCGAACTCGGTGTCCGCGTTTTCCCGCAGCATGGCGCGCAGGGCGTCGTCCTGGGACTGCCGTGGATTGTCCAGCGCCGCCCAGAGCCGGTCCCGCTCGTCCAGCACCCTCTTTTGGTAGGCGGAGAACGTCCCGTCCTCCTGCGCGTCAGCCATGTCCACCGTCCTTTATCGCCTTTTCCACGAGATCCACGGATTCCTCGATGTCGTCGCACGGCCCGAGAGTGGTGAGGTTCAGTCCGGCCACCTCTTGCCGAATCGTCCGGGCCAGGTCGGCTTGAAAACTGGTGAAGGATTCCTCGGTGGGCTTTTCGCCGTAGTGCTCCATCGTGTTCGTCCCGGCTCCCCAGCCGCTGCGCTCCCAGGCGACGGCGGGCGCCACCTCCAGGTAGATCACCTGGTCGGGCCGTGGGAAGGACCGCCACCAGGAGAACAGCGACGGGTTTCCGTGTCCGAGCAGGGAACATTTGGCCAGGAGCTTGAAGTAGTACGAATCGACGATCACGGGCCGATCGGGCGGGGCGTCCACCACCCGGTCCCGCAGGTGCACCACCGCGATCTGCACCAGCGTGAGTAAGAGATCCGAGGAGTAGAGCCCGGCGGGCGCTCGCAGCGCGTCCGCGATGAATTCGTCGCGTGCGCTGGCGATGAGCGAGTACGCCGGGTCGAGCAATGTCTCGTCGTACGACACGACCGTGCAGGTCCCGCGCTCGGCGAGGCGTTCCAGCACCGAGGACTTACCCGAGTAGTCGGGCCCCAGCAGAACCGTGAATCGCGGGCCCGTGAGGGTGCGCATGCGCAAGTCCGCCATGGATGGTTCCTTTGGTCGTCCACCTGGATATGTCCGAGTATCCGTGGGAGATATAGCGCCTCGATAGCGTCGCCGGAATCGGAGGCTTTCCCGCAGCGCGCAGGGGTATTGCGCGCGGGGATGCCGAATGCGGCGTCAGAGGGTTGAGCCGTCCCGCGCTTCCGGCTGCCCCGCTGCCGGCCGGCCGGTTCGCAGTCCGCGCCTCAGAGCGGCGTGCTGGTCGCTGATCATCCGCTGGGACACGGCTGCTTCGGCGAGGGCGGTGCTGGCGTGGAAGGTGCCGGCGTAGTGGTGCAGTTCCGTGGGCACTCCGGCCTGGATCAGCCGGTGGCCGTAGGCGATGTCCTCGTCGCGCAGCGGGTCGAACTCGCAGGCACTGATGTACGCCGGGGGCAGCCCCGCGAGGTCATGGGCGCGCGCTGGAGCGGCGTAGGGGGAGATCCGCTCCTCCTCTCCCGGACAGCCCAGGTAGTGCCGCCAGCTCTGGAGGGCGGCGGCGCGGTCCAGGACGGGGGTGTCGGTGAACGCATGCGCCGACGGGGTGTCCAGCCGGTCGTCCAGCATCGGGAAGTTGAGGCACTGGAAGCACAGCTGCGGTCCGCCGCGGTCGCGGGCGAGCAGGGCCAGCCCGGCCGCGAGTCCACCCCCGGCGCTGTCGCCCGCGACCCCCACCCGGTGTGGGTCGATCCGCAGTTCGTCGGCGTGGTCCACGACCCAGACCAGGGCGGCGTAGCCGTCCTCCAGACCGCAGGGGGAGCGGTGCTCGGGGGCGAGCCGGTAGTCCACGGAGACCACCACGGCTCCCACCTGGTCGGCGAGGCGCAGCGCGGACGCGTGGTTGGTGTCCAGGTCCCCGCAGACCAGGCCGCCCCAGTGGAAGTAGAGCAGCGCGGGCAGGGGAGCAGCGGGCGACGACGCCGCGTCGTCGTGCGGCCGGTAGATCCGTACCGTGACCTCGGGCGCCCCGGGCGGTCCGGGGATCAGGGTGTCGGTCACGTGCACGGGCCGGGACGGCTCGTAGCCCGGTAAGCCGCCCGCCGCCTCTCGTATGGCGGCCCGCGCGGCCTCCGGATGGGAGAAGTCGAGCGGCCGGAGCCCGGGGAGCGCCGTCCACGGGGCGAGTTCGGGGTCGTAGGCGTACGTCATGATGCTCCTGCCGTGAGGGAAAGCCCTGCGTAGGCGCGCAGCCGACCGGGCGCGGCGGCCCCCGGGCCGTCGCCGGAGGGCTCGGCTTCGGGGACGACGCGCAGCATGTCGAACGGTCCGTCCGACGGGTCGAGTTGGGGTACGTGGTGGATCGTCAGATCCGTGTGCTCGTCGATCAGGCCCGCGATCACGGCCTCGGCGAGGACGTGGTGGACGTGTACGAGATAAGTGGCCAGGGACACCCGGGTGGTGACGGCGTACAGCCGCGCCTCGCGGACCGGAGCGCTGTCGCCGCCTTCGGGCGCACGGGCCGTCGCGGGCACGTGCAGACGGGCGGGGAGGAGCGGCAGTTCGGCCGCGGGGAACAGCCGGAGCAGGCGGCGGAGGGGGGACCGTTCTCCCGCCTCGTCGGGCGCCGTCCAGGCCATCGAGCCGTCCCGGCTGATGTGGTGGAAGCCGAACCTGGTGGCGAGGTTCGCCGGGTTCCCGGACAGGAAGACGGTCCGGGTGTACGCCCGGAGCCATGCCTCACGCAGGGTGTCGGGAAGGCTCAGGGTGTAGCGCAGTACCGATTCCGCGTAGACCTGCGGCTCGAACCGCCGCAGTACCACCGTCACGGTCGTCGCCGCCGGATCGGCCGCCGCGGCGAGGTCCGTCAGATCCGCGGGCAGAGGCTGGGCGTCGAGCGCTTCGTCGTCCCGTCCCGTACGCGCGACGCGGATCCTGGACGCCAGTTGTGTCCGCAGGAACTGCTGGGTGAACATGCGCGACTCCTCTCAGTTCCGGACAGAGGGGGTGAGGCGGGAGCCCGCGAGCAGTCGTCCTTCCTCGGGCATGGCCGAGTATCCAAAGAGGTTCTATCGCCGCGATAGCGCGGCCGGAGGCGCAGGTGTACCCGGCCGTGTGGCGAGCCATCGGCAGGGGGCGCTGCGCGGAGACGGCTCAAGGCCGACGGAACGGGGAGGAAGGCAGGCCGACGGAGCGGCGCGGAACGCGCGGCCCGGCTGGCGTGAGCCAGTGGCGCCCCCGGCAGGACTCGAACCTGCGGCCAAGCGCTTAGAAGGCGCCTGCTCTATCCACTGAGCTACGGGGGCCGGTGGTGGGCCTGGAACTGCTGAGCCCCCGGGTGCCGACGGGCCCACGGTGCGGCCGTGGTGCCGGTGGCCGGGCGCGGCGGATCCGTGACCTTGCCGGGGACAAGGATAGGGCTCCTTGCGCCTCGCCCCGGTTGCTTCACCTCCGTGGCACGTTGTGGAGGTTCGGTGAAGCGGTCCGATAATCGCAGGCAGGTACGAAACTCGCATCGTTTTTCACGCCTCAAACGGCGGGTGTTGTCTACTCGTTATGCCTGAGTCCCGTCCGTCACCTTCGCCTCATGTCCGATCTGAGGTGATCCGGGTGGGTCTCTTTGACGCGCACGAATGAGCATACGCTTCAAAAAGACATCAAAACCGGGCATTCTTCGCATGTGGCGATCTTGGACGTACGGCCCCGGCTGCTCGACGCGCTGACCGCACTGCGCGACCGCGTTGACGCCGCACGGTTTCCCCTTCCCCTTCCCGGTGCCGACCGCGCTCGCCGCAGCCGTGCCGAGTTGCTTGCTCAACTGGACGACTACCTCGTGCCCCGGTTGCGCGCCCCCGAAGCGCCTCTCCTGGCGGTGATCGGCGGATCGACCGGAGCTGGAAAGTCCACTCTGGTCAATTCGCTGGTCGGGCGGCGGGTCACGGAGGCGGGTGTGCTGCGGCCGACGACCCGTACACCGGTGCTGGTGTGCCACCCCGACGATCACTCCTGGTTCGCCGGGAAACGGGTGCTGCCGCAGCTCACCAGGGTGTGGGTACCGGCCCAGGGCGACCGCGCGGAGGGCCCGTACGACGAGGAGGAACGGACCCGGGAGGCCGACGGACCGGCGGCGCTGCGGATCGAGACCGACCCGGGGCTCGCGCGGGGGCTCGCGCTGCTCGACGCGCCCGACATCGACTCGCTCGTCGCCCGCAACCGCGATCTCGCCGCCGAGCTGATCTGCGCCGCCGACATCTGGGTGCTGGTCACCACGGCCACCCGGTACGCCGACGCCGTCCCCTGGCATCTGCTGCGGACCGCGAAGGAGTACGACGTGACACTTGTCACGGTGCTCGACCGGGTGCCGCACCAGGTCGCCGCCGAGGTCTCCGGGCAGTACGCCGCGCTCCTCGACCAGGCCGGGCTCGGCGACGTCCCCCGCTTCACCATCCCCGAACTGCCCGAGTCGGCGGGCGGCGGCAGCGGGCTGCTCCCGGCCACCGCCGTCGCCGCGCTGCGCGGCTGGCTCACCCAGCACGCCCAGGACCCGCAGGCCCGCACCGTCGCCGCCGCCCGCACCGCGGCCGGTGTCCTCGCCTCGCTCCAGTCCCGGATGCCCGCGCTGGCCGGGGCCGCCGCGGCCCAGCACGCCGCCGGGGTGCGGCTGGTCCAGCGGGTCGAGGGGGCGTACGCGGAGGCGGCCGAGCGGGTGCGGCGGGAGATCGCCGGGGGCGCGGCGCTCGCGGGCAGCGCGCTCACCCACTGGCACGGCCAGCCGCGCGACAGCACCCCCGGTGAGCTTCTCGCGGCGCTCACCGAATCCCTCGCCACCCTGCTGCGCAGCGCCGCGGCCGCAGCCGACGAGCGGGTCGCAGAGGCGGGCAGACGGGACCCCGCCGCGCTCACCGGGCTCGCCCCGGCCGACGCGCGCGAGGCCGGGGAACGGATCGGCGTGGCCGTACGGCGCTGGCAGCGCTGCGTCGAGGAACTGGCCGAGGAGGAGACCCGCGCCCACACCCCCGACGACGGCGGAGCCGATGCCTCCGACGAGGTCGCCGCCCAGCTGGTGGCCTCCCTGCTGGGCGGGAAGCGGGCCCGCAAGGCGGGCGAACGGCTCGCCGAGACGCTGGGCGCGCACCGGGCGCTGGGGCTGGGCGACCGCGGCGGGCGGCTGCTCGACGGCTGCGTCGCGCGCGCCCTGGAGACGGAGCGCGACAGGCGGCTCGCGCCCCTCGACGCCCTCGACCTCACCCCGGACCACCAGGTCCAGCTGATCGCCGCGCTGTCCCTACTACAGAAGGAGAGGTGACCGAAGGTGACGGCCACTGCTGCGGGTCTCGACGGCGGGGACGGGGGCGGGCCCGGGGCGGACGCGGGCCCGGAGGGTGCGGAGGACGCGGAGGGTGCGGTGCGGACGCGGCAGACATGGGACGACGGGCTGATCGCCCGGCGCGCCGGGCGGCGGGCCGCCCGCCGAGCCCCCCGCGAGGCGTCCGGCGCGGAGGCACCGTCGGCGGTGCCCGATGCCGGTGCCGCCGGACCGCGGGAGCCGTTCGGGCCCGGCGGTGCGTACGGTTCCGGCAGCGCGCCTGGGCCCGCGTACGGGGCTGGCAGTGCGCCTGGGGCCGGTGAGCCGTCGTACGACACGTACGGCTCGTTCGGCTCGCGCGATCCCTATAAGACGTACGAGGCCTACGAGACGTACGCATCGTACGAACGGCCCTTCGGGCCCGGCGCCCGCAGCTTCACCGCCGGGAGTCTGCGGCCGCGCCTCGACGCCCTGCGCCAGCTGGTGGGCCTGTCCCGCACCCGGCTGGACGGGCGCACCCTCGCCGGGGCCGGGCGCGTACTGGACGAGGCCGCCGCGCGCGGACGGCACCCGCTCGGGCACACCGTCGTCGCCCTCGCCGGAGCCACCGGAAGCGGTAAGTCGACACTCTTCAACGCGCTCGCCGGGGCGCCGCTCTCCGACTGCGGGATCCGTCGGCCGACCACCGCCGCGCCGCTCTCCTGCGCCTGGACCGATCACGCCGACGGGCTGCTGGACCGGCTCGGCATCCCGCACGCGGACCGCCGCCGCCCGGCGTATCCGTACGACCCCGCGCTGCGCGGCCTGGTCCTGCTCGACCTGCCCGACCACGACTCGGCCGCCCCCGGCCACCGCGACCGGGTGGACCGGCTGCTGGGGCTGGTCGACGCGGTGGTGTGGGTGGTGGACCCCGAGAAGTACGCGGACGCGGTGCTGCACGAGCGCTATCTGCGGCCGCTCGCCGGATACGCCGAGGTGACGTTCGTCGTCCTCAACCAGGTGGACCGGCTGCCGGGCGACGCCGCCGACCAGGTGCTGGACGATCTGCGGCGGCTGCTGGACGAGGACGGGCTGGCGCTCGGCGAGCACGGGGAGCCGGGCGCGGCGGTGCTCGCCCTGTCCGCGCTCACCGGGGAGGGCGTCGGGGAGCTGCGGGACATGCTGGGCGGGCTCGCGGCCGAATGCGGCGCGGCGGAGCGACGGCTGGCGGCGGACGTGGACGGCACGACGGCGCGGCTGCGGCCGCAGTACGTGGCGGAGGGGGCACCGGCTGGGTTCAGCGGCCGGGCGCGGGCGGAGTTCGAGGACCGGCTGGCGGAGGCGGCGGGCGCGGCGGCGGCCGGACAGGCCGCGGAGCGGGCCTGGCTGCGGGACGCGCGGCAGGCGTGCGGGACGCCGTGGGGGCGGCTGGCGCGGGGCGGCAGGCGACGGGCGGAGGCCGAGCGCGAGATCCCGGGCGCGCGGGCGAAGGCGGCGGCGATGGAGGCGGTCACGGCGCGGCCCGCGGTGGAGGAGGCCGTGCGCACGCTCGCCGACGAGGCCACGACCGGGCTGCCCGGGCCCTGGGCCCAGGCGGTGCGGGAGGCGGCCGGGTGGGGCGGCCGGGGGCTGCCGGAGGCCGTGGACGAGGCGGTGGCGGACGCGCGGCGCGGACAGCGCCTGACGCGGCCCGGGTGGTGGTCGGCGGTGGCGGTGACCCAGGTGGTGCTGCTGGTGCTTCAGGTGGTGGGGGCGGTCTGGCTGGCGGGCGCCGTGGCGGGGCTGTTCGGCGGGCCGGAGTGGTGGGCGCCCGCGGCGCTGGTGGCGGGGGGCGCGCTGGCGGGGGCGGGGCTGGCGTGGGTGTGCGGGCTGGCGGCGCGGGGGCCCGCACGGCGGTACGGAGGGGCAGCGGAGGCACGGCTGCGGGACGCGGCGGTGGGCTGCGGCCGGGCGCGGGTGCTGGAGCCGGTCGGGGCGGAGCTGGCGCGATACCGGGAGGTGCGGGCGCAGTACGTGATCGCGGCGGGGGAGGGGTGAGCCGCCCCCGGGCGTTTCACCGGAACGAGGGAGCGGGTTGTCCACAGCCTGGGGGTTGTGCACAGGCTCCGGCGAGGGAAGCGGATCGCGGGCAGCATGAGGGTCGGCGGTCCGATGGGCGGCCGGGGAAGACCGGCGGGCCGCCGGGGGAGAGCGGTCCGGTGGGGGACGCGGGAGGCGCGGGAGATGCGGGGGAGCGGGGCATGAACGAGACCTGGACGACGGTGGTGGGGAACGCCGCGACGCGGCCGGATTTCTGGGAGACGGCGGCCGGGGTCGCGGTGGCCCGGTTCCGGCTGGCGGCGACGGTGCGCCGCTGGGACCGGAAGAGCGCGGGGTGGGCGGACGCGTATACGAGCTTCTACACGGTCTGGACCTGGCGGACCCTCGCGGCGAATGTGGCCGCCTCGGTGTCGCTCGGCGAACCGCTGCTGGTCCATGGCACCTTGCGGGTGCGTGAGCGGGAGAAGGAGCGCGAGGGGGACCCGGCGCGGCAGGTGGAGGGGGAGAGCGGCCCCAAGCGGTGGGTCACCGCGGAGATCGACGCGGTGGCGGTCGGGCACGATCTGACCCGCGGTACCTCCGCCTTCCGGCGGGTCTCGCAGGCCAAACCCCTTTTAAACGCACCGACCGGGACAACGCCCCTGTGACCAGGGGTGATTTATCGATAATCCCAGGTCATGCGGGGTCTGTGGGGCAGATAACAATTCCGATTCGGATCGGTGGGGTCAGGCCCTGGCGGGGATCATGCGGCTTTTCGCTCCCTAGGATCCCTGAGTGCCCAACGGGGGTTACTGAGTTTTGAGTTCGCTGGCGAGGCGCACCGACTGACCGGCGCTCGTCCGGAGGGGAAACCATGATTTCTGTGAAGGGGCGGGGCGCCGCCCGCCTTGTGGCCGCCGTGCTGGCGTCCGGGCTGGTCGCCGTGGGTGCGATAGCCGGCGCCGGTGCCGCCGCCGCGGACGATGTGCCTTCGGGAAACGGTGGAGCCACCGCGACGCTGAGCGGCCTCAAGACCTTCGACCGGGCGGTCATTCACGACCAGGGCAAGGGTGACCAGGAGGTCGGCGCCGGCCTCTTCGAGATGGCGGTCGACAACGGCGGCAGCATTCAGACGTACTGCATCGATCTGCACAACCCGACGCAGAGCAAGGCGAAGTACGAAGAGAAGCCCTGGAGTCAGACCTCGCTGGCGAACAACCGCGAAGCGGGCAAGATCAACTGGATTCTCCAGAATTCCTACCCCCAGGTGAACGACCTCGCCGAACTCGCCTCGAAGGCGGGCTCCGGCGCCCTCACCGAGAAGACCGCGGCCGCCGGTACGCAGGTCGCCATCTGGCGCTTCTCCGACAAGGCGAAGGTCGACGCGGCGGACCCGGCGGCCGAGAAGCTCGCCGACTACCTGGAGAAGAGCGCGCGGAACCTGGCCGAGCCCAAGGCCTCGCTGAGCCTGGAGCCGCCCGCCGTCTCCGGCAAGGCCGGTGAGCGGCTGGGCCCGGTCAAGGTCCGCACCAACGCCGAGAGCGTCACCCTCGCCCCGGGCACCGAGGCCGCAGGTTCCGGCGTCAGGCTCGTCGACAAGAGCGGCAAGGCGATCACCAGCGCCGTCAACGGCGGCGAGGTCTACGTCGACGTGCCGTCCGACGCGGCCGACGGCTCCGCCACGCTGACCGCCCAGGCCGCCACCAAGGTTCCGGTCGGCCGCGCGTTCTCCAGCGACACCAAGAGCCAGACCCAGATACTCGCCGGTTCCAGCGAGAGCACCGTCTCCGCCTCGGCCACCGCCCACTGGGCGGAGAAGGGCGCGGTCCCGGCCGTCACCGCCGAGAAGGACTGCGCCGAGGGCGGTGTGGACGTCACGGCGACCAACAAGGGCGACGAGGCGTTCACCTTCACCCTGCTGAACGAGAAGTACACGGTCGAGGCCGGTCAGTCGAAGACCGTCACCGTGCCGGTGAACGAGGACCAGAGCTACTCGTTCAGCGTCCGCGGCCCGAACGGATTCAAGAAGTCCTTCTCCGGCGTCCTCGACTGCAGGACCGCGGGCACCGATGACGCCGATGACAGCCCCTCCACCAAGGCGGGCCCGGCGTCGGCCGGTGGCACCGGTACCGGCGAGATCACCAGCGGTGACACCACCGCCGTCGACGCCACCACCGGCGGTGACCTCGCCGAGACCGGAAGCAGCAGCTCCACCCCGCTGATCGCGGGAATCGCCATCGCGCTCGTCGTGGTCGGCGGCGGTGCGATCTTCTTCGTCCGCAAGAAGAAGACCCCATCCGGCGAGTGACCGCCCGGCGTCGGTGACCGCTGACGACGGACGGTGAGGAAGGGCCGGGGCCTCCGGGGAAGCGGAGGTTCCGGCCCTTCGCGGTCCTTCGGGCCCCTCGTTCCGGGGCGGCCGCCCCGGACGGCGGAACAACTGGTTTCCGCCTCGGGGCCGCCGTACGGCAAGATGGGGTGGGGTGTCTCTGCCCTGGACGCGGCGGAGCCCGCATGCACCCATGCGGCGCGGCCGCACACCGATACCTACCAGATTGCCGGACGGTTTCTCTTGGCTGAGTTCATCTACACCATGCGCAAGGCGCGTAAGGCGCACGGCGACAAGGTGATCCTCGACGACGTCACGCTGAGCTTTTATCCCGGCGCGAAGATCGGTGTCGTGGGCCCCAACGGCGCCGGTAAGTCGACGGTGCTGAAGATCATGGCCGGGCTGGAGCAGCCGTCCAACGGCGACGCGTTCCTCTCGCCGGGCTACAGCGTCGGCATCCTGCTCCAGGAGCCCCCGCTGGACGAGTCCAAGACCGTGCTGGAGAACGTCCAGGACGGTGTGGCGGAGACCAAGGGCAAGCTCGACCGCTTCAACGAGATCGCCGAGCTGATGGCGACCGACTACAGCGACGCGCTGCTCGAGGAGATGGGCAAGCTCCAGGAGGAGCTGGACCACGCCAACGCGTGGGACATGGACGCCCAGCTGGAGCAGGCCATGGACGCCCTCGGCTGCCCGCCCGGCGACTCCCCGGTCACCACCCTCTCCGGTGGTGAGAAGCGCCGCGTCGCCCTCTGCAAGCTGCTGCTGGAGGCCCCCGACCTGCTGCTCCTCGACGAGCCCACCAACCACCTGGACGCCGAGTCGGTCCAGTGGCTGGAGCAGCACCTCGCCAAGTACGCGGGCACCGTCGTGGCCATCACCCACGACCGGTACTTCCTGGATAACGTCGCCGAGTGGATCCTGGAGCTCGACCGCGGCCGCGCCATCGGCTACGAGGGCAACTACTCCACGTACCTGGAGAAGAAGCAGGCCCGCCTCAAGGTCGAGGGGCAGAAGGACGCCAAGCGCCAGAAGCGCCTCAAGGAAGAGCTGGAGTGGGTCCGCTCCAACGCCAAGGGCCGCCAGGCGAAGTCCAAGTCCCGGCTGACCCGTTACGAGGAGATGGCCGCCGAGGCCGAGAAGACCCGGAAGCTGGACTTCGAGGAGATCCAGATCCCGCCGGGCCCGCGCCTGGGCAACATCGTGGTCGAGGTGGAGAACCTCTCCAAGGCGTTCGGTGAGAAGGTCCTCATCGACGACCTCTCGTTCACCCTGCCGCGCAACGGCATCGTCGGCGTCATCGGCCCCAACGGCGCCGGTAAGACCACGCTCTTCAAGATGATCCAGGGCCTGGAGACCGCCGACGCGGGCAAGATCAAGGTCGGCGAGACCGTCAAGATCTCCTACGTCGACCAGAGCCGCGCCAACATCGACCCCAAGAAGACGCTGTGGGCGGTCGTCTCCGACGAGCTGGACTACATCAACGTCGGCCAGGTCGAAATGCCGTCCCGCGCCTATGTCTCCGCCTTCGGCTTCAAGGGCCCGGACCAGCAGAAGCCCGCCGGGGTACTCTCCGGTGGTGAGCGCAACCGCCTCAACCTCGCGCTCACCCTCAAGCAGGGCGGCAACCTGCTGCTCCTCGACGAGCCGACCAACGACCTCGACGTCGAGACCCTCTCCTCCCTGGAGAACGCCCTCCTGGACTTCCCCGGCTGCGCCGTGGTCGTCTCCCACGACCGCTGGTTCCTCGACCGCGTCGCCACCCACATCCTGGCGTACGAGGGCGAGTCCAAGTGGTTCTGGTTCGAGGGCAACTTCGAGTCGTACGAGAAGAACAAGGTCGAGCGGCTCGGCCCGGACGCCGCCCGTCCGCACCGCGCCACCTACAAGAAGCTCACCCGGGGCTGAGGGGATGGCCCGGCACATCTACTCCTGCCCCCTGCGCTGGTCCGACATGGACGCGTTCGGCCACGTCAACAACGTGGTCTTCCTCCGCTATCTGGAGGAGGCGCGCGTCGACTTCATGTGGCGGCTGGCGCCGGGGAACGGAAGTGACGCGTTCACCGGCGGGGTGGTCGTGGCACGGCACGAGATCGACTACCTCAAGCCGCTCGTCCACCGGCACGCGCCGGTGACCATCGAGACCTGGGTGACGGAGATCCGTGCCGCCTACATCACCCTCCGCTACGAAATCAAGGACGAGGAGACCGTGTACGTGCGGGCCGCCACCCGTATCGTCCCCTTCGACCTCGAAGCGGGCCGCCCGCGCCGCGTCTCGTCCGTGGAGGAGCGCTTCCTGACCGACTATCTGGAGCCCGAGCCGGGCACCGGGGCGTCGGCCGGGAGGGCGGCCGGGACCGGGAAGTCCGCCGAGGGGGCCGTCCGGGTATGACGGCCTTCCGGCACGAGCTGCACTTCGCCGACGCCGGGGAGGCGGCCGACCTCGCCGCCTTCCTGGCCCGGCTGATCCACTACGACCGCGCCGCGGCCGTCCGTCTCCAGGCGGGCGGCGGGGTGCTGGCCGTCTTCGGGCGGCCGCCCTCGTTCGAGGTCCTGGCCATCCGTACGGCACGGCTGGAGGCCGTCGTCACCGCGGGCGCCACGGATACCGGGGCGTCCGGCGGGCCGGGCGCGCTGGACACCACCGTCTCGGCCGGTCAGTTCGCCGACGCACTGGACGCGGCGGCCTCCTCCGGCGCGGCGACGGCGTCCGACGGGCTCACCGTCGCGGTGCCCGAGGCCGTCACCGGCCCGCCCTGGGCCGGGGTGCTGCCGCCGCGCGGCGGCTGGCGCCGGGTGCCGGGGCTGCCCGGCGCGGACGAGGTGCGCGGGGCGGTCGCGACCGCGGTCGCCGAGTTCCGGGCCCGCGACGAGGCGCTGCCCGAGGAGCACCGTACGCGCGCCGAGCGCGACCGCATCGGCCACGAGATCTGGTCCCGCACCCTCGGGGACACCGGGCTGCCGCTGCGCGCCGTTCACGCCGCCCAGTCGCTGGGCTTCCTGCGCCCCGCCGCCGCGGGCGCGCCAGCGGCCACCGGCTCCGCCCGCGGTGCCACCGCCCTCGCCCCGGCGGCCGAGCCGCCGGCCCTGCTCGCGGCGGGCGGCTGGCTGCGGCTGCGCACCCCGTACGGCTCGATCGCGGTGCGTACGTCGGGGCTGCCCGGGCTGTCCGTGACGCCAGCCTGAAGCGGTGCGGCCTCAGCCCTCCGTGTTCACCATGGAGGCGGCCGCGTAGGTGAGGTAGTTCCACAGCTGGCGCTCCAGGTCGGGCGCCAGCTCCAGCTCGTCGACCGCGTCCCGCATATGGCGCAGCCAGGCGTCATGGGCCGCCCGGTTCACGGTGAACGGCGCGTGGCGCATGCGCAGCCGCGGATGGCCGCGGTTGTCGCTGTAGGTGCGGGGTCCGCCCCAGTACTGCATGAGGAAGAGCACCAGCCGCTCTTCCGCCGGGCCCAGATCCTCCTCGGGGTACATCGGCCGGAGCAGCGGGTCCTCCGCGACCCCCTGGTAGAAGCGTCGCACCAGGCGCCGGAAGGTCTGCTCGCCGCCGACCAGCTCGTAGAAGGTCTGCTCCTGAAGTGTGCCGCGCGGAATGTCTTTCACGCCTCCATGCTCTCAGACCACGCGTCCTAGGTAAGGGGGCGTAGGCCCTGCCCGCCGGACGGCCCCGGACGGCCGGGGCGGAGGTAGCGGCCCGGGGGCGGGCGCAGCACAGTGGAGGCATGGGCGGCGCGGGCGTGACTCAGGCGGGCGGCGGGCGCGGACGTACGGGCGAGAAGCCCGATCCGTACGCCGAGGCGGCCGCCGTGGCGCGGGCCGGGCTCGTCCGGGAGATGACGGCGGGCGGCGGGCTCACCGATCCGCGGTGGCGGGCGGCGTTCGAGGAGGTGCCGCGCCATCTGTTCGTGCCGTACTACTACGAGGCGGGGGCGGCGGGCGACGAGCGCGGGGCGGCGCTCACCACGCGGCTCTGGCGGGACGACCGGAATCCGCTGCGCCGGTCCCGCTGGCTGACCGGGGCGTACGCCGACGTGCCGCTGGCGACGCGGGTGCGCGACGGTGAGCTGATCTCCTCCAGCAGCCAGCCGTCCCTGATGGCGCGGATGCTGGACGCGCTGCGGGTGCGGGACGGTGACCGGGCGCTGGAGATCGGCGCGGGCAGCGGCTACAACGCGGCGCTGCTCGCCCATCGGCTCGGCGACGCCCGGGTGACGACCGTCGATCTCGACCCGGAGATCACCGACGCCGCGCGCTGCCATCTCGCCGCGGCCGGGTTCCGTCCGGCCGTGATCACCGGTGACGGGGCGCGTGGCTGTCCCGCGCGAGCCCCCTACGACCGGATCATCGCGACGTGCGCCGTGCCGTCCGTACCGCCCGCGTGGCTCGGGCAGTGCCGCCCCGGGGCCCTGATACTGACGCCGCTGGCCACCGGGCTGGTGCTGATGCGGGTCCGGGACGCCCGGCATGCGGAGGGCCGGTTTCTGGCCACGCCCGCGTACTTCGTCCCGCTGCGCGGCAGCGGGCCGCCCGGGCCCGTCCCCACGCACGGGCTGCCGTCGTGGCCGCTGCTGGACGAGTCGTTCCGCTTCCTGCTGAACGTGGCCGCGGGACGGCTGGAGCCGGTCGAGGCGCTGCCGCTGTGGGAGCACGAGGGGCGGCCGGGCCGCGAGCGCTACGGGGTCACGGTGCGGGGCGAGCGGCAGTGGGCCTGGCTGGACGACGCGGAGGGCGCGTACGCCTGGCCGCTGGGCGCGGACCTCACCTGACGGCGCCCGGGCCGGGGCAACTTGCCCCGGCCCGGGCGCCGACCAGCTCTGATCTAGCCGCGGCGGACGGTGATCGTTGTCCAGGCGCCGACGTGCACCCGGTCGCCGTCCTGGAGCGGGATCGGGACGTACGGCTGGATCGGATCCTCGCCGCCGTTGATCGTCGTGCCGTTGGTCGAGTCCTGGTCGACGACCGCCCAGGCGCCGTCCGGCTGCTGGACGAGGACCGCGTGCTGGTGCGAGACGCCCGGGTCCTCGGGCGCGCGCCCGAGGTCGATGTCCGGGGCCTCGCCCGTGCTGTGGCGGCGGCGGCCGATGGTGATCTGCTGGCCGCTGAGCTGGAGTTGCTGCTCGGGGGAGTACGCCGGGAGGTTCAGCCCGGCGGCCTCCGGGCCGCTGCGGTGCATCATCGCCGTGAAGTAGTCACGGTCCGGCGCGACGGTCGCCGTCCAGTTCCCGGGCCCGGCCGTCGGGTGCGGGGGCGTGTGGCCGCCGCCCTGGTGCCCGTACGGGCCGGGCGGCTGGGGCGCGCCGGGGCCCTGGTACGCCTCGTTGCCGTACGACGGGGCCTGCGGCGCGGGCGGCTGCGGCGCCTGCGGGTAGCCGTAGCCGTACCCCTGCTGCTGCGGCGGGGCCGGAGCCGGGGGTGGCGGGGCGGCGCCCGCGGACGCCTGCGGCGGCGCCAGCGGCCAGTCGTCCTCGGCGGAGCCGAAGCCCTGGCCGGGGGACTGGTGCGGCTCCGACGGGGACAGCGGCTCGGCCGGGCGGTTGATCTGGGACGGGCGCGACGCCTGGTAGTCGCCGCCGTGCGGCTGGTGCGGGGGCTGCTGACCGTGCGGCGGCACCGGCTGCCCGTACGACGGCGGACCCTGCGGCGGCTGGCCGTGCGGCTGCTGCGGCCCGGGCGGCGGCGGGAAGCCGCCCTGTCCGGGGGGCGGCGGAGCGTACGAGGTGGGCTGCTGCGTCAGGAAGTTGTAGCGGCACTCCTCGCAGAACGGCGCCTGCGCCTCACGCGGCGTACGGCACTGCGGGCACACCTCCGGCTGGTAGCCGCCGTCGGGCTGCGGCGAGGGCGGGGCGTGGCCGGGGTAGCCGTAGCCGGAGGAAGGCGCGCCGGGCGCGGGCGGCGGAGAGCCGTAGCCACCGGGGGCGGGCGCGCCCGGGCCGCCCGGCATCGGAGGGGGCGGAGGCGGCGCGAGCGGGCCGGAGGGCATGGGTGTCCCCGACATCCGGTGACCACACACCTCGCACCAGTCGTCGGCCGCCGATTGGTGGCCGTTAGGGCAGGTCGGCATGTCGGTGATCCCCCTCTTGTGCCGTTCCTGGCATTTCTGCCGTAACGAGATCTCTGTGTGCTACTTCTTGACGCGAACTGTCTTGGTCGAGCGTGTTTCGAGTGTCATCTCGTCCGCCTCCGCGACCTTCGCTTTGAGTCGCACAGTACCTGTCGCCGCATCGACGACGTCCACCACCTTCGCAAGCAGTTTCGCCGTGCCCCTGTTCCCCGAGGCGTCCGCCAGCTGTACGGCCCTTCCCAGCTTCGCGGTCGCTCCCTCGACATCGCCCGACTTACGCGCATCCATGCCCTGTTGGATGACCTGTGCCAGTTCGGCCTGGCCCGTATAGTGCGCGACCTGCGGATTCATCGAGGTGGATGCGGTCATGTCGGCCGTCCACACGGCCCGGACGAGCCCCTGGGACAGCGGGGTCGGAGGGCTCTGGCCCTCCGGCTGGGGCAGGACGAGGGAGACCCGGGCCGCCAGCATTTCCTGGCCGATTTCCGCCGCTGGAACCCGCAGGCATACGTGATAATCGCGGGATTCGTCCCCCCATGACCCGGTTGGGTAGTCGCCGGAGCGCGGTCCGGTCCCGGTGCGCCGCCCGGTCAGATCCTCGACCGTGGGTGCGACCTGTTTCACAAAGACCACCTCGGCGCCCGCCGGGGTCCACAGCCGCAGATGGACGTCCGCGACCTCTTTCCGCATGGCCGTCGCCATCATCCGCGTGAAGTCCGCGGACAGTTCGGCCGGATTCGCCACGATATCGGCCGTTCCGAGGAGGGCGGAGGCGATTTCGGTGACCTCCTTGACCTCCCAGTCCGTGCCGACCCCTCGGGCGTCACAGGTGAAACGGCCCGCGCAGGCGTCCAGTGCGGCCCGCAGCTCCTCCGGCTTCTCGTGCTCGTTGCGGCCGTCGGTGAGCAGGATGCCGTGCCGGATCGAAACATCGGTGGCGCCCAGCAGCCGGTCGGCGAGCCTCAGCCAGGTGCCTATCGCGGTGCCCCCGGCCGGCTTGAGCCCGCGCAGCGCGTCCTTGGCCTCGGCGCGGGTGACCGGATCAGCGGTCGCCAGCCGCCCGTTGCCCGGAAAGACCTCGACCGCCTTGTGGGTGCCCGCGATCACGGCGAAGGCGACCCCGTCGCGCACCGTGTCGATCGCGGCGGCCGTAGCGTCCCGGGCGTGACGCATCTTCGTCGGCGGATAGTCCATGGATCCTGAGCAGTCCACCATGATCGCCACGGCCGCGTCGGCCGCGCCGCCGCCGGGTGCGCCCTGACCCCGGGCGTCCCGGTCCCGCGCGTCGCCGCCCCGGGCGTACTGGCCCGGAGCGGCGACGGGAGCGGGGAGCGGCATCCCTCCGGTCGTCCCGCCGCCGGTCGAGGTCACCGTCACGACCGCGTTGACCTCACGGCCCCCCTCCGGGAGGTACTCGTTCTGATAGACGTCGACCGAGAACCGCGGCACCTGGGACTTGGAGAAATTGGCCATCTGATCCGCTCCTTGGCACTCCACAGGGACGTACAGGACGTATGGGCATGGCGTCGTGCCACGAGAGCGTGGGCGGAGTGACGGCGGCCGCCCCGGGCCGGAGCCCGTCCCCCCCTCGGGCCGTCAGGCCGATCCTGCCCCTTCCGGCGCGGCGGGGAACGGCACCACGGCCACTGTTACGTTGTCGTGGCCCCCGCCGTTGAGGGCGTGGCCCACCAGGACCCGCGCACTCTGGAGCGGCCGCCCCCGGGCGTCCGGCGGCACCGCGTGCGCCATCTCCTCCGCCGACTCGGCGTAGTTCCACAGGCCGTCGGTGCAGACCACCACGACGCCCGGCCGGTCGGGCTTGAACGACGCGGTGTGCGGCTCCACTTCGTAGGCGTCCGCCCCGAGCCAGCCCGTGATGGCGTGCGCCCGCTCGTCCGCGTACGCCTCGGCCTCCGACATCAGCCCCGCCGCCACCATCTGGGCCGCCCACGAGTCGTCCTCGGTGAGCCGGGCGGGCTGTGTCGTCCGGTCGTCGGGCACCCAGTAGACGCGGCTGTCGCCGATCCAGCCGACGGTGAGGATGTCGCTGGTGACCACGGCGCTGACGATGGTGCAGGCCGGGGCGTTCTGATGGCGCTGCTGCTCGTCGTGCGGGTCCGGCTCGCCGGTGTCCAGGGCGAGTGAGCTGACCGCGTCGGCCGCGGCCACGATCGCCTCGTTCATGGCCTGCTGGGGGTGTGAGCCGCGGGGGAGCGAGGTCAGCAGCGAGACTTCCGCCGCATGGGCGGCTGCGGCTGACGCCTCGTCGGGTCGGGTGGCCGAGGAGACCCCGTCGCAGACCACCGCGACGACGGCCGGTGCGCCGTCCGGGAGGGCCACGGTGGCCACCGAGAACGCGTCCTCGTTGCGGTGGTGGCGCAGCCCTCGGTCACTGGCCGCGGCGACGCCCGCCAACTCCCGTTCCATATGGTCGCGCTCACGCGTCTGGGCGTGCCCGCAGTGCTCGCAGTATCCGTCCCTGTCGATGGTGCCCTCCTGGCACGCGGCGCACCGGGGGCGGCTTTCGCCGCCGGACAGCCGGGGATCCGCCCCGGTGCCGGTGCCCGCGCTCGCTGCCGTGCGTGTGCTGGTGTGCGTCTGAGTCTGCGGGTGCGCGCCGGCGGGTTCACCGGCGGGGGTGGTCAGTTGTGCGCCGGGAGCCGCCGGGCCCGGTGGCGGCGGGGCGTCGAGCGCCGCCGCGGTCCGCGGATCGGCCACCGGGGCCGGTTCCGGGGCTGCCAGTGGGTAGTCCTGTGGCTCTTGCCGCGCGGACGGCACGGCGGCCGACAGGTCGGCCCCGCACCCGCCACAGTAGTTGTCTCCCGCCTCCAGCGGCTCTGCACAGGTCGGGCAGGCTGACAGCTGGGGCAGCTGTGGCATCTGCGACATCGATCACACCCACGTCCTGGGGCGGTAGCGGTTGGCCCGCTCCACCAGTTCGATCCTTTCCTCGCCGCGCTGCGCGAGCCTGGCGAGTACCCGGTACGAGCGCTCCAGTCCGAACCGCAGCCCGCGCTCGTCCAGGCTGCTGCCGAGCAGCGGCGGCCGGGACTGGCCCGGCGGTGCGCCGCTGCTGCCGGACAGTACCCAATCCAGCGCACTGCCCAGGACTTCCGTGCACAGCCGCTCGCGCCGCACCGCGTCGAGGCCGAAGTCGTCCAGCCGCTCCACCTGGCGGGCGGCCGCCGCCAGATCGGCCAGCAGCCCCTCCCAAGCGGCGCGCTGGCGCAGCCGGGCCCGCACCGCGGCGACCCGGGCCGCCGTGTAGTGGATGGACGACTCCGGAATCGACTCCAGCACCCGCACCGCGTCCGCCCGGTCCCCGGAGCACAGCCGGACCCGGGCCAGCCCGAAGGCGGCGCTCACGAAGCTCGGATCGGTCGTCCAGACGAGCCGGTAGTACTCCGCGGCGTTGTCCAGCTGGCCCAGCACCTCGGCGCAGACGCCGAGCGCCAGCTTCGGCGCGGGCTCGCCGGGGAACGCGTCGTAGACGGCGTCGAACGACAGCGCGGCCGTCTCGTGGTCGCCGACCGCCAGCGCGTGCACTCCCCGGTACCAGACGATCCGCCAGTCGTCGCGGTACGCGGCCTCCAGACCGGTCAGCGCGACGCCCGCCTCATGTGCCTGGCCCAACTCGAGCAGGGCGCGCACCCGGCGCAGCCGCAGCTCGGGCGAGTCCACGGGCGCGGTGTGCAGTGCCGCGCCGACCTCGGCGGCCGGGGCGGCCAGCAGCCCGGCCAGGAAACCGGCGTTGGGATCGGAGGGATCCACCAGCGGCACCGGCAGGGCGAGGGCGGTGGCCCGGGTGTCCAGCGGAGCGATGGCGGGCAGCGGCAGGGCCGGTGGGCCCTGCGGTGGTGGCGGGCCCTGCGGCGGCACTGAGCCGCCCGGCGGCGCGCCACGGCCCGCCGCCCGCCCGCCCAGCAGGGACGGATCCTCGCCCTGCTCGGGGAACAGCGCCGTGTCCACCACCCGGGTCTCAGGACCGAAGAGCGTCGACAGCGCGGGCCGGGGCCGCCCGGTCTGGAGCGCCACGGCCTCCCGCAGCACACCGGTCAGCTGGTCGGCCATCTCCTGCGCGGAGGAGAACCGGCGCTCCGGATCGGGGTCGGTGGCCCGCACCAGCAGCCGGTAGAACGACTCGTACCGCCGGAAGACCTCGATGTGCTCGGGGTCCGGGAGGCTGTCCACGAAGACGTTCGTATAGCCCTGGAAGTCGAAGGTGAGCACCGCGAGCGTGCGCGCCACCGTGTAGAGGTCGGAGGCGACCGAGGGGCCCTGCTCCGCGACCTCCGGGGCCTGGTAGCCGACCGTGCCGTAGATGGCGCTGTCATGGTCGTCCAGCCGGCGGACCGCGCCCATGTCGATGAGCTTGAGCTGGTCCTGCTGCTGTATGGCGTTGTCGACCTTGAAGTCGCAGTAGAGCAGGTTGCGGCTGTGCAGATGGCCGAGGGCCTCCAGCGCCTCGATCCCGTACGCGCACGCCTGCTCGACCGGCAGCGGATCGCGCCTGCCGTCCGGGGTGCGCCGCCCGTTGGCGATGTCCTTGAGGGACCTGCCGCCGACGTACTCCATCACGATGTAGCCGTCGAGACTGCCCGTGTTCTGGTCGAGGTGCTCGACGAAGTTGTAGATCCGGACGATGTTGGAGTGCTCGATCTCGGCGAGGAAGCGGCGCTCGGAGACGGCGGCCGCCAGCGCCTCCTCGTCGCCGGTGTCCAGCAGGCCCTTGAGCACCACCCAGCGGTCCGACACCGCACGGTCGATGGCCAGATAGATCCAGCCGAGCCCGCCGTGCGCCAGACAGCCCGCCACCTCGTACTGGCCGTGCACGATGTCGCCGGGCCCGAGCTTCGGCACGAACGAGTAGGGGTGACCGCACTTGGTGCAGAAGCCCTCGGTGCGGCCCGGCCGGTCGCCGCGGGCGCGGCCCACCGGCGCCCCGCAGTCGCCCCGGCTGCAGAACCGCTTCCGCTCCGGCACCTCGGGGTCGGCCAGCACCGCGGTACGCGGATCGGGGCGCGGCACCTCCGGGACGCTGACCAGGCCCGCCCCCAGCGCGTTCCGCCCGGAGGCGGACGCGGAGGAGCCGGAGCCGCGCACCGAGACCGAACGCGAGGTACGCCCGGAGGCGGAGCGGGACAGCCGCCCGGACACCGAGCGCCGGGACGAGGACGACCGGGACGGCCGGGACGCACGCGAGGACTGCGAGGAGCGCGACGACGACGAGCCCTGGCCCGCCCCGCCCCCGCCGCCCCCGCCGCCTGCGACACCGGTGGGCGGCGAACTCACCATGCCCTGCGGGGAGACCACCGGGGCCATCCCGCAGGTGTCGCAGTACAGCTCGCCGCTGCCCACGTCCTCGTACGCACCGCCGCATTCGCGCCGCTGACAGGTGACGGTGTCACTCATGCCGCTCCCCCTCGCTGCCGTGATCGGCGGCACCCCGCCCCGCAGGGTCCTGCTGCCGGGGCACCAACGCCTCGGCGGCCGCCCGCTGATAGCGCAGGACCGCCTGTTCCGCGGCGCGCAGATCGCACGGGGCGCTCCACAGCATCCGGCGCGCCACGTCGTACCGCTCCGCCAGCAGCGGGTCCTCCGCCATGCCGTGCCGGGCGACCTTCGCCTTGTACGCGTCCAGGCGGCCGCGCAGCTCGGCGCGGACCGCGAGCGGCGCGGTCACCGCCGTCAACGACTCGCGGGCGCGCAGCAGTTCGTCGTCGGCGCGCTCCTCCAGGCTCTCCAGCAGCGGGGAGAGCCGGTGCCACTGGGAGCGCCGACGGTAGTCGGCGGCCGCGACCAGCTGCTCGTGCAGGGCGGTCGGCGGGCCGCTGACCGCGGGCACCTCGGACGCCGCGATCTTCGCCAGCACCTCACCGCGCGCCTGCCGGGCCTCGGCGAGGGTGCGATCGGCGCGGGACAGCACATCGCGCAGCCGCATCAGACGCCGCTCCGCGTCCTGCCGGACGTCCAGGACGGCCTCGATCTCGCGCCGCACATCGTCCAGGGCCCGGGCTGCGCGGTCGTAGCGGACGGTGTCGGGGCTGCCGCCGCCGGGCGCCGAACTGCCCGCCGTCGGTTTCCAGAAGGCGAGCGGATCGGAGACCACCTCGGCGCGCAGCGCGGTCAGCTCGGCGGTGATCTGCTCCAGATCGTCGCCCGAGGGGTGCTCACCGGGCCGCACCCCGACCGAGTGGGCGAGCGAACGGGTGCGGTGCAGCTCGGCGGAGAGCATGTCGATCCGGGCGGGCAGCGCGGACCACACGGCGTCGGCCGTGACGATGACGTCCAGCGCCTCGGCATACCAGCGGTTCATCCGGTCGACCAGCTGGTCCATGGTCAACTGCTCGCTGAGCAGCGGCGATCCGGTGAGGGTCGCGGTGCTGGGCAGGGTGATACCGGGGCCGCGCAGCAGCTCGGTCAGCTCGGTCAGCTCGCCCGGGGTGGACCAGCGGTGCCGGGAGCGCACCTCACGGGCGCGCTGGAGGGCGTCGGTGTACGCGTCGAAATAGCTCCACAGCAGGGAGATGGCCTGCTCGGTGGTAGCCCACCGCTCCTTGGTGACGCCTGTCAGCTCGGCGCCTTCGAGCAGCCTTCTGCCCGCGTGGTCCTGTAGGGCGAGCAGAGACGTCTCGATCGCCTCGTGCTCGGCGCCGAGCCTCACCAGCGCACGGTCCACCTCTTCGCGGCCCATGGCCGGCCCCTCGGGTGTCCCCGCGGAGCCGGGGAAGGGTCCCGGGACCCCCATCGATCACCTCTCCGAGTCCGTGTCCGTATCCGTCAGGCGTGATCCGTCTGCTGCGACATTCCTACGCGTATGAACCGGGCGCTAATCCTTGCCGGTCCCTCGGTCAACTCCTGGCCCCTCACTTGGCCCCTCAGTTCTGGTACACGGGATCCGGAGGTGCCGGGTTCCGCTGTGTCCTGCCGAAATCCGCCGCGAGCCAGGTGCGGTAGGCGCGCTGCCAGGGGCTGTCGGCGCCGCCGCTGCGGTACTCCTCCAGGACCTTGTTGACCCGGCGTACCAGGTCGGTGTCCTTCTTGTTCATCGCCACGCCGTACAGCTCATCGGTGAATCGGGGGCCGACCAGCTTGACGGAGGGGTCCTGGGCGGCCTGGCCCGCCGCCAGCGCGTTGTCGGTGATCACCGCGTCCACCTGGCCCATTTGCAGCCTGACCAGGCAGTCCAGCTGGTTGGGTACGGGCTTCACCTTGATCGCGCCCAGGGTCTTGGCGCCCTTTTCCGGATCGTCCAGCACGGCCTCGGCGGTCGAACCCTGTGCCGTGCAGACCCGCTTGCCGCGCAGGGTCCTGTTGTAGCCGGTGATGGCGGAGCCGTCGGGGACCAGCACCTGCTGTCCGGCCTGGAAGTAGGCGGTGGAGAAGGCCACGTCCTTGATCCGGTCGCAGTTGATGGTCATGGTGCGCACCACGATGTCCACCTTGTTCTGCTGGAGGGCCTTGATGCGCTGACTGGTCGGAATGGTGCGGTAGATGACCGCGTCCGGATCGCCGAAGATGTCCTTGGCGATCGCGCGCACCAGATCGATGTCGAACCCGGTCAGCTCGCCGGTAGCCGGGTCGCGATAGCCCCAGCGGTAGCTGTTCTGGTCGACGCCCGCGATCAGCTTGCCGACCTTGTGGCCGTGGATCTTCCGCTGCTTGATCCGGTCGATCGCCTTTCCGCTCGCGCTCGACGGCCTGAGGCTCGCCTCCGGCTTCTCGCAGTCCTCCGCCGCCGCCTCGGAACCGGTGCCCAGGGTGTGCGGGGCCAGGCGGGAGCGGTGAGACGGCTGGGACTGCCGGGCGCCGTCCGCGCCGTCCACCAGTGCGGGCCCCACGATGGCCGTGGTCACCGCGAGGGCACACACCCCCGCGGCAAGGCCCGACCGCAGCCGTGTGGATCGCGGCCGCGCCGACCGCAGCCGTGTGGAACCCGTCCGTACCGATCGCATGTCTCCGCCCCCCATCGCCGTCACCGGTACTCCGACAGCCTGCGGCCTATGCCCAGGACCGCGCCCGCCGCGCTCAGCACCGCCAGCACCCCGGCCCCGACCGCCAGCCCGGTGAACGCCCCGCGTCCGCTGTCGGCGGCCTGCTGGAACTGCCGCTGCTCATGGTCCAGCGCCTTCGCCAGCTTGCTGTCCACGCGGTCGAAGGAGTCGCCCGTGCTGTCCTTGGTGCCGATGACCTTCTCCAGCGCGTCCTTGTAGTCGCCCGCGTCGTCGGCGCCGCGGGCCGCCTGGTGGCGGGACTGCCAGGTGCGGACCGCCGCGGCGGCCGCCTCCACCGGCTCCCGGCCGCCGCCGTCGTCCGCGAGATCGTGCGCCCGGTCCAGCAGGCTGCCCTCGGCCGCCCGGTCGCCGGACCCGCGGCCGACGAGCCCGGCCATCCGGGAGGCGTAGCTGACCTCATAGGCGTCCTTGCCCTTGTTGGCGCCGTCCTTGTCGACGACGACCGCGCCGCGCGCGACCAGCGTCAGGTTCTCGTCGGCGCGGGCCCGCAGCGAGGCGATCCGCGCCTCGTTGAGCACCCGCAGGGACCTCGCCCCGTGGTCGTCGGACTCGCTCAAGTCGGCGCGGGCGATGGCATGGCCGACCACCAGCCACACCAGCACCACCCCGGCGGCGGCGGACGCGCCCAGCAGACCGTGGTTGAACACCCGGTTGGTCCGCTGATACGTGCGGCGCTGGGCCCAGCCCAGGGCGGCCAGCGCGACCACGCCCACCCCCGTCGCCACCCAGGGCCAGGACTTCGCGTCCCCGTAGTCCTCACCGAGCCGGGCGGTCTCCGCCTCGTACAGCCGGTCGGCGGCGGGCAGCAGCCGGGTGCGCATCGTGTCGTTCGCATACCGCAGATACGCGCCGCCCAGCGGCAGGCCCTGGCGGTTGTTGGCGCGCGCGGACTCGACCAGCCCCGTGTAGACCGGCAGCAGTTGGCTGATCTTCCGTATCTCGGCGCGTGCCGAGGCCGACCCCTCGGTGTTGGCCGCGGCCCGCACCAGCAGCTCGGACGCGGTGTCGATATCCCGCTCGTACCGCCCGCGCACCGCGGCGGGCTCCTGCCCGCCCGCCAGGAAGCCGCTCGCCGCCGTGGTGTCGGCGTCGGCCAGCGAGCGGTAGATCCGCGCGGCGTCCGCGCTCAGCGGCTGGCTCTGCTCGACCACCGCGTCGGCCGCGGTCTCCCGGTCGGCGATCTGCCAGGCCGTCACCGCCCCGAACGCCACCACCAGCGCGGCCAGCACGGCTCCGATGATCCGCAGCCGACCCGGCTCGGTCGTGGCCGCGGTCCGCAGCCGGTCCACGCCCTCCCGCCACGCGGTCCGCGGCGGGGCCGCGGGCGCGGGCGGCGGCGCGGGTCTGCCGGTGGTCGACAGATGTGACACAAGACCTCCCCCTTGGTCCCTTGAACCCCTTGATCCGGACCCCGCGGTCACTGTCCGCAGAAGTACCGCAGAAGTACCGCAGAAGTATGGACCGCGCCCCCCGGTCAGGTCACTGGTTGTGTCCGGATCTTGCTCGGACCGCGATCTTCTCTCCCCACTCTGATTACGCTCGGGACGGACTCCCGGTTCCCCTTTCGTCACTGTCAGTTTCCGTGACGCCCTGTCGCGCACGCTGCGTCCGCATCCGCGACGCCGGATCCTCGCCCCCGTCGTAATGCGCGCGCAGCCGGGCGTAGGCCGTGGGCGGCGCGCCGGTGCGATCCAGGCCGAGCAGCGCCGCGCCGAGCACCGGCGGGACCGTCACGACCCGCGGCGCGGCCTTCGGGGCGCGCTCCGCGAGGAGTTCGCGGACCCGGTCGTCCAGCTGCGGATGCCGGGCCGCGAGCACCCCGCCGCCCAGGATCACCGGCGTCTCCTCGGCCAGCAGGTCCAGCCGGGTCAGCGCGACCGTGGCCATCGTGACCACCTCCTCCGCCTGCCGGTCGACGATCGCGCGCGCCACCGTGTCGCCGCCCGCGGCTACCGCGAACAGCACCGGCGTCAGCGCATAGCGGTGGGACGGCTCCAGCCGCCCCAGGTGGACGGCCTCGATCAGCTCGTACATCGTGGTCAGGCCGAAGTGCGCGGGCAGCGCGCGGGCCAGCTCGGTCGGCTCGCCCCGGCCGTCCTCCGCGCGCGCCGCCCACCACAGCGCCTCCTCCGACAGGAAGCCCCCGCCGCCCCAGTCGCCGGAGAGCCGCCCGATGGCGGGGAAGCGGGCGGTGCGCCCGCCGTGGCCGAGACCGGCGCAGTTGATGCCCGCGCCGCAGACGACGGCCACGCCGGTCGGTTCGCCGTCGTCCGCGACCCCGGCCCGCAGCAGCGCGAAGATGTCGTTGGCGACCGTGACGGTGCCGCCCCAGCCGAGGCCGGTCAGCGCCTCCGTCAGCTCCTCCTCCTCGCTCGGCAGATCGGCGTTGGCCAGGCACGCGGAGACGTGCCCGACCCGCGGCGGACCGGAGCCCCCGGCCCGCCGCGCCGCCTCCTCCACCAGCCGCGCCAGCCCGCCGACGGCCCGCTCGGTGCCCACGGCGGGCGGCCGGAAGCCGCCGCCGCGGGCCGTGCCGAGCACGGTTCCGCACCCGTCGATCAGCGCGACGTCGGTCTTGCTGTTCCCCGCGTCGATCGCCAGCACGGAAGGACCCGGCGCGGCGGAGGAGGGGGAGGCCGGTGCGGAACCGGCCGGTTCGGACTGCGTCAGGCCCACGCCAGGTGCTCCCGGTTGTGCGCGATCAGGTCGTCGGTCAGCTTCTCGGCGCGGTCGATCTGGCCGATCAGGGGGTGGGAGAGCAGCGCCTGGAAGACGCGCTCCCGCCCGCCCTTCAACGCTGCCTCCAGCGCCAGGTGTTCGTATGCCGTGACATGGGAGACCAACCCGGCGTACAGCGGCTCCAGGGGGCGTACCGGGAGCGGCTTCGCGCCGCTGGCGTCCACGGCCGCCGGGACCTCGATCACCGCGTCGTCGGGCAGGAAGGGCAGGGTTCCGTCGTTGAACGCGTTGACGATGCGCACCTCCCCGCTGTCGCGCAGCAGCGACGAGGTCAGATCGACCGCCGCCTCCGAGTAGAACGCGCCGCCCCGGCGGCTCAGCAGCTCCGGCTTCTCCTCCAGCGCCGGGTCGCCGTACATCTCCAGCAGTTCGCGCTCGATCGCCGCGACCTCCGCCGCCCGCGACGGCTTGGTGCGCAGCTCCCGTACGACGGCGTCGTGCTGGTAGTAGTAGCGCAGGTAGTACGACGGGACGACGCCCAGCCGGTCCACCAGGTCGCGCGGCATCCGCAGGTCGTCGGCGATCGCGCCGCCGTGCTCGGCGAGCAGCTTGGGCAGCACGTCCTCGCCGTCCGGGCCGCCGACGCGCACCGCCCGCTCCCAGGTGAGGTGGTTGAGGCCGACGTGCTCCAGCGTCACGTCCCCCGGCGCCACGTTCAGCAGCTTCGCGAACTTGCGCTGGAAGCCGATGGCGACGTTGCACAGGCCGACGGCCCGGTGCCCGGCCGTCAGCAGCGCCCGGGTCACGATGCCGACCGGGTTGGTGAAGTCCACGATCCACGCGTCCGGGTTGCGGCGGCGCACCCGCTCCGCGATGTCCAGCACCACGGGCACGGTACGCAGCGCCTTGGCGAGCCCGCCGGCGCCGGTGGTCTCCTGGCCGACGCAGCCGCACTCCAGCGGCCAGGTCTCGTCCTGCTCGCGCGCGGCCTGACCGCCGACGCGCAGCTGGAGCAGCACCGCGTCGGCGCCGTCCACGCCCGCGTCCAGGTCGTCGGTCCAGGAGACCTTCCCGGGATGGCCCTGCTTGGCGAAGATCCGGCGGGCCAGCCCGCCGACCAGCTCCAGCCGGTCCGCGGCCGGGTCGACCAGGACCAGCTCCTCCATGGGGAGCACATTCCGCAACCGGGCGAACCCGTCGATGAGTTCGGGGGTGTAGGTGGACCCGCCCCCCACGACTGCGAGTTTCAACCCTTGACTCCTGTCAGTGTGACGCCTTCCACGAAGGCTTTCTGGGCGAAGAAGAAGACGATGATGACGGGGGCCATGACCAGCAGCGTCGCGGCCATCGTCAGGTTCCAGTTGACGCTGTGCGCGCTCTTGAAGCTCTCCAGCCCGTAACTGAGCGTCCAGGCGGCCGGATTCTGCGCCGCGTAGATCTGCGGGCCGAAGTAGTCGTTCCAGCAGTAGAAGAACTGGAAGAGCGCGACGGCCGCGATGCCCGGCTTGGCCATCGGAACGATGATGCGCAGCAGGGTGCGGAACTCCCCGCAGCCGTCGACCCGCGCCGACTCAAGGTATTCCTTCGGAATCGTCAGCAGGAACTGGCGCAGCAGGAAGATGGAGTACGCGTCACCGAACGCCATCGGGATGATCAGCGGCCACAGCGAGCCGGACAGATGGAACTGCTGGGCCCAGACCAGATACATGGGCACCACGATGACCTGCGGCGGCAGCATCATCGTCGAGATGACCAGGATCATGGCGGTACGGCGGCCACGGAAGCGGAACTTGGCGAGCGCGTACGCGACCGGAATCGACGAACAGAGCGTGAAGAGAGTGCCGAGCACCGCGTACATCAGCGAATTGCGCCACCAGTCGAGGAAACCGGGGGTCCGGAAGACCTCGGCGTAATTCGACCAGTGCCATTCGGTGGGCCACAGGGCGCCGCTCATCGCCTGGCTGTCGCTCATCACGGCGGTCAGGAAGACGAAGACGAACGGCAGCAGGAAGAAGAGCGCCGCGGCGATCGCGACGGTGTGCACGGCGATCCAGTGGAGCGCGGCGCGGCGGCGGGCGGCCGGGACGGGGGAGCGGCCGACGCGGGGACGGACGGGCGCGGGGGGCGCCGTGAGGGTGGTGGTTGCGGTCATGGCGGACGGTCCTCTCAGTCCTCGGCCGACAGCAGGCCGGCGCGCCGGCGCATCAGCAGCGTCGTCACCGCCATCGCGATCGCGAAGAGCACGAGCGAGAGCACGCAGGCGGCTCCGGTGTTGAAGTTCTGGAAGCCGAGCGAGTAGACGAGCTGCGGCACGGTGAGGGTGGAGTGGTCGGGATAGCCGGGCTGGATGACCGAACCGGGCCCGATGGAGACGCCGGAGGCGAGCTTTCCGGCCACCAGCGCCTGGGTGTAGTACTGCATGGTCTGGACGACGCCCGTCACCACCGCGAACATCACGATCGGCGTGATCGACGGCCAGGTCACATAGCGGAACTTGTGGAGCGCGTTGGCGCCGTCCAGGTCGGCCGCCTCGTACTGGTCCTTCGGCACGTCCAGCAGCGCCGCCATGAAGATGACCATGAGGTCGCCGATGCCCCACAGGGACAGCAGGACGAGCGAGGGCTTGGCCCAGGTGGGGTCGTTGAACCAGTTGGGGGCGGAGATCCCGATGCTCCCGAGAATGTCGTTGACCGGGCCGGTGCCGGGATTGAGCAGAAAGACGAAGGCGACGGTGGCCGCTACCGGGGGAGCCAGATACGGAAGGTAGAACGCGGTGCGGAAGAAACCGACCCCCGCCTTGACCTTGGTGACCAGAAGACCGATGCCGAGGCCGAAGACGACCCGCAGCGCCACCATCACCACGACCAGCCAGAGCGTGTTCCACAGCGCCGGGCCGAACAGCGGCATCTGCTCGAAGACATAACGCCAGTTCCGCAGCCCCACGAAGTCCGGGGCCTCGATCTGGTTGTAGTGCATGAACGAGAAGTAGATGGTGGCGACCAGCGGATAGCCGAAGAAGACGGTGAAACCGACCAGCCAGGGGGAGAGGAAACCGAGGGTGCGCAGCCGCTCGCGCGCGGCCTTGCGGCGCAGGGCGGGGGAGTTCGTCACTGTGGCCATGTCGCGCTCCGTCAGTTCTGGGCCTGGAGATTGTCGTCGTCGATTTCCTTGTCGAGTTCCCTCAGCCCCTTGCTCAGATCGGGCACCTTGCCCGCCTCGACGCCATAGGAGAAGTCCTGGAGGGAGACCACGTACTGGCCGCCGTTGATCGAGGCGGGCAGGGCGGTGCTGTATCGGTTCTGCGCGATGTCCAGGAAGGCGCGGAAGGTGGGATCGGGGTCGAGCTTCGGGGAGGTGAGCGCCGCCTTGGTGGACGGCACATTGTGGATGGCGTTGGCGAAGGAGACGACCTGGTTCGTGTCGGCGGTAAGGAACTTCACCAGCTCCCAGGCCGCGTTCTGGTGCTTGCTGCTGTGCCCGATGCCGATCACCGTGCCGGTGAGATAGCCCCGGCCGTAGGTCTCGGGCTGGTCGTCGGGGACCGGCAGGGGAGCGGTGCCCCACTTGAACTTCGCGCCCTTCATGAACAGGCCGCGCCATTCGCCGTCCATGTGCATGGCCAGCTTGCCGGTGAGAAAGGCGTTCTGTGAGGACATCTCGTCGCCGAAGGACGTACGGAACTTCTCCAGCGGACCGTAGCCGCCCTGGCTCTTTATCAGGTCCCGGGTGGTGGCGAAGAAGTCCTTGGCGGCGCTGCCCTCCGCCAGCCGCGCCTTTCCGTCCTTGCCGAAGTAGGTCGGGCCCCACTGGGCGAAGAGGCGGTCCGGGCTGTTCTGGTAGAGCCGGAAGTTCGGCATGAATCCGACCCGCTCATAGCCGCCGTTCTTGGTGCGCTCGGTCAGCTTGACGGCGTCCCGCTTCAGTTCCGACATGGTGCGCGGCGGCCGGGAGATCCCGGCCTCCCGGAACGCGTCCTTGTTGTAGTACATGCCGTACGCGTCGGCCAGCAGCGGCAGCGCGCACTGGTCGCCGTCATAGCTGGTGTAGTCGAGCAGCGTCTTGGGGAAGACCTTGTTCTTGTCCAGCCCGGTCTTCTTCATGAACGGGTCGAGGTCCGCCCACATTCCGGACGAGCAGTACTGTCCGACGTTGTTGGTGGTGAAGGAGGAGGCCACGTCCGGGGCGTCGTCCCCGCCGGCCCTCAGCGCCTGGTTCAAGGTGGCGTCGGTGACATTGCCGGTGGTCTTCACCTTGATGTTGGGGTGGAGTTTCTCGAACCGGGCGATGCTGGCGTCGATCGCCTTGACCTCGTTGGATTCCGACCAGCCGTGCCAGAACTTCAGCGTGACGGGTTTGGTCGGATCGTCGGTCGCGCTGCCGGTGCTGGGATTGGCGCATCCGGTGAGCAGCAGGGCACCGGCGCCGAGCACCGAGGCGAGAACAGCCATTCTTCGTGGCATGGCGGTACTTCCTTGCGGGGAATTCGGGCGATGTCGAAACTCAGGCGGTGTCGAAAACGGTGTTACGCGCATCGGCGACCGCCTGACGCAGCGCGCCGATGAGTATCGGATCCCCCTCGATGGCGCTGATCCGCAATTCTGGCCGGGGCAGGGCCAGCCCCGTCAGCTCGGACTCGACCAGCTCGCGCAGCCGCTCCCCACCGGCCTGCGCGACCTCCCCCGACAGCACCACCAGCTCCGGGTCGACCACGGCGACGACGGAGGCGAGCCCGCTGGCCAGCCGCCGGGCCAGCTCGGTCAGCACCGCGTCGCCTGCCCCCGGGGTGCGCAGCGCGGCGGTGAGCGCCTTGGCGGCCGTGGGCGCCTCGATGCCGTGCTCCCTGGCCAGTTCCACGACGGCCGGGCAGCCGACCAGTTTCTGGAAGCCGCCGCCTCCGTCCGGCGCCGCCGCGGCGTCCGGCCCGCCGCGGGCGAGCGGCGCCCCCGGGAGCGGCATGTAGCCGATCTCCCCGGCCCCGCCGGTGGCGCCGCGCAGCAGCGTGCCGCCGAGCACGATGGCCGCGCCGACGCCCTCGTCGGCCCAGACGAGGGCGAAGTCGTCGAAGTCCTGGGCGGTGCCCTGGTGCTGTTCGGCGACGGCCGCCAGATTGACGTCGTTCTCGATGACGATCGGGGTGTGCAGCACCTCGGCCAGCTCGTCCCGCAGCGCGCGGGACTGCCAGCCGGGCAGATGCGGCGCGTAGCGCAGGGTTCCGGTGCGCGGGTCGAGGGCGCCGGGGGTGCCGATGACGGTCCCGTGCAGATCGGCCCGCGCGAGTCCGGCCGCGGCCAGGGCGCCGTCGACGGCCTCGGCCACCAGCTCCGCGGTGCGGCCGGTCAGGGACTCGTCGGTGGTCGGGGCGGTCACCCGGTGCTCGCCGACGACCTGGCCGGTGATGTCGGCGACGGCGGCGGTGATGCCCTCTTGGTCGACGGCGAGCGCCGCGACATGGGCGGCGGCCGGGTTGATCTCGTACAGCTGGGCGTTGGGCCCGGGCCGCCCGGTCACATTGCCGGTGGGCCGGACCAGACCGGCGGTCTCCAGTCGGGTCAGCAGTTGTGAGGCGGTCGGCTTGGACAGCCCGGTCAGTTCCCCGAGCCGGGTCCGGGTGAGCGGGCCGTGCGCGGCCAGCAGGTCCAGCGCGGCCCGGTCGTTCATGGCGCGCAGGACCCGGGGGGTCCCGGGAGTGCCGTTGGGGGTGGTGTTGCCGGGGGGTGGTGCGGCCATCGTGGTGCCCCGCTTCACTCTGTTAAGAAACTTTCCTATTGATGAAGAGGAACGTAAGACGCTTCCGGGACGACGTCAATGGGTGTGAGCGTCCGGATTTGGCGTCTTCTTGGCGAAGCCATAGTCCTGGCATGGACAAGTCACCGCGAGAGTGGCCTGACGACTTCATGGATCACAGGGGGCTACGTGAGATTGTCTTCTTCCGGTATGCGTACGGCCTTGGTGATGGCGACGGCACTGCCGCTCACGATCGGCATATCCGCCGCCCGGGCCGACTCCGCACCGTCCGGCCGGGACACCCTGAGCGCGACCAAGCCCGGCTGGGCGACGGCGCGTTCGGACCGGGGTGCCGCCGCCGACAGCGGCAAGGTCACCGCGCGCGTCTACCTCGCCGGGCGCGACGCCAAGGGGCTCGCCGACTACGCGGCCGCCGTGTCCGACCCCTCTTCGCCCAGCTACGGCGCGTATCTGACGGCACAGCAGACCCGGGCGCGGTTCGGGCCGACCCGGCAGCAGACCGACGCCGTGACCAGCTGGCTGCGGGGCTCCGGGCTCACCGTCACCGGCCACAACCAGCACTACTTCTCGGTGACCGGCCAAGTGGCCGCAGCCGAGAAGGCGTTCGGCACCCAGCTGCACAACTACGCCAAGGGCAGCAAGGTCTACCGGGCCCCGTCCAAGGCCGCCACCGTGCCCGCCTCGCTGAACGGCGCCGTCCTCACCGTCGTCGGCCTCGACAACGCGCCCAAGCGCGCGAAGCACATGGCCACCCAGGGCGAGACGCTGCCGCCGCCCGGAGAGGTCTTCAAGAACGCCGGGCCGTTCTCCAGTTACTACGGCTCCCGCACCGACAAGAGCCTGCCGTCCGCGTACGGCGCCAAGCAGCCGTACGCCATCAAGGGGTACACCGGCAAGCAGCTGCGCGCCGCCTACGGTGCCAAGAGCCGCAACACCGGCAAGGGCGTGACGGTCGCCATCACCGACGCCTACGCCTCGCCGACCATCGCCGCCGACGCCGCCCAGTACGCGCGGCGCAACGGTGACCCGGCCTACCGCAAGGGCCAGCTGACGCAGGTGCTGCCCGCCGACTACCGGTACACCGAGGAGTGCGACGCGAGCGGCTGGTACGGCGAGGAGACCCTCGACGTCGAGGCCGTGCACGCCGTGGCCCCCGCGTCCGACCTGGTCTACGTCGGCGGCGCGTCCTGCACCGACGACGATCTGCTGGACTCGCTCGCCAAGGTCGTCGACAACCGGCTCGCCGACATCGTCTCCAACTCCTGGGGCGATGTGGAGGCCAACCAGACCCCGGACCTGGCGCTCGCCTACGACCAGATCTTCCAGCAGGGCGCCGTCGAGGGCATCGGGTTCTACTTCTCCTCCGGCGACAACGGCGACAACGTCGCCTCCACCGGCACCAAGCAGGTCGACACCCCCGCCAACTCGGCGTGGGTGACGGCGGTCGGCGGCACCTCACTGGCCGTCGGCAAGGGGAATTCGTACCAGTGGGAGACCGGCTGGGGCACCACCAAGTCCACCCTCACGGCTGACGGCGCCAACTGGGACTCGCTGCCCGGCGCGTTCACCTCGGGCGCCGGAGGCGGCACCAGCAAGACCGTGCCGCAGCCGTTCTACCAGCGTGGTGTGGTGCCCGACGCGCTCTCCCAGGCGAACGGCGGTACCGCCAAGCAGCGCGTCACCCCGGACGTCGCGGCCGTCGCCGACCCCAACACCGGCTTCCTGGTGGGGCAGACGCAGACCTTCCCCGACGGATCGCTCCAGTACGGCGAGTACCGCATCGGCGGCACCTCGCTGGCCGCCCCGGTGATCGCCGGAGTCCAGGCGCTCGCCCAGCAGGCGGGCGGCGGACGGCCGATCGGCTTCGCCAACCCGTCGCTGTACGGCCGGTACGGCACCGCCTCGTACCACGACGTCACCGACCATCCGCTGGGCGCCGGGGTTTCGCTCGGCGTGGTCCGGGTCGACTACGTCAACAGCCACGACGCCTCGGACGGCCTGGTCACCTCGCTGCGCAGCCTCGGCCGTGACAGCTCGCTGAGCGCGACCGTCGGCTACGACGACGTGACCGGGGTGGGCACCCCGGCCGCCGGATATCTGGCGTCGCTCGGCGCCCACCGGCGCTGAGCCGCCTGCCCCCGGCTACGAGCCGCCCGTCCCCGTCTACTTCGAGGGGGCGGGCGGTGTCGGCGTCGTCGTGGTGGGCGCCGCGAGGGGGCTGGCCGCGGCGGACTGCGGCGAGTCCGGGTTGGAGAGCGCGGACGGCGCGGTCATGGACGCCGTCGGGTCGGCCGCGTCCGTCGCCAGGTTCGGCTCGGGCGGGTGGCCGACCAGCTGGATGCCCGCCTCGTCCAGCGCCTTCTTGATCCGCCAGCGCAGCTCGCGCTCGACGCCGAGGGCCTTGCCCGGCATGGTCCGCGCCGAGACCTGGACGATCATCGATTCCAGATAGACCGCGGTGAGCCCCAGCACCTCGATCGGCTCCCACAGCCGCTCGTTCCACGGCTCGTCCTTGGCCATGTCCACGCCGACCTGGTTGATCACCTCGCGGACCCGGTCCAGGTCCTCGTCGGCGCGGATCTGGACGTCGACCCCGGCCGTCGCCCAGCCCTGGCTGAGGTTGCCGATCCGCTTGACCTCGCCGTTGCGGACGTACCAGATCTCCCCACTGTCCCCGCGCAGCTTGGTGACCCGCAGACCGACCTCGATCACCTCGCCGGAGGCCACCCCCGCGTCGACCGAGTCGCCCACCCCGTACTGGTCCTCAAGGATCATGAAGACGCCGGAGAGGAAGTCGGTGACCAGGTTGCGGGCGCCGAAACCGATCGCCACACCCGCCACACCGGCGCTCGCGAGCAGCGGCGCCAGATTGATCTGGAGCGCGGAGAGGATCATCAGCCCCGCGGTTCCCATGATCACGAACGAGGCGACGGACCGCAGCACCGAGCCGATGGCCGCGGACCGCTGCCGCCGCCGCTCGACGTTGACCAGCAGCCCGCCGAGGGCGGTGCCGTTCACGGCCTGGGCCGTGCGGTTCATGCGCTCTATCAGCTTGGTGATCCCCCGCCGTACGACGGACCGGAGCACAAACGCGATCACCAGGATCAGGGCTATGCGCAGCCCCACGCTGAGCCAGGTGGACCAGTTCTCCTCCACCCAGCCCGCGGCGTTGGTGGCGCTCCTGTGCGCGTCGTCCAGCGTCGGGGTCGTGGGACGAGGCGTCGAGTCTGCGGCCAGAGCAGCGGACCAGAACACAGCGGAAACCCTTCGTATGCGGCATGCCCGCGCGGAAGGCGCACGCGCAATTCCTTCACACAGTAGCCGGGCGCGGGAAACCGCCGTTCCTGTGTTCGAGAGCGCGTGAAGGCGCCCGGGGGGGCGCACGAAAGCAGGGTGAACGGCCTCAGCTCGCGGTTTCCGGCGCCGTCCGGGGTCCGAAGATCGTCCAGGCGGACCGGGGGTCGCCAGGGGCCGTGATTCTTGCCACTCCAGTGAGGCTCTAGCGAGCCTCGTGTGCAGTGTGTGCGGGTCGTATACGTGCGGTACGCGGAAATGCCTCTCAACCGTTAACCCGGTGATAGTGGCGTTCCGGCCAGGGTTCAGGGGAAACTGGGTGAGATCGTCCCGGCGCGAGCCACGCGCCGCCGGCGTACAAGGAGGCATCCGTGCCGCATGTCCTGGTCCTCAACGCGTCGTACGAGCCGCTCGGCGTCGTACCGCTCCGCCGCGCGCTCATTCTCGTCCTCAACGACAAGGCCATCAGCCTCGAGGACTCAGGCGCCCTGATGCACAGCGCAACCCGCGCGATCCCCGCTCCCAGCGTCGTCCGGCTGAAGCGTTTCGTGAGGGTGCCCTTTCGCGGGCCCGTCCCGCTCACCCGCCGCGCCCTGTTCGCCCGCGACGGCGGCAGATGCGCCTACTGCGGTGGCGTCGCAACCAGCGTCGATCACGTCATCCCGCGCAGCCGTGGCGGGCAGCACACCTGGGAAAACGTGGTCGCCGCCTGCCGCAGGTGCAACCACGTCAAGGCCGATCGACACGTCGCCGAGATCGGCTGGCGGCTGCGCCATCAACCCGCGCCGCCGTCCGGCCTCGCCTGGCGCATCATCGGCACGGGCCATAGGGACCCGCGCTGGCTGCCATACCTGGAGGCATTCGGCGCGGACGACGCGATGGCCCGGATCGACGGCAAATCCGCCTGAGATACCGGGCTAGCGCTTTTTTGCGACGCGGTGAGCCTCTCGGGCTCCCCCAGCGGTGGCTGGGGGAGCCCGAGCGAGGTGCCGTGCCAGGCGGCGTCGGGAGCCCGGCACGGTCGGCGAGACACCCCCTAGCGCTTGCCCTTCTCCACCGCGTACGCGGCGACCGACCAGAGCGAGTAGCCGAAGCGGGTGCCGCGCTCGATGCCCTGGACGCGGACGAACCGGGTGTTCGGGGCGTCCACCCCCACCATCTCCCGGCCGCCCTTGCCGTCGTTGACGGTCGCCGCCGTACGCCAGGTGCGCCCGTCGGCCGAGACCTGGACCCGGTAGCGCGCGGCGTACGCGTCCTGCCAGCGCAGATCGATCCGCCCGAGGTGGGTCGGGCGGGCCAGTTCGAGCTGGAGCCAGGCGCCGTCCTTCGCGGGGGAGGACCAGCGGGTCCCGGAGTCCCCGTCGATCGCCGCCGAGGCCGGGAAGTCGGGGGTCTCGTCGCCGGACGAGGTTGCCTTCGTACCCTTCGCGCGGGCCAGGTCGGGGCCGCTGGTGCGCGGCAGGGCCCGGACGGTCAGCATGCGCTGCTCCGACCCGAAGCGGACCGGGACGGCGTACGTGCCCGGCTCGGTGTCCTTGTCGACCGAGATCTCGATCCGGGCCGTCGCCGTCGCACCGCGCGGGGCCGTCACAGCCCCGGGGGCCCGGGCCGTGATGCCGCGCGGGGTGCGCAGCTTGAGCTTGTCGTTCACATCGCCGGGGCGCAGCGAGGTCAGCTCGGCCTCGACCGTCGCGGACCGGCCGCCGACCTCGGCGTCCACCGAGCCGCGGGACAGCCGCAGCTCGGCGGCCGGGGTGTCGGCGAACCAGGGGGTTATCTCGTGCACGGTGGGCGGCGCGGTGTCCGCCGCCCAGCTCAGCCGGACCGCGTCGGCCCGCAGGCCCTTGCCGCCGACCTGGGTGAAGCCGTCCGTGGCCAGCGCGCCGAGCCTGCGCCAGCCCTCGCCCGGCACATGGGCCTCGACGGTGCCCGAACCGGCCGCCGACCGGCCGGTGAGCGCCGAGACCGAGGACAGCGGGCGGGTGCGGCCGAAGCGCACGGTGACCGGCTTGCCCGGGGCCACCGTGGTGGTCGCCTTGCCGTCGGCGGCCGCGCGGTCGGCGTCGCGGGTACGGAGCTTCTCCTGACCCGGCCGCTTCACGCCGGACCAGTCGTCCGCCCGGGTCAGGGCCTTCTTCAGGAAGGGGTCCAGCACGCCGTGCCCGACCGTGACCCGGCTGTCCGCGATCTTCTCGCGCAGCCCCTCCACCGCCAGCCGGGCCGTCCACGCCTTGTCGCCGTCGCCGTGCGCCTGGGCGGTGAGCATGTCCACCGCCTGGACGCCCGCGTCGCCGTAGCGCCCGAGCTGCTCCAGCCAGGGCCGTACGTCCTCGCCCAGCGTCTTGGACAGCCGCTCGGGGGCGTCGCGCATGGTGCGGAACGCCGCGCGCAGCCGATCCGCGGCCCGGTCGAGACGCGCCACGTCCGTACCGCCGACCTCCGCCCAGAAGGCGTCGGTCAGGGGCCGCAGATACGCGGACTCGTCGCCGCCGAGCACCGAGGACGCGTCGTTCCCGGCGAGCGCGTGCAGCGCCGCGCGGGTCTTGCCGTCCGCCCCCGCCAGGTCGTCGATGGCCGCCTGCCAGGACTCCTGGGGGCGGTAGCCGCGCGGGTTCCAGGCGAAGTCGGCCGCCGTGAACAGCGGGATGCGGGACGCGGCCGGCTGCTCCATGGCGTTCGCCAGCAGGGCGGCGGACTGGGTGGCCACGGCCGGGTCCCGGCCGGTGTAGGGGCCGAGGAAGATCCGGTCCTGGGCGTAGTCGTTGACCGGGTAGTTGTCCATGGTGACCAGCCGGTGGCCGAAGGCGGCCCGGGCGTCGGCCAGCTCACCGCCGGTGATCGTCCGGGGCACCACCCCGACGCCGGTCCAGGCCACCTCGACGGCGGAGTCCAGCTCGGCGGCGAGCGCCCGCCGGAACTCGGTGTCGCCGTCCTGGTAGTACTCGGTCGGCATCAGCGAGAGCGGGGCCGCGTCCGGGTGCCGCCCGGCGAGGTGGCGGGCGAGCGCGTTGGCCATCTTCGCCTGCGCCTTCGCGGCCGCCCCGGGGCCGGAGCCGAAGGTGTCGGCGTCCTTGCCGCAGTGCCACTCGCTGTAGCTGACGTCCTGGAACTGGAGCTGGAAGGAGCGCACCCCCAGCGCCCACATGGCGTCGACCTTCTTCAGCAGCGCCTTCAGATCGCTGTTCGAGGAGAAGCACATCTCCTGGCCGGGGGAGACCGCCCAGCCGAGGGTCACATGGTTGGCGCGGGCGCGGGTGGCCAGCTCACGGAACTCCTCGCGCCGCTCGGCGGGGTACGGATCGCGCCAGCGGGCCTGGCGGTACGGGTCGTCGCCGGGCGCGTAGAGGTAGCGGTTCTGCTTGGTACGGCCCATGAAGTCCAGCTGGGCCAGCCGGTCCCGCTGCGACCAGGGGGAGCCGTAGAAGCCCTCGGTGGTGCCGCGGACCGCCGTACCGGGCCAGTCGCGGACGGTGACCCCGGCGAACGCCTTGGTGTCCTGTCCGGCCCGCTGGACGAGTAGCTGGCGCAGCGTCTGCACGGCGTGGAAGAGGCCGTCCGGCCCGACGCCGTCCAGCGCGACCGTGGCGCGCCCGTCCACCCGGCCGGTGGCCAGCCGGTAGCCGCCGGACGGCAGATCGCCGCGCTCCGGCGCCCGCAGCGCGCGCAACGCGGTCTGCGCGCCCTTGCCTCCGGCGTGCACCACGAGCCCGCGCGCCGGGGGCGTGCCCCCTGAGGTGACCTCGTCAACCGTACGCACCCCCGCGTCGTGCAGCAGGGCACGCAGCGCGTCCAGCGCGTACGGATCGGTGTCGCCGTCGGCGATCAGCGTGGCCTCGTCGGATATCGCCACATCCGTCCCCTGGGCGCGCAGCGACTGCGGCCGCGGCCAGACGGTCGGCGCGTCCCCCGCGCTGTTCCGGTCCGGTGTGGAGGCCCCGGCGGTGCCGGGATCCACGGGTGCGGCGCTCGCCCCCTGGGCGCCGCCGAGCAGTCCGCCGATGACCGCGGCCGCCATGGCCGTCGCCCCCACTGCCCTCGGCCTCTTCCCCCGGAAGTGCACGGGCGTCTCCTCGATTCAGATAGCTGGCCCCGTCGTATCGGCCACAAAATGCGCCAATCGGCGACGAGCCCACCAGCACGCCGGTGAGGTGTCAACGCGCTTGACCGAACTGTCGGCATTGCCGCAACCGCGGTGGTGCCAACGGATGTGCGCCCCCTGCGCGGCCGCCCCCCGTGCGCCGTCGTGTCGCCCCCGCAAGTCTGACGGATGAAGGCGGGTCCTGTCCGTAAGCTCTGTGTTCCCGACCCCTCCCGGCCGCGAAATCGCCTGTCCCGTGGGTGTGACGTACGGCACGTCCGGGCCCTGTTTACGTCTGCGGCTGGAATGAGTGGGTAGGGCTCGTCATTGACACACTGCCGACACCCCACGGAGGTCCGTGTGGCCGCGTCAGCTCTTCTCCCCGCCGCTATGTCCAAACCCGTGCCCGAAGCCGTGCGCGAGCCGGACCCGTTCGCCGGGGTCTCCGACCCCGACTGCGGACTGTGCGGACTGGACGGTTTCGGGTCCGGTGTCGCCACCGAGGCACCCCTCACCAGCGAACCCCCACTCGCCGACAACGTCCCCCTGACCAGCGAGCCCCCGCTCGCCACCGAACTTCCACTGACCAGTGAGCCGACTGCCGCCGGGACCGGCGTGGGCACAGCCATGGAGCCGATGGAGTACTGATGGGCAGAGCGCGGCTCGCCGAGCTGCACGGTGTCGCCACCTGTTACGAGCCCGCCCCGGGCCGCACCGTCCAGGTGCCCGAGGACACCGTCGTGGCCGTACTCGCCGCGCTGGGCGTGGACGCCTCCACCCCCCGATCAGTGAAAGACGCGCTGGACCGGCACGAGCGCCGACAGCGCGACCGGCTGTTGCCCCCCTGCGTGGTCCTGCGCCCCGGCGGCGCGGCGCGCCCGGCCCTGCCCGACGGCACGGAGCTGCGCCTGCGCATCGAGGACGGCGCGCCACGCGGGTGGGGGCGGGCGGCCGAGGACGGCTGCCGCCGCTTATTACCCATGGGCGCGCAAGCGCCCCCGAGCGCGCCCCCGAGCGCGGAACCGTCACCTGGTACGGAGCTGTCCCTGGGCCCCGCATGGCCCGAGGGAGCCGCATGGCCCCCGGGCGCGAAGGTGCCCCTGGGAACGCACACCCTCATCGCACACGCCCCTGACGGACGCACCGCCACCGCAGCCCTCATCGTGGCCCCCGACCGGATGCCCGCACCCCCGGCCCGCAGCCACGGCTTCCTCGTCCAGCTCTACTCCCTCCTCTCCGCCCGCTCCTGGGGCATGGGCGACCTCGGCGATCTGGCCGACCTCGCCGCCTGGACCGGACGCGCCTTCGGCACCGGATTCATCCAGCTCAACCCGCTCCACTCGGCGGTGCCCGGCACCCCGGCCGCCCCCACCGACCCCTCCCCCTACCGCCCCTCCTCGCGCCGCTTCCCCGACCCCGTCCATCTGCGGGTCGAGAACGTGCCCGAGTACGCCCACCTCGGCGGCGCCGCCCGCGAGCGGGCCGACCGGCTGCTGGAGGCCGCGGCGGCGCTCCGCACGTCCGTCCTGCGCGACGGCGCGCTCATCGACCGGGACGCGGTCTGGGCCCTCAAGCGGGAGGCCCTGGAGCTGGTACGGGCCGTCCCCCTCAGCCCCGGCCGCCGCGCCGCCTACTGCGACTTCCTCGCGGAGCGCGGCCAGGCGCTGGAGGACCACGCCCTGTGGTGCGCGCTCGCCGAGACGTACGGCCCCGACTGGCGCGGCTGGCCCGACGGCCTCGCCGACCCGCGCTCCGCCCGCACCGCCCGCGCCCGGGGCGAACACCTGGACCGCGTCGACTTCCACTCCTGGCTCGCCTGGCTCACCGACGGCCAGCTCGCCGCCGCCCAGCGCGCGGCGCTCGACGCGGGCATGGGCATCGGGCTGGTGCACGACCTCGCCGTCGGCGTGCACCCCTCGGGCGCCGACGCCTGGGCCCTCCAGGACGTCTTCGCCTCCGGCATGTCCGTCGGCGCGCCCCCGGACGCCTTCAACTCCCGCGGCCAGGACTGGGGCCTGCCGCCCTGGCGCCCCGACGCCCTCGCCGCCACCGGCTACGCCCCGTACCGCGAGCTGCTGCGCGGCCTGCTGCGGCACGCGGGCGCGCTGCGCATCGACCATGTGATGGGCCTGTTCCGGCTGTGGTGGGTCCCGGAGGGACGGCCGCCGACCGAGGGCACGTACGTGCGGTACGACGCGGACGCCATGCTCGGCGTGCTCGCCCTGGAGGCCCACCGGGCCGGGGCCGCGGTCATAGGGGAGGACCTGGGGACCGTCGAACCCGGCGTACGGGAGGCCCTGGCCGGGCGGGGCGTGCTCGGGACGTCGGTGCTGTGGTTCGAACGCGACTGGAACGGCGACGGCGCCGCCCGTCCGCTGGCCCCCGAGGAATGGCGCGCCGACTGCCTGGCCACGGCCACCACGCACGACCTCCCCAGCACCGCGGCCCGGCTCACCGGCGACCACGTCGCCCTGCGCCACCGCCTGGGCCTCCTGACCCGCCCCCTCGCCGCCGAGCGGGCCGCGGAGGCGGCCGAGGTCGCCGAGTGGACGGAACTCCTCGGGCGGCTCGGCCTGCTGCCGGAGGGGCCGGGCGACGAGGAGGCCGCGATCCGGGCCGTCCACCGCTTCCTGCTGCGGACGCCCGCGCGGATGGTGGGGGTGTGGCTGCCGGACGCGGTGGGGGACCGGCGGCCGCAGAACCTGCCGGGGACGTGGGATCAGTATCCGAATTGGCGCCTGCCGATCGCTGACGCGGCGGGGCGGCCGATGACCCTGGAGGCCCTGGCGGCCTCCCCCCGCCTCCACGCCCTGATGGCCACCCTGACCGACGCGAATTAGCCCCCGAGGGGAGGGGCCCTGCTCCCGCGCGCCGACGGGGTGGTGGATTTCCCCCACCCCGCCCCTTCCCGAAACCGGGGGCAAGCCCCCGGCCCCCCACCCATGGGGCTCCGGCCCCGTACGCCACCGGGCCGCACCTGGCAGCGAGACCGTCACCGCGCAGCGCCCCCCCCCCGCCGGGGCTCGGCGCCGGTTCGTGGTGGGGTGGGGTGGGGGTAGAGGTGTCATGGACACAACCGCATACCGGAGGGGACCCATGACCGGACGACGACCCGCCCGAAGACTCCGCACCCTCGCCCTCGCCACCATGGCCGCCGCCGCGACGCTGATACCCATGGGCGGCGGAGCCGCCGCCCAGGACGGTTGCGACGCGCCCGTCACCGACGCCCCGCAGCACGTCGTCGAGGTGTGCGACACCCCCGCCCGCATCATCGACAAGGCCGTCCACACCGTCCCCACCCCCGGCCAGCTCGCCTGGCAGCAGCGGGAGGTGACCGCCTTCACTCACTTCGGCATGAACACCTTCACCAACCGCGAATGGGGCTCCGGCACCGAGGACGAGAAGCTGTTCGACCCCGCCGCGCTCGACTTCGGCCAGTGGATGCGCGCGTACAAGGCGGCCGGGGCACGGCAGGTCATGCTCACCGCCAAGCATCACGACGGCTTCACGCTGTACCCCAGCCGCTACACCGGCCACGACGTGGCCGCCAGCCCCTGGTGGACCCGCGGTCCGAACGGCAAGAACCCGGAGGGAGACGTGCTCGGGGCGTACGTGAAGGCGGCCCGGGCGGCGGGGCTCAAGGTCGGGGTGTACCTCTCGCCCGCCGACGGGGCCGAGCTGCCGCACGCCTGGCACGCCCAGTGGGTCGAGAAGGTCAAGCAGAAGCAGGCGAACGGCGAGCAGCTGTCGCTGCCGGAGCGCATGGCGCTGGAGGACGCGGGCCGGGCGCCCGCGGGCCAGGGGCGGTACGGGAACGGCAGCACGCCCACCGAGCGCACCATCCCGACCCTCGTCCCCGGTGACGACCGCGCCGCGGACGTCGCCTCCGGCAAGCTGCCGAGCTTCCGCTACACGGCGGACGACTACGACGCGTACTACCTCAACCAGATCTACGAGATCCTCACCCAGTACGGCCCGATCGACGAGTTCTGGCTGGACGGCGCGAACCCCTGGTCGGGCGCCGGGGTCACGCAGAAGTACAACGTCACCAACTGGTTCCGGCTGATCCACGCCCTCTCCCCGGACACCGTCGTCTTCCAGGGCGCCCAGGGCGTGCGCTGGGTGGGCAACGAGGACGGCGTCGCGCGCGAGACGGAGTGGTCGGTGACCCCGTCCGCCGTCGACCCCTGGACCGTGATCGGCGGCGGGCTGCCCAACGACTCGACCGACGCCGACATCGGCTCCCGCGCGAAGCTGACCGCCCCCGGCGTGAAGTACCTCCAGTGGTACCCGGCCGAGGCGGACGTCTCGCTGCGCCCCGGCTGGTTCCACCACCCCGCCGAGCGCCCCAAGACGGCCGCGCAGCTGCTGTCGCTGTACGAGCGCAGCGTGGGCCGCAACGCGTCGCTGCTGCTCAACGTCCCGCCCGCGAAGAACGGCCGGATCGACGACGCCGACGTGGCCTCGCTGACCGCCTTCGGCGCGGCCGTGACGAAGACCTACGGCGCGGGCCTGCCGACCGGCGGCGGCGACACCGTGACGTTCGACCGGGTGCGGCTCGGCGAGGACATCCGGTACGGACAGCGGGTCGAGGCGTTCACCGTGCAGGCCCGGACCGCGGGGACCTGGCGGGACATCGCCACCGGCACCACCGTCGGCGCGCGCCGCATCCTGGCGCTGCCCACGGCGGTCACCGCCGACGCGGTGCGGGTGCGGGTCCAGGAGTCGCGCGCGACGCCGCGGCTGCTGCCGGTGACCGTCCACCGGGTGCGGAAACCGTAAGGGCGACCCCGCGCACGCGCCCCCCGCAGGCGTCCGATAGCTTGAGCGTGTGAGCAACAAGGTCAAAAAGAACGCCGTGCGCGCCGGTGCCGTCATCGCCGCGACGACGGCGATGCAGCTGATGTCGTCCCCCGCGTTCGCGCTCACCCGCGACGACGGTGACGACCCGGGTCCGGGCCTGAGCGTCGCCGAGACGCTGGGCCTCTTCGTCGTCGCCCCGATCGTCCTGTTCCTGGTGATCGCGGGCCTCGTCATGCTGGGTGACAAGAAGTCCGGTCAGCAGGCCGACTGACGACGGGCGACCGACGACTGACGTACCGACGACTCGCGAGCGATCGACGAAGCGCTGAACGGCGCTGCGAGGGCGCCCCTGGCCGAACCGGCCGGGGGCGCCCTCGTCGTATCCGCGCACCCCTACCGACCCCACTCCGTACGCGTGGTTGCCACACGCGGGTCCTGACCGATTTATTTTCGCTTTAACCTACGGTGTCGTAACCTACGGAGCCGTAGGTAAAGTCCGCCGTACCCGTCCCCAGGAGCTCCGCAGTGACCCTCGCCCCCTCCAGCCGCAACGGACAGGCCGTGTGGAGCGACACCCAGCTCCTGTACGCGCTCGAAGAAGTCGTCGAGACCGAGCTGAACCGGCACCTGAAGGTCGCCAAGGAATGGATGCCGCACGAGTACGTGCCGTGGAGCGACGGCCGCAACTTCGACGGTGTGATGGGCGGCGAGGCATGGGCCCCCGACCAGTCCAAGGTCAGCGACGTCGGCCGGATCGCGCTCGTGGTGAACCTCCTCACCGAGGACAACCTCCCCAGCTACCACCACGAGATCGCGACCCTCTTCGGCCGCGACGGCGCCTGGGGCACCTGGGTGCACCGCTGGACGGCGGAGGAGGGGCGGCACGGCATCGTCATGCGCGACTACCTGCTCACCAGCCGCGCCGTCGACCCGGTGCAGCTGGAGCGGTTCCGCATGGAGCACATGGGTGAGGGCTTCGAGTCCGACAACAACCACAGCATGCTGCACACCGTGGCCTACGTCGCCTTCCAGGAGCTGGCCACCCGCATCTCGCACCGCAACACCGGTCACCACTCGGGCGACCCGGTCTGCGACCGGATGCTGGCGCGCATCGCCACCGACGAGAACCTGCACATGATCTTCTACCGGAACCTGCTCTCGAAGGCGTTCGAGCTGGCCCCGGACCAGACCATGTGCGCCGTCCGCGATGTCGTCGTCGGCTTCCGGATGCCCGGTCACGGCATGCCCGGCTTCGAGCGGGCCGCCGCTCAGATAGCGATCGGCGGCATTTACAACCTGCGCATCCACCACGACGACGTCCTCCAGCCGGTGCTGCGCTTCCTGAAGGTGCTCCAGATCGGCGGGCTCGGCCCGGAGGGGCTGAAGGCGCAGGAGGAACTGGGCCTCTACATGGGCGGCCTGGACGAGCAGGCCACCAAGTTCGACGAGCGCCGCGAGGCGCTGCTGGCCCGGCGCAGGGCCCGTGCCGAACGGGATTGATCACTCTGGCACCATCGGGTGATGGTCGATCATCCTTCGCACGGGACGTCCGGCGCGGCACCCGAGGAAAACCGTGACGCGGCCGCCGAGTTGCGGGCCGCGGCGGCGGCCGGGGAGCCGGGCGCGTACCGCCGGTACGCGGAACTCCTCACCGGGCGCGGGCAGTTGGACGAGGCCCTGCCCTGGTGGGCCAGGGCTGCCGACGCCGGTGACGCGGACGCCTCGCGCACCCTCGCGACATGCCACCAGGACCGCGGCGACTTCGCCGAGGCCGAACGGTGGTACCGCACCGCCGCCGACCGCGACGGCGGCTGCGCCTTCGGCCTCGCCCGGCTCCTCCAGGAGTCGGGCGACCCGGCCGGTGCGGAGCAGTGGTACGGGCGCGGCGCGGCCCTCGGCAGCGTCGCCTGCACGACCAGTGGCGCCCTGATGCTGGCCGCCCGGGGCGCGTGGGACACCGCCCTCGAGCGGCTGGCCGAGGCGTCAGCCGAGGGCGATGCCACCGCCACCCGCGCCCGCAAGGCCATCGAGGCCCTGCTGGACGAGCTGGCGGGCTGGCGCGACGCCCTCGCGGCGGCGGAGGCCGCGGGCGACCCCGACGCCGCGTACGAGGCGCTGCGCGGGCTGCTCGACCCGGAGCGGGCGGGGATGTACGACACGTATCCGCACCTGGTCGCCGAGGCCGAGGCGCTGTACGCCCGCGCCGCCGGGGTCGGCAGCGTCAAGGCCCTGGTCGACCAGGCCATCTTCGTCGCCCGTGACGCCGCCCGCGGGGACGAGGCCCGCGCCCTGGTCGAGCGCGCCCATGAACGCGGCTACGACGGCGCCGCGTTCGTGCTCGGCGTCTGGGCCGAGGAGCGCGGCGAGCTACGGGACGCGGAAGCCTGGTACCGCACCGCCGACGACGCGGACGGCGGCCACTTCTGGGCCTGCTACAACCTCGGCGTGCTGTGCACGCGCCAGCGGCGGCTGGACGAGGCCGAGGAGTGGCTGCTGTCCACCGGCATCGACCCGGAGCACTGGGATCCGTTCTCGGAGAGCGAGGAACGCGTCATCAGAGCCCTGGAAGACGTCGCCGCCATCCGCGACGACCCCGGACGGCACGGCTCCGCCCAGTGGCGCGACCGCCTCCCCGCCCTGCGCGCCCGCGCCCTGGACGGCGGCGGACCCGACGCCTGGTACGCGTACGCCGAGGCCCTCGACCACATCCACCGGCTCCCCGAGGCCGCCGAGTCGTACCGCAAGGCCGGTACCCCGCGCGCCCTCCTCGCCCTCGGGCGGATGCTGCACCGGTCCGGCGGCGCCAAGGGCACGCTGATGGTGCCGTACTACGAGCCCGCGGCGGGCGAGGGCGACGCCACCGCCGCGTACGACATCGGCCGCATCCACGAGGAGGCCGGAGACCCGCGCACCGCCGAGATCTGGTTCCACCGCGCCGCCGGGCTCGGCCACGGGGGCGCCGCGTGGTGGCTCGGCCGGACCTCGGAGGAGCGGGGCGGCGACCCGCAGCAGGCCGAGCGGTGGTACGTACGCGCCGCCCGCACCGGCCTGGTGCCACCCGCCTTCCTCGCGGGCCGCAGCATGGTCCGGCGCGGCGCCCATGCCGAGGCCGTGCCGCTGCTGCACGCCGCCCATGACGGGGGCCATGCGGAGGCCGCGTACTGGCTGGCCAAGGCCGTACGGGGGCTGGGGCGCACGGAGGAGGCCGAGCGGTGGCTGCGGACGGCCGCCGAACGCCACCCGCAGCTCCTCCGCGACTACGGCCCCATGGCCCGCCTGGCCATCCCCGACCCTGTGGACCAGTAACCCCGTTTGTAGGCAATCGTCCCGCTGGGCGGGACGGGTGGGCACAAACGGCCACCGGGCCGCACCAGGCCCCGAAACCCTGGCCGCGGACGGCCTGTCGTACGGCCACCGGGCCGGTGCGGTGCCGCTGGGTGCGACCTGAGCCATCGTCGCCGTCCGCGGGGCGGTGGGTGGGTTACACCCACCGCCCGCAACTGGGTCAGCTTGCCGCCGCGTCCGCGGCCCGCGCCTTGAGCGCGCGGTCGACGCCCGCCCGCGACTCGGTCACCAGCCGCCGCAACGCCGCACTCGGCTCAGCCGCCTCCAGCCACGCATCGGTCGCGTCCAGCGTGGCCTGGGACACCTGGAGCGCCGGGTACAACCCCACGGCGATCTGCTGCGCCATCTCATGGCTGCGGCTGTTCCAGACGTCCTTGACCGCCGTGAAGTACTTCTCGGCGTACGGCGCCAGCAGCTCCCGCTGATCGGTCTGGACGAACCCCCCGATCACCGCCTCCTGCACCGCGTTCGGCAGCTTGTCGGCCTCGACGACCGACGCCCACGCCTCCGCCTTGGCGGCCTCCGTCGGCCGGGCGGCCCGCGCCGTGGCGGCGTGCCGCTCGCCCGCCGACGTCTTGTCGCGCTCCAGCTCGGCGGCGATCTCGGCCTCGTCGGCGCGCCCGGTCGCGGCGAGCCGCTCGACCAGGGCCCAGCGCATCTCGGTGTCGACGGCCAGCCCGTCGATGGTCTCGCTGCCGTCCAGCAGCCCGGCGAGCAGGTCGAGCTGGGCGTCCGTGCGGGCCGTCGCCGCGAAGGCGCGGGCCCAGGCGAGCTGGTGGTCGCTGCCGGGGGCGGCGGCGCGCAGGTGCTCCAGCGTGGCGTCGGTCCACTGGGCGAGCCCGGTCTCGCGCCACTCGGGCGCGGCGTACAGCTCGAGCGCGAGCTTCACCTGACGGTGCAGGGACTGCACCACGCCGATGTCGGACTCCTTGGCCACCCCGGACAGCACGAGCGCCAGGTAGTCGCGGGTGGCCAGCTCGCCGTCGCGGGTCATGTCCCAGGCGGAGGCCCAGGACAGGGCGCGCGGCAGGGACGCCTCGAAGTCGCCCAGGTGCTCGGTGACGACGGCCAGGGAGTCGGCGTCGAGCCGGACCTTGGCGTACGAGAGGTCGTCGTCGTTGAGCAGGATGACGGCGGACCGCTTGGTGCCGACCAGGCCGGGCACCTCGGTCAGCTCGCCGTCCACGTCCAGCTCGATCCGCTCGGAGCGGACCAGCTTGCCGGTCGCCGAGAGGTCGTAGAGCCCGATCGCGATGCGGTGCGGCCGCAGCGTCGGCTCGCCCTTGGCGCCCGTCGGAAGCGCGGGGGCCTCCTGCCGGATCGCGAAGGAGGTGATGGTGCCGGAGGCGTCCGTGGCGATCTCCGGGCGCAGCACATTGATGCCCGCGGTCTGGAGCCACGCCTTCGACCAGGTCTTGAGGTCCCGTCCGCTGGTCTCCTCCAGCGCGCCGAGCAGATCGCTGAGCCGGGTGTTCTTGTAGGCGTGGCGCTTGAAGTACGCCTGCACACCGCGGAAGAACTCGTCCATGCCGACGTACGCGACGAGCTGCTTGAGCACGCTCGCGCCCTTGGCGTACGTGATGCCGTCGAAGTTGACCAGGACGTCGTCCAGGTCGCTGATCTCGGCCATGATCGGGTGGGTGGACGGCAGCTGGTCCTGCCGGTAGGCCCAGGTCTTCATGGAGTTGGCGAAGGTGGTCCACGAGTGCGGCCACTTGCTGCCCGGCGCGTACGCCTGGCAGGCGATGGAGGTGTAGGTGGCGAACGACTCGTTCAGCCACAGGTCGTTCCACCACTCCATGGTGACCAGGTCGCCGAACCACATGTGGGCCAGCTCGTGGAGGATCGTCTCGGCGCGCACCTCGTACGCCGCGTCCGTCACCTTGGAGCGGAAGACGTACTGGTCGCGGATGGTGACCGCACCAGCGTTCTCCATCGCGCCCGCGTTGAACTCCGGCACGAAGAGCTGGTCGTACTTGGCGAAGGGGTACGCGTAGTCGAACTTCTCCTCGAACCAGTCGAAGCCCTGCCGCGTCACCTCGAAGATGGCGTCCGAGTCCAGGAACTCGGCGAGCGAGGGGCGGCAGTAGATGCCGAGCGGCACCGACCGGCCGTCGCCGCCGTCCCAGCTGCTGTGCACGCTGTGGTACGGGCCGACGATGAGCGCGGTGATGTACGTCGAGATGCGCGGCGTCGGCTCGAAGCGCCAGACGTTGTCCTTGGGCTCGGGCGTCGGCGAGTTGGAGATCACCGTCCAGCCCTCGGGCGCGGTCACGGTGAACTGGAAGGTGGCCTTCAGGTCCGGCTGCTCGAAGCTCGCGAACACCCGGCGGGCGTCCGGCACCTCGAACTGCGTGTAGAGGTACGCCTGCTGGTCGACCGGGTCGACGAAGCGGTGCAGCCCCTCACCGGTGTTGGTGTACGCGCAGTCGGCGACGACCCGCAGCTCGTTGTGCCCGGCCAGCAGCGACGGCAGCGCGATCCGCGAGTCCTGGAAGACCTCGGCGGGGTCCAGGACGTCCCCGTTGAGGACGACCTCGTGCACGGCGGGCGCCACCAGGTCGATGAACGAGGACGCACCCGCCTCGGCGGCGTCGAAGCGCACCGAGGTCACCGATCGGTAGGTGCCGCCCTCCTGCGCGCCGCTCAGATCCAGCTCGATGTCGTACGCGTCCACGGTGAGGAGGCGCGCTCGCTCTTGCGCTTCCTCCCGGGTGAGGTTGGTACCAGGCACGTCGGCTCTCTCCCGTTCGTCATGTGCGGTATGTGCGGTACGCCATGCGTCAGGCGGATTGCCATCCTCGCACGTCGGAGGCGTTCGGCGCCGGTACATGAGCCGGTACACGGGGCCCCGGAAACGCCGGAGGGGGAGCGGCCGGAGCCGCTCCCCCTCCAGGGGGCGTGCGGGCGTCAGCTCAGGTCGGCCGCCACCAGCTCGGCGATCTGCACCGCGTTCAGCGCCGCGCCCTTGCGCAGGTTGTCGTTGGACAGGAACAGCGCGAGGCCGTTCTCGACCGTCTCGTCCACCCGGATGCGGCCCACGAAGCTCGGGTCCTGGCCCGCGGCCTGGAGCGGGGTCGGGATGTCGCTGAGGGCCACGCCCGGGGCGCCGGCCAGCAGCTGCACGGCCCGCTCGACGCTGATCGGGCGCTCGAAGCGGGCGTTCACCTGGAGCGAGTGGCCGCTGAAGACCGGGACCCGGACGCAGGTGCCGGAGACCTTCAGATCCGGGATCTCCAGGATCTTGCGGCTCTCGTTGCGGAGCTTCTGCTCCTCGTCGGTCTCCAGCCGCCCGTCCTCGACGATCTTCCCGGCCAGCGGGAGCACGTTGAAGGCGATCGGGCGGGCGTAGACCTCCGGCTCCGGAAAGTCGACCGCCGCACCGTCGTGGGTCAGCTCGGCCGCGCGCTCGGCACCCTTGCGGATCTGGTTGTCCAGCTCGGCGACACCGGCCAGCCCGGAGCCGGAGACGGCCTGGTAGGTGGTGGCGACCAGGGCGGTCAGCCCGGCCTCCTGGTGCAGCGGGCGCAGCACCGGCATGGCCGCCATGGTGGTGCAGTTCGGGTTGGCGATGATGCCCTTGGGACGCTGCACCGCCGCATGCGGGTTGACCTCGGAGACCACCAGCGGAACGTCGGGGTCCATGCGGAAGGCGGAGGAGTTGTCGATCACGACCGGGCCCTGCGCGGCGACCTTCTCGGCCAGCGCCCGGGAGGTGGCGCCGCCCGCGGAGAACAGCACGATGTCCAGCCCCGAGTAGTCGGCCGTGGCCGCGTCCTCGACGGTGACCTCGGTGCCGCCCCAGGGGAGCGTGCGCCCTGCGGAACGGGCGGACGCGAACAGCCGCAGCTGGTCGGCGGGGAAGTCGCGCTCGGCGAGTATCCTCCGCATCACTCCGCCGACCTGGCCGGTCGCTCCGACGATTCCGATCCTCATATGAACCCTTTTCCTTGGTTGTGTCTCGTGATGGCGCCTACCCTTCCGGCCAGTGTCTCAGGCCCCGCCGTGACCCTTCCGTGACCAACGCCACGCAGGTCGGGTGCCCCGCGGCGGGGGCCGGGCTTCCCGCGCGAGTGAACACGAAGTGAGCGGAAGAATTCCTGTTCACGAGGGTGCGATGGCCGTTTTCTTCACGAAGATCGACGTGAGGAGATCGGCGACCGGCGTTGCCATGTCGTTCACTCCCAGGCCATCCCCGATGCCAACGATCCGAAGTGAGGACAGCCGCCGCTGTCCACCCGCTTCGCGAATCACTCGGGGAGAGATCGCGCATGTCCCGCATACGGTCCGCCGCCTCCGCGGTCGCCGCGCTCGACCGTCGCACCTTCCTCACCGCCGCGGCAGCCACCGGCGCCACGGCCGGCCTCGGCATCGCCTTCGGCCCCGGCAGCGGATCGGCGAAGGCCTCGCAGCCCGCCACGGCACATGCCGCGGGAGCCAGGGTGGCCCAGGCGCCCGCCGCCCCCTCCAAGGCCGGGACCACGCTGGAGACGTTCTCCGCGCCGACCACCGGCTCCGGCGGCTACCGGCGCCTCGGCGACGGTCCGGCCTGGGACCGCCGGGTACGCACCGACATCACCGGCGCCAAGGCGGGCCGCGAGGACCGGCGCACCGCGCTCGCCTCGTTCGTCCAGCTGACGGACCTGCACCTGACGGACGTCCAGCACCCGCTGCGCTACGAGTTCCTGCGCTCCGGGCGCACCGGCGCCTGGCGCCCCCACGAGGCGCTCACGGTCGTGGGCCTCACCTCCCTCATCGAGCGGATCAACGGACTGCGCGGCGGCCCCGCCACCGGCGCCCCGCTCTCCTTCGTGATGACCACCGGTGACAACACCGACAACAACTCGAAGATCGAGCTGGACTGGTTCCTCACCGCCATGAACGGCGGCCGGATCACCCCCAACACCGGCGACCCGCGCCACTACGAGGGCGTGCAGAACAGCGGGCTCAAGGAGTTCTGGCACCCCGAGCAGGCGCTGCGCGACTCCGACAAGCAGCTCGGCTTCCCGCGCATCGAGGGCTTCCTCGACGCCGCCCTGCGCACCGTCAACAGCCCCGGGCTGCGCCTGCCGTGGTACTCGACCATCGGCAACCACGACGATCTGGCGGGCGGTGTCTACTCGTTCGGCGCCGACTACCTCGCGGACATCGCGACCGGCAAGCGGAAGCTCCAGCTCATCCCGGCCGACGAGGCCGCGGCGATCTACAAGGGCCAGCGCAAGGGCGCCGACCCCAAGGGCGCCGACATGAAGGCGCTGGTGGAGGCGCACGCCAAGGAGATGCGCACGGTCACCCCGGACGAGCGCCGCGCGCCCTTCACCCAGAAGGAATACCTCGCCGCCCACCTCGACCCGCTGGCCGCCGGGCAGAGCCCGGTCGGCCACGGCTACACCAAGGCCAACCTCGAAGAGGGCACCCTCTACTACTCGTTCCGGATCGCCGAGAACGTCATCGGCATCAGCCTGGACACCACCGACCCGGGCGGCCACTACACCGGCTCGATCGGCACCGCGCAGCTGAAGTGGCTGGAGCGGACGCTGAAGGAGCACAAGGACGACTACGTCATCGTCTACAGCCACCACTACAGCGACAGCCTGAACAACATGAACGCCGACCCGTCCCGCCCGGGCGAGGCCCGGCACGGCGGCGACGAGGTGGTCTCCCTCTTCAAGAGCAACCCCCACGTGGTGGCCTGGATCAACGGTCACAGCCACCAGAACGAGATCACGCCGCACGACACCTTCTGGGAGATCACCACCGCCTCCCACGTCGACTTCCCCCAGCTGGCCCGGGTCATCGAGGTCGTCGACAACCACGACGGCACGCTGTCCCTGTTCACCACGCTCATCGAGGCGGCCGCCCCGCGCCGCACCGACTTCGAGGACCTGTCGCAGACCGGGCTCGCCGCGCTCTACCGCGAGCTGGCCTTCAACGCGCCCGGCGCCAGCCAGACCCTCGCCGGTGACCCGGACGACCGCAACACCGAGCTGCTGCTGCGCAAGCCCTGAGCGCCCCCTTCAGCGCGGCAGCAGCATCACATAGGGAGCCGGGCCGCGGTCGGCGGACGCGATCAGCGCCGTACGGACCACCGCGGCCTGCTCCTCCAGGCCCTCCCGGAGCCGCTTGGGCGTGACGCGCACGACCGTGATGCCCATCCCCTCCAGATGCTCGCGCCGCCGGGCCTGGGCGGTGCCCGGAACGGGCCCGCCGTGGCGCGGCCCCCGGGCGTCGATCTCCAGCGCGACGCCCTGGTCCCGCCAGTACGCGTCCACCCCGCCGAGCGCGGGCCCGCTCGGCAGCCGCAGCTCCACGTTCCACAGCGGCTCGGGCAGGCCGTAGCCGCGCACCATGTCGTACAGGCGGCCCTCGGCGATGGCCCGCCCCTCGGCGAGCAGCGCGTCCACGGCGTCCATCACATGCGGCCGGGACAGCAGCCGGGCCGCGCTCAGCTCCGTGACCACGGTCGCGGCGTCACAGTGCCCCTGGCGCACGGACTCGGTGAGCAGCGCGCGCACCGTCACCGCGTCGGAGAGCCGGGCGACGGCGTCGGCCAGCGCCCTGGCCACCGGGGCGACGGGCATCCCGGCGCGGTCCTGCGGCGGCGGGAGGGGGTGGGCGCGGACGAACCGTACGAAGCCGGTGGAGCGCAGCCGCCGGGCGCGCGGCACCAGCACGTCGATGCGGTCGAGGGAGGCCAGCGGGGGAGCGGAGGAGAAGTGGTGCAGGGCGAGCGCCGCGAGCCCGGTGATCATCGCCTCGCCGTGCGGGCCGTCGCCCGCGGAACCCCCGGTGCCGTGCCCTGTCCCGTGGCCGGTCCCGTGACCGGTGCCGTGGTCGGCCGCGTGGCCGCGGCTCGCGGTGTAGAGCAGCGCCGCGTACAGCCGCTCCTCGCCGGTCGGCGGACCCGGGTGCAGCAGATGCACCCCCGGCAGCATCCGCTGCCAGGGGCCGCCGGGGCGGCAGCGCTCGGCGGTCTGGGCCGCGGTCACGCCGTGCTCACGCAGCTGACGCGACGTCAGCACTCGGCGGCGGGCGTCGGAGAGGTGGTGGAGGGGGCGGGGCGACAGCGGTGTGTTGTGGTTCATGACCCCGCCATTCCCGCCCGCTCCACCCCGCTCACCGCTGTGACAGAACCGTCGACAAAACCGGACAACACCGCACTAAAGTACGGCAGTTCGAATGCCGAAAGGGCCCCCGCCGCGAGCGCTTACCCGGCGGCCCGCGCGTCGCACTCCTGCCCGCGCAGGGTCCGCGCGAGGTCGTCGCGGGACTCCAGCACCAGCCTGCGCAGCGCGGACGGCGCCGCCGGATGGCCGGTCAGCCAGGCGTCGGCCGCGGCCAGGGTGGTCGCGTCGCCCTGCGTGGACGGGAACATCCCGCGCATGATCGCCATGGCGATCTCGATCGACCGCTCCTGCCAGATCCGCTCGATCGCCGCGAAGTAGCGCGGGGCGTACGGGGTCAGCAGCTCGCGCTGGTTCGGCTGGTCGAAGCCCGCGATGGTGGCCTCCACCAGCGCGTTCGACAGCCGGTCGGAGTCCATCACGGCCGCCCATGCCTCGGCCTTGACCGCGGCCGAGGGCCGGGCGGCCAGCGACCGCACCTGATGGCGCTTGCCGGACGCGGTGTCGTCGCGGGACAGCTCCGCCGCGAGCGCCTTCTCGTCGGCCTCGCCCTGCGAGGCGAGCGACGCCAGGAACGTCCAGCGCAGCTCCTGGTCCACATCGAGCCCGTCGATCCGGGCCGAACCGTCCAGCAGCCCGCGCAGCATCCGCACCTCGGCGTCGCCGGAGGCGACCTGGGCGAAGAAGCGCGCCCAGGCGAGCTGGTGGCCGCCGCCCGGCGCGGCCAGCCGCAGCTCGCGCAGCGCGCCCTCGGCGATCCGGCCCCCGGCCTCCGCGCGGCGCTCCGGCGCGCTGTAGTGGTGCAGCGCGGACAGTGCCCACGCCTGGACCGTCTGGAGCACGCCGATGTCGGTCTCCGCCCCGGCGAACCGCTCCACCAGCGTCAGATAGTCGCGGGCGGGCATCAGCCCGTCCCGGGTGAGGTTCCACAGCGCGGACCAGCACAGCGCGCGGGCCAGGGGATCACTCAGCTCGCCCAGATGCTCGCGCAGGGTGTCCAGCGAGACCTCGTCGAAGCGGACCTTGCAGTAGGTGAGGTCCTCGTCGTTGACCAGGATCAGATCGGGCCGCTCGGCCCCGGTCAGCTCGGCCACGACCGTACGGGGGCCGTCGACGTCCACCTCGGCGCGGGCGTAGCGCACCAGCGCCCCGGGGCGCTCCCCGGCGGCGGCCGGGTCCCTCCGGTACAGCCCGACCGCGACCCGGTGCGGGCGCAGCGTGGGGTGATCCCCGGACCCGGCTTCCTGGACGATGGCCAGCTCGGTGATGTGCCCCTCGGCGTCGTAGACGGCCCGCGGGGTGAGCACATTGACGCCCGCGGTCTCCAGCCAGGCCCGCGACCAGGCCGCCATGTCCCGCCCTGAGGTCTCGGTGAGCACCGACAGCAGATCGGTCAGCCGGGTGTTCCCGTACGCGTGCCGCTTGAAGTAGCGGCGGGCGCCCTCCAGGAAGGCGTCCTGCCCGGCGTAGGTCACCAGCTGCTTGAGCACGGACGCGCCCTTGGCGTAGGTGATCCCGTCGAAGTTGAGCTTGGCGTCCTCCAGATCCCGGATGTCGGCCGTGATCGGATGGGTGGACGGCAGCTGGTCGGCCCGGTACGCCCAGGCCTTGCGGCGGTTGGCGAAGGTGACCCAGCCGTCGGTGAAGCGGGTCGCCCCGACCAGCGCGAAGGCCCCCATGAAGTCGGCGAACGACTCCTTGAGCCACAGGTCGTCCCACCACTCCATGGTGACCAGGTCGCCGAACCACATGTGCGCCATCTCGTGCAGCAGGACCGTGGCCCGGTGCTCGTACGACGCCTGGGTGACCTTGCCGCGGAAGACGAACTCCTCGCGGAAGGTCACGCACCCCGGGTTCTCCATCGCGCCGATGTTGTACTCCGGCACGAACGCCTGGTCGTACTTCCCGAAGGGGTACGGATAGTCGAAGTGGTCGTGGAAGAAGTCCAGGCCCTGCTTGGTGACCTTGAAGATGTCGTCCGCGTCGAAGTGCTTGGCGAGCCCCTTGCGGCACAGCGCGCCGAGCGGGATCTCCAGCACCGAGCCGTCCGGCTGGGTGCGGCGGTAGCGGTCGCTCACGTAGTGGTACGGGCCCGCGACGACGGCCGTGATGTACGTCGAGATGGGCAGCGTCGGGGTGAAGCGGGTGGTCGCGGCCCCGTCGCCGTCGCCGGACGGCTCGGTACCGGCGGCCGTCCCGTTGCTCAGCACCGTCCAGCCCGCGGGGGCGGTCACCGAGAAGGTGAACGGCGCCTTCAGGTCGGGCTGTTCGAAGTTGGCGAAGACCCGGCGGGCGTCGGCCGGTTCGTACTGCGTGTACAGATACACCTCGCCGTCCTCGGGGTCGACGAAGCGGTGCAGCCCCTCGCCGGTGCGGCTGTACGCGCACCGCGCGTCCACCACCAGCTCGTTGTCCCCCGCCAGCCCCTCCAGGGCGATCCGGGCCCCGTCGAACACGGCCGCCGGGTCCAGCTCCCGCCCGTTGAGCCGCACCGCGAGAAGCTCCGGCGCCACCAGATCGGCGAAGGACGCGGCCCCCGGCTCGGCGCAGCGGAAGCGCACGGTCGTCGTCGAGCGGAAGGTGCGCGGTCCCGGTCCGGTGTCCGCCCCGACCGCGGACCGCAGGTCGAGGGACACCTCGTACGCGTCCACCGCCAGCAGCCTCGCCCGCTCGCGGGCCTCGTCACGGGTCAGGTTCTCACCGGGCACGTAGCGGCTCCCCTCGTGTTCCGTCTCGCCTTTCGGACAGCGGGAATCATGTCATGGGGCACCGACAGGCGGCATCGGGGAATGGTCCCCGAGCCCGGCCGCGTTGTGCGAACGAGATAACTCTTTACCCACGCGTGTCCGCCTGAGGAGAGACCGTGACCGAGACCGAGACCGTCAAGACTCCCGCTGATTTCTGGTTCGACCCGCTGTGTCCCTGGGCCTGGATGACCTCGCGCTGGATGCTCGAGGTGGAAAAGGTCCGCCCGGTCGAGGTGCGCTGGCATGTGATGAGCCTCGCCGTCCTCAACGAGCCCAAGATCGACGAGCTGCCCGAGCAGTACCAGGAGCTGATGAAGACCGCCTGGGGCCCGGTCCGGGTCTGCATAGCCGCCGAGCAGAAGCACGGCAGCGATGTCCTCGGCCCGCTCTACACCGCCCTCGGCACCCGCTTCCACAACCAGGGCCTGGAGAAGAACCGCGAGACGATCGTCGCCGCCCTGGAGGAGGCCGGACTGCCCGCCGACCTCGCGGACGCCGCCGACTCCGACGCGTACGACACCGAGCTGCGCGCCTCCCACAAGGCGGGCATCGACCTCGTCGGCCAGGAGGTCGGCACCCCGGTCATCGCGGTCCCCGGCTCGGACGGCGAGCAGATCGCCTTCTTCGGCCCGGTCGTCACCCCCGCCCCCAAGGGCGACGCCGCCGCCCAGCTCTGGGACGGCACCCTGATGGTCGCCGCCATCCCCGGCTTCTACGAGATCAAGCGCACCCGCACGGTGGGCCCGATCTTCGATTGACGCCCCCCTCACGGCAGGGCCCCCGCGCGACTCGACCGCGCGGGGGCCCTGTTTTTCCGCCTGCCCGTGAAGGTTGAGAAGACGATCACGTGAGCAGGAGGTCTCCTACGGCGCGAGCAGCAGATTGTGGGCGCGCTCCTTCGCCGCGGTGTAGCGGCGGGCGACATCCTGCCAGTCGACGACCTTCCACATCGCCTCGATGAAGTCGACCTTCTGGTTCTTGTACTGGAGATAGAAGGCGTGCTCCCAGGCGTCGAACACCAGGATCGGCACCGACCCCTGCCCCACGTTCCCCTGGTGGTCGTACACCTGCTCCACCACCAGCCGCCCGCTCACCGGCTCGTACGCCAGCACCCCCCACCCCGACCCCTGGGTGGTCGCCGCCGCCTTCGACAGCTGCGCCTTGAACCGGCCGAAGGACCCGAAGTGCTCGGCGAGGGCATCGGCCAGTTCGCCCACCCCGTCCGCCGCCAGCGGCTCACCGCCACCGTCGCCGGTCATGTTGGTCCAGTAGATGCTGTGCAGGATGTGGCCCGACAGATGGAAGGCCAGATTCTTCTCCAGCCCGTTGATCGACCCCCACTGATCCTTGTCCCGCGCCTCCGCAAGCTGCTCCAGCGTGTCGTTCGCGCCCTTGACGTACGTGGCGTGGTGCTTGTCGTGATGCAGCTCGATGATCTCGGGGCTGATGACCGGCGCCAGCGCCGCGTAGTCGTACGGAAGTTCAGGAAGTGTGTAGATGGCCATGCCGAGCCCTCCGGACCTCTTATTGCACATCACTTGCAACTGCACGCTACCACCAACAAGGGGCGGCGTGGGGGAGTTGTGTGACCTGTGCCGCAACGGGGCGGTGGCCTATGATCGAAGGCCGCTCGAAGGGGGCAGGGCATGGATCCGCAGATCGCCGATCTCGCCAGAACGGCGGGCACCACGATGGTCACGCTGATGACCACCAGCGCCTGGGAATCGGCCCGCGACGGCCTGGTCGGCCTCTGGCGCCGCTTCCAGCCCGCCCGGGCCGACGGCATCGCCGAGGAGTACGAGGCGGCCCGCGCCGATCTGCTCCTCGCGCACGAGGCGGGCGACGAGGACTCCGCGTCCGAACTGGCCGCCGAATGGCAGGGCCGGGTGCGGCGCCTGCTGGTGGCCCAGCCGGAGGTGGCGGACGAACTGCGCCGCATCCTCGACGACCTGACCCCCGCCCTCCCCGAACCGTCGTCCGCCGTCGGCGAGATCCACATGACGGCCGAGGCGTCCGGCAGCGGCCGGGTCTACCAGGCGGGTCGCGACCAGCACATCACCGAGCGATGAGGGGGCCCGGGCCGATCGACGGCCGCGCGTCGGGCCAGGGCCGGGTCTTCCAGACCGGCGGCGACCAGTACATCGAGGAACATCACCACCACTACGAGCCCGGCGCGACCCCGCTGCTCGCCCCGGCCCCGGCCGCCCCCCGGGACATGACCGCCCCCGACTCCGTCCGCGTACCGCTCGTCGGCCGCGCACCGGGCATCCTGCGGGACCGCGCCGATCTCATGGAGCGCTTACGAGCGGCCGTCACCGGCCCCGGCGGCGACGTTCACGTCCTGCACGGCCTGGGCGGCTGCGGAAAGACTGCGGTGGCCCACGCCCTCTTCACGGAGGCCGTCCGGGACCACGGCCGCATCGGGCTCTGGGTGAACGCCTCCGAACGGATCTCCTTGCGCGCGGGCATGCTCGCCGTGGCGGGTGACCGCGGCGCGACCACCGGAGAGCTGGCCGCCGCCTCCGGCGGCCAGCGCGCCGCCGCCGACCTGGTCTGGCACTACCTGGACCACTCGGCCCAGCCCTGGCTGCTCGTCCTCGACAACGCGGACGACCCGGCGGTGCTGGAGGAAGGCGGCTGGCTGCGTAGCAGCCCGCTCGGCACGGTCCTGGTGACCACCCGGCACGCGACGTCGCCCCTGTGGCGCGGCACCGGCGCCGCCCGGCACCCCGTCGGGGTGCTGCCGGAGACCGACGCCGCCCAGGTCCTCTGCGACCTGGCCCCGGACGCCGGTACCGTCGAATCGGCGCAGAAGGTGGCGCGACGGCTGGGCTGTCTGCCACTGGCCCTGACCCTGGCGGGTTCGCATCTGTCGCATCAACTCCTGGAGTCGTGGTCGATGGACGAGTACGACCGGAAGCTCAGCGAGGATTCGACGGCCCTCGTGGACCAGGGCGCGGCGGGCACCGGCAGCAGCCAGTCCCGCCATCTCGTCGGCCGCACCTGGCAGTTGTCCCTGGACGCCCTCGCCGACCAGGGCCTCCCGGAGGCGACGACCCTCCTGCGACTGCTGTCCTGCTGGGCGGCTGACCCGGTGCCGCTGTCCCTCCTGATGCCGGTGGCCCGGGGCGAGCTGGCTCTCGACCACCTCGACCCAGATCGCGTCGAGCCTGCCCTGCGCGGATTGCTCGACCACTCGCTGATCGGCATGGTCGAGGCGGACGGCCGTCGGTGTCTGCACGCGCATGGTGTCCTGCTGGACAGCGTCGCGGCCGGGGTTCCGGACGGCGAGCGTGCGCCGCTGACCGAGGCGGCAGGGCGGCTGCTGGAAGTGGCGCTGCCACCGGAGGATGACGCATCGACACAAGCCCGCTCCGAGTTACGGTTGCTCGCGCCGCATGCCTCCCGGCTGTTCCACATGTCTCCGGGAGAGGAATCGGCCCAACTCGCGGTGCGTGTCGCGCAACAGGTGTATGAAGCGGGGGGCTATGCGATAGCGCTGGCCACTTCACGGGCCATCGCCGACAAGGCGCAGCAACTCCTCGGGGAGGAGCACCCCGTGCTCCTCAGTGCACGGGCCGTGGTTGGGCAAGCGCTGTTCCGCTTGGGGCGGTACACCGAGTCGGAGGCATTGCTAAGGAAGGTCCTGGAGAGCCGTGAGCGGCTCCTTGGCCCCGATCACCCGGACACTCTGCGCAGCTGCGTTGCTCTGTTCTTTCCGCTCTGCTTGCCCGGCAGCGAAGAGGAGGCTACTTACTGGCTGCGACGTGCAATCGACGGACAGCGAAGGGTGCTCGGTGAACACTCTGCGGAGACATTGTTCAGCCGGGTCACGCTCCTAGAGGTCCTGCCGCAGATCGGCGACGCGGAGGAATTTGATGAAGAGGCTCGGGTCATTGAAGTCTGTGAGCGCTTCCTGCCGCCCGATCACCTTACGACCGTCATGGCCCACCATGATTACGGCGATGGGCTGCGGGTGTTCGGGCGATTTGCCGAAGCTGAATCAGTGGCCCGTCGTGTGCTGGCGGATCGCATCCGCCTCCAGGGACACGACCACCCGCTGACCCTCGCAGCTTTGAGCCTCACTTCTCGGGTCGCGCATGGGCTGGGCAACCTGGACAAGGCTATCGCCGCAGTCCAGGAGCTCATCGAACGCCGAGAACGGGTGCTCGGCACCGAGCACCCGTTCGTCGTGGAAAACCGGAAGGAGCTGGCCCGCTGGCAGGCCGAAGCCGAAACCCAGCCCTGACCTACCGTCAGTGCCGCCCCGCCACCGCCCGCTGCCGCGCGTAGCCGATCGCGGCGAGCACCGCCGTCATGCCCAGCGTGAAGTACAGCTGCGTACTCGTGTCGTCCTCGCGCAGCATCAGCAGCAGGACGGCGACCGTCGCGGCCAGAGCGACGTAGGTCAGGTAGGGGAAGAGCCACATCTTGACCACCAGCTTCTCCGGGGCCTCACGCTGAAGGCGCCTCCGCATCACGAGCTGGGAGACGGCGATGAAGCCCCAGACGACCAGCACCGCGGCGCCGACCATGTTGAGGAGCCACTTGAAGATCGTGTCCGGCCACCAGTAGCTCAGCAGCACCGCGACGAAGCCGAAGAAGGACGACGCGAGGACGGTGAGGCGGGGGACGCCGCCGGAGACGCGGCCGAGGAAGGCGGGGCCCTCGCCGCGGACGACCAGGGAGTAGGACATGCGGGAGGCGCCGTAGATGTTGGCGTTCATCGCGGAGAGCAGGGCGATCAGCACGATGACGTTCATGATGTCGCCCGCGGCCGGGATGTCCAGGTGGTCGAGGACGGCCACGTACGGGCCGTCCTTGACCACCGACGCGTCGTTCCACGGTATGAGCGTGACCACGACGACCATCGAGCCGACGTAGAAGAGGGCGATGCGCCACATCGCGGTGCGCACGGCGCCCGCGACGCTCTTGACCGGGTTCTCCGACTCGGCCGCCGCGATCGTCACCGTCTCCAGGCCGCCGTAGGCGAAGACGGAGGCGAGCAGGCCGACGACGAGGCCGTTCGCGCCGTTGGGCATGAAGCCGCCCTCGCCGGTGAGGTTGCTGCTGCCGGGGGCGTCGGTGCCGGGCAGGACGCCGAGGATGGCGAGGACGCCCAGGATGAGGAAGATGCTGATCGCGGCGATCTTCAGCGCGGCGAACCAGAACTCGAACTCGCCGAAGTTGCTGACGGCCGCGAGGTTGGTGCCGCAGAAGATCGCCATGAAGACGGCGACCCACATCCAGGAGTCCGTGCCGGGGAACCAGTGGACCATGATCCCGGCCGCGCCGATCGCCTCGGCGGCGATGCCCACGCACAGCAGGGTCCAGAACATCCAGCCGACGGTGAATCCGGCCCACGGCCCGATCGAGCGCTCGGCGTGCACGGAGAAGGAGCCGGAGGCCGGGTTGGCCGCCGACATCTCGCCGAGCATCCGCATCACGAGCATCACGAGCAGCCCGGAGAGCGCGTAGGCGAGGATGATCGACGGCCCTGCGGCGGCGATTCCGGCACCGGAGCCGACGAACAGCCCGGCGCCGATCACCCCGCCGAGGGCGATCATCGACAGATGGCGCTGCTTGAGGCCGTGCGAGAGCGGGCGCGAAGCGTCCGCGCCCGCGTCGGTCGCCTCGGTGCCGCTCTGCGGCGCTGAGGACGCAGGTGTCGGGTTCATGGCTGGTCTCTGTCCCTTGTGTGAGGGGCGGGCGGATGCAAAACGACCCCAGTGTGAGGTGTGCGTCCGATCAGGACAACATTGATGTCAAACTTTTCTGGATATCGGACATGATGGTCACGCTCCGTATCACGCCAATCCGCGCACCGATTTATGCGCCAATCTGCCGAAGCCGCCAAGCCCGGCGCCCGGGCTTTGTGACGATCCGATGGTGTGTGGTGGCTTCGTGCCGGGTTACCGTCGCGTAGTCCACCCCTCCTGACCTCGGAGTTCCGCTGATGAGCACAGTTTCTGCCGCTTCCCCGACCGGTACGGTCCTCGCCGACGCGGTGTTCCCCGCCCGGCGCGTTCTCGTCCGTGACGCCGCGCTCGTCGTGGGCGGCGCCGCGCTGACCGGCCTCGCCGCGCAGATCTCGGTGCCCGTCCCCGGCTCGCCGGTGCCGGTGACCGGCCAGACGTTCGCCGCGCTGCTGGTGGGCACCTCGCTCGGCGCCCGCCGGGGCTTCCTGTCGCTCGCGCTGTACGCGCTGGCCGGGATGGCGGGCCTGCCCTGGTTCGCCGAGGGCGCCTCCGGTGCCGCCATGCCGTCCTTCGGCTATGTGCTGGGCATGCTGCTCGCCGCGACCGTGGTGGGCGCGCTGGCGCGGCGCGGTGGCGACCGCGGGGCGCTGCGCACCGCGGGCACCATGGCGGTCGGCTCCGCGATCATCTACGCGGTCGGCGTCCCGTATCTGGCGCTGGCCACGGGCATCTCCCTTGGCCAGGCGGTGGCCGCCGGGCTGATCCCGTTCCTGGTCGGGGACGCGCTGAAGGCCGCACTGGCGATGGGCGCGCTGCCGGGGGCCTGGAAGCTGGTGGGGCGTCGCGGCTGAGGCGTCGCGGCTGAGGCGTACACCCTCAGTCGGTACGCGTCGGGCGGGCTGGTTCTCCAGCCCGCCCGTTCGCGTATCCGTTGCCCGGCGTTACGGAGCCACGGACTCGGACTCCTTGGCGGGGCTCCCGGCGGGGGCGCCCGGCTTGGTCCCGACGAGCCGGTCCCGTACCAGCGCGATGACCACCACGAGCGCCGCCGCCAGGGTGGACAGCAGCACCTGCTCGCGTCCGTCGTCGTCGGTGAGCATGTAGACCAGCACGAACGAGATCATCCCGATGGTCGCCCAGGTCAGATACGGGAAGCCCCACATCCGGACGACGAGCTTGTCCGGGTTCTCGCGCAGGATGATGCCGCGCATCCGCAGCTGGGTGAAGCAGATCACCAGCCAGACGAAGAGCGCGACCGCGCCCGAGGAGTTCAGCAGGAAGTCGAAGACCGTGTCCGGCCACTGGTAGTTGAACCAGACCGCGATGAAGCCGAAGACGACCGAGCCGAGGATCGCCGCCTGCGGCACACCGCGCGTGTTGGTCCTCGCGAACGCGGCCGGGGCGTCGCCGCGCTGGCCGAGCGAGAAGGCCATCCGGGAGGCGGTGTAGAGGCCGGAGTTGAGACAGGAGAGCACGGCGGTCAGCACGATGACGTTCATGACCTGACCGGCGTGCGGGATGCCGATGGAGTCGAGCGCGGCGACGTAGCTGCCGTCCTTGGTGATCGACTTGGCGTCCCACGGCAGCAGGGTGACCACGACGAAGATCGAGCCCAGGTAGAAGACCGCGATACGCCAGATCACGCTGTTGGTGGCCTTGGAGACGGCCCGCTGCGGGTCCTCGGACTCACCGGCGGCCAGGGTGACGATCTCACTGCCCATGAAGGAGAAGACGACCAGCAGCACCCCGGTGAGGATCGCGCCCGGCCCGTTGGGCAGGAAGCCGCTGTGGTCGGTGAGGTGGGCAAGACCCGCGCCCTCGTTCTTGGAGCCGGGCAGCAGACCGAAGACCGCGAGCCCGCCGATGACGATGAAGGCGGCGATCGCGACGACCTTGATCCCGGCGAACCAGAACTCGAATTCACCGTAGGAGGAGACCGAGACCAGGTTGGCGGCGGTGAGCACGACCATCACGATCAGCGCCCAGCCCCACTGCGGTACGGCGGGCCACCAGCCCTCCAGGATCTTGGCGCCGGCGGTCGCCTCGACCGCCAGCACCACGACCCAGAAGAACCAGTAGAGCCAGCCGATGGAGAAGCCCGCCCAGCGGCCGAGCGCGCGGTCGGCGTAGGCGGAGAAGGAGCCGGACGTCGGGTTCGCGGCGGCCATCTCGCCCAGCATGCGCATCACGAGGACGACCATGAGGCCGACGAGCGCGTAGGAGACGAGAATGCCCGGTCCGGCCTTGGCGATACCGGCGCTGGAGCCGACGAACAGCCCGGCGCCGATCACCCCGCCAATCGCGATCATGGACAGATGGCGGTTCTTGAGCCCGGCCTTCAGCCCGTCCGGGGAGGTCGCTGGTTGTGCGCTCATATGGCTCGATCCTTTGCTTCCGGGGTAGGAGCGACGCCAGTGAATCTCAGGGGAACCGCCAGGTGAACCTTCGATTCCAAATTGTTACTTGAGGTTTCCATGAGGTTCCTTGGTGTTGCTAAGTAATCACAGTGCGCCTACCCGGCTCGGCGGTAACGACACAGCCGTGCCACACTCAGGGCATGCGCGTGTACCTCGGCTCCGATCATGCCGGATACGAACTGAAGAACCACCTCGTGGAGTGGCTCCGGGCGGGCGGTCATGACCCCGTCGACTGCGGCCCGCACATCTACGACGCCCAGGACGACTACCCGCCGTTCTGCCTGCGCGCCGCCGAGCGGACCGCCGCCGACGCCGACAGCCTCGGCATCGTGATCGGCGGCTCCGGCAACGGCGAGCAGATCGCGGCGAACAAGGTCAAGGGGGTACGCGCCGCGCTGGCCTGGAGCGAGCAGACCGCAGCCCTCGCGCGCGAGCACAACGACGCCAACGTCCTCAGCGTCGGCGGCCGCATGCACACCCGGGAAGAGGCGACCAAGTTCGTCGAGATCTTCCTGGCCACCCCGTACTCGGGCGAGGAGCGGCACACCCGCCGCATCGCCATGCTCGCCGACTACGAGACCACCGGCGAACTGCCGCCCATCCCGGCCCACCACCCCGCCGGCGACTGATGCCCGAAGGGCACACCATCCACCGACTGGCCGCCGACCACCTCGACCGGTTCGGCGGCCGGCCCGTCCGTGCCGCCAGCCCCCAGGGCAAGTTCGCCGACGGGGCGGCCCTCGTGGACGGGCAGGCGCTCCAGCACGCCGAGGCGCACGGCAAGCACCTCTTCCTGGACTTCGCCGCCACCGGCTGGGTCCATGTGCACCTCGGGCTCTTCGGCAAGTACACCTTCGGCCCGGCCCCCGCCCCGCCGCCCACCGAGACCGTACGGCTGCGGCTGGCGGGCCCCGGCGGCTACGCGGACCTGCGCGGGCCGACCGCCTGCTCCCTGATCACCGACGGCGAGAAGCAGGCCATCCACGACCGCCTCGGGCCCGATCCGCTGCGCCCCGACGACGACGGCGACGCCGCTTGGGCCCGGATCTCCCGCAGCCGGGTCAGCGTGGCCGCGCTGCTCATGGACCAGAAGGTGGTCGCGGGCGTCGGCAACGTCTACCGCGCAGAGGTCCTGTTCCGGCACGGCATCGACCCGTACCGCCCGGGCCGCGGGCTGGCCCGCGCCGAATGGGACGCCATCTGGGCCGATCTCGCGGAGCTGATGCGCGAGGGCGTACGGAACAACCGGATCGACACGGTCCGCCCCGAGCACACCCCCGAGGCCATGGGCCGTCCGCCGCGCGTCGACGACCACGGCGGCGAGGTCTACGTCTACCGCCGGGCCGGGCAGCCCTGCCATGTGTGCGGCGGTGAGATCCGTACCGCAGGACTCGCCGCCCGGAACCTGTTCTGGTGCCCCGCTTGCCAGCAGTTGTAAGGGCGGCCTCCGGGGCGGCCATGAGCCGCGGCGGCCGACGCCCCGTCAGAACCCACGGCATCCCGGGCCGCCGGCCGAGCGCTCGCATTCGGTCAACTCCCGCCGGACCGCGGTTTTCTCCGGCGGCCGGGGTACACCACCGAGAGCGAGTGGTAGCTTTCCGTACCAATCATCCCAAACAGCAGATCGGGCACCCCCGGCTCCGCGCTCATATCCCCATCCCCAGCAGCGGTTTCCCGTACACCCGCACGAATATCGCTTACGATTGCCCCCCTGGCTGGGTGGTTCAACGCGCCACGAATCGACGCGCGTCCGAACGGGTGGGTAGGGTCCCGATGCAATGACTGGCGGCGCGGACACTCCGACGGCCCGGATGCGCAAAGCTCTGCACCGGGCTCGCACAGGCGTGCGCAAAGCCGGAGTCGACTACTTCCGCGGCGAGGGCTCCGATCGGCTCGCCCTCGCCCTGCTGCTCCTCGCCGTCCCCGCCATCGCCGGCGGCACCATCGCCACCCCCGACTGGTGCGCGCCCTCCGCCCTCGTCCTGCCGATCGTCGCGGGCGGGCTGCTGCTGCGCCCCGCCAGCCTGCTCGCCCTGTACGCGGCCGCCGCCACCGCCCTCATCGTGGAGTCCGCCGTCCTCGGCCCGTACACCGAGGAGGACACCTCCGCGCGGGTCACCCCCGGCACCATCCTGGTGGTCGCCGCGGTCGGCTTCTCCGGACTGCTCATCGCCCAGTTCCGCAGCCGCGTCGGCGTGCCCTGGCGGCGCGGCGGCACCATGCTCTTCGACCTGCGCGAACGCATCCGCGTCCAGAGCAAGCTGCCCGCCCTGCCACGCGGCTGGCACCGCGAGATGGCCCTGCGCCCGGCCGGCGGCCAGTCCTTCTCCGGCGACTTCGTGGTCGCCGCCCGCACCGGCAACGGCGGCCGCACTCTCGAAGTCGTCCTCACCGACGTCTCCGGCAAGGGCATGGACGCCGCCTCCCGCGCCCTCCTGCTCTCCGGCGCCTTCGGCGGTCTGCTCGGCTCGCTGCCCCCGCACGGCTTCCTCCCGGCCGCCAACGGCTATCTGCTGCGCCAGGACTGGGAAGAGGGCTTCGCGACCTCCGTCCACCTCGTACTCGACCTCGACAGCGGCGACTTCGAACTCTTCTCGGCCGGTCATCTGCCCGCGCTCCAGCTCAGCGCGGGGACCGGCAAATGGGAGGAGAAGTCCGCGGACGGCCCGCTGCTGGGCGTCTACGACGGCGCCCAGTTCGACCCCACCAAGGGCACCCTGCGCCCCGGGGACGTCCTGATGCTGTTCACCGACGGCCTCGTGGAGACCGCCGACCGCGACATCAGCGAGGGCATCGACCACCTCACCGGCGAGGCCGACCGCTATGTCTCCTCCGGCTTCCAGGGCGCGGCCTGGCACCTGATCGAGACGGTCGCCAAGGACGTCAACGACGACCGCGCGCTGCTGCTGATCTGCCGCCAGTAGGGCCGTCCCACCGGGGACTGACGGGGGGTTAACCCCACCTCGGTACGGCGGTGACCGCCATGGCTCCGGGGCATCTCCGATCCCTACCGTCGTAGGACATCGGGCGAACTCCCAGAAGGGCCACCACCATGCGGCTGCGCAAGCGGCGTACGACAGCGGCGCACCCGGCGCCGCCCCCCGCCCCTGCTGCCACCCACGCCGTCGAACTCCACGGCGTCCAGCGCCGCTACGGCCGCGGCGGCAACGCCGTGCACGCGCTGCGCGGCATCGACCTCGCCCTTCCGCGCGGCAGCTTCACCGCCGTCATGGGCCCGTCCGGCTCCGGCAAGTCGACGTTCCTCCAGTGCGCCGCCGGTCTCGACCGGCCGACCGCGGGGTCCGTCATGCTCGGTGGCACCGAGATCACCGGACTGAGCGAGAACAAGCTCACCACGCTGCGCCGCAGCCGCCTCGGCTTCGTCTTCCAGGCCTTCAACCTGCTGCCCTCCCTCACCGTCGAGCAGAACGTGCTGCTCCCGATGCGGCTCGCGGGCGCCCGCCCCGACCGCCACCGGGCCCATGAGGTCCTGGCGCAGGTCGGGCTGCACGAGCACGCCCGGCGCCGCCCGGGACAGCTCTCCGGCGGGCAACAGCAACGAGTGGCCATCGCCCGCGCCCTCGTCACCCGCCCCGACGTCGTCTTCGCCGACGAGCCGACCGGAGCGCTGGACACGGTCACCGCCGCCGAGGTGCTCGGGCTGCTGCGGCACGCGGTGGACGCGCTCGGCGCGACCGTGGTGATGGTCACCCACGACCCGGTGGCCGCGAGCTACGCCGACCGGGTGCTCTTCCTCGCGGACGGCGCGATCACCGACCGGCTCACCCATGCCCCGGCGCACGAGATCGCCGACCGGATGACCCGGCTCACCGCCCGCACCCCCGCCGCCCCCGCCGCCCTCGCCGCCGTCCGGTGAGGGCGCTGACCAACGGACTGGCCCGCGCCTCCGTCCGCTTCAAGCCCGCCGCCTTCGCGGGCACCTTCGTCGCCCTGATGATGACCGCGATGATCGTGTCCGCCTGCGGCATCCTGCTGGAGACCGGCGTACGGGCCTCCGTGCCGCCCGAGCGCTACGCGAGCGTCCCGGTCGTCGTCGCCGCCGACCAGCGCGCGCACCACATCGTCGGCCACGGCGAGGAACGGGAGGACGAGTCCGAACCGGTCCCCGACCGGGCCCGGCTCGACGCCGCGCTCGTCACCACCGCCGCCCGCACCCCCGGAACGGCGGCCACCGCTCCCGACACGACCTTCCCGCTGCGTACGGGAAGCGCCCCGAAGAGCGCGGGCGCACTGACCGGCCACGGCTGGGGAGCGGCCCCCTTCACCGGCGTGACGCTCACCACCGGCACCCCGCCCCGGGCCGCGGGCGACGTCGTGCTCGACGAGGCGGCCGCCCGCGCGACGGGCACCGGGGTCGGCGGCCGCGTCACGGTGGGCGCCCCGGACGGCAGCCACACCTTCCGGGTGTCCGGCACCGCCCGTACCGCCCGCGGCGCCGGGGGCGGGCCCACGGCCTGGTTCACTGACGCCCGCGCCCGGGCCCTGTCCGGCCACCCCCGTACCGTCGACGCGATCCTCGTACGCCCCGGCCCCGGCCCCGGCACCGGCCCGGACCGCCTGGCAGCCCGCCTGAAGACGGCGTACGACAAGACCGCACACGGCAGCTCCGTGCGCGTGCACACCGGCGACGGGCGCGGCGCGGCCGAGAACCCCGCCATCGCCGGGACCAGGGAGCTGCTCACCGCCCTCGGCGGCTCCTTCGGCGGGATCGCCACCACCGTCGCCGTCTTCACCGCCGCGGGCACCGTCGCCCTCTCCGTGGGCCAGCGCGCCCGGGAGGTGGCCCTGCTGCGCGCCATCGGCGCCACCCCGCGCCAGATCCGCCGCTCCATCGCGGCCGAGGCGCTGCTCATCGCCCCGCTCGCGGGCGCGCTCGGTTGCCTGCCCGGCATCGTCCTCGCGCACTGGTGGTTCGGACAGCTGAAGGACAAGGGCGCGATCCCCGCCCCCGTGGAGCTGGCGGTCTCCTGGATTCCGCTGGTCAGCGCCGTCGGTGCGGGACTGGTCAGCTCGCTCCTGGCGGGCCTGATGGCCGCCCGCCGCCCGGCGCGGATCAAACCCGGCCAGGCGCTCGGCGAGGCGGCGGTGGAGCGGATGCGCCCCGGGGTGATCCGCACCCTGCTGGGCGCGGCGGCCCTGGTCGGCGGCTTCGTGCTGGCCGGGTTCGCCGCGTCGGCCTCCGGGGAGGACGCGGCCAACACCGCGCTCGGGATCGTGATGCTGTTCATGCTGGCCGTGGCCCTGCTCGGCCCGCTGATCGCCCGGCTGTGCGCCTGGCTTATCGGGCTGCCGCTGCGCGCGGGCGCCGCCCCGGCGGTCCTGGCGTCGGCCAACACCCTGGCCAACGCGCGCCGACTGGCCTCCGCGATCACTCCGATCGTGCTGGCCATCGCGTTCTCCTCGACGCTCGTCTTCATGCACACCAGTGAGGACCGCGCGATGGCCGGACAGCGGCGCGCCGGGATCGTCGCCGACCAGGTCGTCTCCGCACCCGGCGGCCTCCCGGCCGACACGGCCGACCGCGCCGCCGCCGTACCGGGCGTGGCCGAGGCGGTGGGCGTGCTGCGCACCGGGGTGCTCGTCACGGCGGGCTCCTCGCTCCAGGGCGAGACCGCCCAGGGCGTCTCCGGCACCGGTCGCGCGCTGGCGGCCGTACAGGACCTGGACGTCCGCACCGGCCGCCTGGCGGGCCTGGGGCCGGGCCGGGTCGCGGTGGACGCGATCCTCGCGGAGTCCGCGCACGTCAGCGTGGGCGACCGGCTGCGGCTCCGCTTCCCGGACGGCACCAGGGCCGCGCCCGAGGTGGTCGCGACGTACGGCCGGGGCCTGGGCCTCGCGCGGATCACCCTGCCCCGCGCGGCCCTGGCGGCCCACGTCACGTCGTCCTACGACGGCGACGTGCTGGTACGGGACGACGCGGGCGCGGACCGCGCGGCCGTCGCGGAGGCGCTCGGCAAGCGGCTCGGCGAGCGGGTCACAGGACGGGACGGCTACGCGGCCGCCGAGGACCGCGACCGCGCGCTCAACGCCTGGTCCAACACCACGATGGCCTGGGTGCTCGGCGGCTTCGCCGCGGTCGCCGCCGTCAACACCCTGGTGATGACGGTCCTCGACCGCCGCCGGGAACTGGGCACCCTGCGCCTGATCGGCTCGACCCGGCGGCAGGTGCTGGGGATGCTGCGCTGGGAGGCGCTGCTGGTGGCCACGGCCGGGGTCGCGCTGGGCACGGCGATCGCCCTGGCCACGCTCGTCCCGATGGTGCGCGGGCTGACCGGCGGAAGCCCGTACGTCCCGCCGCTGACCTACGTCGGGTTCGTGGCCGCCGCCGTGGCGCTCGGGCTCGCGGCGACCGTCCTGCCCGCCCGGGCGGCGCTGCGCCGGGAGACACCGGGGCGGGGGCGGTGAGACAGCGAAAGGGGCCGGGACCGTGGGGAAACGGTCCCGGCCCCTTCGGGCGGTCGTCGAGCGGGCGGTGGGCGAACCGTCAGGCGGCCGTGCGGTGCCGGGCCTGCTCGGTGGCGTTCTTGCGGAAGGCCCACGTCATCTTCGGCTCCATCGCGAAGCGGAAGGCGCGCTGCACCGGCGGGGTGCACAGCACGGTGACCACGGTGGCGGCGACGACGGTGACGGCGATCTCACCGAGCGGCTTGTGCACCCACCCCGCGTCGAACCAGCCCCAGAAGCGCGAGCCCTTGGCGAGGAAGCCGTGCAGCAGGTAGCCGTACAGCGTCCCGGCGCCCAGCACGGTGAACCACATGTGCCGGCGCGGCACCCAGGCGAAGAAGCACGCGGTGAGCACCATCGAGCAGCCGAACATGGCCAGCGTCATCACGGGGCCGGTCCACGCCGGGGCGTGCAGCTCCTGGACGCTGTCGCGGTGGTAGAACCAGGCCGAGTTCATCCGGGGCGCCGCCCAGTAGGCGAACAGCAGGGCGCCCGCGAAGATCGGCACCGACGCGATCCGCATCTTGCGGCCCCGCATCATCTGGAAGTGCTCGGGCTTCATGCACAGGCCGATGACGAAGAACGGCAGGAACTGAAGGACCCGCTGGAGGTCGAGGTCGTCGCCGATGTCGGGCGAGACGGAGGCCAGGGTGGCGATCGCCAGCGAGAGCGGGACCGGCCAGCGCACCAGCTTCCAGATCGGCGTCGTCAGCCGCCACACGAACAGCGCGACCAGGAACCATGTCAGGTACCAGGGGTCGAGCAGGCTGATCGGGTGGCCCGGGTCGTCGTCGGCCCAGCGCTTGAAGAAGCTGTAGGCGACCTCGAACAGCACATACGGCACCGCGACCCCGGTGATGAGCCGCTTGAGCCGGTCCGGCCGCATGTCGAAGCTGCGGGAGAAGAAGCCGGAGATGATGATGAAGGCCGGCATGTGGAAGGTGTACACGGTCATGTACAGGGCTTCCGCGGTACGGCTCGAATCGGTGAGCGGCTCCCACGAGTGGGCCATCGCGACCAGCACGATCGCGAGGTACTTCGCGTTGTCGAAGAACGCGTCCCGCTGCTTCGGCTTCTGCCCGGCAGGGGCGTCGGCGGGCGGGGTCGCCGGACGCCCTGCTTCTTCGCGCTGCGGCGTGGGGGGCGCTCCGGCCTCGGCCTCACGGGCCGGGGGGAGCGGGGACCGCTGGGAACCGTGCGGGCGCAGGGAGTTGGTCACAGGCCCTCCCACCAGGAGCTGGGGGAGAGCACCCGGGACCGCACTGCGCGTGGGGGAGAGATGGCAGCGTGGAACATCTAAGGCACGATAGCGCCGAAACCTCTATTGCGTAAAACCTCGGCCAGGTCTTCCCCAGTAATACGGTTCACACTCCGGCCGATAGCCGACCGTTATCAAGTCGACATAGCGATCCGGTTGTTCGATATGAGGAACCAGAGTGCCCGTTCTGTCGGGTTTCATCCCCCTTAAATGGTGCATATGCCCCTCAGGTGGCTCCGGTGGAATGTCTGATTCATGGAAATCGGAATTCCCTTCCGGGTTATGCGATCAGGTCGAAAATTGATCCACGGAAATTGTGGGGAGCGTCACCCGTGACCGCTCGTGTAAGGGATTTCTGACGGGGTACCAAAGGGTGGGTGTGGTGTGTGCCGATGCAGGTGATCACCTCACCCTGCTGCTGTGGAGCCGTAGTTGATGGCACGATGGTTGCAGCGGGGGTGTGCGAGGTCGCGTGCTTCCGGGGCCGGGTGAAGACATGAGCGACCGAGGAAGCGTGATCAGCTGTGGTCATTTCCCTGTCATTGGTGGTGCTGGTGGGGATCATCCTCGTACTGATGATCCGGGCCGGGAAGATGAAGGCCGGACCGGCGCTCGTCGCCGCCCTCTTCGGCTTCCTCCTGGCGTCCTCCGACCTCGCGCCGAACATCCAGGACTTCCTCGACTCGGTCGCCAGCTCCATCGGTGACATAAACCTGTGAAGACGCCGACGGCCCGGCGCTGGGGGAATCCCTGGCGCCAGGCCGTCGTACGTCGTGGAGCGGGCGACGGGAATCGAACCCGCGTAGCCAGTTTGGAAGACTGGGGCTCTACCATTGAGCTACGCCCGCACGCGCCGCGCATCGCCCGGGTGTGATCCCGGCCCGCGGCACGGGAAGCATCGTAGCGGGTTCAGGGCCCTTCCCGCACACCCTTGCCCGCCGGTGGAATAACGGGCGGCCGGGGCGTCCGCGGCCATGTACCCTACGTGTCGCACCGACGGGGTGTGGCGCAGCTTGGTAGCGCGTCCGCTTTGGGAGCGGAAGGTCGTCGGTTCGAATCCGGCCACCCCGACCATCCACAGGCGTCAAGATCGCGTTGTGGGCCGCGTCATGCTTGCGGTTACTATGCAAGCTGCGCGTCTGTGTCTTTCTTTACCGGGCGCGATCCGCTGCGAAGCATCAGTGCGAGGCAGCAGAACACCACACGTCAGCCCCAAGGAGACCGAACCGTGAAGAGCGCCGTGGAGAACCTGAACCCGACCCGGGTTCGGCTCACTGTCGAGGTGCCCTTCGAGGAGCTCAAGCCCAGCCTCGACGCGGCGTACAAGAAGATCAACCAGCAGGTCACGGTGCCTGGCTTCCGCAAGGGCAAGATCCCGGCCCGCATCATCGACCAGCGCTTCGGCCGCGGCGCGGTGCTGGAGGAGGCCGTCAACGACGCCCTTCCGAAGTTCTACACCGACGCGGTCAACGAGGGTGAGCTGAACCCGCTCGGGCAGCCCGAGGTCGACATCACCGAGCTCAAGGACAACGAGCTGCTGACGTTCACCGCCGAGGTGGACATCCGCCCGACGATCGAGATCCCGGACTACTCCGGCATCGAGGTCACCGTCGACTCCGTCGAGGTCTCGGACGAGGACATCGACAAGTCGGTCGAGCAGCTGCGCGACCGCTTCGCCACCACCAGCCCCGTCGAGCGCGCCGCCGCCGAGGGCGACATCGTCGTGATCGACCTGGAGGCCAAGGTCGACGGCGAGGTGCTGGAGGACGGCGTCGCCGAGGGCGTCACCTACACCATCGGCTCCGGTGAGCTGCTCGACGGCATCGACGAGGCCGTGACCGGCCTGGAGGCCGGTGGCACCGCCACCTTCACCTCCGAGCTGAAGGGCGGCTCCGCGCAGGGCAAGGAGGCCGAGGTCTCCGTCAAGGTGAACGAGGTCAAGGCCCGCGAGCTGCCTGAGCTGGACGACGAGTTCGCCCAGCTGGCCAGCGAGTTCGACACCCTCGAGGAGCTGCGCGACGACAGCCGCAAGCGCCTTGAGCAGTCGAAGAAGTACGACCAGGCCACCCAGGCCCAGGAGAAGGTGCTGGACGCCCTCCTGGAGCTGGTCGAGGTCCCGATCCCCGAGAAGCTGCTCGAGGACGAGATCCAGACCCGGAAGCACAACCTGGAGCACCACCAGCTCGGCCAGATGGGCCTGAACCTGGACTCCTACCTGGAGCTCCAGGGCAAGTCCGCCGAGGAGTTCGACGCCGAGCTCAAGGAGCAGGCCGAGAAGGGCATCCGGACCCAGTTCGTCCTCGACGAGCTGGTCAACAAGGAGAAGCTGTCCGTCGGCCAGGAGGAGCTCACCGAGCACCTGATGCGCCGTGCGCAGTCCTCCGGCATGAGCCCGGACCAGTTCGCCCAGCAGGTCGTCGAGGGTGGCCAGGTGCCGATGCTCGTCGGTGAGGTCGCCCGCGGCAAGGCGCTCGCCGTCGTGGTCGAGGCCGCCAAGGTCGTGGACGACAAGGGCGAGACCGTCGACCTGGACGACGAGGACGAGACCGCCGAGACGGTCGAGGCCGCCGCCGAGGGCACCGACGCGGACGAGAAGACCGCTGAGGCCGCCGAGGGCGCCGAGGAGGCCACGGAGGCCGCCGCCGAGGCCGCTCCCGAGCAGGAGAAGGCGCAGGACAAGGCCGAGGGCTGATCCTCGCCGCTCCCTCCAGAGCCCGTACGAACGGGCCCGAACGTCTGCACGCGTCCGGGCCCGTTCGTGTTCCGGGAAGTCCGCGGGCCCGCGAGGCCGGGGAACCTGCGCTCAGAGCGAACAGTTCCTGGTCCGGGATGGCGCCCGCCGACCAGCGCGTTAGGGTCCGTAGATACGAGGGCAGGGAGTCTCGCAGGCCCGCCGGATAGCACCGGCCGGCCCGTCCCCGAGCCCAGAAGAAGACGCTGAGACGGCCAGTCGCCGTCAGAGACGAGCAGGTGGATACGTGACGAATACGATGCCTTCCGCCGCCGGCGAGCCGACCGGCGGTGGCCTCGGCGACCAGGTCTACAACCGGCTGCTCGGTGAGCGGATCATCTTCCTCGGCCAGCCGGTCGACGACGAAATCGCCAACAAGATCACCGCGCAGCTGCTCCTGCTCGCCGCGGACCCGGACAAGGACATCAACCTCTACATCAACTCTCCGGGCGGCTCGATCTCGGCCGGCATGGCGATCTACGACACCATGCAGTTCATCAAGAACGACGTGGTCACCATCGCGATGGGCCTCGCTGCCTCGATGGGACAGTTCCTGCTGAGCGCGGGCACCCCCGGCAAGCGGTTCGCGCTGCCGAACGCCGAGATCCTGATCCACCAGCCGTCCGCGGGCCTGGCCGGTTCGGCCTCGGACATCAAGATCCACGCCGAGCGGCTGCTGCACACCAAGAAGCGGATGGCGGAGCTGACCGCCTTCCACACCGGTCAGACCGTCGAGCAGATCACCCGCGACTCCGACCGCGACCGCTGGTTCTCCGCCGACGAGGCCAAGGACTACGGCCTGATCGACGAGGTCATCACCTCCGCTGCGAACGTTCCGGGCGGGGGCGGCACCGGGGCCTGAGCCCCGCCGTCCCGTAGCCGACCTCCAGCCCTTTGATCGCCACAGGATGGTGAACACCCAGATGAACAACTTTCCCGGCAGCGGCCTCTACGACGGCCCGATGGCCGAATCGCGCTATGTCGTCCCGCGCTTCGTCGAGCGCACCTCCCAGGGTGTCCGGGAGTACGACCCGTACGCGAAGCTCTTCGAGGAGCGCGTGATCTTCCTGGGCGTCCAGATCGACGACGCCTCGGCCAACGACGTCATGGCGCAGCTGCTGTGCCTTGAGTCGATGGACCCGGACCGCGACATCTCGGTTTACATCAACTCGCCCGGCGGCTCGTTCACCGCGCTGACCGCCATTTACGACACGATGCAGTTCGTCAAGCCCGATATTCAGACGGTCTGCATGGGCCAGGCGGCGTCCGCCGCGGCCGTGCTGCTCGCCGCCGGTACCCCCGGCAAGCGGATGGCACTGCCCAACGCACGTATCCTGATCCACCAGCCCTACAGTGAGACGGGGCGGGGCCAGGTCTCCGACCTGGAGATCGCGGCCAATGAGATCCTGCGGATGCGGTCGCAGCTGGAGGAGATGCTGGCCAAGCACTCCACCACGCCGATCGAGAAGATCCGTGACGACATCGAGCGGGACAAGATCCTGACCGCCGAGGAGTCGCTGGCGTACGGTCTGGTCGACCAGATCGTCTCGACCCGTAAGACCTCGGTCGGCCTGGGCTGAAGCCCGGTCGGCCCGGCGCCCCTTGGACCAGTTAGGTCCAAGGGGGGCCCGAACCGGGGGCCCGGCAAGGTACCGTCATAGAGGGCTGGGGGCCGGCCCCCGGAAACATCAAGCGGAAAGCTCGCAGCGCAAGCACCCGGTTCCGCGGAGCAAAGCGGATCCAAGGCGAAGGGGAAGCACCTCGTGGCACGCATCGGTGACGGCGGCGACCTGCTCAAGTGCTCGTTCTGCGGGAAGAGCCAGAAGCAGGTGAAGAAGCTCATCGCGGGCCCTGGTGTGTACATCTGCGATGAGTGCATCGATCTCTGCAACGAGATCATCGAGGAAGAGCTGGCCGAGACCTCCGAGGTGCGGTGGGAGGAACTCCCCAAGCCGCGGGAGATCTACGAGTTCCTCGAGGGCTATGTGGTCGGCCAGGAGGCCGCCAAGAAGGCCTTGTCCGTCGCGGTGTACAACCACTACAAGCGGGTCCAGGCCGGTGAGAACGGCAGCCACAGCAAGGACGACGGCATCGAGTTGGCGAAGTCCAACATCCTGCTGCTCGGTCCGACCGGCTCCGGGAAGACCCTGCTCGCGCAGACCCTCGCCCGGATGCTCAACGTTCCCTTCGCCATCGCCGACGCCACCGCGCTCACCGAGGCGGGCTATGTCGGCGAGGACGTGGAGAACATCCTCCTCAAGCTGATCCAGGCCGCCGACTACGACGTCAAGAAGGCCGAGACGGGCATCATCTACATCGATGAGATCGACAAGGTGGCCCGCAAGAGCGAGAACCCGTCGATCACCCGTGATGTCTCCGGCGAGGGCGTGCAGCAGGCGCTGCTGAAGATTCTCGAGGGCACCACGGCGTCCGTCCCGCCGCAGGGCGGCCGGAAGCACCCGCACCAGGAATTCATCCAGATCGACACGACGAACGTGCTGTTCATCGTCGGCGGCGCCTTCGCCGGTCTGGAGAAGATCATCGAGTCGCGGGCCGGTGCCAAGGGCATCGGCTTCGGCGCCACGATCCGCTCCAAGCGCGAGATCGAGGCCAGCGACCAGTTCCAGGAGGTCATGCCGGAGGACCTGGTGAAGTTCGGGATGATCCCGGAGTTCATCGGCCGTCTCCCCGTCATCACCTCCGTCCACAACCTCGACCGCGAGGCGCTGCTCCAGATCCTGGTCGAGCCGCGGAACGCGCTCGTCAAGCAGTACCAGCGGCTGTTCGAACTCGACGGCGTGGAGCTGGACTTCGACCGCCCCGCCCTGGAGGCCATCGCCGACCAGGCGATCCTGCGGGGAACCGGAGCGCGCGGTCTGCGCGCCATCATCGAAGAGGTCCTGATGTCGGCGATGTACGAGGTGCCGTCCCGCAAGGACGTGGCCCGCGTCGTCATCACCGAGGACGTCGTCCACTCGAACGTCAACCCGACGCTGGTGCCCCGCTCGCGCGGCACCGAGCCGGGTGAACGGCACGAGAAGAGCGCGTGAGCGCCGCGTAGAGCGCATACGAAGAGGGCCCCGGTCTCTCCCCGGGGCCCTCTTCGTGTCCGAGGCGCTGTACGGCGCTCTGCGGCGCCTCCCGCGGTCGGCTCAGGCGGGCTTGCGGGTGTCCTTGTAGATGCCCGCGGTCACCTTCGCGAAGTCCGCCATGTCGACGTCGGACGCGGTGGTGTGCTCAGCGTTGACGTCCAGCACCATCGCCGCGTCCGTCTCCTCCGCCCACGCACAGGCCGGGGCGTAGATCCGGTCGTACATCTTCACGACCTCGCAGTCGATCGCGGGGCCGTCCGCGCCGTCCGGACGGAACGTCTTGCGCTCCTCCTCGACGGCGGGTGAGCCCTCGCCGCCCTCGAACCCCTTGAACATCCCGTCCCGGACCCGGGCGGGGTCGTCGATCTCCCCGTACATGCCGGAGAACGCGAGCCCCGAGTTCTCGTCGTCGGCGCGCTGGTACTGGCCGAGGACGGACGTCGCGCCCTTGGGCATGCTGCCCTGCACGCTGGTGCCCTCGTCCTTCAGCTCGTCGGTGCCCTTGGACAGGGTGTACGTGCCGTCGTCGAGCGTCTTCGGCGTGACGAGGCGTATCGGCGCGGGGCCGCTGTCGCCGCCGGACAGCACCACGGCACCGATGACGATCGCCCCCACCACCACGAGCCCCGCCGCCGATATCGCGATGATCTTCGTGCGATTGCGGCCCGGCGGAGGCCCTGGCGGCACCGGGTAGCCCGGCTGCGGAGCCTGTCCATAGGGACCCGCCTGCTGCGGATAGCCGTAGCCGGGCTGGGGTGCCTGCGGATAGCCGTAACCCGGGGGCTGGGCGTACGGGTTGGGCTGCGCGCCCCCGTACGGGCCGGGCCCGCCGCCGTAGGGACCGCCGCCGCCGTACGGACCGGGCGGCGGCGGTGGCTGGTTGTGGCTCATGGGTGTGGGGTTATCCCTCCGGACGGTGGGCGGTGCGTGGACGGGGTGGTGCGGAACCGCTACTTGGGGATCTCGACGCGGACGTCCTTGCGGAGCTTCGCGACGACGTCCCCGGCCTGGTCGAGCGACATGCCCCCGCCGGAGAGCATGGAGGCGGCGTCGGTCACGGTCACGAAGGCGATCGTGCTGTGGTCGCCCCACATGCAGATCGGAACGGTGAAGCCCTTGCTGCCCACACCGCTCGCGCTGGCGCCGGAACCAAGGGTGATCTTGGCATTCTGGCACTTGATGATGGCGTCGTCCGCCCCGGCGGGAGTCACCTTCTCGGGGCTGCCGACGAGTTCGGCCTTCTCCCCGCTGCTGCCGGTCGAGTCCTTGGTGGCCTCGTTCGCGATCTTCGAGAAGGCTCCGTCGACGACCGCCTCGGGGTCCTCCACCTCGCCCCAGACGCCCTTGAACTGCAGCTGCTTCTGGGACATCCCGGACCCGGCCTTGTAGGTCGCGCCCGTGCCCTTCGGGTCCTGCACACCGAACTTCTCGAAGTCACCGGTGTCGCTGGAGGACATCGGGTCCTCGCTGCCCGGCTGCTTGGTGTACTCGGTGACGACCGTCTCCGGGGTGGTGAGCTTGTACCGCTTGCCGTCGTCGGCGACCGTGGAGCCGCCGTCGTCCCCGCCGGAGAACACCATGATGCCGCCGATCACCGCGGCCACCACGACCACCGCGCCGATGGCTATCGCCAGGCCCTTCTTCTTGCCGCCGCCCTGGCCCGGGCCCGGCTGGTACGGCCCCGGCATGCCCGGCTGGCCGTACGGCTGCTGTCCGTAGGGCTGCTGACCGTACGGCTGCTGCGGCTGTCCGTACGGGTTCTGGGGCTGGCCGGGCGCTTGCGGCTGGCCGTAGCCGGGCTGCGGCGGCTGGCCGTACGGACCGGGCTGCTGGGGAGGCTGCTGCGGGTAGCCGTAGCCGGGCTGGCCGGCGGCGCCGCCTTGTCCGTACGGACCCGGCTGCTGGGGCTGCTGGCCGTAGGGGCCCGGCTGGTTGTAGCTCATGCTTTTCCCTCGTTAGGTTGTGCTGGTGTAGCTATTTGTCGATTTCGACGCGTGCGTCCTCACGCACCTTGGCGGTCAGCCCCGCGGCGTCCTCCAGCGACATGCTGCCGCCGAGAACGGCCCCCGCCGGGTCCGCCATCACCGCGACGCCCAGGGTGTTCTTGTCGCCCCAGACGCACGCGGGTGCTTCCATGGATCCCTGATCGGACGTGAACTTCAGGGACTGGCACTTCATGACGTCCCCGTCGAAGCCGTCCGGCGAGAACTCCTGGGGAGTGCCCTTCGCCTGCGCGGTGCCGTTGTCCTGGAGCGCCTTGACGATGACCGCCAGCGCGAGGTCCGCGCCCCGCTTCGGGTCGGTCACCTTGCCCCAGACGCCGGTGAACTTCAGCATCTCCTTGCCGTCGGTCTGGTAGTCGGCCGCGACCAGGTGCGGATCCTTGACCACCGGGACCTGCTGGAGGTCCTTCTTGCCCGCAGCCGACAGATCGCCGTCGTCGGTGCCGCTGCCCTGGCGCTGGTAGTCCTCGGCGACCGTCTTCGGGGTGGTGAGCTTGTACGGGCCGCTGTCGCCGCCGAACAGTATGACGCCACCCGCCGTCAGCGCGCCCACGACCACCAGCGCGCCCACCACGAGCCCGACGGTCCGGTTCCGGCGGCCACCGCCGGGCGCGGCGGACGGCGGCTGCTGACCGCCGTAGAAGCCCTGCCCGGGCTGTCCGGGCTGGCCCGGCTGCTGGGGCGGCTGGGCGTACGGGTTCGCCGGGGCGCCGTACGGGCTGGCGCCGTTGTACGGAGGGGGCGCCGCATAGCCCCCGGGCTGCCCCGGCTGGGCGGGCTGCGGATGGCCGTAGCCGGACGGCTGGGCGTACGGATTCGGCACTGGCGGCTGGCCGGCGCCGTGAGGGCCCGGCTGTCCCCCGTAGGGGCCGGGCTGCGGCGGCGGCTGCTGATAGCTCATCGTGCCTCTCCTAGATGCGGCATGACAGGTCCTGAACATCCTTCCCGACGCGCCTCGGCGGCGTTGCGCCGGGGCCGCAACGGGTTCGTAACGGAGTCCGGCGGCCCCTTAGACTGCGGGGGTGACCGAGAACTCTCAGCAGCGCCCCGACAGCGGGCCGAACAGCCACCCTGAACTGCCGACCCAGTACGCGCCGGCCGATGTAGAGGGGCAGCTGTACGAGCGCTGGGTAGAGCGCGGTTACTTCGAGGCGGACGCGAAGAGCGGCAAGGAGCCGTACACGATCGTCATTCCGCCGCCCAATGTGACCGGATCGCTCCACCTGGGCCATGCCTTCGAGCACACGATCATCGACGCGCTCACCCGCCGCAAGCGGATGCAGGGCTACGAGACGCTGTGGCAGCCGGGCATGGACCACGCCGGTATCGCCACGCAGAACGTGGTCGAGCGCGAGCTGGCCAAGGAGGGCGTCTCCCGTCACGACCTGGGCCGCGAGGCGTTCATCGAGCGCGTGTGGCAGTGGAAGAACGAGTCCGGCGGGCAGATTTCCGGCCAGATGCGGCGGCTGGGCGACGGCGTCGCGTGGAACCGCGAGCGGTTCACCATGGACGAGGGGCTGTCCAAGTCCGTCCAGACCATCTTCAAGCGGCTCTACGACGATGAGCTGATCTACCGCGCCGAGCGCATCATCAACTGGTGCCCCCGCTGTCTGACGGCCATCTCCGACATCGAGGTGGAGTACCAGGACGACGACGGTGAACTGGTGTCCATCCGGTACGGCGAGGGGGACAACTCCATCGTCGTCGCCACGACCCGCGCCGAGACGATGCTGGGCGACACCGCGGTCGCCGTCCACCCCGACGACGACCGCTACCGGCACCTGGTCGGCACCGAGATCGAGCTGCCGCTGACCGGCCGCCGCATCCCGGTCGTCGCCGACGAGCACGTCGACCCGGAGTTCGGCACCGGCGCGGTCAAGGTCACCCCGGCCCACGACCCGAACGACTTCGAGATCGGGCAGCGCCACGGCCTGCCGAACCTCAGCGTCATGGACGAGCACGCGGTGATCACCGCGCACGGCCCCTTCCAGGGCCTGGACCGGCTGGAGGCGCGCAGCGCCATCGTCGGCGCGCTGCGCGCCGAGGGCCGGATCGTGGCGGAGAAGCGCCCGTACACCCACTCCGTGGGCCACTGCTCGCGCTGCAAGACCACGATCGAGCCGCGGCTGTCCATGCAGTGGTGGGTCAAGGTCGGCCCGCTGGCCAAGGAGGCGGGCGACGCCGTCCGCGACGGCCGGGTGCGGATCCACCCGGAGGACATGTCGAAGCGCTACTTCGACTGGGTCGACAACCTGCACGACTGGTGCATCTCGCGCCAGCTGTGGTGGGGCCACCGGATTCCGGTCTGGTACGGGCCGAACGGCGAGGTCGTCTGCGTCGGGCCGGACGACGAGCCGCCGAGCGGCGAGGGCTGGACGCAGGACAGTGACGTCCTGGACACCTGGTTCTCCTCGGGCCTGTGGCCGTTCTCCACGCTCGGCTGGCCCGAGCAGACCGAGAGCCTGGCGAAGTTCTATCCGAACTCGGTCCTGGTCACCGGCTACGACATCCTCTTCTTCTGGGTCGCCCGGATGATGATGTTCGGCCTGTACGCGATGGACGGCACCCCGCCGTTCCACACCATCGCCCTGCACGGGATGGTCCGCGACCAGTTCGGCAAGAAGATGTCCAAGTCCTTCGGGAACGCGGTCAACCCGCTGGACTGGATGGACACCTACGGCTCCGACGCCGTCCGCTTCACCCTCGCCCGCGGCGCCAACCCCGGGGTGGACGTGCCGATCGGCGAGGACTGGGTCCAGGCGTCCCGCAACTTCGCCAACAAGATCTGGAACGCGACCCGTTTCGCGCTGATGAACGGCGCGACGGTCGAGGGTGAACTGCCCGCCCCCGAGCGGCTGTCGGCCACCGACCGCTGGATCCTGTCCCGGCTGAACGAGGTCGTCGCGGACGTCGACGCGTTCTACGACGACTACCAGTTCGCGAAGCTCTCGGACACGCTCTTCCACTTCGCGTGGGACGAGGTCTTCGACTGGTACGTCGAGCTGTCCAAGACCACCTTCCAGAAGGGCGGCGCGGAGGCCGACGCCTCGCGGCGCGTCCTCGGTGAAGTCCTGGACGTCACGCTGCGGCTGCTGCACCCGGTGGTCCCGTTCGTGACCGAGAAGCTGTGGACCGCGCTCACCGGTCAGGAGTCGGTCGTCATCGCCGACTGGCCGACCGACAGCGGCTTCCGCGACGAGGCCGCCGAGCGGGAGATCGAGAACCTTCAGCAGGTGGTCACCGAGGTCCGCCGGTTCCGCGCCGACCAGGGCCTCCAGCCCGGTCAGAAGGTCCCGGCCCGGCTCGAGCTGTCCGGCACCTCGCTCGCCGCGCACGAGGACGCGATGCGCTCCCTGCTGCGCCTCCAGCCGGCGGGGGAGGGCTTCACCGCCACCGCCTCGCTGCCGGTGGCGGGCGCGACCGTGGCGCTGGACCTGTCCGGCGCGATCGACGTCGAGGCCGAGCGCAAGCGGCTGGCCAAGGACCTCGCCGCGGCCGAGAAGGACAAGGCGCAGACCACGGCCAAGCTGGGCAACGACGGGTTCCTGGCCAAGGCGCCCGACCACGTGGTGGAGAAGATCCGCGTCCGGCAGGCGACCGCCGAGGCCGACATCGCCCGGATCACCGCCCAGTTGGCGTCCCTGCCCCAGGGCTGATCCCCCGGCCGACAGCGCACGCGAGCGCCCCCGCCCCTCACGGCGGGGGCGCTCCGCGCTTCCCGGCCCGCCCCCGGGACCGGTGTGCGATGCCCCACAGTGACCGGGGAACGGGACCATCCATACGCTGGGCCGGGAACCCGTCACCTGCTTCCGGGAGTTATCCACCCGTACGTCCCGGAAGGAGCTCCCCCCTCCCATGAACAAACCACTGCGGCGCGCCTCCGTCTTCTCCCTGTTGCTCGTGCTCGTCCTGCTCGCCTGGGTCACCTATGTCCAGGTGGCGGAGGGCGCGAGCTTCCGGGACAACTCCCACAACGAACGCAACACCATCAGCCAGTACGCCAACCCGCTGGGCAACATCATGGCGGGCGGCAAGCCCATCACCGGCTCGACTGCCACCAGCGGCGATCTGAAGTACAAGCGGACGTACCCCGACGGGAAGCTCTACGCGCCGGTCACCGGCTATGCCTCGCAGTCGTACGGCAGCAACCAGCTGGAGGCCCTGAACCGGTCCGTGCTCGACGGCACCGACACCCGGCTGAAGAACCCCATGGAAGCGCTGACCCGGGAGCCGTCCAAGCCGGGCGATGTGCTGACGACGATTGACCCGGCCGTGCAGAAGGCCGCGTATCAGGGGCTGGGGAACAAGACCGGCGCGGCCGTGGCGCTCGACCCGAAGACGGGCAAGGTGCTCGCCCTGGCCAGCACGCCCTCGTACGACCCGAGTGCCTTCGCCGGGTCCGACACCTCCGACCAGAAGGCATGGCTGAAGCTGACGAAGGACAAGGATCAGCCGATGCTGAACCGGGCGCTGCGCCAGACGTATCCGCCCGGGTCGGCGTTCAAGCTGGTGGTCGCCGCGGCCGCCCTGGAGGACGGGCTGTACTCGTCGGTGGACGAGCCGACCAAGAGCCCGGACCCGTACCGGCTGCCCGGCACGGTCACCGACATGAAGAACGAGAACGCGTCGGCGCCCTGTGAGAACGCGACGATCCGCACGGCCTTGCAGTACTCGTGCAACACGGTCTTCGCGAAGCTGGCCGTGGACCTGGGCCAGTCCAAGCTGCGCGCCGAGACCAAGAAGCTGGGCTTCGACGACTCCAAGCTGGACATCCCGGTGCGCGCCGCCAAGAGCGTGTACCCGTCCGGGATGGACAAGGCGCAGACGGCGCTGACCGGCATGGGCCAGTTCGACGTGGCCGCGACCCCGCTCCAGATGGCGATGGTCTCCTCGGCGATCGCGAACGACGGCAAGCTGATGAAGCCGTACGAGGTGGACAGCACGACGGACGGCAGCGCGACCACCCTGGACCGCACCGACCCGGAGACCTACAGCCAGGCGATGTCGGCGTCCACGGCGAAGGAGCTGCGGTCGGCGATGCAGACCGTCGTGCAGAAGGGCACGGGCACCAACGCGAAGATCCCCGGGATCGAGGTCGGCGGCAAGACCGGCACCGCGCAGCACGGCGAGAACAACAGCGGTAATCCGTTCGCGTGGTTCGTGAGTTACGCGGATGACGGCAGCGGTCACAAGGTCGCGGTCGCGGTGGTGGTCGAGGACAGCGACGCGCCCCGCGCGGACATCTCCGGCGGCGGTCTGGCCGGGCCGATCGCCAAGGCGATGATGTCGGCGGCCGTGGGCGGCGGCGCGGCGTCCTGAGGGGCTGTTCCGGGGTCGCTCCCGGGACGGCATGGGCGCTTCCGTGGCCTGTCAGGGGTGGCTCGTAGACTGGTCCGTGTGAGCGAGCGCCCCCAGAACGAACCGGACGAACTGAACGAGCCGGATGAATTCGACGACATCGTCGGAGCCGAGACCGACCGCGACCCCGACCTGGCGGTGATCGAGGCCGGCAGCCGGACCTTGCGCGCGCAGTCAGGCCCGCCGGAGGGCGACGGCATCCCGGCCCGTCCCACCGATCCCGAGGTGGACCGCGCGCTGCGCGAGGTGGAGGCGGAGCTGGCCACCCGGTGGGAGGAGACCAAGCTCGACCCCTCGCTGGTGCGCGTCGAGGCGCTGCTGGACATCCTCGGCTCGCCGCACCGCGCCTACCCCTCGATCCACATCACCGGGACGAACGGCAAGACGAGTACCGCCCGCATGATCGAGGCGCTGCTGGGCTCCTTCGAGCTGCGCACCGGCCGGTACACGAGCCCGCACGTGCAGTCCATCACCGAGCGGATCAGCCTGGACGGGGCGCCGATCTCCGCCGAGCGCTTCATCGAGACCTACCAGGACATCGCACCGTACCTGGAGATGGTCGACACCCGGCAGGAGCACCGGCTGTCGTTCTTCGAGGTGCTCACCGGCATGGCGTACGCGGCCTTCGCGGACGCGCCGGTGGATGTCGCGGTCGTCGAGGTCGGCATGGGGGGCTCCTGGGACGCCACCAATGTGATCGACGCGGACGTCGCGGTGATCATGCCGATCTCGCTGGACCACACCGACCGGCTCGGCTCCACTCCGGCGGAGATCGCGGTCGAGAAGTCCGGGATAGTGAAGCAGGACGCCACGGTGGTGCTCGCGCAGCAGCCCGTGGAGGCCGCGTCCGTGGTGCTCAAGCGCGCCGTCGAGGTGGACGCCACGGTGGCCCGCGAGGGCATGGAGTTCGGGGTGGTCTCCCGTGAGGTGGCGGTCGGCGGCCAGCTGCTGACGCTGCGCGGCCTCGGCGGTGAGTACCCCGAGATCTTCCTCCCGCTGCACGGCGCCCACCAGGCGCACAACGCGGCGGTGGCGCTCGCCGCCGTCGAGGCGTTCTTCGGCGTCGGCTCCCAGCACGCCCGGCCGCTCGACCTCGACGCCCTCCGTACCGCCTTCGCCTCGGTCAGCTCACCGGGCCGGATGGAGGTCGTGCGCCGCAGCCCGACCGTGGTGCTGGACGCCGCGCACAACCCCGGAGGAGCCAGGGCGGCGGCCGAGGCGGTCACCGAGGCGTTCGATTTCAGTCGGCTGATCGGCGTGGTCGGGGCCAGCGACGGCAAGGACGTGCGGGGGCTGTTGGAGGCTTTTGAGCCGATTTTCGCCGAAATCGTGGTGACCCGTAATTCCAGCCACCGGGCGATGGACGCGGATGAGCTGGCCGGGCTCGCCGTCGAGGTGTTCGGCTCCGAGCGGGTGCAGGTCGAGCCCCGGCTGGACGACGCCCTGGAGGCCGCGATCACCCTTGCCGAGGAAGAGGGCGAATACTCTGGTGCGGGGGTGCTGGTCACCGGGTCGGTCATCACGGTCGGCGAGGCCCGGCTGCTTCTGGGAAAGGGCTGAAATGCGGACGCTGTGCGCCTCCACTCTGATCGGTGAGTTCTTCGTGATCGGCTTCGCCGGGCTGGTCGCGATGAAGGTGTCCGGTCTGTCGATGGGTACCGTGTGGACGGTCTGCGGCATCGCCATGGCACTGTGTGTCCTGCTGTGCGGGATGCTGAGCCGTCCCGGCGCGGTGCAGATCGGCTGGGCCCTCCAGACCGGGCTGGTGCTGAGCGGCTTCGTCGTGACCACCATGTTCTTCCTCGGCGTGGTCTTCGCCGCGCTGTGGTGGGCCTCGGTCCACTTCGGGCGCAAGGTGGACCAGGCGAAGGAGCGGTTCGCCGCGGCCTCCGCCGCCTCCCCTGACGCTGCGTGAGATGGCCGGAGATCACCCATGTAGCCTCAGCCGCACAGCTTCACCCGCATGCCACTTCCCCATGCACTTCCCCATGCCACTTCCAAAGGAGCCCGCACCGTGAGCCAGCGCACGCTCGTCCTTCTCAAGCCCGACGCCGTACGACGCGGACTGGTGGGCGAGATTCTCGGCAGGATCGAGCAGAAGGCGGGCTGGACGATCTCCGCCCTGGAGCTTCGCCGACTGGGCCGTGAGCTGCTGGAGCAGCACTACGCCGAGCACGTCGGCAAGCCCTTCTACGAGCCCCTGGTCGAGTTCATGTCCTCCGGTCCGGCCGTGGCGCTGGTCGTCGAGGGCGAGCGCGTGATCGAGGGCGTCCGGGCGCTGGCGGGCCCGACCGACCCGATCGCCGCGGCGCCCGGTTCCATCCGTGGCGATTTCGGCACCATCGTTCGGGAAAATCTGATCCATGCGTCGGACTCCGAAGAGTCGGCCGAGCGGGAAATCAAGATTTTCTTTCCCGGTCTCGCCTGATCTCGCCTGATCTCGGTCCGATCCGGCACTGATCGATCATCAGTTGGTCACACCCCTGCTGACCTGGGGGCGGTCGAATTTATCGGCCGCCTCTTGGCATATGCGAGCCGATCGGGGGAACGCATCTCCGCGACACGACGTCACCATTAGAGGGGGCGGGCTCGTGTTCTGCTGACAATGGCGGAGGACCCCCGCAGCGTGTTCGCGCGGGCGTGACTACGATGAAGCTTCCGCGCCTCGCAGCGCACCACATCCTGCCGACCTCAAGCAAGCAATCGCTACAGCAGGGAAGGCCTGACGTATCCTCATGGGGAACAACATGTCGTTCATCGGCCGTGACATGGCTGTCGACCTCGGCACCGCCAACACGCTGGTGTACGTCAGGGGCCGCGGGATCGTCCTCAACGAGCCATCCGTCGTCGCCATCAACACCAACACCGGCGGAATTCTCGCCGTGGGCGCCGAGGCAAAGAAGATGATCGGCCGCACCCCTGGCAACATCGTCGCCGTGCGTCCGCTCAAGGACGGCGTCATCGCCGACTTCGAGATCACCGAGCGGATGCTGCGGTACTTCATTCTGAAGATCCATAAGCGCCGCTATCTGGCCCGGCCCCGGGTGGTCGTGTGCGTTCCGTCCGGAATCACCGGAGTCGAGCGCCGCGCCGTCATCGAGGCCTCCACGCAGGCGGGCGCCCGCCAGGTGCACATCATCGAAGAGCCGATGGCCGCGGCCATCGGCTCCGGCCTCCCGGTCCACGAGGCCACCGGCAACATGGTGGTGGACATCGGCGGCGGCACCACCGAGGTCGCCGTCATCTCGCTCGGCGGCATCGTCACCGCCCAGTCCATCCGGGTGGCCGGCGACGAGCTGGACAACGCGATCATCCAGCACATCAAGAAGGAGTACAGCCTCCTCCTTGGCGAGCGCACCGCCGAGAACATCAAGATCACGATCGGCTCGGCGTTCGAGAGCGAGGAAGAGGAGCACACCGAGATCCGCGGCCGTGACCTGGTCAGCGGGCTCCCCAAGACCGTGGTGATCTCCGCGGCGGAGGTCCGCAAGGCCATGGAGGAGCCGGTCAACTCCATCGTCGACGCGGTCAAGACCACGCTCGACAAGTGCCCGCCCGAGCTGTCCGGCGACGTCATGGACCGCGGCATCGTGCTCACCGGCGGCGGCGCGCTGCTCCGCGGCCTCGACGAGCGGCTGCGCCGGGAGACCGGCATGCCCATCCACATCGCCGAGGACCCGCTGGATTCGGTCGCGCTCGGCTCCGGCAAGTGCGTGGAGGAATTCGAGGCGCTCCAGCAGGTGCTGGACGCCCAGCCGCGCAGATGACAACCAGGCGGATCGGCCGTGCGGGCGGTGTGCCGCCCGTACGGCGCATCGGCGGATCCGCTGATATACAGGCATAAGGCTCCTTAAGGACCGGACGGCCACAACGAGATCGGGACCGGTCCGACTTCGACGAGGAAGGCACGTCGCCGCACGTGAGGGACACACGAGAGAGCCGGCTGCTCCTGGTGCTGCTGATCGCCATCGCGTTCGCACTGATCACGGTGGACATCCGCGGCGGCGAGGACTCGCCCCTCGACGGCGCCCGTCAGGCCGCCGCTTCCGCCTTCGGCCCGGTGGAGAACGGCGTCGCGGACGCCGTCGATCCGGTCGGCAACGCCGTTGCCGCCGTCCGGGACTCCGACGCGCGGCACGATCGCATCAGTCAACTGGAGCAGGAGAACACCAGACTCAGGCAGCGGCTCGGCAGCGACGACCGGAACCGCTCCCGCACCGTCGAACTCGACAAGCTGCGCAGGGTCGCCGGCACCGGCCAGTACGGCATCAAGGGCGCCGAGGTCATCGGCATCGGCGCCGCCCAGGGCTTCTCCTGGACCGTCACCCTCGACGTCGGCAGCGACGACGGCATCCAGCGCGACCAGACGGTCATCAACGGCGACGGGCTGGTCGGCCGGGTCACCACGGTCGGCCCCTCCACATCCACGGTCCTGCTCGCCATCGACCCCGACTTCACCGTCGGCACCCGCATGGAGAAGTCCAGCGAGCTGGGCTTCGCCACCGGACGCGGCGACCGCTCCCTGCACGTCCAGCTCCTCAACGGCAAGGCCAAGATCAAGAAGGGCGACCGGCTCGTCACCTTCGGCTCCCAGGCCGACAAGCCGTTCGTGCCCGGCGTCCCGGTCGGCAAGGTGGTCCGCGTCGACCCCACCGGCGGCGACCTCACCCGCACCCTCCAGGTCCGCCCCTACGTCCGCTTCAGCAGGCTCGACATCGTCGGCGTGGTCGTCCAGCCGCCGCGCTCCAACCCGCGCGACACCGTGCTGCCGCCCAAGCCCGCGAAGCCCAAGCCGACGCCCACGGTCACCGTCACGGCCACCCCCTCCGCCAAGCCCACGAACCCGGCCGACAGGAGCTGACCGATGCTGCGCCTCAACCGTGTCCTCCTGTCCACCGTCCTCGTCGTCGCCGCCCTCGTCGTCCAGATCTGCGTCCTCGCCCGGCTCCAGCTGCCCGGCGCCGTCCCCGACCTGCTGCTGCTCGTCGTCCTCGGCCTCGCCCTGGTCTACGGCCACACCGGCGGCGCCCTGGTCGGCTTCGGCGCCGGACTGCTCGCCGACCTCGCCCCACCCGCCGACCACGCCGCCGGGCGCTATGCCCTGGTGCTGTGCGTCGTCGGCTATCTGGCCGGGCTCGCCAAGCCCGAGAGCGGCCAGCTCCGGTCGGCCACCGGGCCGATGGTGGTGGTCGTCGCGGCGGCCATCGGCGCCACGCTGCTGTACGCGGGGGTCGGCATCCTCGTCGGCGACGACGCGGCCCGCCATGTGGGCCTGGGCCAGCTGCTGTTCACGGCCGCCCTCTACGACCTGCTGCTGGCGCCGTTCACGGTGCCGCTGATCATGGGGCTGGCCAGACGCGGGGAGAACGACCGGATGGCCGACAGCACCGGCGGCACCGCCGGCACCGAGGGCGGCACCCGCTGGATCACCTCGGCGGGCAGCGTCCGGGCCGGCCGGATGAGCCGGTTCCGCCGGGCCGGCCGGGCCGCCCGGTTCGGTGGTCTGGGCGGCGGCCAGGGCGGCGGACTGCTGACGAAGGCGACGAAGCGGACCGGCCGCGTCAAGGACGGCCGCGTCAAGCTCAAGGGGGTCAAGCGCCTGTGAGCCCCGCCGCGCGTACCGCTGCAGGCCCCGCCCTCCCGTCTCCCGCCTCCACCCTCGACGGAGCGCCATGAGCAATATCCCGGAGACCGGACGGACCCCCCGCGTCACCGTCCGCCTCGTCGCCATCCAGATCATCGTCTTCTCGCTCCTGCTCACCCTCGGTGGACGTCTCTGGTACCTCCAGATCCGCAACGGCGACGAATACACCGAGAAGGCCGCCAACAACCACGTCCAGCAGGTCGTCCACCCCGCCGTCCGCGGCTCGATACTGGACGCCCGCGGCGTGCCCCTCGCCGACAACGAGACCCGGCTCGTCGTCTCCGCCAGCCGCACCGCGCTGATGAAGGAGCCCGACGACGGCGAGGCCGTCCTCACCCGGCTCGCGGGCGTCCTCCGCATGAAGCCCAAGGACGTCAAGGACAAGGTCCGGCTGTGCGACGCCGAGACCCCGCAGCCCTGCTGGAACGGCTCCCCCTACCAGCCCATCCCGATCACCGACGAGGCCAGCGCCAAGCAGGCGCTCCAGATCCGCGAGCGCGAAGAGGACTTCCCCGGCATCAGCGCCGAGCCCACCGCCGTGCGCCGCTACGCCGCCCCGGCCGGTTCCAACGCCGCCCAGGTGCTCGGCTACCTCTCGCCGGTGACCGACGAGCAGATCAAGAAGGCCGAGCACACCAAGTCGCCGCTGCTCCGCTCCGACCAGATCGGCTCCAACGGACTGGAGAGCGAGTACGACAGCAAGCTGCGCGGCAAGGCCGGGGTGACCCGCTACGAGGTCGACAACCTCGGCCGCGTCATCGGCCAGCGGGAGAGCCAGACGGCCCGGCCCGGTGACAACGTCGTCACCAGCCTCGACTCACGCGTCCAGGCGGTCGCGGAGAAGGAGCTGGAGCAGGCGATGAAGGACGCCCGCAAGCAGTACGACCGCAACACCGGCCGGAAGTACAAGGCGGACTCCGGCTCGGTCGTGGTCATGGAGGCCAAGACCGGCCGGGTGGTGGCGATGGCCTCCAACCCGAATTACGACCCCAACGCCTGGGTCGGCGGCATCTCCGGCAAGGACTACAAGAAGCTCACCGGCAAGAACAGCAACTACCCGCTGCTGAACCGGGCGATCCAGGGCCAGGCGGCGCCCGGCTCGATCTTCAAGGTGATCCCGACGACCGCCGCGGTCAACGCCGGGTACGGCTTCAACGGGCCCTACCCGTGCACCAGCTCGTTCAACATCGGCGGCCAGGTCTTCAAGAACTTCGAGTCCGAGAACTTCGGCGGGATCAGCCTCGGCCGCGCGCTGGAGGTCTCCTGCGACACCGTCTTCTACCGCCTCGCCTACGACGAGTGGAAGAAGGACGGCGGCAACAAGCCCAAGAAGCACCCGGGGGACTGGTTCTACAAGACCGCCCACCAGTTCGGCCTCGGCAAGGAGACCGGCGTCGACCTCCCCAACGAGGTCAGCGGCCGGGTCCCGGACCGCCAGTGGAAGAAGGACTTCTGGAAGGCCAACAAGGACGCCTGGTGCAAGACCGGCAAGAAGAACGGGAACTACACCGAGCGGCTCTCCTACGAGAACTGCCTCGAAGGCATGAAGATGCGCGCCGGTGACTCCGTCAACTACTCGATCGGCCAGGGCGACACCCTCGTCACCCCGATCCAGATGGCCACCATCTACGCGGCGATCAGCAACGGCGGCACGCTCTACGACCCGACCGTCGGCAAGGCGATCGTCAGCCCGGACGGCAAGCACATCCAGGAGATCAAGCCCAAGTCCCACGGCAAGCTGCCGATGAAGGGCCAGACGCGCGACCAGATCGACCAGGCGCTCGCGGGCGTCGCCACCCGGGGCACCGCCGCCTGGCGGTTCCAGGGCTGGCCGCAGGGCAAGATCCCGATGCACGCCAAGACCGGTACCGCCGAGGTCTACGGCAAGCAGACCACCTCGTGGTTCGCGACGTACACCAAGGACTACTCGGTCGTCATGACGATCTCCCAGGGCGGCACCGGCTCCGGCGCCTCAGGACCGGCCGTGCGCAAGATCTACAACGCGCTGTACGGGGTCGACGGCAAGGGCAAGATCGACGAGAAGAAGGCGCTGCTGCCCAAGCCGCAGGCCGACCTCCCCAAGATCTCCTCCGACGGCTCGATCGAGGCCCAGCCCGTGGGCAAGCCGTTCGCCCTGCTGGGCGACACCCGGCGGCGGGGAGGCGAGCGCGGATGAGCACGTCCACCCACGGCTACTCCGTCCCCCGGTTCACCCCCCAGCGCGGCACCTGGCGCAAGCTCATGGCGCGCGACTCGATGCTGCGCCGCCTGGACTGGGTGCTGCTGCTCACCTGCCTCGCGCTGTCCGCGATCGGCACGGTGCTGGTGTACTCGGCGACCCGCAACCGCACCGAGCTGAACCAGGGCGATCCGTACTACTTCCTGGTCCGGCACGCCCTGAACACCGGCATCGGGCTGCTCCTCGCGATCGGCACCGTCTGGCTCGGCCACCGCACCCTGCGCGGCGCGGTGCCGGTGCTGTACGGGCTGTCCGTCATCCTCGTCCTCGCCGTCCTCACCCCGCTGGGCTCGACCATCAACGGCGCGCACGCGTGGATCGTGATCGGCGCCGGGTTCTCCCTCCAGCCCGGCGAGTTCGCCAAGATCACGATCATCCTGGGCATGGCGATGCTGCTGGCCGCGCGCGTGGACGCGGGCGACCGGCTCAACCCCGACCATCGCACCGTCGTCCAGGCGCTCGGCCTGGCCGCGCTGCCCATCGCGATCGTGATGCTGATGCCGGACCTCGGCTCGGTGATGGTCATGGCGGTGATCGTGCTCGCGGTGCTGCTCTCCTCCGGCGCGTCCAACCGCTGGATCGCCGGGCTGATCGCCACCGCGGTGGTCGGCGCGCTGCTGATCTGGCAGCTGCACATCCTCGACCAGTACCAGATCGACCGCTTCGCCGCCTTCGCCAACCCCGCCCTGGACCCGGCGGGCGTCGGCTACAACACCAACCAGGCGCGCATCGCGATCGGTTCGGGCGGCCTCACCGGCAAGGGCCTCTTCCACGGCACCCAGACCACCGGCCAGTTCGTGCCCGAGCAGCAGACGGACTTCGTCTTCTCGGTCGCGGGGGAGGAGCTGGGCTTCCTCGGCGCGGGCCTGATCATCGTGCTGCTGGGCATCGTCCTGTGGCGCGCCTGCCGGATCGCCCGGGACACCACCGAGCTGTACGGCACGGTCGTCGCGGCCGGGATCATCGCCTGGTTCGCGTTCCAGTCGTTCGAGAACATCGGCATGACGCTGGGCATCATGCCGGTCGCCGGTCTGCCACTGCCGTTCGTCTCCTACGGCGGCTCGTCGATGTTCGCCGTATGGATCGGGATCGGACTGCTCCAGTCGATCAAGGTGCAACGGCCCGTATCGGCCTGACCGGCGCCGAGGGGCCTCCCGCCAGGCGTCCCGGGCGACTACATTCAGGCCATGGTGGACATGATGCGGGAAATCGAGCGCAAGTACGAGACCACCGATGACGACGCCGCGTCCGGCGGCCTCCCCGACCTGGCAGGGGCCGCCGGAATCGCGCAGGTCAGGGACCGGGGCGTGGTCACACTCGATGCCACGTACTACGACACCCCAGGGCAGCGGCTCGCCGCCGACGGCATCACCCTGCGCCGCCGCACCGGGGGCGACGACGCGGGCTGGCACCTCAAACTGCCGGTGGGCCCGGACGTACGCGACGAGATCCGCGCCCCGCTCTCGGACACCCTGCCCGCCCACCTCGCGGACCTCGTACGCTCCCGCATCCGCGGCACCGGTCTCGTGCCGCTGGTCCACCTGCTGTCCGAGCGGAACGTGCGCCACCTCGTGGACGCCGACGGCACCCTGCTCGCCGAGCTGTCCGCCGACCGGGTCACCGCGCGACGGCTGGCCCCGGCCCCCGGCGACCCGGTGCGCTGGACCGAGGTCGAAGTGGAACTGGCCGAGGGCGGCGACCCCGCGCTGCTCGACACCCTGGAGCCGTCTCTGACGGACGCCGGGCTGCGCCGCGCCGACCTCCCTTCCAAGCTCGCCCGGGCCCTGGCCGAAACCGATCCGCGCCAGGGCGGCAAGAAGAAGGGCGGCAAGAAGCTGGGCAAGAAGGCCGCGGCCAAGGCCACCGCCGGGGACATCGTCCTGGACTACGTACGCCGCCAGATCACCGCCATCGTCACCCTCGACCCCGCCGTACGCCTGGACACCTACGACTCCGTGCACCGCATGCGGGTCGCCACCCGGCGGCTGCGCAGCGCCTTCCGCTCGTACCGCAAGGTCCTGGACCGCACCGTCACCGACCCCATCGGCGCCGAACTGAAGTGGCTGGCCGCCGAGCTGGGCATCGACCGGGACCGCGAAGTGCTCACCGCGCGCATCGGCGAACGGCTCTCCGAGGTGCCCGTCGAACTGCGGCTCGGCCCCGTCGCCGCCCGGCTGAAGATCTGGTCGCACGCCCGCCGCACCGGATCGCGCGACCGGCTGATCGGCGTCCTCGACGGCGAGCGCTACCTCGCGCTGCTCGACGCCCTCGACGCGCTCCTGGCAGACCCGCCGCTGCGCTCGGCCGCCGGCCGCCCGGCCGCCGAGGTGATCCGCAAGGTCGTGCTGCGCGACTACGAACGGCTCGCGGACCGCCTGGAGCCGGTCCTGGACGCCCCCTCGGGCCCCGAGCGGGACGTTGTCCTGCACGAGGCCCGCAAGGACGCCAAGCGGGCCCGCTACGCCGCCGAGGCCGCCCGCCCGGCGCTCGGCCCGCCCGCGAAGGCGTTCGCGGGGCTCATGACCGAGGTGCAGGAGCTGCTCGGTGACCACCAGGACAGCGTGGTCGCGCGGGAGGCGCTGCGCGAACTGGCCGTCCAGGCGCACGCGGCGGGGGAGTCCACCTTCACCGTCGGTCTGCTCTACGGTCGGGAGGAGGCCCGCGCGGCCGCCCGCGAGCGCGAACTGCCCGGTCTGTGGGCCGAGGTCTCCCGCCGTGAGCACCGGGCGGCGCTGGAGAACTGACCGTGGCGTTCCGGTCCCGGCGGGACCGGTACGCTTGAGGGTCACCCCTGTCAGCGCACGAAGGTTACTGATGTCTGTCGAGTCGGTCTTCCCACAGCTCGAGGCCCTGCTCCCCCATGTGCAGAAGCCGATCCAGTACGTGGGCGGCGAGCTGAACTCCACGGTCAAAGCGTGGGACGAGTGCGACGTCCGCTGGGCGCTCATGTACCCGGACGCCTATGAGGTGGGGCTGCCCAACCAGGGCGTCATGATCCTCTACGAGGTGCTCAACGAGCGCGAGGGCGTGCTCGCCGAGCGCACGTACAGCGTCTGGCCGGACCTCGAAGAGCTGATGCGCGAGCACAAGGTGCCGCAGTTCACGGTGGACGCGCACCGGCCCGTCGGGGCCTTCGACGTCTTCGGCGTCTCGTTCTCGACCGAGCTGGGCTACACCAACCTGCTCACCGCGCTCGACCTCGCCGGTATCCCGCTGGACGCCGCCGACCGCACCGCCGACCACCCGGTCGTGGTCGCGGGCGGCCACGCCGCGTTCAACCCGGAGCCGATCGCGGACTTCATCGACTGCGCGGTGATCGGCGACGGCGAGCAGGCCGTCCTGGAGATGACCGAGATCATCCGCGCCTGGAAGGCCGAGGGCCGCCCGGGCGGCCGCGACGAGCTGCTCTTCCGTCTCGCCCGCACCGGCAGCATCTACGTGCCGAAGTTCTACGACGTGGAGTACCTGGCCGACGGCCGGATCTCCCGCGTCGTGCCGAACCGTTCGGGCGTGCCGTGGCGTGTCTCCAAGCACACCGTGATGGACCTCGACGAGTGGCCGTACCCGAAGCAGCCGCTCGTGCCGCTCGCCGAGACCGTGCACGAGCGGATGTCGGTGGAGATCTTCCGCGGCTGCACCCGCGGCTGCCGCTTCTGCCAGGCGGGCATGATCACCCGCCCGGTGCGCGAGCGCTCCATCACCGGCATCGGCGAGATGGTCGACAAGGGCCTCAAGAACACCGGCTTCGAGGAGGTCGGCCTGCTGTCGCTGTCCTCCGCCGACCACACCGAGATCGGCGACATCGCCAAGGGCCTCGCCGACCGGTACGAGGAAGACAAGATCGGCCTGTCCCTCCCGTCCACCCGGGTGGACGCCTTCAACATCGACCTGGCCAACGAGCTGACCCGCAACGGCCGCCGTTCGGGCCTCACCTTCGCCCCCGAGGGCGGCTCCGAGCGCATCCGCAAGGTCATCAACAAGATGGTCTCGGAAGAGGACCTGATCCGTACGGTGTCCACCGCGTACGGCAACGGCTGGCGGCAGGTGAAGCTGTACTTCATGTGCGGTCTGCCGACCGAGACCGACGAGGACGTGCTCCAGATCGCCGACATGGCGATCAAGGTGATCGCCAAGGGCCGTGAGGTGTCCGGCAAGAACGACATCCGCTGCACCGTCTCGATCGGCGGATTCGTCCCCAAGCCGCACACGCCGTTCCAGTGGGCGCCGCAGCTCAGCTCCGAGGACACCGACGCCCGGCTGGAGAAGCTGCGCGAGAAGATCCGCGGCGACAAGAAGTACGGCCGCTCGATCGGCTTCCGCTACCACGACGGCAAGCCCGGCATCGTCGAGGGCCTGCTCTCGCGCGGCGACCGCCGGGTGGGCGCCGTCATCCGCGCCGTCTACGAGGACGGCGGCCGCTTCGACGGCTGGCGCGAGCACTTCTCCTACGACCGCTGGATGGAGTGCGCCGAGCGCACCCTGCCCGAGGTCGGTCTGGACGTCGACTGGTACACCACCCGCGAGCGCACCTACGAGGAGGTCCTGCCCTGGGACCACCTCGACTCCGGTCTCGACAAGGACTGGCTGTGGGAGGACTGGCAGGACGCGCTAGACGAGACCGAGGTCGAGGACTGCCGCTGGACCCCGTGCTTCGACTGCGGCGTCTGCCCGCAGATGGACACGTCCATCCAGATCGGCCCCACCGGACGCAAGCTGCTGCCGCTCTCGGTCGTGAAGTAGCCCCCTGACCCGGCCCTCGGGCAACCGGCCGGTCACAAAGTACGCTGGGAGGCGCACGGGCCGCACAGGCCCGTGTGCCGAACAAGCGAAGAAAGCACAAGGAGACAGTCCCCTGGGCAAGCGACAGCCCGAAGGCCCGCCGCCCGCACCCGCGGTGCAGCGCATCCGTTTGCGCTACACCAAGCGCGGCCGCCTCCGGTTCACCAGCCACCGCGACTTCCAGCGCGCCTTCGAGCGGGCGCTGCGCCGCGCCGAGGTGCCCATGGCGTACTCGGCGGGCTTCACCCCGCACCCCAAGGTGTCGTACGCCAATGCCGCACCCACCGGCACCGGCAGTGAGGCCGAGTACCTGGAGATCCAGCTCACCGAGGCGCGGGACCCCGAGACGCTGCGCGGGCTGCTCGACGAGTCGCTGCCCACCGGGCTCGACATCACCGACGCCGTCGAGGCCCGCACCTCCGGGCTCGCCGACCGGCTCCAGGCGTCCGTGTGGGAGATCCGGCTCGACCGGGTGGCCCCCGCGGAGGCCGAACGGGCCGTGGCCGCCTTCCTGGAGGCCGAGACCGTCGAGGTCGAGCGCCGGACGAAAAACGGCATGCGCACCTTCGACGCCCGCGCCGCGGTGGCCCGCCTGGAAGCGGTCGCAGGTCGGGGCGATAGGCCAGGCGACGATGGCTGTGCGATACTGCGGCTGGTAGTACGGCATCTGACACCTGCCGTGCGACCCGACGACGTCCTGTCCGGTCTCCGCGCTACGGCCGACCTGGCGCCGCCGGTCCCCGCAGCGGTGACCAGGCTGGCGCAGGGGCTGCTCGATGAGGAGTCCGGCACGGTGACCGACCCGCTCGCGCCCGATCGCGAGGCAGTTCAGGCCGCCCCACCCACGGCCGCCGAGCTGACCGCCGCGGTGGCGGCGCCGGAAGGTTCCGCGTAAGGACCGCCGTCGATGCGCCGCCCAGGCACTTGGGAGCCACCCGGGTCCGGCAGGCGCACTGACCAGGAGACTTTCGCCGGTCCCGGCCCCGAAAACCGGCCCGGCGAGCGATACGACAGCTCCCGTGCGGCGCCCGCGCCCCGGACGGCGGAACCCGCGCAGCGCGCGGGGCCCGGCCGGAAGCAGGCGCGGCGCCCGGGAGCGTGACGGGAGAAACGCCCGCATGCTCGAGCCCACTGAGCCGACCGAACCTATCCAGCCCCAGGGACAAGCCGCGCCGCGCGCCGCCGCTTCCGGGGATTCCACCTCACCCAGCGATACCCTGCCGCCGCGCCGCCGCCGTGCGGCCTCCCGGCCCGCCGGTCCGCCGGTGGGCGCCGAGGGTGGCGCCGAGGTGACCACCACCGCGGTCCCGGCCATACCGGCCGAGGCGATCGCCGCAGGTGCCGCCGTGGCCGCCGGGGAGGCGTCCGCCGCCTCCGACACCGATACCACTTCCGCCGCTCCGCCCGCCCGTGCGCGCCGCCGCGCGACGCGCAGGACCGCCGCACCGGCGGGTGCGCCGACGACGGCGGAGACGGTCGTTCCGGCGGACGCCGGTCAGCAGGCCGCCGCCGAGCCGTCCGAGCCCTCGGAGCCCGCGGCGGTCCCGGCCGCCGAGGCCGCTCCGCCCGCCCGTGCGCGCCGCCGGGCCACCCGCAAGGCGGCCGCCCCGGCCGGTGCGCCGGAGGCCGCCGAGACGGTGGTGACGGCGGAGGAGCCCGCCGCGGCAGCGGAACCTGCCGAGGCTCCGGCCGCGGAGGCCGCCGCCGAGACCGCCCCGCCCGCCCGCACCCGCCGCCGTGCGACGCGCAAGGCCGCCGCCCCGGAGGGTGCCCCGCAGGCGGAGCCCGCCGACGTGGACGCGTCGTCTGCGGCGGCCGCTGGTGGCAGTGGCGACGACACCGCCCCAGCCGCAGTCGCAGCCGATGCCCCGGCCGACGAGGCGCCCCGTGCCCGTACGCGCCGCCGTGCCGCCCGTAAGGCGTCCGCCCCGGCCGGTGCGCCGCAGGCCACCGCCGACGAGTCGGCCGCCGAGGCGGAGGAGCCCGCTGCCGCCGAGCCCGCCGCCGCCGAGGCCGAGGCTTCCGCTGAGGCCCCCGCCGAGACCGCTCCGGCCCCGCGCACCCGCCGCCGGGCGACCCGGAAGGCGACCGCCGCCGCGGCCGAGACCGTCGAGGAGCCCGCGGCCGAGGTCCCCGAGTCCGCCGCCGCGGAGGAGGGCGCCGAGGAGGCGCCGCGCGCCCGTACCCGCCGCCGCGCCACGCGCAAGGCGGCCGCCGAGGAGCAGCCCGAGCCGCAGGCCGCCGCGGCCGAGACGGCCACCGAGCCCGAGGGCGAGCCGGAGCCCGCGCCGCGCGGCACCCGCCGCCGGGCCGTGCGCCCGCCGACAGCGGTCTTCCAGGCGCCGGTCTTCACCGAGCCGGTCTTCCAGACTCCGGAGAGCGCGGCCGCCGAGGCCGCCGCCGCCCTGGAAGAGGCCGAGGAGACCGAGGAGACCGAGGAGGCCGAGGAGCAGGAGAAGACGGCGGCCCCCGCCGCGGCCGGTCGCCGCCGTCGGCGCCGCCGGGGCGAGCCCGCCGAGGAGCAGCGCCCGGCGGAGGCCGAGGAGCCGGCCGGTGCCGCCGAGGACGCCGAGCAGGACGGCCGCCAGGCCGACCGTGAGCAGGGCGACGAGGAGTCGGGCGACCGCCCGGCCCGCCGCCGTCGCCGTGGCGGCCGTCGCCGCCGCCGGGGCGAGTCGGCCGACGCCGAGGGCGCCGAGGGCCGTCCCGAGGGCGAGGACGGCGAGCGTGACGAAGACGAGGCGCAGTCCGAGGGCGAGACCGGCGAGGAGCAGGGCGCCGAGGAGGAGGCCGCCGAGTCCGGTGAGTCCGGCGGTGGCAGCTCCAGCAGCAGCCGTCGCCGCCGCCGTCGCCGCCGTCGCAGCGGGGACGCCGCCGAGGCGGAGTCGGGTGGTGACGACCCGGAGCGTACGGTCGTCAAGGTCCGCGAGCCTCGTAAGAAGGAGGAGACCAGCTCCGACGAGGTCCAGTCGATCAAGGGCTCGACGCGTCTGGAGGCGAAGAAGCAGCGCCGCCGCGAGGGGCGTGAGCAGGGCCGCCGCCGGGTGCCGATCATCACCGAGGCCGAGTTCCTGGCCCGCCGCGAGGCGGTCGAGCGGGTGATGGTCGTCCGGCAGAACGGCGAGCGCACCCAGATCGGCGTGCTGGAGGACAACGTCCTCGTCGAGCACTTCGTCAACAAGGAGCAGGCCACCAGCTACGTCGGCAACGTCTACCTGGGCAAGGTCCAGAACGTGCTGCCGTCGATGGAGGCCGCCTTCGTCGACATCGGCAAGGGCCGCAACGCCGTGCTGTACGCGGGCGAGGTCAACTTCGAGGCGCTGGGCCTGTCCAACGGGCCGCGCCGCATCGAGACCGCCCTGAAGTCCGGGCAGTCCGTGCTCGTCCAGGTCACCAAGGACCCGATCGGCCACAAGGGCGCCCGGCTGACCAGCCAGGTCTCCCTGCCCGGCCGCTACCTGGTGTACGTCCCCGAGGGCTCCATGACGGGCATCAGCCGCAAGCTGCCCGACACCGAGCGCGCCCGGCTGAAGCAGATCCTCAAGAAGATCGTCCCCGAGGACGCGGGCGTGATCGTCCGTACCGCGGCGGAGGGCGCGAGCGAGGACGAGCTGGCCCGTGACGTCCAGCGGCTCCAGGCGCAGTGGGAAGAGATCAAGAAGAAGGCCAAGAGCGGCAGCGCGCCGACGCTCCTCTACGGGGAGCCGGACATGACCGTCCGGGTCGTCCGGGACATCTTCAACGAGGACTTCTCCAAGGTCATCGTGAGCGGTGAGGACGCCTGGCAGACCATCCACGGCTATGTCTCGCACGTCGCGCCCGACCTCGTAGACCGGCTCCAGAAGTGGAACTCGGACGTCGATGTCTTCGCCACGTACCGGATCGACGAGCAGCTGATGAAGGCGCTGGACCGCAAGGTCTGGCTGCCCAGCGGCGGCTCCCTGGTGATCGACCGGACCGAGGCGATGGTCGTGGTCGATGTCAACACCGGGAAGTTCACCGGCCAGGGCGGCAACCTGGAGGAGACGGTCACCAGGAACAACCTGGAGGCGGCCGAGGAGATCGTGCGCCAGCTGAGGCTGCGCGACCTCGGCGGCATCATCGTGATCGACTTCATCGACATGGTGCTGGAGTCCAACCGCGATCTGGTGCTGCGGCGGCTGCTGGAGTGCCTGGGCCGTGACCGTACGAAGCACCAGGTGGCCGAGGTCACCTCGCTGGGCCTGGTCCAGATGACCCGTAAGCGGGTCGGCCAGGGCCTGCTGGAGTCGTTCTCCGAGTCCTGTGTGCACTGCAACGGCCGCGGCGTGATCGTCCACATGGACCAGCCGACGGCGGCCGGCGGCGGTGGCGGCAAGCGCAAGAAGAAGAAGTCCGCGGCGGGCGGTGGCCAGCAGGCGCCCACGCCGGAGGAGACGGGCGCCGTGACCGAGGCCGACGCCGAGACGGGCGCCGAGGCCGCCGAGGAGGTCGCGGCCGAGGTCGCGGAGCCCAAGGCGCTGCCGGAGCCGGTGTTCGCGGCCGACGAGGAGCTGTACAGCAGCGCCGCCGAGGCCGAGGCCGCCGCGACCCGCGGGCGCGCCCGGCGCCGGGCGACCCGCAAGGTGTCCGCCCCGGCGGGCGCCCCGAAGAGCGCCGGGCAGCCGGAGACCGTGGTCGTCGTGGCGGACGAGCCGAAGCCGGAGGCGCCCGCCGTGGCGCCCGAGGCCGCCGCTCCCGCCGCCGAGCCGGAGGCCGCCGTGGAGGCGGCTCCCGCGCCGCGCGCACGCCGCCGGGCGACCCGTAAGGTGTCCGCTCCGGCGGGCTCGCCCACGGGCTCCGAGGACGCCTCCGTGGTGGTCGTCACCGCTCCGGCCGCGGAGCCGAAGCCGGAGGCCGACGAGCCCGCGGCGCCCGCCGAGGCCGCGGAGGCCGAGAGCGGGGCACCGGCGAAGAAGACGGCCCGTAAGACGGCCAAGAAGGCGCCCGCGAAGAAGACGGCCGCCAAGAAGACCGCCGCGAAGAAGACCGCGTCGAAGACGACGGCGGCCAAGAAGACGACGGCGAAGAAGACGACGGCGAAGAAGACGACCGCCAAGAAGGCGGCGTCGAAGAAGACCGCGGCGGCGGAGCAGCAGACGCCGCAGTCGGTCTCGGCCGCCGCCGACGACTGAGCAGGGCCCAACCAGTCGGAGGGCACACCCGCACGTGCGGGTGTGCCCTCCGGGCTCTGGTAACCTTGACCCTCGGCGTCTTACGCCAAGCCCCTGAGCAAATCCCTCCCGCCCGCCGGGAGAGGCCGCTCGGCCGATGGTGAATCGCATGGTGCATCTCATCGAATCACTCGGTTGTCATGACCTTCGTGGGGTCATGGAGAGCGGCTGGCATCAGAGGTCCCGTTTACTAGCGAGAGAGTGAGAACCGCGTGTACGCAATCGTGCGCACCGGCGGCCGCCAGCAGAAGGTGGCCGTGGGCGATGTCATCGAGGTCGACCGCATTGGAACCAGCAAGGTCGGCGACACCGTCGAGCTCTCGACTCTGCTCGTTGTCGACGGCGATGCCGTCACCAGCGACCCGTGGGTCCTGGCCGGTGTGAAGGTTCACGCCGAGGTTGTCGACCACCACAAGGGTGCCAAGATCGACATCCTGAAGTACAAGAACAAGACCGGTTACCGGAAGCGGATCGGCCACCGCCAGCTGCACACCGCGCTGAAGATCACCGGCATCGACTCGGCTGCGAAGTAAGGGACTGAGGAGACATGGCACACAAGAAGGGCGCATCGTCCACTCGGAACGGTCGCGACTCCAACGCCCAGCGGCTCGGGGTCAAGCGCTTCGGCGGCCAGGCCGTCAACGCGGGTGAGATCCTGGTCCGCCAGCGCGGCACGCACTTCCACCCGGGCACGGGCGTCGGCCGCGGCGGCGACGACACGCTGTTCGCGCTGGCCGCCGGTGCGGTGCAGTTCGGCACCCACCGTGGCCGCAAGGTCGTGAACATCGTCCCGGTCGCCGAGTAATCTCGGCCCCGGCACGACGCCACACACCTTTCCGAGGGCGGACCGCTCTTTCCCGTGACGGGGAAGCGGGTCCGCCCTCGGCGCGTTACACAGGTTGCGCACGTCACGCAGGTTGCGCACGTAACGACGACACACCGACCCCGTACGTATCTGGAGGCACCCGTCATGACCACCTTCGTGGACCGCGTCGAGCTGCATGTCGCCGCGGGTAACGGAGGCCACGGCTGCGCCTCCGTACACCGCGAGAAGTTCAAGCCGCTCGGCGGCCCGGACGGCGGAAACGGCGGCCGGGGCGGCGATGTGATCCTGGTCGTCGACCAGTCGGTCACCACGCTGCTCGACTATCACCACAGTCCGCACCGCAAGGCCACCAACGGCAAGCCCGGCGAGGGCGGCCACCGCTCCGGCAAGGACGGCAGCGACCTGGTCCTGCCGGTCCCGGACGGCACCGTCGTCCTCGACAAGCGGGGCAACGTCCTCGCCGACCTGATCGGCGAGGGCACCACCTACATCGCCGCCCAGGGCGGCCGCGGCGGCCTCGGCAACGCGGCCCTCGCCTCGGCCCGCCGCAAGGCCCCCGGCTTCGCGCTGCTGGGCGAGCCGGGCCACGCCGGGGACGTCGTCCTGGAGCTGAAGACCGTCGCGGACGTGGCCCTCGTCGGCTACCCGAGCGCGGGCAAGTCGTCGCTGATCTCGGTGCTCTCGGCCGCCAAGCCCAAGATCGCCGACTACCCCTTCACCACCCTGGTGCCCAACCTCGGCGTGGTGACGGCCGGTTCGACCGTCTACACCATCGCGGACGTGCCAGGACTGATCCCCGGCGCCAGCCAGGGCAAGGGCCTGGGCCTGGAGTTCCTGCGCCATGTGGAGCGCTGCTCGGTGCTGGTGCACGTCCTGGACACCGCGGCCCTGGAGTCCGACCGGGACCCGCTGACCGACCTCGACGTCATCGAGGCCGAACTCGCCGAGTACGGCGGCCTGGAGGACCGGCCCCGGCTCGTCGTCCTCAACAAGGTCGACATCCCCGACGGCAAGGACCTCTCCGACATCATCCGCCCCGATCTGGAGGCCCGTGGCTTCCAGGTCTTCGAGGCGTCGGCCATCGCCCACCTCGGCCTCAAGGAGCTGTCGTTCGCCCTCGCGGACATCGTCGCGAAGGCACGGGCGGCCAAGCCGAAGGAGGAGGCGACCCGGATCGTCATCCGCCCGAAGGCCGTGGACGACGCCGGCTTCAAGGTGGTCGCCGAGGACGGCTTCTACCGCGTCGTGGGCGAGAAGCCGGAACGCTGGGTCCGCCAGACCGACTTCAACAACGACGAGGCCGTCGGCTATCTCGCCGACCGGCTGAACCGCCTCGGCGTCGAGGAGGAGCTGATGAAGGCCGGCGCCCGCGCGGGCGACGAGGTCGTCATCGGCCCCGAGGACAACGCGGTCGTCTTCGACTGGGAGCCGACGCTCGCGGCGGGTGCCGAGATGCTGGGCCGCCGCGGTGAGGACCACCGCTTCGAGGCCCCCCGCCCGGCGGCGCAGCGGCGCCGCGACCGGGACGCGGAGCGGGACGACGCGGACGAGGAGTACGAGTCGTTCAAGCCGTTCTAGGCGGACCAAGGGCCTGAGGCGGGGGCGGGTGGCCCCCGTCACGCGCCCTGGTGGCCCCTCTCGGCCGCGACGGACCGCCGCACGGCAAAGGGCCCGGGAGCGATGCTCCCGGGCCCTTACGCGCGTCTCGAACCGTATCGGTTCCTCAGACCGTCGCCGTCTCCTCCGGCTCCGAAGGGCCGGCCTCCAGCTCCGCTTCCTCGGCCGCGTCCCGGGCCTCGCGCTGCGACGGGATCTCGTCGGCCAGCCGCGTGGCCATCCGCGCCCGCCGCTCGTCGGCCTTCCGGCACAGCCTCTGCGCGGCCTCGTCGAAGCGCACCAGGGACGGCGGGTCGGACGGGCCGAGCAGGTGCACCTTCAGCTCGGCGCGGGCGGCCACGAGGGTGTCCTTCTCGGGCGCGCGGACGGACTCCAGCAGCTCCGGGACCTCCGACGCCTCGGGCGTGAGGATCGTGGCGGCGCGCACCGTCGGGAAGTTCGACCGGAACTCCTCCTCGGTCATCCCGCTGGTGTTCGCCACGGCGTACGGCTTCTCGCTGGTCAGGTAGTCCGAGACGACGCTCGACACATCGCTGATCAGGACGTCCGCCTGGTTGAAGCAGGCGAAGATGGCCGGCCGCGGCCCGGTGACGATCTGGTGCTCCCACTCCGGCAGCGACGCCCAGTAGGCGTTCTCCCAGGCGATGGTGGCGGCCGTCACGCCCGCGGCGCGGTTGTCGTCCGGGGTGCCCTGGATCTTCATGCGCTCGATCTCGTCCGCGCTGCGGCGGAAGGACGTGCTGGTGAGCTGGTTCAGCTCGTCGGCGCGCCGGTTCAGCTCGGCCGCGGCGTCGGCGGGCGGACGGGCGCCGGAGCGCTTGGTGTTCGCCTCGGCGATCATCGCCTTGATGCGGTCGTTGGCGTGCCCGGCCCGCCGGTCGACGGAGCCGGTCATCGGGTGCGGCTTGTACAGCAGCCGCACCTTGGGGTCGGCGAGCAGCTCGCGGACGATGTTCTCGCCCGCCAGGATGACCGAGGTGTTGCCGGGGTTGCCGTCCCAGCCCTCCCAGGTCGGCGCGTACAGCACGGTGGTGTACTCGGCGGTCGGGGCGCCCGCGTAGGGGCGGATCGGCGCCAGCTGCGGGCGGCCGACCTCCACGACGTCCTTGTCCTCGACGCCGATGTCGGCGAGCTGGTAGCGGTCGCGCGCGGCCGGGCCCGCGACCCACACCTCGTCGTACGCCTTGGCGTACGGGTTGCAGCTGGAGAGCTTGTCGCTCTCGCCGTGGTTGATGAACGCGTGCTTGATCGAGGGGATGCGCAGCACCTGCGAGGTCTTGCCCGAGTTGGCCGGGTGCAGCATCACCTTGAGCGTCGAGTGCTCGATGCGCATCAGGTGGGCGACCTTGGGGAGGCAGACGATCGGGATGTCCGTCGCCTCGATCTTCTGCACCATGAACCGCTCGCGCAGCACGATGATGGGGTTGCCCTCGAGCGAGGCGAGCGTGGAGAGCCACATGTTCGCCTGGTAAGCGGAGCTGGTGCCGCCGGAGAAGTACATGCCCACGGTCGGCTGGTACTCGGCCAGCCACCCGTCCAGCCACTCCAGGGCCTTGGCCTCGTTCGCCACCCGCTTGCGCGGCAGCAGCCAGGTCGCCAGGTGGACGGTGCCCGCGATGCCGATCAGCAGGGCGATCGAGAGGCCGACGGCGCCCCAGACGCCGTTCTTGGTGCCCGCAGTCAGCAGCAGTCCGGCGGTGGCCGGGGCGGCGAGCCGCAGCATCCGGCGGCCGTGCTGGCGCGCGAACAGCCGCGGCGGGGCCTCGCTCAGGCGGAGCGCGGAGGCGTCGATGTTGCGCGTGGCGAACGGCAGCTGCCGGGTGCGGCGCACCATTATGGCGGCGGCCTGGCAGGCGAAGTGGACCACGTAGAACAGCAGTAGCCCCACGGTCAGCGGAGCCTGCTCGTGCAGCGGATTGATCCCCTCGATCCGCAGCAGCCCGACCATGATGAGCATGTCACGGAACAGCTGGCGCACCGTGATGTCGAAGCGCACCTTGCCCAGCAGCGACAGCAGACCGGGCTGCTTGTGCTGAAGGAAGAGGTCGAGGGCGAGGCCGCACGCCGAGGCGGCAATGAAGAGCGGTACGTTCGGGAGCACGGCGCCGACGAGCTGTGTGGTGAAGAACACCACCATGGCGAGCAGCGCCGTGAGCTGTACGACCCGGCGTGGGGCGAATCCGGCAGAGGGCACGGGATGGGCTCCTGGCGGGAGGGCGGTGGACGAGTGGGGGGACCCCTGACCGTATGCCGCCGTCTGGCCCGGTGACAATCTGCGCAGGTGCCAACCGCCCCGAAACGGGTTCAATCCGATTCCCCGGGGGCGCGCCGCCATCTCGTGGTGATCTCTCCGCGATCTTCCCGAGACCTGAGGGCCCCGGGATGGGCGCGGTGAAATGGCCGGGCGGCCATGGGCCCGGCTCACGTAGATTGCCCCCTTGTCATGATGTGAGTGTGCAGGACACGCGTTTCCGCCTTCCGCGAGGTGCGGAGGCACGCGGGGCGCGTGCGAGCCGGGAGCATCCCGGGACGAGCAGGGGAGCGGCGTGGCAGAGCAGGACGGGTCGGCGGTACGGGGCGAGGTGGCCGCGGCCCGCAGGATCGTGGTCAAGATCGGTTCGTCTTCCCTCACGACCGCGGCCGGGGGGCTGGACGCGGACCGGGTCGACGCGCTGGTGGACGCGCTCGCGAAGGTGCTCGGCCAGGACGAGGCCGGGGACGGCAGCGGGAGCGGCGGCGCGGGCGCCGGTACGGGCGGCGGCAAGGAAATAGTCCTGGTCTCCTCCGGGGCCATCGCCGCCGGACTCGCCCCCCTGGGCCTGGACCGGCGCCCCCGCGACCTCGCCCGCCAGCAGGCCGCCGCGAGCGTCGGACAGGGCCTGCTGGTGGCCCGCTACACCGCCTCCTTCGCCCGCTACGGGCGCCGGGTCGGCCAGGTGCTGCTCACCACGGACGACACCAGCCGCCGCGCCCACTACCGCAACGCCACCCGGACCCTGGACCAGCTGCTGGCCATGGGGGCCCTGCCGATCGTCAACGAGAACGACACGGTGGCCACCGACGAGATCCGGTTCGGGGACAACGACCGGCTCGCGGCCCTGGTCGCCCATCTCGTACGGGCCGATCTGCTGGTGCTGCTCTCCGATGTGGACGGGCTCTACGACGGCGACCCCAGGACCCCCGGCACCTCGCGCATCGACGAGGTCAAGGGCCCGCAGGACCTCGCCGGGGTCACGATCGGCAGCGCGGGCCGCTCCGGGGTCGGCACCGGCGGGATGGTCACCAAGGTCGAGGCCGCCCGGATCGCCGCCGCGGCCGGGGTCCCGGTGGTGCTCACCTCCGCCAGCCGGGCCGGGGACGCCCTGCTGGGCCGCCCCACCGGTACGTACTTCCACCGCACCGGCCGCCGCTCGGCCGACCGGCTGCTGTGGCTCGCCCACGCCTCGGAACCCCGCGGCGCGCTCACCCTGGACGACGGTGCGGTACGGGCCGTCGTGGAGCGCCGCACCTCGCTGCTGCCCGCGGGGATCGCGGCGGTGGAGGGCGAGTTCACCGCCGGGGACCCGGTCGAGCTGCGCGACACCGAGGGCCACGCGGTGGCCCGCGGGCTGGTCAACTTCGACGCCAAGGAGATCCCCCGGCTGATCGGCCGCTCGACCCGCGACCTTGCCCGCGAGCTGGGCCCCGCGTACGAACGCGAGGTCGTGCACCGGGACGACCTGGTGGTGCTCCACCGCCACGGATGAGCCCTCGCTCGCGCCAATGGGGTGCTCATCGTGCTTGGGCAACCCCGTCTGACCGGCAGGGGGCACCTCCCAGCGGTAGCTGGGGGCGAGCCGATGGGGCGCGCCGCTGTCGAAAGGGAGACGCGCGCAGGGAGCGAGGGCTCCTATCGATGTGCGGCTCCGCCGCGTGGGCGACCGAGCACGTCGACCGTCGACAGGGGCTTCTGCGCCCCGGAGGCGAACCGGGCCCTTCAAAAAAAGGGGGGCTTACCTTCCGCAAAAACGCCCCGCCGCCGCGCGAGGGCTGGTCAACTTTGTTCAACGGGGTCGCGCGGGCAGCGGGCCCGCGGTGGAGGTACAGCACCACCGCCACAGTGCTCCGCCCGCGCGTGGGCGGAGCAGCGAGCTACAGGAGGCCGCCGGTGAGACGAGGGCGCCCGGGGGCGCCGCCCCGAGGGGCGGCGGAGCGCACCCTGACCAGTGTCGGGCTGAACGGCGTCGGAGCGAACGGCGCCGGGACGGGCGACGCCGGGACGGAGGATGCGACGGCACAGGAGGGCAAGCGACGCGTCGAGGTGTCCCGGCTGTGGCACATCACGCTGAGCGTCTCGGGCGCCGAGGCGCCGCTGCGGGAGGTCCGGCGCGCTCTGGAGCAGCTGGCCCACGACCATCCCTTCCTGCTGACCAGTCGCTACGCCAACGATCATGCCGAGATCCGTTACTGGGAAGAGGCACGTGATCTGCACGACGCCGCGGCGGTGGCGCTGCGGCTGTGGGGCGAGCACCGTTCCACGGCCAATCTGCCGCCGTGGGAGATCGTGGGGCTGGAGGTCATCGACCGTGACACGTATCACCAGCGCATCGCGGAGGGGTACGGTCCGCCACCGGCGTCCCCGGTGGGCGTGCACCCCTTCTGAGCGTGACCAGCCTGCACGTGACCTGCCTGAGAGTGACCAGCGCTCTTCGAGATGTGAGAAGGCCATCTCGAAGAGCGGAATACCCGGGGGATCGCCGCGCTCGGCTCAGTAGGCTGCGTGCATGACCAGCGCACCCACGTCGCCGCTCACCGACCCCTGGCCGAAGTCCCCGGTGCTCCAGACCGCCTACCGGGCGCGAGCCGCCGCCGTCGACCTCGCCCCGCTGCCGCGCGCCCTCAAGGACGACGCGCTGCTGGCGATGGCCGACGCGCTGGAGGTGCGGACGAAGGAGATCGTCGAGGCGAACGCCACCGATGTGGAGCGGGCCCGCGAGGCGGGCACCAGCGAGGCGATCGTCGACCGGCTGACCCTCACCCCGGAGCGGGTGCGGGCCATCGCCTCCGATGTCCGCGACGTGGTCGCGCTGCCCGATCCGGTCGGCGAGGTGGTACGCGGTTCGACGCTGCCCAACGGGATCGACCTGCGCCAGGTGCGCGTCCCCCTGGGCGTCGTCGGCATCATCTACGAGGCCCGCCCGAACGTCACCGTGGACGCCGCCGCGCTGTGCCTCAAGTCGGGCAACGCCGTCCTGCTGCGCGGCTCTTCGTCGGCGTACCACTCGAACAGTGCCCTGGTGAAGGTGTTGCGCGACGCCGTCGGCGGCGCCGGACTGCCCGCGGACGCCATTCAGTTGGTGCCGGGGGAGAGCCGGGAGTCGGTGCGCGAGCTGATGCGCGCCCGCGGCCTGGTGGACGTGCTGATTCCGCGGGGCGGCGCCTCGCTCATCCGCACGGTGGTCGAGGAGTCGACGGTTCCGGTCATCGAGACCGGCACCGGCAACTGCCATGTGTACGTGGACGCGCAGGCCGATCTCGACATGGCCGTGGACATCCTGGTGAACTCCAAGGCCCAGCGTCCCAGCGTGTGCAACGCGGCGGAGACGCTGCTGGTGCACCAGGACATCGCCGCGGAGTTCCTGCCGCGCGCACTGGAGGCGCTGGCGGCGGCGGGCGTCACGGTGCACGCCGACGAGCGGGTGCTGGCGCTGGCCGAGGCCGAGGGGGCGAAGGCCACGGTCGTCCCGGCGGCGATGGAGGACTGGGAGACCGAGTACCTGTCGTACGACATCGCCGCGGCGGTCGTGGACTCCCTGGAGGCCGCGGTGGCCCACATCGGCCTGTGGTCCTCCGGTCACACCGAGGCGATCGTCACGACGTCACAGGCGGCCGCCCGCCGCTTCACCCAATTGGTGGACTCCACCACGGTCGCCGTGAACGCCTCCACGCGTTTCACGGACGGCAGCCAGTTCGGCTTCGGCGCCGAGATCGGCATCTCCACCCAGAAGCTCCATGCCCGGGGCCCGATGGGGCTGCCCGAGCTGACGTCGACCAAGTACATCGTCACCGGCGACGGACACACTCGCTGAGTCACCCGTTCGGGGGATCGTCGAACCCGGAGGTCAGCGGGTGGATCTTCCCCCGAATACCATTTTGCCCTGCCCAAATTGACCCGTCCGGTCTACTCTGAATGGGTGCCGGACGACGTGGGGGGCAAGCCGTTCCCGGACGGCGACGAGCCCGACGAGCGCAGCCACGGAGAGGCGAACGACGAGTTCGCCACCGTGGTCTTCGACGAGGACTTCGTACGGTCCGCCGTCATCCATGAACCCACCGCCATCGAACGGATGCTGGCCGCCGCGGAGGCCCGTGCCGAGGCCGAGGCGTCCCGCCGCAGCAGGGCCGGGGTGTCCCCCGAGGACGAGCTGTTCGACGACGGATACGGCCCGGAGGGCGACTTCGCGGACGGCCCGTACGACGACTATGCCGACCCGGACGGCCGTTTCGGCCCGGCCCGGGGGCTGGACGGCGCCTACGGCCCGTACGGGCGCTACGGGAGCGCCGGACGGCCTTATCGCGGCCATGCCCGCTGGCACCGCCCGGTGGCCTGGCTGCTGGCCGTCCTGATGGGCATCGGGGTGGTCGCGCTGGCGTTCACGTCGGTCTACCGGGGCGCCTCGGGCAACCGCCAGAACCCGGCCCCGCCGCCCGCCACCAGCGGGGTCGACAGCACGCCGGCGGGGCGGCCGGGCGGCGCGCCGTCCACCGCGGCCGAGCGCGAGGAGCCGCCCGCCTCCGTCGTGCCGCGCTACCCCTGAGGGCCCGTGAGGGCGGCGTCCGTCACATTCCCCGTCACATCCCCGTAGCACGGCGCGCCCTATGCGGCGTTTCCTCCGCACTGTGCGTGAAGTTGTGGAGGACCGCCGCGTTTACCGCTGCCCCCGGCGACCTACTCTTGAGATATGGCCGGGCGTGGAGACCCTCCCGAGGGGACACCCGAGGGCGTCCCGGGAGGTGGTGAGGACGAGTACCGCTCCGTCGTTTTCGACGAGTCGTTCGTTCGTGCTGCCCGGCTCCAGGAGTTCTCCGCACAGGAGCGCATGGGTGACCACGCCCGCGCGGTGCGCAGCCGCCACGCCTGGGCCCGCGCCGGGGCGTCGCGGCAGGCCGTCGTCCTCGTCCTGCTGATCGCCTTCGCCTTCGCCGCGGCCGTCTACATGGGCGTACGCCATCCCTACCAGGCTCCCGAGCCGCAGGCCGTCGAGCCGCTGCGCAGCAGCGTGGTGCCGCTCTCGCCGCGCGGTGAGGTGTCCGGCGGGCGGCCGGCGGTGCTGTTCCGGGAGAGCCCGGCCGCCCAGTTCCGCACCGGCGCCGAGGGGGTCACCCTGCCCGCCGCGCGGCGCACCCAGGGCTTCTCGGAGAGCCAGGTGATGACGGCGCTCACCACGGCCAAGGACTACGTGGTGAAGTCCACCCTCGACCCCGCCGTGCTCACCGGCGGGCCGGTGCAGGCGGTGCGGCTGCTGCTGGACCCCGCCCAGCAGATCCAGTTCGACCAGAGTTTCGAACATCCGGTCGAGGACGGCCGCCACGCGGCCACCGGCTGGCTGACCCGCTTCAACCCGGCCGAGGTGACGCTGGCCAACGCGCCCGTGCGGGTGCGCGGCACGCTGACGGTCGTCGAGCGCACCCCCTCGACCCTGGAGGTCAGTGCCGACCACGTCTTCGTCTACGCGGTCCAGCGGGCCCATGAGCGGGCCCCGGACCACGCCTCGCTGTTCACGGTGCGCCGGGAGACCCGCTTCCGCTTCGACCGCGGGGATCTGCGCGACCACCGGGTGGAGCTGGTGCACAGCTCGGTGATGGCGGGCCCGCAGGCGTGCGCCGCCAATGCCTCCGGCTATCTGCGGCCGCTGGTGGCCGGGCAGAGCGTCCGGAACGACTCCCCGGTCGGCACCGACCCGTACGCCCCGGGCCGCACCCCGGTCTCCCTCTGCGGCGTGCTCGCCCCGGGCGCCCACCCGGGGTCGTAGGGGCCCGCCGGTCAGGACCTGGGCGGTCCGTCGCCTTCGGAACCCTCCTGGCCGTCCTGGCCCTCCCGGCCGTCCGTGCCGCCCTGGGTGTCCGTGCCGTCCTGGCCCTTCCGGGGGTCGCCGGTGAACCGGTCGCGCAGCTTGCTGCCCAGGTCCCCGGCGCCGCCCGCCACGTCCCGTACGAACGCGATCAGCGGGTCCTTGCTGGTGCGGACCGACTCCGCGTAGTGGTTGGCCGACTCCCGGAAGGAGTCGCTGACCGAGGTGTCCTTGTCCTCGTCCCGGCGCGGGTAGTGGCCGTCCATGAGCCGCTGGAAGTCCCGGCTCGCGGCCCACTTCTTCAGCTCGGCGGCGCGCACGGTGGTGAACGGGTGGCTGCGCGGCAGCATGTTGAGGATCTTGAGTACGGAGTCCCGCAGATCGCCGCTGTTCTCGTACTCCTCGGCCTGCTCCAGGAAGGCGTCCACGTTCATCTCGTGCAGATGGTGGCCGCCCGCGAGCTTCATCAGCCCGCGCATCGACGCCCGCAGATCCTGTCCGACCAGCAGCCCCGCCCGGTCCGCCGACAGCTCCGACTTGCGGAACCACTCGCGCAGCGCCGTGACCAGGGCCAGCACCGCCACGTTGCCGAGCGGAATCCAGGCCACCTTCAGCGCGAGGTTGGTCAGGAACAGCAGTATCGTCCGGTAGACGGCGTGCCCCGACAGCGCGTGGCCCACCTCGTGGCCGATGACCGCCCGCATCTCCTCCTCGTCGAGCAGCTCCACAAGACCGGTGGTCAGCACGATGATCGGCGCGTCCATGCCGATGCACATCGCGTTCGGCTTCGGGTCCTGGGTGACGTACATCGCCGGGACCCGCTCCAGGTCGAGGATGTAGCAGGCGTCCCGCAGCATGTCGTGGAGGTGGGCGAACTGCCGGTCGCTCACCCGCACCGAATCGGACAGGTACAGCAGCCGCAGACTGCGCTCGGGCAGCAGTCCGCTCAGCGCCTTGAAGACGGTGTCGAAGCCGGTCAGCTTGCGCAGCGCGACCAGCGCCGAGCGGTCGGCCGGGTGCTCGTACGCGCGCGAGGAAATGCCCGGAAACCGCCGCCTCTCGCGGCTGGGCACATGCTCACGTCCCTCTCCGGCGCCGCTTCCGTCGCCGGTCCCCTGCGTGTGGCTGTCGCTCATGCGTCCCCCTCGTGCGGACTGTTCCCCGGACTTCCCCGGGTTGCCTCGGCGTGCCCGTCCCCCCGGAGGACCCCACCTTAGGCCCTGTCCGGCGGGGGGCTAGCGTGGAGACATGCCCGATATGACTGGCCTCACCACCGTCCTCGCCGCCACGTCCAAGGACCAGGGACCGGGAGCGCTGCTGCGCACCGTCATCGTCGTCGGCGTCGTGGGATCGGTCCTGCTCGCATGGTTCCTGCTGCGCGGGTACAAAAAGGACTGAGAGCGGGCCTCGGGGCGGACCGTAAGGGCGGACTGCGAGCAGGCCCGGAATCCGGCTCGCATACGATGTGCCGGACGTGACGTGACGCCGAGACCCGGATAGGTATCGCCTGCGATGAGCGCTTTCAGCACCGCCCATGCCGCCCTGACCACCCTCGCGGCCGAGGGCGGGGAGCACACCGACAACCACCCGAGCATCAGCCCCTTCATGACCGGCGGTGCGGCTCTCGTCATCCTGTTCCTGTTGCTGTGGATCACCACCCGCTTCAACCGGGACCGCTGACCAGGGCCGTTGCCTCTTCGGGCCCCGGTTCCGGACCGGGCCCAGTAGGGTCTGCACGCATGGAAGAGGAGAAGGGGCCCGCCAAGCGGCGGCTCGGTGTGATGGGCGGGACGTTCGACCCGATCCACCACGGTCACCTGGTCGCGGCGAGCGAGGTGGCGTCGCAGTTCCACCTGGACGAGGTCGTCTTCGTGCCGACCGGGCAGCCGTGGCAGAAGAGCCACAAAAAGGTTTCCCCGGCCGAGGACCGCTATCTGATGACGGTCATCGCGACCGCGTCGAACCCGCAGTTCTCGGTCAGCCGCATCGACATCGACCGCGGCGGTGCGACGTACACCACCGACACGCTCCGGGATCTGCGCGCGCTGAACGGCGACGCGGACCTGTTCTTCATCACCGGAGCGGACGCGCTCGCCCAGATCCTCACCTGGCGCGACGCCGAAGTGCTGTTCTCGCTCGCCCACTTCATCGGTGTGACGCGGCCCGGGCACATACTGGCCGACCCGGGGCTGCCGGAGGGCGGGGTGTCGCTGGTCGAGGTGCCGGCGCTGGCGATCTCGTCGTCGGACTGCCGGGCGCGTGTCGCACACGGCGAGCCTGTCTGGTACCTGGTGCCGGACGGTGTGGTGCGGTACATCGACAAGCGAGAGCTGTACCGGCACGACTGCTGAAGGGGTACCGGTGAACGACGGACAGGACCCGTACGACCCGTACGCGCGGGATCCGTATGCCCAGGAGCCGCAGATCGTCGGCTACGACGCCTATGGGCAGCCGGTGTACCAGTCCTCCCAGGGGGCTCAGCAGGCTTACGCCCCGTCGTCGTACTACGGGCAGCAGCAGGGGCAGCAGGACGGCTACGGGTACGGGTACGACCCGTACGGCCAGGCGCAGCAGACGCAGCAGGCCCAGACGCAGTATCCGCAGGCGCAGCCGTACGACCCGTACTACGGGCAGCAGCAGCACTATCCGCAGCAGGAGCAGTACGACCAGCAGGGCTACGGCTACGGCATGCCCGCCCAAGCCGCCCAAGCCGCCGCGCCCGCGGCGCCTGCCCAGCCCGCTCCGGGCGCTCTGGCCGAGGAGGACGAGCCGAACCCGTACGAGGAACTGGCCGAGCTGGACCGGCAGGAGCCGTCCAACGGCGCCCCGGCCCGGACCCCGGAAGGGCCTGGTAAGGGCAAGCCCGGCCGGGATCCGGAGGGCGAGGAGTACCGCACCGAGCAGTTCTCCTTCGTGGAGGAGCCCGACGAGGACTCCGAAGACGTCATCGACTGGCTGAAGTTCGCCGAGACCCGCTCCGAGCGGCGTGACGAGCGCCGCCGCAAGGGCCGCAACAGGGTCGTCGCGCTCGTCGTGGTGCTGGCCCTCGCCGCCGTGGGCGGGGTGGGCTACCTCTGGTACGCGGGCAAGCTGCCCGGACTGTCCGCCGACGGCGACGCCCAGGCGGCTGGCGGCCCGCAGAAGCGGGACGTGATCGTCGTCCATCTGCGCGAGCTGAAGGGCGGCCGTACCTCCACCGCGCTGTTGGTGGACAACGAGACCACCAAGAAGGGCAGCACCGTCCTGCTGCCGAACGCGCTGTCCGTCTCCACCGAGGACGGCGGCTCCACCACGCTCGGCAAGTCGGTGACCGACGAGGGCTCCGACGCCACCCGGGACTCCCTGTCCACCCTGCTGGGCTCGAAGATCCAGGGCACCTGGCGGCTGGACACGCCCTATCTGGAGAACCTCGTCGAGCTGGTCGGCGGCATCACCCTGGACACCGACACCACCGTCCCGTCCTCCCGCAAGGGCGAGGACCCGCTGGTCAAGCGGGGCAAGGAGCAGGTGGTGAGCGGCCAGGCGGCGGTTGCGTACGCCACCTACCGGGCCCCGGGCGAGGCGCAGACCAAGCAGCTCGCGCGGTTCGGCCAGGTCATGGACGCCACCCTGAAGAAGCTCTCCAGCGATACCGGCGGCGCCACCAAGACCGTCGAGCAGCTGGCGCAGATCCCCGACCCGTCGCTGTCCGAGCAGCAGCTCGGCGCCTCGCTGGCGCGGCTCGCCGGGCAGGCCAAGGGCGGCGACTACGACACGATGACGCTGCCGGTCCAGGGCGACGGCACGCTCAGCAGCCAGGCGACGGACCGGGTGGTCAAGAACGTCCTCGGCGGCACGGTCAAGAACACCGACCCGGGCTCCGCGGCGCGGGTGAGCATCACCAGCGCGGGCGGTGGCCGGGACGCCTCGGGCGCCGCCCGGGTCGCGCTGGTCAACGGCGGTTTCACGGTCGTGGCCGCCACCGAGGGCGGCTCCCCGCAGCAGACCTCGCGGGTGACGTACGCGGACGCCGGGCAGGCCGGGCAGGCCAAGGAGGTCGCCAAGACCCTCGGGCTGCCCGCGACCTCGGTCACGAAGGGCAAGGGCGCCGCCAACGCGGACGTGACGGTGGTCCTCGGCGCCGACTACGACCCCCAGGGCTGACGGAAGCGGCGGGAGAGCCACGGAAGAGTCAGGAGAGTCACGGCGGTCACGGGGGAATGGCCGGGAGCCGTGACGGTGGGGCGTGAGACCCTTGGGGGAGCCAGACCCTGAGGGTCCCCACCGACCGGAAAGCCTCGCCTGTGACCGCCACGGACCGCTCCATCGAGCTCATCAACGCCGCCGCCCAAGCGGCCGCCGACAAGCTCGCGCACGACATCATCGCGTACGACGTCAGCGACGTGCTCTCGATCACCGACGCCTTCCTGCTGGCCTCGGCGCCCAACGACCGGCAGGTGAAGTCGATCGTCGACGAGATCGAGGAGCGGCTGAACAAGGACCTCGGCGCCAAGCCGGTCCGCCGCGAGGGCGACCGCGAGGCCCGCTGGGTGCTGCTGGACTACGTGGACATCGTGGTGCACGTCCAGCACAGCGAGGAGCGGGTCTTCTACGCCCTGGAGCGGCTGTGGAAGGACTGCCCGCAGCTGGCGCTTCCGGCCGACGCCGAGGCCACCCGCGGCAAGGCGGAGGAGTACGCGCAGGCGCAGAGCCCGGACGGCGGTGCGGGCGGTGAGCTGAGCTGAACGGCACCATGAGCGGCCGCGGCCGCCGCATAGTCCTGTGGCGGCACGGCCAGACGGCCTGGAACATCGAGCGCCGTTTCCAGGGTTCCCTGGACATCGAGCTGACCGACACCGGCGTCGCGCAGGCGCACCGCGCGGCCCGGCTGCTGGCCGGGCTGCGGCCGGACGCGATCGTCGCCTCCGACCTCAAGCGGGTCATGGCGACCGCCGCCGAGCTGGCCACCGTGACCGGGCTCACGGTCGCCCACTACGCGGGGTTGCGGGAGACCTACGCCGGTGAGTGGCAGGGGCTCACGCACGAGGAGATCATCGAGCGGTTCGGCGAGCAGTACGCGGCGTGGAAGCGCGGCGAGCCCGTGCGGCGCGGTGGCGGCGAGCTGGAGTCCGAGGTCGCCGACCGGGCGGCGCCGGTCGTGCTGGAGGCCGCCGAGAAGCTGCCCGACGGCGGCACCCTCGTGGTGGTCAGCCACGGCGGCACGATCCGCACCACCATCGGGCGGCTGCTCGGCCTGGAGCCGCACACCTGGGAGGCGCTCGGCGGCCTCTCGAACTGCTGCTGGTCGGTGCTGGGCGAGGGCGCGCGCGGCTGGCGGCTGCTGGAGCACAACGCCGGATCCCTTCCCGAGCCGGTCCTCGGCGACGACGACTGAGCGACCCCTCCCGGCTCGATTTCCTTTTCCGGCTGGTCACCGGCTATGCTCCTAACCGTTCGAAGCGCTCCGGCGCAGAGAGCAGCGGGGCTATAGCTCAGTTGGTAGAGCGCCTGCATGGCATGCAGGAGGTCAGGAGTTCAATTCTCCTTAGCTCCACAGATGGCGGCGATCCCGTCTCCCTCACCGGGAGGCGGGATCGCCGCTTTTGTATGCGGCTTTGTATGCGGCTTCGCATGTGGCGGTACTGCCCGTACGTGGCGGAAACGGACGCCGGCCGATCTCGCCTCCGGCCGACCCCTGCTGACGTCGGCTCAACTCAACCTGTCCCCGGGGTGGCTGGGTTCGGTGCGATCTTCCTGGGTAGGTTGGACGACACCGCGCCGAGCGGGACGCTCGGCGGAAGTGGCGGTGTGCGTAGCGCTTGTGAGTCTGGTGAGGCGTCTGTCGCATCTCCGCTGACCTGGGCGTCACCCCGTGGCAGAATCGGACAGCCGGCGGGGGCGCGGGGCCGATAGTCCGATGGGGAGGGACGGGTGGGATGCCGACCAGCATCCTCGACGCGTTCGAGGACCTTTCCGAGACGGCTCGGGAGGGCATCGAATGTCCGTCCTGCGGATCCGGCCATGTGGCTCAGGTACTCGGCGACAACGGCGGTGTTTCCTACGTGTGTACGGCCTGCGGCCACAGCTGGAGCTGAGTGACATGGGAGCACACAGCCGGAAATGTGACTGGTGCGGCGGCGGTACGCCCATCGTCCGCGACATGGAGCCGCTCAACTCCGACTATCAGTACTGGTGCGCGGAGTGCGCCCAGGCGCTGATCATCAAGGGCGACCCGATCGAGACGTACCGGGAGCTGGAGGGCGAGCCGATCTATGGCCGCCTCCTCGAAGAGCACTGCACGCTGAAGCGTTTCTACTCGTTCGCGACGGCGTGAGAGGTGGGGCCCGGGGCCTCGCGGGAACCGATTTGGCTAAAGCCCGGGGCGTCCGTGTAATGTAGGCGATGCCGCCGAGGGGAACCGGGCGGAGCAAGACCTGGGGCTATAGCTCAGTTGGTAGAGCGCCTGCATGGCATGCAGGAGGTCAGGAGTTCAATTCTCCTTAGCTCCACAATCCCAGGAGCGGGCCGTCCGATGTGGACGGCTCGCTTTCGTTTTCCCGTCCGCTTCCCCACCCGCTTCCCGCCCGCGCACCGTCCTCGATGCGGGTCGTCGGTGCCCTGCGGTAACCTGACCCCATGCGTGCCGTACGCCTTCTGCTTAGCGGGCCGCGCTGATCAGTACCGACCGTGATCGTCTTCGGTCGGCATCGGCGCGGCGTCCCCTCCTGTGCGAGGGGCCTTTTTGTTTCACCGGACAAGAGGGAATCGGCCTGTACCGCGGGCAGAGACGACCAATGGAGCTTTGAGGATCATGAGCGAGACCAATGCCGCAGCCGAGGTGGCCGCGCCGCACCGCTACACGGCCGCGCTGGCCGCTGACATCGAGGCCCGCTGGCAGGACATCTGGGACGCGAACGGCACGTATGACGCGCCCAACCCGGGCGGCGACCTGACCGGTGACGCCGATGTCGTCGCCCGCCCGAAGAAGTTCGTCATGGACATGTTCCCGTACCCCTCGGGTGCGGGGCTGCACGTGGGCCACCCGCTGGGCTACATCGCCACCGATGTGTACGCCCGCTACCACCGCATGACGGGCCACAACGTCCTGCACACCCTGGGCTTCGACGCCTTCGGCCTGCCCGCCGAGCAGTACGCGGTGCAGACCGGTACCCACCCCCGGGTGAGCACCGAGGCCAACATCGAGAACATGCGGCGCCAGCTGCGCCGCCTGGGCCTGGGCCACGACCCGCGCCGCTCTTTCGCCACGATCGACCCGGACTACTACAAGTGGACCCAGTGGATCTTCCTCCAGATCTTCAATTCCTGGTACGACCCGGAGGCGAAGACGGCACGCCCGATCGACACCCTGGTCGAACAGTTCGCCTCAGGTGAGCGCGCCACCCCCGACGGGCGCCCCTGGGACGCGCTGACCGAGGCCGAGCGGGCGGACATCCTGGGCCACTACCGCCTGGCGTACGCCTCGGACGCGCCCGTCAACTGGTGTCCCGGCCTGGGCACCGTGCTGGCCAACGAGGAGGTCACCGCCGACGGCCGCTCCGAGCGCGGCAACTTCCCCGTCTTCAAGGCCAAGCTGCGCCAGTGGAACATGCGGATCACCGCCTACGCGGACCGGCTGCTGGACGACCTGGACGCGCTGGACTGGCCCGAGGCCATCAAGCTCCAGCAGCGCAACTGGATCGGCCGCAGTGAGGGCGCCCGGGTCGACTTCCCGGTGCTGGACCACCCCGACGCGCAGATCACGGTCTTCACCACCCGCCAGGACACCCTGTTCGGCGCGACCTACATGGTGCTGGCGCCCGAGCACGACCTGGTGGACTCCATCGTCCCGGCCTCCTGGCCCGAGGGCACCCACGACGTGTGGACCGGCGGGCACGCCACCCCGGCCGAGGCCGTCGCCGCGTACCGCAAGCAGGCCGCGGCCAAGTCGGACGTCGAGCGGCAGGCCGAGGTCAAGGAGAAGACCGGCGTCTTCACCGGCGCGTACGCGGTCAACCCGGTCAGCGGCGACCGGGTGCCCGTCTTCATCGCCGACTACGTCCTGGTGGGCTACGGCACCGGCGCGATCATGGCCGTTCCGGCGCACGACGGCCGTGACTTCGCCTTCGCCCGCGCCTTCGAGCTGCCCATGCGGTGCGTCGTGGAGCCGTCCGACGACCGCGGCACCGACCCGTCGACCTGGGACGACGCGTTCGGCTCGTACGACGCCGCGATCGTCAACTCGGCGGGCGAGGGCATCTCGCTGGACGGGCTGGGCGTCGTCGAGGCCAAGGCCCGGATCACCGAGTGGCTGGAGTCCCGCTCCATCGGCGAGGGCACCGTCAACTTCCGGCTGCGCGACTGGCTGTTCAGCCGTCAGCGCTACTGGGGCGAGCCGTTCCCGATCGTCTACGACGAGGACGGCGTGGCCCACGCGCTGCCCGAGTCGATGCTGCCGCTGGAGCTGCCGGAGGTCGAGGACTACTCGCCGCGCACCTTCGACCCCGACGACGCCGACACCTCCCCGGAGACCCCGCTGTCCCGGAACGAGGAGTGGGTCCACGTGGAGCTGGACCTGGGCGACGGCCGCGGCCCCCGGCCGTTCCGTCGCGAGACCAACACCATGCCCAACTGGGCCGGCTCCTGCTGGTACGAGCTGCGCTACCTGGACCCGCGCAACAGCGAGCAGCTGGTCGCCCCCGACACCGAGCGCTACTGGATGGGCCCGCGCGACGGTCAGCCGCACGGCGGCGTCGACCTGTACGTCGGCGGCGCCGAGCACGCCGTGCTGCACCTGCTGTACGCGCGCTTCTGGTCCAAGGTGCTGTTCGACCTGGGCCATGTCTCGTCGGCCGAGCCGTTCCACAAGCTGTACAACCAGGGCATGATCCAGGCGTACGTCTACCGGGACAGCCGCGGCATCGCCGTCCCGGCCGCCGAGGTCGAGGAGCGGGACGGGGCGTACTGGTACGAGGGTGAGAAGGTCACCCGGCTGCTGGGCAAGATGGGCAAGTCCCTGAAGAACGCCGTCACCCCGGACGAGATCTGCGCCGAGTACGGGGCCGACACGCTGCGCCTGTACGAGATGGCCATGGGCCCGCTGGACGTCTCGCGCCCCTGGGACACCCGCGCGGTCGTCGGCCAGTACCGACTGCTCCAGCGGGTGTGGCGCAACGTCGTGGACGAGGCCACCGGCGAGGTCACCGTCGTCGACGCGGAGCCCGACGAGGACACCCTGCGCGCCCTGCACAAGGCGATCGACGGCGTCCGGCAGGACATGGTCGGTCTGCGCTTCAACACCGCCATCGCCAAGATCACCGAGCTGAACAACCACGTCACCAAGGTGCGCGAGGTGCCGCGCTCGGTCGCCGAGCGGCTGGTGCTGCTGATCGCGCCGCTGGCCCCGCACATCGCCGAGGAGCTGTGGCGCAAGCTGGGCCACGACGCCTCGGTCGTCCACGAGCCCTTCCCGGTCGCCGACCCGGCGTACGTCGTGGACGAGACGGTCACCTGTGTCGTCCAGGTCAAGGGCAAGGTCAAGGCCCGGCTGGAGGTCGCCCCGTCGGTCTCCGACGAGGAGCTGGAGGCGCAGGCCCTGGGCGACCCGGCGGTGGTCGCGGCGCTGAACGGCGCGGGCATCCGCAAGGTGATCGTGCGGGCGCCGAAGCTGGTGAACATCGTCCCGGCCTGATGGCTCGGTGAGCTGCCGCCGCTGATCGCGTCCGGGCGGGCTGGGGGTTCGTCAGGAACCCTGGGCCCGCCCGGTCCGTTTACGCTGGGAGGACAGCAGCCACCGCGGTGACCGCCGCCCGAAGGAGCGCACATGGAAGCCATCTGGATCCTGTTGCTGCTTTTCGTCATGTTCATCGCGACCGGCGCCTATGTCTCGGTGCGGGTGGTGCGCACGGCCAAGCGCAGCCTCGACCGCACCGTGGACCAGGCCCGCCGCACGGTCGAGGACACCCGGCTCCGGGCCCGCCAGTTCTCCCGCCCGGGCGCGGCCGGTGAGCTGGCCGAGCTGCGGCTGTCGCTGCGTACCTCGATGTCCGCCACCGAGCAGGCCCTGCACGCGGTGGCGGGCCAAGACCGCTCCGTGGCGGAGTCGTTGAACCTGTTCCGGCGGCTCGGCGAGCACGGCCGCGAGCTGGACGACGACCTGAAGCGGCTGGAGCGCGAGCCCGACAAGACCCGCCTCGCCGCCCTCCTCCCCGAGCTGCGGGAGCGTACGGAGCGGATCACGCACTCCGCGGACTCGCTGCGCTGGGCGGTGCGGGAGCGGGCCCAGCGGTTCGCCCACGACGAGCTGGACGCGCTGGGGCGGGAGATCGAGATGGAGGCGGGGGCGCTGCGGCACTGGACGGTGGAGGAGCCGAGGCCCGCGTCGGGCCCGAGGCCCGTTGACGAGTCCGCACCCACACCCCCGTCCCTGGAGAACACCCCCCGCCCACAGCCCTACTCCTGGCAGAAGACCTCACGCCCCGAGAACACCGCCTGAACTCGGCCTTACCGATAGGGTCGGTGATCACCGGTGGGGTCGCGCTGTCGGCCCGGGGCTTCCCCGGATAATCTCCCAGTCATGTCCCGCCATGTCGCGATCGTGACCGATTCAACGGCTTACCTGCCGCAGGAGGCGATGGAGCGGCATCGCATCACCACCGTGCCGCTGACGGTGGTGCTCGGAGACCGGGCGCTCGAAGAGGGGACCGAGATCTCGGCCCTGTCGCTCGCGGAGGCCCTTCAGAAGCGCAAGCCCGTGACCACGTCCCGGCCCAGCCCGGAGACCTTCGCGGAGGCCTACCGCGCGGCCGCGGCGGAGGGCGCGACCGGCATCGTCTCGCTGCATCTGTCCGCCGAGATCTCCGGCACCTACGACGCGGCGCTGCTCGCCGCCCAGGACGCGCCCGTACCGGTGCGGGTGGTGGACACCGGCATGGTCGCGATGGCGCTCGGCTTCTGCGCGCTGGCCGCTGCGGAGGCCGCGGAGGGCGGCGGCACGCTGGACGAGGCCGTCGCGGCGGCCCAGAAGCGGGCCGACGGCACCGCCGCCTACTTCTACGTCGACACCCTCGACTATCTGCGCCGCGGCGGCCGCATCGGCGCCGCCCAGGCCCTCCTCGGCTCCGCGCTCGCGGTCAAGCCGCTGCTCCAGGTCGACGAGGGCCGGATCGAACTGCGCGAGAAGGTCCGCACCGCATCCAAGGCCATCGCCCGGCTCGAGGAGATCGTGGTGGAGCGGGCGGGCCGGAGCCCGGTGGACATCGCCGTCCAGCACCTCGCGGCGGGAGAGCGCGCCACGGCCCTCGCGGAGCGGCTGCGGGAGCGGGTCCCGGGGCTCGTGGAACTGTACGTGAGCGAGGTGGGCGCGGTGATCGGGGCGCACACGGGCCCGGGGCTGCTGGGCGCGGTCGTCTCGCCGCGGTAGCGCTCGTCCGGGCGACGGAGTTTTCCACAACCCGCGGGTTATCCCCGGAAACCGGGCATGATCAGCGGGTTCGGACGAAGCCGCCTACGGTCAGGCGGCATGAGGACCCGATCACGCACCGTAACCCTCCGCCCGCCCCGCGGCCGCCACCGCAGCCCTTGCCGCCCCACGGCCCCCCGAGCCGCCACCCGCCCCACCCGCGCGGCGGCCCTGTTCCCCAGCCCACCCACCCGAAGCCCGACCCTTCGCCTCGCACAGCCCCCCACCCCCACCCGAGGCACGACCAGGCCCCTGAGCCCAGCACCCGCTGTAAGCCGGACGCCCGCCCCAGCGGCGGCATCTGCTCCACTGCGGAAACCCGCTCCGCTTCCGGCCCGCACTGCGGCCCCGGTCTCCGCTCGGGCCGCGATGCCTGCTCCGGATCAGGGCTCCGCTTCGATCCCGGCCCCCGCTACCAGCCCGGCCCCCGGCCCGGGGCCAGTGCTTGCCCAGGCCCCGGCCAGGACTCCGGGCCCGGCGTCGACCGTGGGTGGTGTGCGTGACCTCGGCGCGGCGTTCGCGCCGGGTCGGGCAGCCGCCCGGGGCGCGGTGCCTGCCCGGGGTTCGGCTCCGGGTCCCGTACCCGCCTCGAGCCACGCGTTCGGTTCGGGCGTCGTGGCTGCGGAGTCGGGGCCCGGGGCGGTGGGTGACGCGGGCGCGTCCTCCGCTGCGCGGCGGCGTGTGCCGCGTTGGGCCGGGCCGGAGGGCGAGGACGACGCGGTGGACGCGGGCGAGAACGGCGACGGCGGGGGCGTGGCGCTGCGGCGCCGCGAGCGGGTGTGGCTGGCGTTGCGCGAACGCCTCCCGCTGTGGCTTCAGCTGCGCTGCGGCATGGAGTTACGGACCGTCGCCGCGCTGGCGGTCGCCCTCGTCGTCGCGTTGGGCTTCGCGGTCTACCACTTCTGGAGCGGGCGCCCGCAGACCGTCCGGGCGCCCGAACCCGAGCCCGCGCGTGCGGCGGTGGCAGCCGGGCCGACGGCCGGGGAGCGGCCGTCCGCCGGTGCGGGCGGCCGGTCGGTCGTGGTCGACGTGACGGGCAAGGTCCGCCGTCCGGGACTGCGGCACCTGCCGTCCGGGGCGCGGGTCGCCGACGCGATCAAGGCGGCGGGCGGCGCGCGGCCGGGCGCGGACACCAGCGGACTGAACCGGGCCCGCCCCCTGGTGGACGGCGAGCAGATCGTGGTCGGCGCCCCGGCGCACCAGGCCCCGGCGGGCCCGGCACCCACCGACCCGGCCCTCGGACCGGGCGCCGGGCCCGGCACAGCCGGCGCACCCTCCGGCGTCACGATCAGCCTCAACTCCGCGACGGCGGAACAGCTCGACACCCTGCCAGGGGTCGGCCCGGTCCTGGCCCGGCACATCCTCGACTACCGCACCCAGCACGGCGGCTTCCGCTCCATCGACGAACTCCGCGAGGTCAACGGCATCGGCGAGCGTCGGTTCGCCGATCTCCGCCCGCTGGTCCAGCCATGACCTCCGTGCAGACGGCACGCCCCCGCGCCCCGGTGCACGCGGCCGCCGCCTCACCGCGCGGGGCGTCCGATCCGCGCCAGGAGGGTCCGGCGGACCTCCGCCTGGTGCCGCCCGCGCTGGCGGCGTGGGCCGCGGCGGCGATCGCGCTGGGCATGCCGGGCCGCGTGGTGGCCCTGGCCTGCGCGGGAGCCTGCCTGGCGGCGGTCGTCATCCTGGGCGTGGCCCGTCGGCGCCGGGCCGTCATGGCACGGACCAAACGGCGGACGGCGGGGGCGGTGGCGGCGGTCCTGCTGTGCGGGGCCACGGCGGCGGCCGTCGCCGCGCTGCACGCGGCGGACGTGCGGCGCGGACCGATCCCCGCGCTGGCAGGGGAGTTCGCCGAGGCGACCGCAGAGGTGACGGTCACGGGGGACCCGAGGCTCAGCCGCCCCCGGGTGCGCGGGTCCGCGCTCGCGCCCGTGTCGGTGGTGATCGAGGCGGAGGCCACCAGGGTCACCGGGCCGGACGGCACGACGACGGACACCCGGGCCCCGGTGCTGGTGACGGTTCGCCCGGAGGCCCGGCAGCGCGCGGAGTGGCTCCGGCTGCTGCCGTCCACGCGGCTGCGGGTGCACGGCCGCCTGGCTCCGCCGCTGCGCGACGGGGACCGGGTCGCGGCAGTGGTGCGCGGCGGTGGCGGGCCGCCGCGCGTCATCGGGCCGCCCAGCTCGGCCCAGCGGCTGGCGGGCCGGTTGCGCGCCGGGCTGCGTACGGCGACCGACGGGCTGTCCCCGGACGCGCGGGCGTTGCTGCCGGGGCTGGTCGTGGGGGACACCTCACGGGTCCCGCCCGAGCTCGACGAGGCGTTCCGGGCCACGGACATGACGCATCTGCTGGCCGTCTCCGGCAGCAACCTCACGCTGCTGCTGGCGCTGCTGACCGGCCCTCCGCACCTCGCCGCGCGGGCCGAGCGGCGCGGGCTGGCCGCGGCGTTCGGGATGCGGCTGCGGACCACGGCCCTGTTCGGCGGCGCGCTCACGCTCGGCTTTGTGGTCGTCTGCCGACCCGATCCCAGCGTGCTGCGGGCGGCGGCGTGCGGGCTGATCACGCTGCTGGCCATCGGCACCGGGCGCAGACGTTCGCTGCTCCCGGCCCTGGCCGCCGCGGTCCTCGTGCTGGTGCTGTACGACCCGTGGCTGGCCCGGAGTTACGGGTTTGTGCTGTCCGTCCTGGCCACCGGCGCACTGCTCACCTTCGCACCGGGGTGGGGCGACGCCCTGCGGCGCCGTGGGGTGCCGCCGCGCCCGGCCGAGATGCTGGCGGCCGCCGCCGCGGCGCAGGCGGTGTGCGCCCCGGTGGTGGTGATGATGGCGGCGCGGGTGAGCCTGGTGGCGATCCCCTGCAATCTGCTGGCCGAGCTGGCGGTGGGGCCCGCCATGATCCTCGGCTCGGCCGCGCTCGTGGTGGCCCCGCTCGCGCTCCCGGCCGCCCGGTGGATCGCCTGGCCCGCGGGCTGGCCGGCGGAGTGGATCGCCGGGGTGGCCCGTACTGGCGCGGGGCTTCCCGGTGCGGAGGCCGGATGGCCGGGCGGCTGGCCCGGTGGGCTGCTGCTGGCGGGCGTCACCGTGACCGCCGTCCTTCTGGGGCGCCGCCTGCTGCGGCACCGATGGCTGTGGGCGGTCTGCGCGCTGCTCCTGCTGCTCGCGGTGGTCCGCCCGGCGCCGCTGACCCGGATCATCACCGGCTGGCCGCCGCCGGGTTGGCGGATGGTGGCCTGCGATGTGGGTCAGGGGGACGCCCTGGTCCTGGCCGCGGGCCCCGGCACGGCCGTCGTGGTGGACGCCGGTCCCGAGCCACGGGCCGTGGACCGCTGTCTGCGGACGCTGGGCGTGGTCCGCATCCCGCTGCTCGTCCTCACCCACTTCCATGCCGACCATGTGGCCGGGCTGCCCGGGGTGCTGCGCGGCCGTTCGGTGGGGGCGATCGAGACGACCGGCCTGGCGGAGCCGCCCGGCCAGGCCACGGCCGTGCGGCGCGGGGCCGCGGCGGCACGGGTGCCGGTGGTGACGGCCGGGCCGGGGGAGCGGCGCCGATCCGGCCCGCTGTCGTGGGAGGTGCTGTGGCCGCCGGGGTCCGGCACCCCGGCCACCGGCGTCCCGACCACCCGCACCCCGACCACCCGCACCCCGGCCGCCGGCGCCCCGGCGCAGGAGGGGCCGAACGACGCGAGCGTGACCCTTCTGGTCCGCACGGCGGGCCTGACCCTGCTGCTCCTCGGCGATCTGGAACCGCCCGCCCAGCAGGCGTTGCTGACGGCGCATCCCGACCTGCCGCCGGTGGACGTGCTCAAGGTCGCCCACCATGGCTCGGCCTACCAGGACCCGCGGCTGATCCACCGGCTGCGTCCGCGTATCGCCCTGATCTCCTGCGGCGCGGACAACCCGTACGGGCATCCGTCACCCCGTACCGTCGCGGCCCTGAGAGCCCGGGGCGCCGCCGTGCTGCGGACCGACCGGGACGGGCCGATCGCGGTGACCGGCCCACGGCTGCGGGCGATGGCCGGAGGGAAAAGGAGAGGCCGGGGGCGCCGGGCGCCAGTAGGTTCCAGGGGCGTACACAGTCGGTTCCGGAAGGAAACTCGCTCATGTCGCTCGCCCAGTGGACGAAGGTCGATGACTACTTCAACGGCCTTCTGGCACCGTCGGATCCGGCCCTGGACGCCGCCCTGGAGCACAGCGCGGCCGCCGGGCTGCCGCCGCATCAGGTGGCGCCCAATCAGGGGAAGCTGCTGCATCTGCTGGCCCGGATCCAGGGGGCGCGCAGCGTGCTGGAGATCGGCACCCTGGGCGGGTACAGCACGATCTGGCTGGCCAGGGCGCTGCCCGAGGGCGGGCGGCTGGTCTCCCTGGAGGCCGATCCCCGGTGCGCGGAGGTGGCGCGGGCCAATGTGGAGCGGGCGGGCCTGGGCGAGGTGGTCGAGATCCGCACCGGCAGGGCGCTGGAGTCGCTGCCCCGGCTGGCCGAGGAGGGACACGGCCCCTTCGACGTGGTCTTCATCGACGCCGACAAGCCGGGCAACCCCGACTACCTCGCCTGGGCGCTGCGGCTCACCCGGCCCGGCAGCCTCATCATCGGGGACAACGTGGTGCGGGACGGGGAGGTGGCCGACCCCGCCAGCACGGATCCCCGCGTCCAGGGCGTACGGCGCTTCACGGAGCTGATCGCGGAGGAGCCCCGGCTGACGGCGACGGCGGTGCAGACGGTCGGCGAGAAGGGGTACGACGGCTTCGCGCTGGCGCTGGTCACCGGGTAGCGGCCGACGCGGGGAGCGGTCAGGGGGCCACGGCCCACGTCAGTCAGTCGGTCTCCAGCCAGCCTTCGTACTCCTCGGCGAAGGCGTCCAGCGCGGCCGGGTCCAGCCGCGCGGCCGGGTCCTCGACGACGACCAGCCACTGGGCGTCCTCGGCGTCGTCCTCGCCCGCCAGGGCATCGCGCACCAGCTGGGGCTCCTCCGCGACGCCGAAGCGTTCGGGCAGCGCCTCGGCGACCTCCTCCGCCGCGTCGCGGTCGGGCAGCACCAGCACATGCCGCTCGCCGTTCAGTCCTTCATCGATCACCGGAACATTGTCGGCCATGGGGAGGGCCGGGCTGTGGGACGGCCCGGCTGTCGGTGGTCCATGGGATGCTGGACCGCGATGGCCAGGAAGACGACGACCGACGATCCCCTCGCCCCGGTGACCCTCGCCGTGGGCCAGGAGGACCTGCTGCTCGACCGTGCCGTGCAGCAGGTCGTGGCGGCCGCCCGCGCCGCGGACCCCGACACCGATGTGCGCGACCTCACTCCCGACGCGCTCCAGCCCGGCACCCTCGCCGAGCTGACCAGCCCGTCGCTCTTCGCGGAGCGCAAGGTCGTGGTGGTGCGCAGCGCGCAGGATCTGTCGGCGGACACGATCAAGGACGTGAAGGGTTATCTCGGCGCCCCCGCCGAGGAGATCACCCTGGTGCTGCTGCACGCCGGTCAGGCCAAGGGCAAGGGGCTGCTCGACGCCGCCCGCAAGGCCGGGGCGCGCGAGGTCGCGTGCCCGAAGATGACCAAGCCCGCCGACCGGCTGGCGTTCGTCCGGTCGGAGTTCCGCGCCACCGGCCGGTCCGCGACGCCGGAGGCCTGCCAGGCGCTGGTGGACGCCATCGGAAGCGATCTGCGCGAGCTGGCCAGCGCGGTGTCCCAGCTCACCGCCGATGTCGAGGGCACGATCGACGAGGCCGTCGTCGGCCGCTACTACACGGGCCGGGCCGAGGCGTCCAGCTTCACCGTCGCCGACCGCGCCGTCGAGGGGCGGGCGGCCGAGGCGCTGGAGGCGCTGCGCTGGGCCATGTCCACGGGCGTGGCGCCGGTGCTGATCACCAGCGCCCTGGCCCAGGGCGTCCGCGCCATCGGCAAGCTGGCCTCCGCGCCGCGCGGAGCCCGCCCCGGTGATCTGGCTCGTGAGCTGGGCATGCCGCCCTGGAAGATCGACCGGGTGCGGCAGCAGATGCGCGGCTGGTCGGCGGACGGGGTGTCGATCGCGCTGCGCGCGGTCGCCGAGGCCGACGCGGGCGTCAAGGGCGGGGGCGACGATCCGGAATACGCCTTGGAGAAGGCCGTCGTCACCATCGCCCGTGCCGCCCGCGCGGGCCGTTCCTAGACGCGGTGGCGGCCGGGGCCCGGCAGCCGGGCCCCGGCAGCGCTCAGCCCTGGTTCTTCAGCTTCTCCAGAGTTGCCCGGGCGCTCTTTTCGAGCATCTCGGTGGCCTCCGACGTCGTCATGGGGTCGGCGCTCGATGAGCTGGAGACGTACTCCGACCACGTCGACTGGTAGGTCATCCAGCCCTCCCGCACGCCGAGGATCACATACGCCCCGGTGTCGCTGCTGCCGGTGTTCTCCTGCGTGACGACGTACGCCTCGTCACCGAGGTCGTCCACCGGGCTCACCTTGTAGGTGTAGCTGGAGGTCCGCTGGTCCTCGTAACTCCGGTACTGGGCCTCGAACTCCGGCTCCGGGTCGGTCTTCCGGTGCAGTCCGGCCGTCGTGGAGAGCCATGACGAGGAGTAGTCGCTGCTCGACGCGTCGCTCGGCTCGAAGTCGATCTGGCAGGTCATCGAGTCCAGGGCCGGGTCACGGGAGGCGCTGTGCCGCGGATTCGTGGAGCTGCTGGTGTCCTTCTGCTCGTATCCGGCGTCCTTGATGGCCTCGAGATCGGTCGAGGCGCACAGATTGCTCCGGTAGCCGTAGCCCGCGAGGTCGGCTTTCGGCTCGCCGTCGAACCCTCCGGTCGCGAACACCACGCCCGCCCAGACAGCGGAGGCGACCACGGCCCCGCCGAGCGCCCACAGCCAGCCCTTTCCGCCGCCGCCTCCGGCACCGCCGCCGGGCGGGGGCGGGGGCGCGCCGTACGGCCCGTACCCGCCGCCCGGCTGCTGCCCTCCGGGCATCGCGGACACCGCGGGCACCCCCGGCATGGTCGGCTGCGCGTACGCCGGGGCGTGCGGCGAAGGCTGCGGCGGCTGTCCGTAGGAGCCGGGCGGCGGCGCGCTCTGCTGAGACGGCGGCTGCGGCTGAGCGTTCTGCTGGGGCGGGAGCGGCGGCTGAGGCGGCGGCTGCGGCGGCCCGTACGGATTGGGTGTATCCCCCGGTATCGACATGACGTGAACATACCCGAAGAAACACCGAAAACCCCGCGCTGCGCAGGGACGATCCGGTTACAAGAGGGTCCCGGACACAGCAATGCCCCCGGAGTGGGCCCGGGGGCATTGAACGTAGCGTGGCGTACTACGAAGGCTGTCCGTGATCCGAGGTAGAGGGCTCGGACGTTCCCCACGGCGGGGTGGGGGCGATGCGTCGCCCCGGTGGGTCACCCGTGCGGGTGGCCCGGAAGAGTCAGCCCTTGAGGCCGGCGACCTGCTGCGCGATGGCCGACTTCTTGTTGGCGGCGTTGTTCTTGTGGAGCACGCCCTTGCTGACGGCCTTGTCGAGCTTGCGCGCGGCGGCGCGGGCGGCGGCGGTGGCCTTCTCGGCGTCACCGGCGGCCACGGCCTCGCGGGTCCGGCGGATCGCGGTCTTGAGCTCGGACTTGACGGCCTTGTTGCGCTGACGCGCCTTCTCGTTCGTCTTGTTCCGCTTGATCTGGGACTTGATGTTCGCCACGTGAAGAGCCTTCGCAGGTTCGTTGGTTTTCGCTGTCTGTCGTGCGGTCGTGTCCCGCGCGAGAGGGTCGCGTAAGACACAGTCCGCCAGATTACCAGCAGCGCTGGTGGCCTCCCAAACCCGGAAGCGGTTGCCGTTCATGGGACCATGGAGGAACTGAGAACACCGAGTCCCGCCTAGACACAGGACCCTGCGTGCCCGCGACCCCTACCAATGTGCCGGAGCCGAGCCGTACCGACCCGGCCTTGATCCGTAACTTCTGCATCATCGCGCACATCGACCACGGCAAGTCGACGCTTGCCGACCGCATGCTTCAGCTGACCGGTGTGGTCGAGCAGCGACAGATGCGCGCGCAGTACCTCGACCGCATGGACATCGAGCGCGAGCGCGGCATCACGATCAAGTCCCAGGCGGTCCGGCTGCCCTGGGCGCTGACCGAGGAGCAGGGGAGCCCGCAGCCGGTCACCCATGTGCTCAACATGATCGACACCCCTGGCCACGTGGACTTCACCTATGAGGTCTCGCGGTCGCTCGCGGCCTGTGAGGGCTGCATCCTGCTGGTCGACGCGGCCCAGGGCATCGAGGCCCAGACCCTCGCCAACCTCTATCTGGCGATGGAGCACGACCTCACGATCATCCCGGTCCTCAACAAGATCGACCTCCCGGCGGCCCAGCCCGAGAAGTACGCCGCCGAGCTGGCGCACCTCATCGGCTGCGACACCTCCGACGTGCTCAAGGTCTCGGCGAAGACCGGCGAGGGCGTGGACGAGCTGCTGGACACGGTCGTGCGGCTGGTCCCGCCGCCGGTGGGGGTCAAGGACGCGCCCGCCCGCGCGATGATCTTCGACTCCGTCTATGACGCGTACCGCGGTGTCGTGACCTATGTGAAGGTCGTGGACGGCACGCTCAACAAGCGTGAGCGCATCAGGATGATGTCGACCAACGCCGCCCACGAGCTGCTGGAGATCGGCACCAACTCACCCGAGATGACCGCCTCCGACGGGCTGTCCGTCGGCGAGGTGGGCTATCTGATCACCGGTGTGAAGGACGTCCGACAGTCCAAGGTCGGCGATACGATCACCCAGTTCACCAAGGGTGCCGAGGTGCCGCTGGGCGGCTACAAGGACCCCAAGCCGATGGTGTTCTCGGGCCTGTACCCGCTGGACGGCTCGGACTATCCGGTGCTGCGCGAGGCCCTGGACAAGCTCCAGCTCAACGACGCCGCGCTGGTCTACGAGCCGGAGACCTCCGCCGCCCTCGGCTTCGGCTTCCGGGTCGGCTTCCTCGGGCTGCTGCACCTGGAGGTCATCCGTGAGCGGCTGGAGCGCGAGTTCAACCTCGATCTGATCGCCACCGCGCCGAACGTGATCTACCGGGTGGACATGGAGGACGGCGCCGTGCACACGGTGACCAACCCCAGCGAGTTCCCCGCGGGCAAGGTCGACAAGGTGCACGAGCCGGTCGTGCGCGGCACGATCCTCGCGCCCAGCGAGTTCATCGGCGCGATCATGGAGCTGTGCCAGAACCGCCGCGGCGTGCTGCTCGGCATGGACTACCTCTCCGAGGACCGGGTCGAGATCCGCTACACGCTCCCGCTCGCCGAGGTCGTCTTCGACTTCTTCGACCAGCTGAAGTCCAAGACCCGCGGCTATGCCTCGCTCGACTACGAGCCCACCGGTGAGCAGGCTTCCGACCTGGTCAAGGTCGACATCCTGCTGCACGGCGACAAGGTCGACGCCTTCTCCGCGATCACCCACAAGGACAAGGCGTACGCGTACGGCGTGCGGCTGGTCGCCAAGCTGCGCGAGCTGATCCCGCGGCAGAGCTTCGAGGTGCCGATCCAGGCCGCCATCGGCTCCCGGGTCATCGCCCGGGAGACCGTCCGGGCCATCCGCAAGGACGTCCTCGCCAAGTGCTACGGCGGTGACATCTCCCGTAAGCGGAAGCTGCTGGAGAAGCAGAAGGAAGGCAAGAAGCGGATGAAGATGGTCGGCAGCGTGGAGGTGCCGCAGGAGGCCTTCATCGCGGTGCTGTCCTCCGACTCCGACGGCGGTGGCGACAGCAAGAAGAAGTAGCGGTCGTGGAACGGGCCCGGTGCGCAAGAAGCGCCGGGCCCGTTGTCATGTGACGCTCTAGGGGTGAGGCAGGCCCTCCTCATCTGAAGTACGTGGCCCGGAACCCCTTACGCAGTACGGTTTCGGCCCTTACGCTGATCGCCACGCGAAGGTTACTCGTGAGTCACCAAGCACTGAGGCGGGACCCGGAGGATGCCGTGACCGACACCCAGAAACTGCTCGAGAACCGGCCGCCGTCCCTGGCGACGCACTTCCTCCAGCGCGTCGAGGCGACACCGGACCGGGAGGCGTACCGCTATCCCGTGCCGTCCGCCTCCGGCCGGGGTCCCGACGAGTGGCGGCCGCTGACCTGGCGGGAAAGCGCGGATCGCGTCTTCGCCATCGCCGCCGGGCTGATCGCCCTCGGCGTCCGCCCCGAGGAGCGGGTGGCGCTCGCCTCCTCGACGCGCGTCGAGTGGATCCTCGGTGACCTGGGCGTGCTGTGCGCGGGCGCGGCGACCACCACGGTCTACCCGAGCACCAACGCCGACGAGACCGCCTTCATTCTCGCCGACTCCGGCAGCCGCGTCCTGATCGCCGAGGACGGCGCCCAGCTGGCCAAGGTCCGCGAGAAGCGCGCCGAGCTGCCCGATCTCGCCCATGTGGTGGTGATCGAGGCCGAGGACGCGATGCCCGCGGGGGACGATCCGGAGGGCTGGGTGCTCTCCCTCGCCGAGCTGGAGAAGCGCGGTGCGGCGCATCTGGACGAGCACCCCGACGCCGTACGGGAGCGTACGGACGCGCTGCGCGCCGATCAGCTGGCGACGCTCATCTACACCTCCGGTACCACCGGCCGCCCCAAGGGCGTACGGCTGGCGCATGACTCCTGGTCCTACATGGCCATCGCCATCGGTACCCAGGAGGGGCTGCTCTACCCCGACGACATGCAGTATCTGTGGCTGCCCCTCGCGCATGTCTTCGGCAAGGTGCTGACGGCGGGGCAGATCTACGTCGGACACACGACCGCGGTAGACGGCCGGGTCGACAAGATCATCGAGAATCTGCCGGTGGTCCGGCCCACCTATATGTGCGGGGTGCCGCGGATCTTCGAGAAGGTCTACAACGGGGTGGCGCAGAAGGCCCGGGAGGGCGGCGCGGCCAAGTACAAGATCTTCCAGTGGGCGGCCGGGGTCGCCCGCGACTACGCCAGGACCTCCCAGGACAACTTCCGCCGCACCGGCACCGCTTCCGTGCCGTTCGGCCTCAAGGCGCAGCACGCCGCCGCCGACAAGCTCGTCTACGCCAAGCTGCGCGAGGCGTTCGGCGGGCGGCTGCGCGCCGCCGTGTCCGGTTCGGCCGCGCTGGCCCCCGAGATCGGCTACTTCTTCGCGGGGGCGGGCATCAACATCCTGGAGGGGTACGGGCTCACCGAGTCCAGCGCCGCCAGCTTCCTGAACCCGCCGGACTACCGCACCGGTACGGTCGGCAAGGCGTTCCCCGGCACGGAGGTGCGGTTCGCCGACGACGGCGAGGTGCTGCTGCGCGGCCCCGGCATCATGGAGGGGTACCACGGGCTGCCCGAGCTGACCTCGAAGGTGCTGGAGTCCGACGGCTGGTTCCACACCGGCGACATCGGGGAGCTGTCGCCCGACGGCTATCTGCGGATCACCGACCGCAAGAAGGACCTGATCAAGACCTCGGGCGGGAAGTACGTGGCCCCGGCGGAGGTCGAGGGCCAGTTCAAGGCGGTGTGCCCGTTCGTCTCCAACATCCTGGTGCACGGCTCCGACCGCAACTACTGCACCGCGCTGATCGCCCTCGACGAACCGACCATCATGGGCTGGGCGCAGGAGCACGGCCTGGCGGGGAAGTCCTACGCCGAGGTCGTGGACACCGAGGCGGTGCGGGAGTTGATCGACGGCTATGTGCGGCGGCTCAACGAGGGGCTGCAACGGTGGCAGACGATCAAGAAGTTCCGGCTGCTGCCGCGCGATCTGGACGTGGAGCACGGCGAGCTGACGCCGAGTCTGAAGATGAAGCGGCCGGTGGTGGAGCGCGAGTACAAGGACCTGATCGAGGACATGTACGCCGGTACCCGGGAGGCGTGACGGCGAACCCCGGATCCGGGCCGGGGTTCTTTACCGGAACAGGACCGGCGTACGCACGATTTTTCCCCTCAACACAGTTAACTTGCGTGACTCGGTGCATATAACTGCGGTCCGTCTGTCACTCTGTCCGTGCCGGATACGGCGCATATGACGGAGCTTCTCAGGAGCCGCACAGTGGGGACGTCATCTTCCACCCCGTCTGCATCCGCAGGCGGGGTGGCTCTGCCGGTCGGGGGAATCGGTCCTGTACGTACCAGCGCCTCGGCCCGCGCGAGCCTGCCCGGCAGCCCGCTCGCGGCCGCCGCGGCCCGCCGGTTCGTGCGCGCCGCGCTCGCCGAGTGGGTCGCGCTCGACGTACCGGCCGCCGACCGGATCACCGACCGGACCGCGGACGAGGCCGTCCTGCTGGTGAGCGAGCTGGTCACCAACGCCGTGGTGCACGCGGGCACCGCCGTCGAGGTGTGCTGCGCGCTCGATGTGTCGAGCCACGAGGGCGAACCGCCCTCTCTCGTCGTCGAGGTGACCGACCACCACCCCACCCGGGTGCTGCGCGGCGACCCGCCGGTGGACGCGGACGGCGCGGAGTGCGCCGGAGGCCACGGCCTGCGGCTCGTCGCCGAGATCGCCGAGGCGTGGGGAACGACGTACCGGCGGGCCAGCAAGACGGTGTGGTTCCAGGTGGCGGTCACGGCCGCCGCCGACCCGGTGCCGGCCGAGGAGCCCGTGACCGCCGGGGACCTCGCGGCGCCGTGGGCCGCGCGCGGCACCGAGATCGTCGCCCCCGTGCCGCGCCGGGTGCCCGCCCGCCGCGCCGATCCGGAATGGACCCGGCACGGCGCCCTGTCCTTCCTCGCCGAGGCGTCCGACCTGCTCGCCGGGCAGTTCGACGAGGAGCTGGTCACCTCGCTCGCCGGACAGCTGCTGGTGCCGCGGCTCGCCGACTGGTGCGCCGTCTGGCTCGACACCGGCAGCGGGCCGCCGCGGCTGGACCGGGTCTGGCACGCCAGCGAGAGCCGCATGGAGGGGCTGCGGCAGGTGCTGGAGAAGGAGCCGCCCCAGCTGCCCGCCACCGCGCGCGGCGGCGCCGTGGACTGGCCGTGGCCGTCCGACCCCGCGGCGTACGGGCCCGGCGGCGCGGCCCTCGCCTGCCGCCTGATCGCGGGCGGCCGCGCGCTGGGCACGCTGCTGCTGGGGCGGGCCGGTCTGGTCCGCATGCCGGACGAAGTCGTCGGCCTGGTCGAGGACTTCGCGCGCCGCGTCGCGCTCGCCCTCGCCTCCGCCCGGCGCTACACCCGCCAGGCCACCATCAGCTCGGTGCTCCAGCGCGGGCTGCTGCCGTCCGGGATCGCCCGGATCCCCGGCGTCGAGTCGGCCGTCGTGTACGAGCCGACCGGCGACATCTCGGCCGGAGGCGACTTCTACGACGTCTTCCCGGCCGGCGACGGCCGCTGGTGCTTCGTGCTCGGCGACGTCTGCGGAAACGGCCCCGAAGCGGCCGTGGTGACCGGCCTGGTGCGCCCCTGGCTGCGGCTGCTGGGCCGCGAGGGCTACGACGTGGGGGAGGTCCTCGACCGCCTCAACCAGCTGCTGGGCGAGGAGACCGTGGGCGAGGCGGTCGAGGCCGTCGAGGCGGCGGGCGTCGGCGTCGACCCCGGCGGCGCGGGCCTCCCACCAGGCGGCGGCCCGGCGCGGTTCCTCTCGCTCCTGTACGGCGAGCTGGTGCCGCTCGGCCCGGGCGCCGAGGGCGGCGTGCGCTGCACCCTGGCCAGCGCGGGCCACCCCCTGCCGCTGGTCCTCCAGCCCGACGGCACGGTACGCACGGTCGCCGCCCCGCAGATACTCCTCGGCGTGGTGGAGGACGCCGCGTACGAGAGTGAAACGTTCGATCTCGCGCCCGGCGAGACCCTGCTGTGCGTGACCGACGGCGTCACGGAGCACCGCTCCGGCACCCGCCAGTTCGACGACGAGGACGGCCTGGCGGCGGTTCTCGCGGGCTGCGCGGGCCTGAGCGCCCAAGAAGTCGCGGAACGCGTGCGCCGCGCGGTGGACGAGTTCGCGATGGAGCCACCGGACGACGACCTGGCGATGCTGGTGCTCAGAGCCCTCTAGAGCACGCCCCCTGATCAGCTCCGCCCCCCGGGCCCGGCATCCGCCCCGGGCCGGGGGACGGGGGCGGGGGCGGCATGGCGGACAATGGGGCCATGCCTTCCGTACTGCCTGACGGCGAGCCCATGCCCCAGGACGGCGCGCTGCCCCCCGGCGCGCTGGCCGGGACGGCGGGGCGGCCGTTGGGGTTCTATCTGCACGTGCCCTACTGCGCCACCCGCTGCGGGTACTGCGACTTCAACACGTACACCGCCGCCGAGCTGCGCGGTTCCGGCGGGGTGCTCGCCTCCCGGGACAACTACGCCGAGCAGGTCGCGGAGGAGGTGCGGCTCGCGCGGAAGGTGCTGGGGGACGACCCGCGGCCGGTCGAGACCGTGTTCGTCGGCGGCGGGACGCCGACGCTGCTCGCGGCTGCGGACCTCGGGCGGATGCTCGGGGCCGTCCGGGACGAGTTCGGGCTCGCTGACGGGGCCGAGATCACCACCGAGGCCAATCCGGAGTCGGTCGATCCGCGGTATCTGGAGGCGCTGCGGGAGGCCGGGTTCAACCGGGTGTCGTTCGGGATGCAGAGCGCCCGGCAGCACGTGCTGAAGGTGCTGGACCGCACCCACACCCCGGGGCGCCCCGAGCGGTGCGTCGCGGAGGCGCGCGCGGCCGGGTTCGATCATGTGAACCTGGACCTGATCTACGGAACCCCCGGCGAGAGCGACGACGACTGGCGGGCCTCCCTGGAGGCGGCGCTCGGGGCGGGCCCGGACCACATCTCGGCGTACGCGCTGATCGTCGAGGAGGGCACCCAGCTGGCGCGCCGCATCCGGCGCGGCGAGGTGCCGATGACCGACGACGACGCGCACGCGGACCGGTATCTGATCGCCGAGGAGACGCTGTCGGCGGCGGGCTTCTCCTGGTACGAGGTCTCCAACTGGGCCACCTCGCCCGAGGGCCGGTGCCGCCACAACGAGCTGTACTGGCGCGGCGCCGACTGGTGGGGCGCGGGCCCCGGCGCGCACAGCCACGTCGGCGGGGTGCGCTGGTGGAACGTCAAGCACCCCGGGGCGTACGCGCAGGCGCTCGGCGAGGGCCGCTCACCGGGGGCGGGGCGGGAGCTGCTGTCCGACGAGGAGCGCCGCGTGGAGCGGATCCTGCTGGAGCTGCGGCTGGCCGAGGGGTGCCCGCTGGAGCTGCTGCGCCCGGCAGGCGCGGCGGCCGCGGCGCGGGCGCTGGAGGACGGCCTGCTGGAGCCGGAGCCCTACCGGCAGGGCCGGGCCGTGCTCACCCTCAGGGGCCGTCTGCTGGCCGACGCCGTGGTGCGGGACGTGGTCGACTAACCGGCCTCGGGAGCCGTGACGAAATCGATCAGTTCCTCGACCCTGCCCAGCAGCTCCGGCCGCAGGTCCCTGTAGGAGTGGACCGCGGACAGGATCCGCTGCCATGCCGCGCCCGTGTTCTCAGGCCAGCCCAGCGCCCGGCAGACGCCCGTCTTCCAGTCCTGGCCGCGTGGCACCGTCGGCCAGGCGGGAACGCCCAGTGAGGACGGCTTCACGGCCTCCCACACGTCGATGAAGGGGTGCCCGACGACCAGCACGTGCTCGTCGGTGATCTGCTCGGCGATACGGGACTCCTTGGACCCGGCCACCAGGTGGTCCACCAGGACGCCGAGCCGGGCGTCCGGGCCGGGGGAGAAGTCGCGCACGATGGCGGGCAGGTCGTCGACGCCCGCCAGGTACTCCACGACGACGCCCTCGATGCGCAGATCGTCGCCCCAGACCCGCTCCACCAGCTCCGCGTCGTGGCGGCCCTCCACATAGATGCGCCCGGCGCGGGCGACCCGCGCGCGGGTGCCCGGGACGGCGATCGAACCGGACGCGGTGCGCCGCGGCGCGCCGGGGGCCGTCGCGCGCGGACGTACGAGGGTGACGACGCGGCCCTCCAGGAGGAAGCCGCGCGGCTCCATGGGGAAGACGCGGTGCTTGCCGAAGCGGTCCTCCAGGGTGACCGTCGGCCCCTGCGCGGTCTTCTCGCAGCGGATCACGGCACCGCAGAACCCGGTGGTGACCTCCTCGACCACGAGGTCCGGTTCGGCGGCGACCTCGGGCGCGGGCTGCTGCCGCTTCCAGGGCGGGGTCAGATCCGAGTCGTACTGTCGGCTGCGCATCCGGATGACCATAGCGCGGCGGGAGAGGGCTCAGCGGGAGCGGGCCGAGCGGGACACGCCGAAGCGCGCGGCCAGTTCGTCGCGTTGGTCACGTACGAAGGCCGCGTCCACGACCGACCCGTGGCCGGGGACGTACCGCGCGTCCTCGCCGCCGAGGGCGAGCAGCCGGTCGAGCGCGGCGGGCCAGTGGTCGGGGATCGCGTCGGGCCCGGCCTGGGGCGGGCCCGACTCCTCCACCAGATCGCCGCAGAAGACCACCTCCGGCCGCCCAGGGACCAGGACGGCCAGGTCGTGGGCGGTGTGCCCGGGACCCACGTTCGCCAGCAGCACGGACCGGCAGCCCAGGTCCACGGTGATCTCCCCGGAGACCGCGTGATGGGGCGGTACGAGGTGATCGGCGGCCTCGGTGGCGGCACCGGGGGCCACTCCGTGCCGTACCGCGTCCTCGCGCAGCGCCTCCCGGTCGCGGCGCAGCGGACCGTCCAGACCGGTGGCCCCGTACACCTCGCAGCCCGCGAAGGCGGCCGTGCCGAGGACATGGTCGAAGTGCGGATGGGTGAGCGCGATCCTGGTCGGCCTGCGGCCGGTCAGCCGGGTGATCTCGGCCCGCAGCGCCGCGCCCTCGCGCAGCGTCGAGCCGGTGTCCACCACGAGGACGTCCTTCCGGCCGACGATCACGCCGACCGTGCAGTCCCAGTCCGGCAGCCGCCGCCGGGCGACATCGGGCGCGAGCTCTTCCCACCCGGCCTCTTCCCAACACGTCTTCATACCGAGACGCTAGCTCCAACAGCGATAGCGTGACGTGTGGCCGGGGCACCGGCGGGGGGCGGCTCTTGCCGTGGCCACCGCACCCCGCCGTACACTGGCTGAGGGGTTCTGGCACTCGTGACCGTTGAGTGCCAGAGGGACGACCTGATGACACGGCTGGACTGGAGGTGCGCGGGGTGCTCAGCGAACGCAGACTCGAAGTGCTGCGTGCCATTGTCCAGGACTACGTGGGCACCGAGGAGCCGGTCGGCTCCAAGGCCCTCACCGAGCGGCACCAGCTGGGCGTCTCCCCGGCCACGGTGCGCAACGACATGGCCGCGCTGGAGGACGAGGGCTTCATCGCCCAGCCGCACACCAGCGCCGGGCGCATTCCCACGGACAAGGGCTACCGGCTCTTCGTGGACCGGCTGGCCGGAGTGAAGCCGCTGTCCGCCCCGGAGCGGCGGGCCATTCAGAACTTCCTGGACAGCGCCGTCGACCTCGACGACGTGGTGGGGCGCACCGTCCGGCTGCTGGCGCAGCTGACCCGGCAGGTCGCGGTGGTGCAGTATCCGTCGCTGACGCGTTCGACGGTGCGACATGTGGAGCTGCTGCCGCTGGCCACGGCCCGGGTGATGCTGGTGCTGATCACCGACACCGGGCGGGTCGAGCAGCGCATGGTGGACTGCCCGGCTCCGATCAGCGACGACTCGCTGGCGGATCTGCGGGCCCGGCTCAACAGCCGGGTCGTGGGGCGGCGGTTCGCGGATGTGCCGCAATTGGTGCAGGATCTTCCGGAGTCCTTCGAACAGGAGGACCGGGGGACGGTCTCCACCGTGTTGGCGACCCTGCTCGAAACGCTCGTCGAGGAGACCGAAGAGCGGCTGATGATCGGCGGCACCGCGAACCTCACGCGTTTCGGGCATGATTTTCCCCTGATGATCCGGCCCGTTCTGGAGGCACTTGAGGAGCAGGTCGTCCTCCTCAAGCTGCTCGGCGAGGCCAAAGACTCGGGTATGACCGTGCGTATCGGGCATGAGAATGCTCACGAGGGCCTGAATTCCACCTCGGTCGTCGCGGTCGGCTACGGTTCGGGCGACGAAGCCGTCGCCAAACTCGGCGTGGTCGGACCGACCCGCATGGACTACCCCGGAACGATGGGAGCGGTACGCGCAGTGGCACGTTACGTCGGACAGATCCTGGCGGAGTCGTAAGTGGCGACGGACTACTACGCAGTCCTGGGCGTGCAGCGCGATGCCTCGCAGGACGAGATCAAGAAGGCATTCCGCCGGCTGGCACGCGAGCTGCACCCGGACGTGAACCCGGATCCGAAGACCCAGGAGCGGTTCAAGGAGATCAACGCCGCCTACGAGGTGCTGTCGGACCCGCAGAAGAAGCAGGTCTACGACCTGGGCGGGGACCCGTCGGGCTCGGCCGCCGGCGGCGGCGCCGGTGGCTTCGGCGCGGGCTTCGGCAACTTCTCCGACATCATGGACGCGTTCTTCGGCACCGCCTCGCAGCGCGGCCCGCGGTCCAGGACCCGGCGCGGCCAGGACGCCATGATCCGCCTCGACGTGGAGCTGAACGAGGCCGCGTTCGGCACCACCAAGGACATCCAGGTCGACACCGCGGTGGTGTGCACCACGTGCAGCGGTGAGGGCGCGGCGCCTGGCACCTCGGCGCAGACATGTGACATGTGCCGCGGCCGCGGTGAGGTCTCGCAGGTGACTCGGTCCTTCCTCGGCCAGGTCATGACCTCGCGGCCGTGCCCGCAGTGCCAGGGCTTCGGCACCGTGGTGCCGACCCCGTGCCCGGAGTGCGCGGGCGACGGGCGGATCCGCTCGCGGCGCACGCTGACCGTGAAGATCCCGGCCGGTGTGGACAACGGCACCCGCATCCAGCTCGCGGGCGAGGGCGAGGTCGGCCCGGGCGGCGGCCCGGCGGGCGACCTGTACGTGGAGATCCACGAGGTGCCGCACCCGGTCTTCCAGCGGCGCGGCGACGACATGCACTGCACGGTGACGATCCCGATGACCGCGGCGGCGCTCGGCACCAAGGTGCCGCTGGAGACGCTGGATGGCCTGGAGGAGATCGACATCCGGCCCGGCACCCAGTCCGGCCAGTCGGTCCCGCTGCACCAGCGCGGCGTCACCCATCTGCGCGGCGGCGGCCGCGGCGATCTGATCGTGCACGTCGAGGTGACGACCCCGACCAAACTCGACCCGGAGCAGGAGGAGCTGCTGCGGCGGCTGTCCAAGCTGCGCGGCGAGGAGCGCCCGACCGGGGAATTCAAGCCGGGGCAGCAGGGGCTGTTCTCGCGCCTGAAGGACGCGTTCAACGGACGGTAGGCGCCGGGCCGGGGGTCCGGCCCGCGGCGGAGCCGCTATTGTCCGCAGCGCCCCCGGGGGATGGAGCAAGCCGGGGCAGCAGGGGCTGTTCTCGCGCCTGAAGGACGCGTTCAACGGACGGTAGGCGCCCGTGAAGGACGCGTTCAACGGGCGCTGGGCGCCGCCGGTGAACGCGTTCGACGGACGCTGATCCGGTGACGGAGCGCCGTGGAGGGCATGGCACCATGTGGCCATGTCCTCCGCGCTGACCGATCTCGCCCGGTACCCGATCGTGCAGGCTCCGATGGCGGGCGGGGCCTCCTGCCCGCAGCTCGCCGCCGCCGTCTCCGAGGCCGGGGGCCTCGGCTTCCTCGCCGCCGGTTACAAGACGCCGGAGGCGATGTACGAGGAGATCAAGCAGCTGCGGGGGCTGACCGGCCGCCCCTTCGGCGTCAATCTGTTCATGCCGCAGGCGCCCAGCGACCCGGCAGCCGTCGCGATCTACGCCGACCGCGTCGCGGGCGAGGCGGTCCGCTACCAGACCGCGCTCGGGGACCCCGAGTCCGGCTCCGACGACGCGTACGACGCCAAGCTGGCGATCCTGCTGAACGACCCGGTCCCGGTGGTCTCGTTCACCTTCGGCTGCCCCACCCGCGCCGTGCTGGACGCGTTCGCCCGGGTGGGCACCCGGACCGTCGTCACCGTGACCTCGCCGGTGGAGGCGGAGACCGCCCAGTGGGCGGGCGCCGACGCCGTCTGCGTGCAGGGCGTGGAGGCCGGCGGCCACCAGGGCGGCTTCCGCAACGACCCGGCCGACGACGCCCCCGGCGCCGTGTTCGGGCTGCTGTCGCTGGTCGCGCTGGTGCGCGAGAGCGTGCAGGTCCCGATCATCGCGGCGGGCGGGCTGATGCGCGGCTCGCAGATCGCCGCCGTGCTGGCCGCTGGCGCGTCCGCGGGGCAGCTGGGCACCGCGTTCCTGGTGTGCCCCGAGTCGGGGGCGAACGCCCTGCACAAGGCGGCCATGACCGATCCGCTGTTCGGCCGGACCGAGCTGACCCGGGCGTTCTCCGGCCGCCCGGCGCGCGGCCTGGTCAACCGGTTCATCCGCGACCACGGCCCGTACGCCCCGGCCGCCTACCCCCAGCTGCACCACCTCACCTCCGGGCTGCGCAAGGCGGCGGCCAAGGAGGGCGACCCGCAGGCCATGGCGCTGTGGGCGGGCCAGGGGCACCGGATGGCGCGCGAACTGCCCGCCGCGCAGCTGGTGGAGACCCTGGCCATGGAGCTGGACCCGACGGGCGCCGTGTACGGGCTCCAGGCGCCGCGCGGCGTGGTGTCGTGACCGCTCCGGTGTTCGTGGCCGACTCCCTCGCGGGAGCGGCCGTGGGGGCCCGTATCGGGCTGGAGGGCCCCGAGGGGCGGCACGCGGTGTCGGTGAAGCGGCTGCGGGCCGGCGAGGCGGTGGTCCTCACGGACGGCGCCGGTACGGGCGTATCGGGCACCGTGGCGGCCGTCGAGGGCAAGGACCGGCTGCTGGTCGAGGTCGACGCCGTGCGCCATGAGGCGGCGCCGAGCCCGCGGATCACCGTCGTCCAGGCGCTGCCCAAGGGCGACCGCGGCGAGGTGGCCGTGGAGACGATGACCGAGACGGGCGTCGACGCGATCGTGCCGTGGACGGCGGCCCGCTGCATCACGCAGTGGAAGGGCGAGCGCGGGCAGAAGGCGCTCGGCAAGTGGCGGTCGACCGCGCGCGAGGCGGGCAAGCAGTCCCGTCGGCTGACCTTCCCCGACGTCGCGGACGCGATGACGACCAAGGAGGTTGCTCGACTTCTCGCCGATGCCGACCTCGCGGCCGTGCTCCACGAGGAGGGCAGCGACCCGCTGGCGACGGCTGAACTGCCCCACGGGGGCCATATCGTGCTCGTCGTGGGCCCCGAAGGGGGCGTATCGCCGGACGAGTTGACGGCCTTCGCCGCGGCGGGCGCACGCCCGTACCGGCTGGGCCCGAGCGTCCTGCGCACGTCCACGGCCGGAACGGCCGCCGCCGCGCTCCTCCTGGGCCGCACCGGCCGCTGGAGTTGAGGGAACCCGCGGGTGGCCGACGATGGTCTTCCGGTTCGCCGGGCGTGATGGGAACCTGTCCTCTATGGGGGTATTGAGCCATCATGTACGGCGCGGACGGCCGCTGCTGGCGGCCGTGGCCGCGGTCGCCGCGGCCGTCGCGGTGACGGGGTGTGAGCCCAGGGACGGCGGGATCACCGCGATCGCCGTCTCGATCACCACGGACAAGGTCGGCACCTCCGCCCTGGAGCGGGGCGGCGTCGGGGTGCGCTGGCTGACCTGCAACGCGGATCTGAAGCGCGGCCCCACGGCCGGAGCCTCGGCCTCGACGGCCGGGGACGCGGGCACGACGGACGCCTCCGTGAAGTGCCGCGGCAGGACCGAGGACGACAAGGCCATCGGCATCACCGGCAGGGTCACCTATGTGCGGGAGAACCACTGCGTGCGCGGCGATCTGACCGGCACCATCGCGGGGGCCAAGGTCTTCCGGGCCGACGTCATCGGCGAATGCGACGGCGGCGGCGACGACACCGGAAGCCCGGCGCCGACCCGCACCCACCCCTGGGACAAGCCCACCAAGGCCAGCCCCACCCACCCGTGGGACGAGAGGACCACCGCACCCGGGAAATAGGGGCCGCATAAGCTGTGGCCCATGCCGGACGAGTCACCGCTGATCCAGAGCCTGCGCGCGGCCGTCGCCGCCGCCCCGGACGATGTACCCCTCCGGCTGCACCTGGCCGGGCTGTTGCTGGAGGGCGGGTACGGACAGGACGCGATATCCCAGGTCGCGGCCGCCCTTCAGCGCGATCCCGGGAACGCCGAGGCGCAGGCCCTGATGGCCCGCGCCGTCACGGCCCCGGCCCCGCCCGCGGCGCCCACCGCGACTCCGCCCGCGGCGCCCACCGCGACTCCGCCCGCGCCGCCCACCGCGCCCCCGGCGGACCCGCGCGTGGCGCGCGGCGGTTCGTACGACTGGCGGCGGGCCGAGGGCGAGTTGGCGGACGTCGTACCGCCCCGCTTCGTCGAGAGCCCGGACGACCGCGACGCGCCCTCGGAGCCGCACAAGCCGCTGACGGCCGACGGCTCCGACGACCCCGGTGAGACCTCGGCGTGGGAGGTGGAGCGCACCGGGCTGCGGCTGGCCGACATCGGCGGCATGGACGAGGTCAAGGAACGCCTCGAAGCCGCGTTCCTCGCCCCCATGCGCAACCCCGAGCTGCGCAAGCTGTACGGCAAGAGCCTGCGCGGCGGGCTGCTGATGTACGGGCCGCCCGGCTGCGGCAAGACGTACATCGCGCGGGCCGTGGCCGGGGAGCTGGGCGCCCACTTCATGTCGGTGAGCATCAGCGACGTCCTCGACATGTGGATCGGGAACTCCGAGCGGAACATGCGCGAGCTGTTCCAGACCGCCCGCCGCAGCGCCCCCTGTGTGCTCTTCCTGGACGAGCTGGACGCCCTGGGGGCCAAGCGCAGCCAGCTGCGCCACAGCGGGCTGCGCACCACCGTCAATCAGCTGCTGGCCGAGCTGGACGGGGTCGACGCGGAGGCCAACGAGGGGCTGTTCGTGCTCGCCGCCACCAACCACCCCTGGGACGTGGACGGCGCGCTGCGCCGCCCCGGCCGCCTCGACCGCACCCTGCTGGTGCTGCCGCCCGACCAGCCGGCGCGCGAGGCGATCCTCAGGCACCACCTGGCGGACCGCCCGATCGCCGGCGTCGACGTGCGCAAACTGGCCAAGCGGACCGATGGATTCTCCGGCGCGGACCTCAAGTACCTGTGCGAGACGGCCGCCGAGCGCGCGCTGATGGACTCCGTACGGACCGGACAGGCCCGCATGATCGGCCAGGACGATCTGCTGGCCGCGCTGGGGCAGGCGCGGCCCTCGACCCGCCCGTGGTTCGACACCGCGCGCAATGTGGCCCAGTTCGCCAACGAGGGCGGCACCTACGACGATCTGCTGGCCTACCTCAAGCGCAAGCGGATGCTGTGAACGCCCCGAACGGGGGCGCGGACGGGCACGGAAACGGGGAAAGCGCATGAGCGAGACGGGCACCGAGCACCCGCTGACGGCCCAGGCGGCCGCGCTGATCGAACTCGAACGGTTCGACCAGGCGAAGGAGCTGCTGGCCCGCAGGCTGGCGAGCGATCCTGACGACGTCCTGGCCTGGCTGCGGATGGCCGTGTGCCACAACAGCACCAGGGACTTCGAGGACGCGCTGCACGCGTCCGATGAGGCGCTGCGCCGCGCCCCGGAGGACTTCAGCGCGCACCGCTTCCGTTCGTTCGCCCTGCGGCGCCTCGGCCGCTCGGACGAATCGGCCGCCGCCGCCCGTGAGGCCGTCCGCATCGCCCCGGACCACTGGATGGGCCATGTGGCGCTCTCCGAGGCGCTGACCTATCCGGCCGACCGCTGGCCCCAGTCGTACGAGGCGGCGGTGACCGCCGTGCGGCTCGGCCCGGAGGAGACCGCGACCCACCGCGCACTGTGGAAGGCGGCCCTTGCCCTCGGGCGGCACGACGTGTGCGAACAGGCCGTGCGCGAGGTGCTGCGCCTCGACCCCTCCAGCGCCTGGGCGCTGCACGAGCTGGCCACCCGCAAGGCGGCCTCGAAGGAGGCCAAGCTTCCGGAGGTCGCCGAGGGCTACGCGCAGGCGCTGGCCGCCGCTCCGAGCGACCAGGGGCTGCGCAAGGGGCTTGAGGGCACGCTGTTCAGGATGGTGCGCGGCACCCGCTGGCTCGCCCTGCTGTGCCTGCTGATCGCCGTGCTGACCGCCCGGGTCTTCCCCACCGGGGACGATCCGACCGGGCTGCCCGCGCCCCTCGGCACGAGGCTGTACGCGCTCCTCCTGATGGGCGTCGTCTGGGCCCTGGGCGCCTGGCGCGCGTACCGCAAGCTGCCGCAGGGTGCCAAGTTGGGCGTCTGGTCGCTGGTGCGGCGGGAGTTCTGGGTGAAGGTCTCGCTGTACGAGGCGGTGTGGTCCACGCTGTGCGCGGTGCTGATCGTGACCGTTCCGTGGACGGACCGGGTGTTCCTCCAGGTGATCACGCACGCGGGCTGGGTGCCGCCCTTGATCACCATCTGGTTCGAGCGGGCCGCCCTGAGGGAGGCCCGGTAGCATCCCGTCGGTAAGCGTTGATGATCCAGAAGTGCCGTTGTTCGAGAAGCGATCCAGTCGACGATCCGTGAGGAGCCACCGGTGGCGGGAGAACCGCAGGCCGACTGCCTGTTCTGCAAGATTGTCTCGGGAGAGGTACCGGCGACCGTCGTCCGCGAGACGGACACCACCGTCGCCTTCCGCGACATCAACCCCCAGGCCCCGACGCATGTCCTGGTGATCCCCAAGGTGCACTATCCGGACGCCGCGTCCCTGGCGGCCGCCGAGCCGCAGATCGCCGCGGACGTGCTGTGCGAGACGAGCGCGGTCGCCGCCGACGAGAAGATCGACGGCACGGGCTTCCGCGTGGTGTTCAACACGGGCTCGGGCGCCGGTCAGACCGTCTTCCACGCGCACGCCCACGTGCTCGGCGGCCGTGGCCTCAACTGGCCCCCCGGGTAGTCCCGTTGTCCGCACGCGAACTGGTCGTCCTCGGCACCGCCAGCCAGGTGCCCACCCGGCGCCGCAACCACAACGGCTATCTGCTGCGCTGGGACGGCGAGGGCGTGCTGTTCGACCCCGGCGAGGGAACGCAGCGGCAGATGCTGCGGGCCGGGGTCGCCGCCCATGACATCAACCGGATCTGCGTCACCCACTTCCATGGGGACCACTCGCTGGGTCTGGCCGGGGTCATCCAGCGGATCAACCTCGACCGGGTGCCGCACCAGGTGACCGCGCACTACCCGGCGAGCGGACAGCGCTTCTTCGACCGGCTGCGGTACGCCACCGCCTACCGCGAGACGGTCACGCTGACCGAGCGGCCCGTCAGCGGTGACGCCGAGGTGATCGCCCGTACCCCCGCGTACACCCTGGAGGCGGTCCGGCTCTCGCACCCCGTCGAGTCGTACGGCTACCGCCTCGTCGAGCCCGACGGCCGCCGGATACTGCCGGATCGGCTCGCCGCGCTCGGGGTGCGCGGCCCCGAGATCGGCCGTCTCCAGCGGGAGGGCGCGATCGAGCGGGACGGGCGCACGATCACGCTGGAGGAGGTCAGCGAGGCCCGGCGCGGTCAGCGGTTCGCGTTCGTCATGGACACCCGGCTGTGCGAGGGGGCGGAGCGGCTGGCGGAGGGCTGCGACCTGCTGGTGATCGAGTCGACGTTCCTTGACGAGGACGAGGCACTGGCCACCGAGCACGGCCATCTGACGGCCGGGCAGGCCGCCCGGGTCGCGGCCGGGGCGGGCGTACGCCACCTGGTGCTGACGCACTTCTCGCAGCGGTACGGCGACCCGGCCGAGTTCGAGCGCCAGGCGCGGGCGGCGGGCTTCGACGGGGAGCTGACCGTCGCCCAGGACCTGGTGAGCGTGGCCGTGCCGAAGCGGCGGTAGCGACTCCGTTCCCGCCGCGGGGCGGGTGCCATCGTGCACACTGGCCGCATCCGCCCCCGCGAGAGCAGCAGAGCAACAGGGCAACAGAGCGGCGACAGAACAGAACGGCAGCGACAGAACAGAACGGTCCGACCTGGGAGCACACGGTGACGACACACGACGGTGACCAGCCTTCGCCCTGCCGCCCCCTGCTCGATCCGCTGGCGGCCGTCCGCGGCCCCGGTGACCCGGTCTGTGACGTCTATCTCACGGGCACCGTCTTCCTCGACATCATCTTCACCGGACTGGACTCCGCGCCCGTCCGCGGCACCGAGTCCTGGGCGCGCGGCATGGGTTCCAGCCCCGGCGGCGTCGCCAACATGGCCACCGCGCTGGCCCGGCTGGGGCTGCGCACCTCGCTCGCCGCCGCCTTCGGCGACGACCACTACGGCGACTACTGCCGGGACGCGCTGGAGCGCGGCGAGGGCATCGATCTGGCGCTGTCCCGCACCATCCCCGGCTGGCACTCCCCGGTGACCGTCTCCATGGCGTACGAGGGGGAGCGCACGATGGTCAGCCACGGCCACGAGGCGCCGCCGCCGGAGGAACCCGCGCCCAGCTGCCCGCCCCCGGCCCGGGCCGCCATCGCGTCCCTCGTGCCCGGCCGCCGGGAGGAGTGGGTCGCCGAGGCCGCCCGGCGCGGCAGCCGGGTCTTCGCGGACGTCGGCTGGGACGACACCGGCCGCTGGGACCCGGCGGACCTCGCCGACCTGGAGCACTGCGAGGCGTTCCTGCCCAACGCGGCCGAGGCGATGTGCTACACCCGCACCGACTGCCCGCGGGCCGCGGCCCGGGCGCTCGCCGAGCGGGTGCCGCTCGCCGTGGTCACCCTGGGCTCGGAGGGGGCGTACGCGGTGGACGGCCGCACCGGCGAGACCGCCGAGGTGCCCGCGATCGCGGTGGAGGCCCTGGACCCGACCGGCGCGGGCGACGTGTTCGTCGCGGGCTTCGTCACCGGCACCCTGGCCGACTGGCCGCTCGCCGACCGGCTCGCGTTCGCCGGGCTGACCGCCGCGCTGTCCGTCCAGGAGTTCGGCGGTTCGCTCTCCGCGCCCGGCTGGTGCGAGATCGGCGCCTGGTGGCAGCACGCCCGCTCCTACGACGACCAGTCCCCGAGCGCGCTGCGCCGCTACGCCTTCCTCGACCGGCTGCTGCCCACCGCCGCCCGACCCGGCGTGCTGCGCCGGGCCGTGCCGACGATCGGTTTCCGCCGGGCGTGAACACCCGTGCCCGGTACCAGGGGCGGAGCGCCGGAGAGCCGGTGTGATGAAGGGTATGGAGTAAAAGCACTCGGGTCTTGTCGGTGGCCCGTCGTACCCTGGTATCTCAAGGTTGTCGAGCAGCGACCACCCTTGGCACAGGAGGTAGGAGCAGGCCACAGAGCCGAGCCCATGACGCAACCAACCACAGCTCCGCAGGCGCACGCGCAGTTCACGGTCCCGACCAAGCACCCGATGGTCATGGTCCTGGGGTCCGGGGATTCGCTGCTGCGCGTGATCGAAAAGGCGTTCCCGTCGACCGATATCCATGTCCGGGGCAATGAAGTCAGCGCGACCGGGGATCCTGAGGAAGTCGCCCTGGTCCAGCGTCTGTTCGATGAGATGATGCTGGTGCTCCGCACCGGTCAACCGATGACGGAGGACGCGGTGGAGCGCTCCATCTCCATGCTGCGCGCAGCCGAGAACGGCGAGGGTGAGGCGGCGGCCGAGACGCCCGCCGAGGTGCTCACTCAGAACATCCTCTCCAACCGCGGCCGCACCATCCGTCCCAAGACGCTGAACCAGAAGCGCTATGTCGACGCGATAGACAAGCACACGGTCGTCTTCGGTATCGGCCCCGCCGGTACGGGCAAGACCTATCTGGCCATGGCCAAGGCGGTTCAGGCCCTCCAGTCCAAGCAGGTCAACCGGATCATCCTGACCCGGCCGGCGGTCGAGGCGGGGGAGCGGCTCGGCTTCCTGCCCGGCACGCTCTACGAGAAGATCGACCCGTATCTGCGGCCCCTGTACGACGCGCTGCACGACATGCTCGACCCCGACTCCATCCCGCGCCTGATGGCCGCGGGCACGATCGAGGTCGCCCCGCTGGCGTACATGCGCGGCCGGACGCTGAACGACGCGTTCATCATCCTGGACGAGGCGCAGAACACGAACCCCGAGCAGATGAAGATGTTCCTCACCCGGCTCGGCTTCGACTCCAAGATCGTGATCACGGGCGACATCACCCAGGTCGACCTCCCGGGCGGGACCAAGAGCGGTCTGCGCCAGGTGCGGGACATCCTGGACGGCGTCGAGGACGTCCACTTCTCCATGCTCACCAGCAAGGACGTGGTCCGGCACAAGCTGGTCGGCCGTATCGTCGACGCGTACGAGCAGTACGACAGCCGCAACGGACAGTAACCGTCCCCCGAAGAGAACCCGAGAAAAGACGAACCACCCCATGGCGATCGACGTCAACAACGAATCCGGTACGGACATCGACGAGCGCGCGATCCTGGATGTCGCCCGTTACGCCCTGGCCCGGATGCGTATCCACCCGCTCTCCGAGCTGTCGCTGATCGTCGTCGACGGCGACGCCATGGAGCAGCTGCACATCCAGTGGATGGACCTGCCGGGGCCGACCGATGTCATGTCCTTCCCGATGGACGAGCTGCGGCCGCCCGCGAAGGATGACGAGGAGCCCCCGCAGGGCCTCCTCGGGGACATCGTGCTCTGCCCCGACGTGGCCAAGAAGCAGGGGGAGGAGGCGCCGACCGGGCACTCCATGGACGAGGAGCTCCAGCTGCTCACCGTCCACGGCGTCCTCCACCTCCTCGGCTACGATCACGAGGAGCCGGACGAGCGCGCCGAGATGTTCGGCCTCCAGGCGGCGATCATCGACGGCTGGCGGGCCGAGTACGGCCTGACCGGGCCCTCCCCGGCCCCCACCACCCGATGAACGGGCAGCTCCTCACGGCGGCCGTCCTGCTGGTGGTGGTCGCCTGGCTGGCGGCCTGCGCCGAGGCGGGCCTCGCCCGCACCACCCGGTTCCGCGCCGAGGAGGCCGTGCGGAACGGGCGGCGGGGCAGCGCCAAGCTGATGCTGGTCGCCGAGGACCCGACCCGCTACCTCAACGTGGCGCTGCTGGTGCGCGTCGCGTGCGAGGTGGCGGCGGGCGCCGTCGTCACCTACGGCTGTCTGCACGCCTTCCCGGAGACATGGAAGGCGCTGACCGTCGCGATCGGCGTGATGGTCCTGGTGTCGTACGTGGCCGTCGGCGTCTCGCCGCGCACCATCGGCGCGCAGCATCCGCTCAACACCGCGACCGTCGCCGCCTATGTGCTGCTTCCGCTGGCCCGGATCATGGGCCCCATCCCGCCGCTGCTGATCCTCCTCGGTAACGCGCTCACCCCCGGAAAGGGCTTCCGGAAGGGCCCGTTCGCCTCCGAGGCCGAGCTGCGCGCGCTGGTCGACCTCGCCGAGCAGGAGTCGCTGATCGAGGACGACGAGCGGCGCATGGTGCACTCCGTCTTCGAACTGGGCGACACCCTGGTGCGCGAGGTGATGGTGCCGCGCACCGATCTGGTGGCCATCGAGCGCTTCAAGACCATCCGGCAGGCGCTCACCCTCGCCCTGCGGTCCGGCTTCTCCCGCATCCCGGTGACCGGGGAGAACGAGGACGACATCGTCGGGATCGTCTATCTGAAGGACCTGGTCCGCAAGACGCACATCAACCGGGAGTCCGAGTCCGAGCTGGTCTCCACCGCCATGCGGCCCGCCGCCTTCGTCCCCGACACCAAGAACGCGGGCGATCTGCTGCGCGAGATGCAGCAGGCGCGCAACCATGTGGCCGTGGTGATCGACGAGTACGGCGGCACGGCCGGGATCGTCACCATCGAGGACATCCTCGAGGAGATCGTCGGCGAGATCACCGACGAGTACGACCGCGAACTGCCGCCCGTCGAGGACCTCGGCGACGGCACCCACCGGGTCACCGCCCGGCTCGGCCTCGGCGACCTGGGCGAGCTGTACGGCACGGCCCTGGAGGACGAGGACGTCGAGACGGTGGGCGGGCTGCTCGCCAAGTCGCTGGGCCGGGTGCCGATCGCGGGCGCCAAGGTCCAGGTCGACGTCCCCGAGGGCGGCACCGACCCGGCACTGAAGGCGCTGCGGCTGACCGCCGAATCCCCGGCGGGGCGGCGCAACCGCATCGTGACGGTGCTGGTGGAGCCGGTGCGGGAGACGGCGGCGGCCGAGTCGTAGGGCGCGTAAGGCGGCCGCCGGAGGGACGTAGGGCGGCCGCCGGGGGCGCGGGCGGGAGAAGTGGTGGGGCCGTGGGGCGCCCCGTATCACGCCCGCGCGGGGAGGCGCACGGACGCGCGGGGTCGCGCTGCGCCATACGGATGCATTCGCCCTCTGCGGTCTGGCCCATCTGGCGTAGGCGACGGCTTACTTGCAGATACCGACCGGTGGGCCGCCCATACCCCTGGCGGGGGACGGTCGGCTTGTCGTTCCGACGTAGGCAGGTCGGCCGTATGGGCACCCCCACGCAGGGAAAAACGGTCTCCGCGGACTTCCAAGCGGAGACCCGGGCGGTCCACCCCTCCCCATACCGCATCCCGCAACCCGGGAAGGGGCCGCACCCATGGCTTCCTCGACCACCACGGTCACCTCCACCCCGAACCCCTCCGTCCCCGGCCAGGCCGTCACCTACACCGCGACCGTCGCCTCCGTGCCGCCGGGCGCGTTCACCCCGACCGGTACGGTCACCTTCACCCTGGACGCCGGTACGCCGGTGACCGTTGCGGTCGACGCCGGCGGACAGGCATCCTTCACCGACAGCTCCCTGTCCGTCGGCTCCCACACGGTGACGGCCACCTACAACGGCGACGCCAACCTGGACCCGTCGACGGGCACCAGCATCCAGCAGGTCAACCAGGGGGCGACGACCACCTCGCTGACCGCCTCGCCCAACCCCGCGGTCTGCGGCGAATCGGTGACCCTGACCGCGAACGTGGCGGCCGCCTCGCCCGCCGCGGGAGTCCCGACCGGCACGGTGACCTTCATCATCAGCGCCGACGGACCGGCCCTCACCGCGCCCCTCGACGCCACCGGCCAGGCGTCCGTCACGGTCGCCGCGCTGGACGTGGGCGTCCATCTGGCGGTGGCCTTCTACGGCGGGAACACCGGGTTCGGCGCGTCCAACTCGGCCCTCGTCCCGGTGACGGTGAATCAGGCGGCCTCGACCACCACCTTCACCGCCACCCCCGACCCGTCCGTGTGCGGCGAGACGGTGACGCTGTGCGCGACGGTGACCGTGGACGAGCCGGGGACCTGTACGCCCACGGGGACGGTGACCTTCACCGTCTCCGGGGGCCCGACGCTCACCGGGACGCTCGACGCGACCGGCCAGGCATGTGTGACGACCGACGAACTGCCGCTGGGCACCAACTCGGTGACCGCCACCTACTCCGGCGACACCGGCGTCGCGGGCTCCACGTTCACCGCACCGGTCACGGTCGACCAGGCCACGTCCGCGCTCGCGGTCACGGCGGTGCCGAGCACGTCCGTATGCGGCGAGGCGGTCACCCTCTGCGCCCAGGTGACGGTGGCTCCGCCCAGTCCCTGCATGCCGATCGGCGACGTGACGTTCGCGATCACCGGCGGCCCGACGCTCACGGCGACCCTCGACGCCACCGGCCAGGCATGCGTGACCACCACCGCCATCCCGGTCGGCAGCCAGACCGTGACCGCGACCTACGGGGGCGACTCCGGCATCGCGGGCTCCACGGGCACCACGAGCGTGACGGTGAACCAGGCGACCTCGACCACCACCGTCTCCAGCGCAGGCGCCGGCGCCTGCGGTGCGCCGGTGACGCTGTGCGCCCAGGTGACGACCGTGCCGCCCGGGACCTGCGCCCCGACCGGCACGGTGACCTTCGTGGTCGCCGGCGGTCCGACGCTCACGGCGACGGTCAACGCGAGCGGTCAGGCGTGCGTGACCACCAGCGCCATCCCGGTCGGCACGTTCACCGTGACCGCGACCTACGGGGGAGGCGGCGGCGTCGCGGGCTCCAGCGGCACCGGTACGGTCACCGTCGACCAGGGCACGTCCACGCTCGCGGTGACGGCGACGCCGAGCCCGTCCGTATGCGGCCAGACGGTGACCATCTGTGCCCAGGTGGCGGTGGATCCGCCCAGCACCTGCGTCCCGACCGGCGATGTGACCTTCGCGATCTCGGGCGGCCCGACGCTGACGGCGACCCTCGACGCGACCGGTGAGGCGTGCGTGACCACGAGCGCGGTCGGAGTGGGCACGCACACCATCACGGCCACCTACGCGGGCGACTCCGGCGTCGGGGGCTCGACGGGCACGACCTCGCTGGTCGTGAACCCCGCCTCGTCCACCACCACCGTCACGGTCACGCCCTCCCCGTCGGTCTGCGGCCAGTCCGTCCTGCTGTGCGCCCAGGTGGCCACCGTGGCGCCCGGGACCTGCGCCCCGACCGGCACGGTGACCTTCGTGGTCACCGGCGGCCCGACCCTCACGGCCACGGTCAACGCCAGCGGTCAGGCGTGCGTCTCCACCACCGCCATCCCGGTCGGCACCCACACCGTCACGGCGACCTACGGGGGAGGCGGCGGTGTCGCGCCCTCGACGGGCACCGGGACGGCCACCGTCAACCAGGCCACCTCCTCGATGGCGCTGACGATCACGCCCAACCCGTCGGTGTGCAGCCAGTCGGTGACCATCTGCGCCCAAGTGACCGTCGTGTCCCCCGGCACCTGCACCCCGACCGGAACGGTCACCTTCGCGATCAGCGGCGGCCCCACCCTGACCGGGACGCTCAACGCCGGCGGTCAGGCGTGTGTGACCACCACCGGGCTCGGCGTGGGCTCGCACACGGTCACCGCCACCTACGCGGGCAGCACGGGCGTCGCGGGGTCGACGGCCACCGGTACGGCCACGGTGAACACGACGAACACCACCACCTCACTCACCTCCAGCCCCAACCCCTCCGCCCCCGGCCAGACGGTGACCTTCACCGCCACCGTGGCCCCGGTGGCGCCGGGGACCGGCAGCCCGACCGGCACGGTCACGTTTGTGATCAGCGGCGGTCCGACCCTGACCGGAACGCTCAACGCGGCCGGGCAGACGACCGTGAGCACCAACGCGCTCACCACCGGCTCGCACACAGTCACCGCCACCTACAGCGGTGACAGCTGCTACAACTCGTCGACCGCGTCGCTCACCCAGACCGTCTCCGGCTCGACGACCACGAGCCTGACCGCCACCCCGGCCGTCATCCGGCTGCGGCTCAACGGCCAGCTCATCATCCCGACCCTCAGCGCCACCCTCAAGAACCAGGCCAACAACCCCGTCCCCGGCCAGACGATCACCTTCACGGCCAACACCGCGGTGGGCCCGATCGCCCTGGGCAGTGCGGTCACCAACGCCTCCGGCACGGCGACGCTGACCAACGTCACCGTCCCGCCGTCGGTGCTGACCGCCAGCACCTACACCGCCACCTTCGCCGGGGCCACGGGCCTCAGCCCGGCCACGGCGTCGGCCTCGCTGACGTTCCAGCCGGTGCCGCTGCTCCCGTAGCGATTCCCGGCGGTTCCCCTGCGCCCGCGCCGGGCCGTTGCCACCGCGGCCCGGCGCGGGCCCCTGTCAGTGGGCCGTCCTATGCTCATCCGTATGAGCGAAGCAGCGCAGTTGGACCCCGAAGACCGCAAGATCATCACGCTGGCGCGCTCCGCGCGGGCCCGCAACGGCGTCGCGGAGGGCGCCGCCGTCCGCGACGAGACGGGCCGCACCTATGTCGCGGGCACCGTCGCCCTCGACTCGCTCCAGCTCAGCGCGGTGCGCACCGCCGTGGCCATGGCGGTGGCCAGCGGAGCGAAGTCGCTGGAGGCCGCGGCCCTGGTGACCGACGCCGAGACCGCCACCGACGAGGACCGCGCGGCCGTCCGGGACCTGGGCGGCGCCGGGACCCCGATCCTGGTGGCGGGCACCGACGGCACCCTGCACACAACCCTGCCCGTCTGAGCACCGCGGGCCCGTCCGGAACGGGGTCCGGTACGGGGCCCGGGACGGCTGGGTCGGAGCGGCCCGGGGCATCGGGGAGAATGGTGGCCATGACTGCCGGTACCTCCCCGTCCCCGACCGAGCAGCGGGAGACCCCGCACCGCTCGGGTTTCGCCTGCTTCGTCGGCCGCCCCAACGCGGGCAAGTCGACCCTGACCAACGCGCTGGTGGGGACGAAGGTCGCGATCACCTCCAACCGCCCGCAGACCACCCGGCACACCGTGCGCGGCATCGTGCACCGCCCCGACGCACAGCTGGTGCTCGTCGACACCCCCGGTCTGCACAAGCCGCGCACCCTGCTCGGTGAGCGGCTGAACGACGTCGTACGGACCACTTGGGCCGAGGTCGACGTCATCGGCTTCTGCCTGCCCGCCGACCAGAAGCTGGGCCCCGGCGACCGCTTCATCGCCGCCGAGCTGGCCGGGATCAAGAAGACGCCCAAGGTCGCGATCGTCACCAAGACCGACCTGGTCGAATCCGAGCAACTGGCCCAGCAGCTCCTGGCCATCGACCGGCTCGGCAAGGATCTGGGCATCGAGTGGGCGGAGATCGTGCCGGTCTCGGCCGTGGGCGACCAGCAGGTCGGCCTGCTGGCCGATCTGCTCGTCCCGCTCCTCCCCGAGGGCCCGACCCTCTACCCCGAGGGCGATCTCACCGACGAGCCGGAGCAGGTGATGGTCGCCGAGCTGATCCGCGAGGCGGCGCTGGAGGGCGTACGGGACGAGCTGCCGCACTCCATCGCGGTGGTCGTGGAGGAGATGCTGCCGCGCGAGGACCGCCCGGCGGACAAGCCGCTGCTGGACATCCACGCCAACCTCTTCATCGAGCGCCCCAGCCAGAAGGGCATCATCATCGGCCCGAAGGGCCGCCGCCTGAAGGATGTCGGCTCCAAGTCCCGCAAGCACATTGAAGCCCTGCTGGGGACGCCGGTCTTTCTCGACCTTCATGTGAAGGTCGCCAAGGACTGGCAGCGGGACCCCAAGCAGCTGCGCAGGCTGGGCTTCTGAGCTCAGCCCGCACCGCCGGTCGGAGGCCGGCGCAGCCGTGCGAAGCCCGGGAGGCCCCCTGGGGCCGAGCGGTGCGAGGGCGGCAGAGGGAGAGGGACGGGCGCGCTACGTGCCCTCCTTCAGCACCGTCCGCACCAGCTCGCGCTGGGCGTCGCTGAGGTGGGGGTCCGCGGCGTGGACCGTGCGGCCGTCCACTGTGATCTCGTAGTGGAAGCCGTCCGGGACGCCGCGCGTGGCCGCCGGGGCGCCGGTTTCGACGGCCTGGTGGGCCAGCGCGGCCAGATGGGTCGCGTCGGGCCGACCGGAGGTGTCCAGATCGGCCCGGCGCTCGATTCCGGCGAATCCGCCGGAGCGGGTCACGGAGATACGCATACGTCCATCAGTACCCGAGGGTGAGGCTCAGCGCGCGTCCGGAACCGCGATTCCGACGCCCTCCCAGGCCTGCCGCACCGCGTCCCGCTCGTCGCCCTCGCCGTAGCGGGACTGCGCCGCGGCCACCGTGAGCCGGGCGAAGTCGTCGAACTGCGCGTCCTGGGACAGCTCGCCGCCGGTCAGCACGTCGTACCAGATCCGCCCGGCCTTCTCCCATGCGTTCCCGCCGATCGCCGTGGCGGCCAGGTAGAAGGCGTGGTTGGGAATGCCGGAGTTGATGTGGACGCCGCCGTTGTCGCGCGAGGTGCGCACGTAGTCGTCCATCGTGCCCGGCTGCGGGTCCTTGCCGAGGACATCGTCGTCGTACGCCGTGCCCGGGGCCTTCATCGAGCGCAGGGCCACCCCGGTGACCCGCTCCGCCAGCAGCCCGGCGCCGATCAGCCAGTCCGCCTCGTCGGCGCTCTGGCCCAGCGCGTGCTGCTTGACGAGCGAGCCGAAGACGTCGGACATCGACTCGTTGAGCGCCCCGGACTGACCGAAGTAGTCCAGGTTGGCGGTGTACTGGGTGACGCCGTGGGTCAGCTCGTGGGCCATGACGTCGATGGGGATGGTGAAGTCGAGGAAGATCTCGCCGTCGCCGTCGCCGAAGACCATCTGCTCGCCGTTCCAGAAGGCGTTGTTGTAGTCCTGGCTGTAGTGGACGCTCGCGTTCAGCGGGAGGCTCGCGTCGTCGATCGAGTGGCGGCCGTAGACCTTGAGGAACAGCTCGAAGGTCGCGCCCAGCCCGTTGTAAGCGCGGGTCACCGAGTCGTCCGAGGTCGCCGTGTCGCCCTCGCCGCGCACCTTCTTGCCCGGCAGCGCGTCCTGGTGCTGGGAGTCGTAGATCGTCCGCTTGGGCCGGTCGGAGCGCGCGCCCTCCAGGGTGGGGGCGATTCCGCGGACGGTGGTGATCCGGCGGCGGGTGCGCTCCAGGGCGTCCCGCTCCAGGGTGCGGCGGGCGGGGTCGGCGAGGGCGGAGTCCTCGTGCTGGGAGACCTTGTCGAGGACATGCGGCGGCACGATCGTGCAGAAGACACCGCGGCCACGGGAGTTCGCGTTGACATCCATCCAGGCAATGTCGCACCGCGTCTACCGCTTGTCACGCCTTGCGGTCATGATTGATGAAATCGAGTGGTTGATGGTTATTCCTCCGCGCGAGATGCCCGGGTCCGCATAGTGATACGGAATCCCGCGTCGCGCGGGTCTCGGTTAGGCTGCTTGGCATCATGCGTTTCGGGCTGCTTCTTCTTAGCTGCCGCGGCGAGGGCCTGTAGTCGTAGGCCGACCCCCTCCCCGCGGAGTTCGGTGTTGCGGTGATTTCGCCCCGTCGGCCGCCCCATGGACCTTCGTCCGAGCGGACACCAGAGGAGCCCACGCATCATGAGCACGTCCGACAATCCCGGTCAGCGCGCCGTAGGCCGTCCCACCCCCATCACCGCCGCGACCGTCTCCCAGAAGCCCTCGGGCATGCCGATCCACAAGTACGGCCCGTACGAGGCCGTCGACATCCCCGACCGCACCTGGCCGAACAACCGGATCACCGCCGCGCCGCGCTGGCTGTCCACCGACCTGCGGGACGGCAACCAGGCGCTGATCGACCCGATGTCCCCGGTGCGCAAGCGCGAGATGTTCGACCTGCTGGTCCGGATGGGATACAAGGAGATCGAGGTCGGCTTCCCCTCCTCCGGCCAGACCGACTTCGACTTCGTACGGTCGATCATCGAAGAGGGCGCGATCCCCGAGGACGTGACGATCTCCGTCCTCACCCAGGCCCGCGAGGAGCTGATCGAGCGCACCGTCGAGTCGCTGCGCGGCGCGCACAAGGCCACCGTGCACCTGTACAACGCCACCGCGCCCACCTTCCGCCGCGTCGTCTTCCGCGGCACCCGTGAGCAGGTCAAGCAGATCGCGGTGGACGGCACCCGGCTGGTCGTCGAGTACGCCGACAAGATCCTGGGCGACGACACGGTCTTCGGCTACCAGTACAGCCCCGAGATCTTCACCGACACCGAGCTGGACTTCGCGCTGGAGGTCTGCGAGGGCGTCATGGACGTCTGGCAGCCCGAGGCGGGCCGCGAGATCATCCTCAACCTGCCCGCGACCGTCGAGCGCTCGACGCCCTCCACCCACGCGGACCGGTTCGAGTGGATGTCGCGGAACCTGTCCCGCCGCGAGCACATCTGCCTGTCGGTCCACCCGCACAACGACCGCGGCACCGCCGTCGCCGCCGCCGAGCTGGCGATCATGGCCGGGGCCGACCGCATCGAGGGCTGTCTGTTCGGGCAGGGCGAGCGCACCGGCAACGTCGACCTGGTGACCCTGGGCATGAACCTGTTCTCCCAGGGCGTCGACCCGCAGATCGACTTCTCGCAGATCGACGAGATCCGCCGCACCGCCGAGTACTGCAACCAGATGCAGATCCACCCGCGCCACCCCTACGCGGGCGACCTGGTCTACACCGCCTTCTCCGGCTCCCACCAGGACGCCATCAAGAAGGGCTTCGAGGCGATGGAGGCCGGTGCGGCCGAGCAGGGCAAGACGGTCGACGACATCGAGTGGGCCGTCCCGTACCTGCCCATCGACCCCAAGGACGTCGGCCGCTCCTACGAGGCCGTCATCCGGGTCAACTCCCAGTCGGGCAAGGGCGGTATCGCCTATGTCCTGCGGAACGACCACAACCTGGATCTGCCGCGCCGCATGCAGATCGAGTTCTCCAAGACGATTCAGGCCAAGACCGACGCCGACGGCGGCGAGGTCACCCCGGCCCAGATCTGGGCGACGTTCCAGGACGAGTACCTGCCGACGGACGACAACCAGTGGGGCCGGATCGCGCTGCGCACCGCCCAGACGTCCACCACCAGCGAGGGCACCGACGCGCTCACCGTCGAGGCCGTCGTGGACGGCGCCGAGACCGTGCTGACCGGCACCGGCAACGGCCCGCTGGCCGCCTTCTTCGACGCACTGGGCGCCATCGGCGTCGACGTACGGCTGCTGGACTACTCCGAGCACACCCTGAGCGAGGGCGCGGGCTCCCAGGCCGCCGCGTACATCGAATGCGCGATCGACGGGAAGGTGCTGTGGGGCGTCGGCGTCGACGCCAACATCGTGCGCGCCTCCCTCAAGGCCGTCGTCTCGGCGGTCAACCGCGCACGCCGGTGAAACCCGGCTGATCCCGTCTGCCGCTTTGTCACCCACAAGGGGCCCCGTTCGCCATATGAGGCGGGCGGGGCCTCGGGTTTGGCCTGTTGTCTCCGTTCGGGGTACTGACGGCACATCATGGATGTGGCTAGCATCACGTCAACGCGGCAACGTGGCCGAAGCGTTATGGAGGTGTGACGTGGTGCACGCGCGAGCCCATCGTGACCGGGACCTGTGTGTGGTAGGCGTCCGCACCCTGTGGCGGACGGTCGGCGACGGCGAGTTCTTCTGCCCCGACTGCGGAGGCGACCGCAACTACCGCCGCCGCACCGGCCGTCGCCGCATCGTGGTGCTCGGCGTGCCGTTGCTGCCCCGCGGTCCGGTCGCGCCCGTCGTCGAATGCGCCGCCTGCGCGGCCCGGTTCGGCACCGAGGTCCTGGACCATCCCACCACCATCCGCTTCTCCGCGATGCTGCGCGACGCCGTGCACACCGTCGCCCTCGCGGTCCTCGCCGCGGGCGGTACGGAGGCCACGGCGGTGCGTCAGGTGGCGGTCGGCGCCGTGCGGGCCGCCGGATTCGCCGACTGCGACGAGGACCAGCTCCTCGCCCTCATCGAAGCGCTCGCCGCCGACACCGGCCGCCTCCCCGGCGCCGCCACCGGTGAGCGCGACGGCCTCGACCCGTGCGGTACGGCGCTCGCCATCGAGCTGCACGAGGCCCTGGAGCCCCTGGCCCCCCATCTTGCCCCGACCGGCCGCGAGGCGATCCTCCTCCAGGGCGCCCGCATCGCGGTGGCCGACGGCCCCTACCGCCCCGCCGAGCGCGCGGTCCTGGAGACCGTCGGCCGCGCCCTCATGATCTGCCCCGACGACACCTCCCGCCTCCTGGCCGCCACCCGCGCCGCCTTCTAGCTCCTCCCGGCGGCCCGAGGCGGCCGCCCGGGGCCCCACGCGGCCGAACGCCCGGCCGCCGGTAGCGTGTGGGCTCCATGTCACTCACCTTCACCCGCGCCCCCGGCCCCAAGCGCTACACGCTGCGCCCTCGAGGCTCTGACCCGCTCCACGTGCGCCGTGGCGCCCCTGACGGCCGCCCGCTTCCCGAGGGGCACAAGCCGCGCTTCACCATCGCCGCCGACGCGGCCGGGGCCGCGCCGCTCGCCGTAGTCGTCCGGAAGGGCGATCGCCGCCTCGCCGTGCTCACCCCCGAGCACGAGCTCCTGGCCGAACTGTGCCTGCCGCCGCGGAAGAAGCGGTGGCGGCCCCGGTACGAGATCCACCTGCCCGATGGGACGGTGCTGCACGGGCGGGAGGGGACGGTGCCGTCGCTGCTGCTGTGCCTGGTGCTGCTGCCGTTGGCTCTTCTGTACGCGGCCGGTCTGGCGGTGTCCGACATGGACGCCCCCGACTTCAGCGCCCCGCTGCGGACGGCCTGGAAGCGGCAGGGTGCGGTTTTCGGCCGGGTGGCCATGACCGAGTCCGTGCGCGGCCGGTTCCGGGTCCGGGGCGACGTGCTCGACCATCGGGTGGCGTGCGCGCAGGCGGTGGCGAAGTACTGGAAGGGGTGACCCGCGTCGTTCAGCCCTTCCCCCGCGCGCCCCAGCCCTTGCGGTACGCCGCCCAGTCGGCGGCCGTGGCGGCGAAGTCCACGTACAGGGCGACCCCGAAGCGCTTCCGTCGGCGGTCCTCGCGGCCGAGGCCGAGGCGGGCGCCCCGGACGGCGGCGGGGACGGTTTCGGCCCAGGCGTGGCGGCCCCAGTTGTTGGTGTGGTAGCCGGGGAGGCCCATCAGGAGGTCCGTTCCCGGCGGGGTGGCCTCGAGGGCGAGTTCGGTCTGCTGGGCCACGTAGCCGCCGTACAGGCTCTCCAGCGGCGTCGACGTGTCGTACGACATGACCGCGATCTGATCGACGCGCCGCGCCACCTGGCCGAAGAACGCCTGGGACCACCACTTGGGGTGGTCGAAGAGGAAGCCCGCCACCGAGTGCAGCGCGGGCAGCGGATCGATCTGGTGGGCGGCGACCGAGAGCGGGGCGCGGCGGGCGCGGGTGAGGGCGTGCAGATCGTCGAGGAGGGTGAGGTAGTCGCGGTCGCCGGAGTGCAGCGGCTCCAGGTCGAAGTGGACGCCGTCGAAGCCCGCGTCCAGCACCTGGCGGGCGGAGTGCACCACCCGGGCGCGGCTGCGCGGGTCGGTGAGCCGGAGCCCGGTCGGGCCCTCGGTGGCCAGGACGTCGCCGAGCCACGCCTGTACCCGTACGCCGGGCAGCTCGCGGTGGACGGCCTTCAGCAGCCACCCGGCGCGCGGGTAGCGCTTCGCGGACAGGGTGCCGTCGTGCTCCAGCGGGCCCGCGTGGACGTACAGGTCGCGGATGCCGGTGCCGCGTATCCGCCGGGCCAGGGTGGCGAGTTCGGCGTCGCCGTTGCGGCCGTCCACCCAGGCGTGCCCGAGCCACACCGCGTCCCGGCCCCGGGTGCGGGTGCCGGGTTCCGGATCGCCCGCGTAATTCAGCCGCAGCGCGATCCCGGTGGCGAGCAGGGACAGCACCAGGCAGCCCACGAGGGCCGCCACGACGCGCTTGGGCCACCTCAGCCGGGGATGCGACCAGGCGCGCCCGGCTACGGCGCGGACACGGCGGAGCCGGGCGCGGGCGGCGGTGAGGGCCTGGGATATCGGGGGCGTGATCACGGACGGGAGCGTAGCGAGCGCCGTACGGACGCCGTCAGCCGTACGGCGCGGCTACCGCGCCGGGCCCCGCCCCGCGGGCCCTACGACTTGTCGGTCGGGATCTCCTTGATCTCGGCCGTGGGCGCGTTCTTCTTGACCGACTCGACGCCTTTCTGGGCCGCGGACTTGGAGTCGTACGACTCGCCGACCGCGATGATCTCGCCGTTGCCCGCTTTCAGGCGGAAGCGGTGCTTGCCGCGCTTGTCCTCGTAGATCTCGAACTTGCCCGCCATGTGATGCCACCTCCACGGGTCTTCGCGGTCCCCCTCGAACCACCGTAGAACGCCCCCTACGCCCTCGCATCAGGGGCGCTCGGCGGTCCCGGGCGCGGGCTCCGCGGCCGCGCCGAACATCTCCCGGCACGGCTCAAGACCCCGCACCTCGACGGGGACGGTCCGCCGCTCCTCCCAGGCCGCGCGGTCCAGCCGCAGCCGCTGGAGCGTCCGGGCCTCGCCCCGTACGGAGACCGTCTCCAGGCCGTCGGGGCGGTAGCCGAGGCGGCGCGAGACGCCCAGCGAGCGCCCGTTCTCCATGAACGCGCCGGACGTCACGCTGCGCGCCCCCAGTCCGGCGAACGCCAGATGCGCCGCCGCGGCCCGCATCTCGGTGCCGAAGCCCTGCCCCTGGTGGGCGGTGCCCAGCCAGGAGCCGGTCCTCGCCTCCCGGGTCACCGCGAAGTCGGCCGCGAGCAGGTCCTGCCGCCCGATCACCGTGCCCTCGTGCAGCACGGCGAGGCTCAGCGTCCAGTTCTCCGGCCGCCAGTCGGCGATCGTGCGCAGCACGTGCTGGAACGTCGCGCGTCCGCGTTCCTCGGGGGCCGCGTCGGACCAGGCCACGCTGAACGGCATCTCCGCCGGGTCGTGCACCCCGCCCGCGGCGACCGCGGCCAGTTCGTCGGTGCGGGCGATGTCGGGAAGCCGCAGCTCAAGGCGCGGGGTGCGGAGGCGGAGCCCGTAGAGGGGCCAGTGCTGGGGGTCCATGACGAGAGGTTGCCGGAGCCGCCGAGGCGGCGTCGAACCAATTACGGCGACGGGTGTCAATCAAGGTTGACGCTTGCGTGCGCGTCAACTTAAATTGACAGCATGACCGAAGCAACGGATCTCGCCGAGCGCGCCGGTGACCGGGACCCCCGCATCGGGCTGCGCGCCGTCGCAGCGCTGCGACGGCTGCTGGAGCAGCTGGAGGCCGTACAGGTGCGCAGCGCCCGCGCCAAGGGCTGGTCGTGGCAGGAGATCGCGGCCGAACTGGGCGTCAGCCGCCAGGCGGTTCACAAGAAGCATGGGAGGCGTTGATGTTCGAGAGGTTCACCACCAGTGCCCGTGAGGTCGTCCGTGGAGCCGTCCGGCAGGCGGACGCGACGGGCGGCGCCACGGTCGGCGAGCCCGAGCTGCTGCTCGCGCTCCTGGAGCGTACGGAGCGCACCGACCGTACGGACCGTGCGGACCGGGGCCGTACGGAGCGCGCGGACCGGGCCCGTACGGACAGCCCCGCCGCCGATGTCCTGGCCACCCTGGGCGCCACCGCGCGGCGCGCCTCGATCGAACGCGCCCTGGCCGAGGTCCGCCGCCGCGGCGGCATCTCGGCGGCGGACGCGGAGGCGCTGGCGGGGCTCGGGATCGATGTGGACACGATCGTCTCCCGGGTGGAGGCGGAGCACGGCGTCGGCGCCCTGGCCGCCGCCCCGCGCCGCCGCCGCTCCCGCGGCCGTTTCGACCCCGAGGCCAGGTCGGTGCTCGAACGGTCGCTGCGGATCGCGGTCGGCCGCGGCGACAAGCACATCGGCGACGAACACCTTCTGCTCGCCCTCCTCGCCCGCCCCGGGGTCGCCGCGACCGTCCTCGCCGATCACGACGTGACGTACATCCGGGCCGAACGCGCCCTCGACGCCCGCGCCCGGGCGCGCTGAGATGCCCTGGGAAGCTCCGTACCGCACAAATGGGGTTGCCCGGGCCTCGATCCGCGACGCATCCTGTGCCGATGCTGATCCGACGAGAAACGCGCTCCGACATCGCCGGTATCCGCGACGTCACGGCGGCGGCGTTCGGTAAATCGGAGGCCGCGGTCCCGGTCGAGGTCACCCTCCTCGATGAACTCCGCACCTGCGACGCCTGGTTACCGGCCCTGTCGTTCGTCGCGGCCGGCGACCGCGGTGAGGTGATCGGCCATGTGGTGTGCACCCGCGGCCACGTCGGCCCGGATCTCGCCCTCGGACTCGGCCCCCTCAGCGTCCACCCCGCCCATCAGCACCGGGGCGTGGGCCTGGCGCTGATGCACGCGATCCTGGGCGCGGCGGACGCGTTCGGCGAGTCCCTGGTCGCTCTCCTGGGCAGCCCCGCGTACTACGGCCGCTTCGGCTTCCGCCCGGCGGCCGCGTACGGCATCTCCGCCCCGGACCCGGCCTGGGGCGACTACTTCCAGGTCCGCCCCCTGACCGCGTACCAGCCCACCCTCAAGGGGCCGTTCGCCTACGCCGAGCCGTTCGACCGCGTCTGAGGCCGCGTCTGATCGCTGGGCAGGAAGGCGGCCAGGACCAGCCGGGTGACGTACGGGCTCTCGGCGCCGTCCAGGGTCGTGGGGTTGACCGAGTAGACCAGGCGGCGGCCGAGGTCGCGGGTGGCGAACATGCCGCTGGTGTAGCCGGGACGGGAGCCGGTCTTGCCCCAGATCTCCCGGCCGTCCTGCCTGACCCGCATCAACCCCATGCTGTAGCAGGCCCTGTCCTCCTTCGGGTCGGGGTTCCGCGCGCAGTTCTTGTTCTCGACGTTGGGCACGTCCGGGACGGTGAACAGCAGCTTCTGCTGGGCGGGCGGCAGCAGGCGGCCGCGGAAGAGCGCGGTCATGAAGCGGTCCAGATCCGCGGCGGTGGAGATCATGCCGCCCTCCGCCCACGGCCAGGCCGCCTGCTCGGTGACATCGGCCCGGCGGCTGCCGCCGTCCGGCCCGGTGACCGTGAGATAGCCATGGGAGTGCGGCCCGGGCAGCCGCGCGTCGTCGATCTCGGGGACGTAGGTGTGGCGCAGCCCGAGCGGCCCGGTGATCCGGGACCGTACCTCCTCGGCGAACGAACGCCCGGTGACCTTCTCGACGATCAGTCCGGCGACGAAGGTGTTGACCCCGTTGTAGGTCTGGGCGGTTCCGGGCGCGTACATCGGGTCGTTCTCGCCGACGAGCGTCTTGACGATGTGCTCGGCGGACCAGCTCTCGAAGCGGTGGTCCACGAACCACCGGCTCGTCCCGTCGCCCCAGAACTCCTCGCCGCCCTTCGCCGGAAGCCCGCTGGTGTGGTTCAGCAGCTGGCCGATGGTCACCTTGTCGAACGCGTCGGGCAGCAGGTCGGGCAGATAGTCCTGTACGTAGTCGTCCACGCTCAGCCGGTGCTCGGCGGCCAGCTGGAGCACCACGGCCGAGGCGAACACCTTGGAGGCGCTGCCGATCCGGAACGATCCGTTCGACGGCACGGGCTCCCCGGTCGCCAGATCCCCGACCCCGGACGTCCCCACCCATTGCCCGGCACGGCCGGAGACCCGGGCGAACGCCCCACTGACCTCGTGCTTCGGCAACTCGTCCAGGGCCTGTTGGAGCGCCTTTCCGTCCAGCGGCGGCACAGGCGCCTGGTGGGTGGCCGCGGGCGCCGCTGTGGCCGTGGCCGGGGCGGCGGCCCCGGCCGCTACGGCCGCCAGCAGCGCGGTGGCGGTGGTGAGGGCTCTCCACGAGGTACGGCGTGAGGTGCGGCGTAAGGACGAATTCACGTCGGGACGCTCCACGGGGTTCATGATCGGCCGGTCGTTCCGGCCGGGCACGACTCTTCCGAAGCCGCACCTCCGCGTCCTCCGGGCGATCCCCGGCCCACCCCTGACGCGTCCCTGAGGCGGGCTGGCCCCACCCCCTGAGCGGGGGCTCGCCGGATGGGCCGCGGCGCCCGCGTGCGGCGATCGTGTCGTCATGACCGATCGCGAAGGAAGAACGGCGACTCCGCACCCGGAGCGCCCTCTCGCCCGCCGCACGCTGCTGACCGCCGCCGCGGCGACCGGTGCGGGAGTGGCGTGGGGAACCGCGGGACGGGCGGCCGCCGCGGGCGGCTGGCAGCCGCCGGCGGCGCAGGGGGCGGTGGACGCCGAGGCGGCGCGCCTGGAGCGCGGGCTGATCGCGCTGCGGCGGGACATCCACCGGCACCCCGAGGCGCCGGGGCAGGAGCGGCGCACCGCCGGTGTGGTGGCCCGGGAGCTGCGGGCGGCCGGGCTGAGCGTGACCACGGGGGTGGGCGGCCACGGCGTGGTCGGTGTCCTGCGGGGCGTACGTCCGGGCCGGACCGTGGCGTACCGGGCGGACATGGACGCGGTGCCGCCCAAGGACATCGTCGGGGGCGGCCCGGCGGTGGCCCACCTCTGCGGGCACGATATCCACACCGTGGTGGCCCTCGGTGTCGCGCGGGTCCTGGCGCGCCTGCGGCGGCGGCTGCGCGGAAGGGTGGTGTTCCTCTTCCAGCCCGCAGAGGAGACGCTGTCCGGGGCCCGCGCGCTGATCGACGCGGGTGTGCTGGACCGCACCGGCGTCGAGGAGATCCACGCGCTGCACTGCGGTCCGTTCCCCGTCGGCCGGTTCGCGGTGACGCCGGGCTACGGACTGCCGGGCCAGGACAAGGCCGTGGTGACGCTCCCGGGGCCGGACGCGCCCGAGATCGCGAAGCGATTGGCGGCCGAGATCGCCGCGCTGGCGACGGTGGCCCTGCCGCGGACCCCGGCCGATCTGGGGCGGCTGATCGCCGACGCCCAGGTACCGGGCGGGCCGCTGGCCCGGTTCGTGGCCGTCCGGGCCACCGCAGAGCAGGACACGGTGAACGTGGCCTACCGCTGCTGGCCGGAGGGGCGGTACCCGGAGGTCCGCGCGGACATCCACCGGCTGGCGGCGTCCTCCGCGGGGGCCGGGGTGAGCTTTCCCGCCGAGCCGTTCCCCGCCATGGTCTGCCCGGAGCCCGACGGCCGCAGGCTCGCCCGCCATCTGCGCCGCTCGGCCGGCCGGGGCGCGGTGGTCGAGCTCCACGCCGCGTTCCCGCCGTTCAGCGGCGAGGATTTCGCCCTCTACCTGGACCGCGTCCCCGGTACGTACACCTTCCTCGGCGTCCGCGCCCCCGGATCACCCGTCACCACCGCCTATCCGCACTACCCCGACTTCGCCCCGGACGAGCGCGCCATCGGCCTCGGCGTACGGGCGATGGCGGGCTGGATCGCGGAGCGGACCCGGGCCGCTTGACGGACTGCTCCCTAGTCCCGGAACGAGCCGTCCGCCCGGCGTGCGTGCCGGGACAGCAGGTGCTTGCACTGCGGACAGTGCCGCCGGAAGCCCCTCTTGATCAGATAGCTGATGCCGATCGTGCACAGGTGCATCAGCCCCACGGCCGCGTTCTGCAGCACCCGCCCCAGCCACGATCGCGTACACGTCCCACAGTCACGGCAACCAGCCGCCATGGCGCCCTCCCCGTTCTCGGTTCCGTGGCATCCAGTGTGCGCAACCCGCCCCGCTCCACCGCCCTCAAGTCCCGCCCCGGCACCGGTTGTGACCGGACGAGGCCCGGGCCGGCACGGGGCCGTGACATCCCACTCGGCACCGGGACGGCCGTGCGTACCGTGGGGTAGCGGACACGGTGGGTCGATGGACCGTCGTGGCCGGGGCGCAGTGTGAGGAGGACCACCGGCGCGGTGCCCGGGTGTGCCCGCGTGCGCGCCCCTCGGGTTTTCCCGCCAACTCGCCCCGGAGAGAGCGGAAGTCGGCCGTCCGGATACCCTGGGACGGCCTTCCGTGCCGACACGCCCGCTGCCGGGGGTGGGCACCGTCACACGTCGAACCAATGGCCAAAACCTGGCCGGTTTGTAGCGTCGTGCCATGGACGACTCCACCACCACCTCGCACGATCGTGTCCTTCCGCAGAGCGCTGCCGGGGGCTGGATGTTCCTCCTCGAGGCAGCCAGGGACATCCGCACCACCGGGGCCCTCGCCCCCAGCGGCAGGGCGCTCGCCCACGCGCTGACCGAACCGGTGCGCTCCCAGGCGGGCCGGCGGCTGGACGTCCTGGAGGCCGGTGCCGGTACCGGCTCGGTCACCCGCTCCCTCATCCACCAGCTCCCGGCGGGCAGCCGCCTGGACATCGTGGAGGCCAACCCCCGCTTCACCGACCGGCTGCGTCAGCTCGTCCACACCCATCCGCGCCTGGCAGGAGAGCCGGGCCAGGCCCGGGTGCACCACGCGTACGTCGAGGAGCTGGACACGGGCCGCCGCTACGACGCGATCATCTCCGGTCTGCCCTTCGCCAACTTCGCCCCCCACCAGGTGGAAACGATCATGGGCCGGTATCTGGAGCTGCTGCGCCCGGGCGGCGTCCTGGCCTACTTCGCGTACCGGGGCAGCCGCCAGGCCCGCACCCTGATGGCGCTGGCCTCCCGGGCCCAGGCGCGGCGGCAGCGGGCCGCCGAAGAGGTGCTGGCCGATTACCAGCGCCACTACGCCACCGACCGCAGCACGGTCTGGGCCAACCTGCCCCCGGCCGACGTCTGGCAGCTCCAGCGCCCCGTGGAACGATCCCCGGGGGCGAGCCGGGAGTCCGCGGCGGCCGCGGCGGACCGGTGACGGCGCCGCCGAAGCCGTTACGCGTCCGACGCCGGAAGCCCCCGCGTCGCCACCCCGTCCGCGCCCAGGGCCGCCGTGTCGGCGCCCGCCTCGCCGAGCACCGCCGCGGCCACCCCGCGGCCGATCCGGGCGAGGCCCAGCAGCAGATGGTCGCAGTCGATGCGCGCCGACCCCGCCTCCTCCGCCCGCTCCTCGGCGATGGCCATGGCCTTGCGGGAGTACGGGGTCCAGGCGATCCGTTCGGCCGCCTGTGACGCGCCCATGCTCAGCCGGGCGCCGACCCGCCGGTGCACCTCGGCGGGGGAGACCCCTGCCGAGGACAGCAGCCGGGTGGCGCTGTTCTCCTCGGCGGTCAGCCCCCACAGCAGGTGCTCGGTCCCGATGTAGTTGTTGCGGTGCTGCACCGCGGCCCGCTTCACGTGCGTCATCGCCAGGCGCAGGCCGTCGGTCATGTTCTCGGGTGCGTAGCGCTTGTGGGGCGCGTGGAAGCGCTGCTGTACCGCCTGCCGGGTCACGCCGAGCGCCGTCCCGATGTCGGTCCACGAGCAGCCGTGCATGCGGCAGTGCTCGACGTAGTCCTCGACCAAGTCGTCGGCCAGCGCCTGTAGTTGCCCGGACACCCCGGCCGCCGCGGTCAGCAGGGCGAGCCAGTCGGGCTGCTCCTGGCCGCCGGGGCGGTGTGCGGTGTCGCAGGTCCGGTCGACTTCCGCGATGAGGTCGTCCAGGTCTGGAAGCGTCATGAGGCAAGTACGCCTTGACAATTCCCAACTGTCAAGGCGTACTTGCCTCATGGTGCTCACCGAGCCGGAGCGGCGACTCCGCGAAGCGTTCGCGACCGGCGCCAAGGTCGATGTCCGGGACGCCGCGACGGCGGAGGAGCCCGAGACGGACGGCCCCGGCTGGGGCCCCGAGCGCACCGTACGGGCGGAGGTCATCCGCGCCCTGCTCCTCGGCGGCGCCGACACCCGGCCCGGCGAGACCCCGGTCGTCCACCTCGTCGGCGCCCGGGTGACGGGGCGGCTGAAGCTGGTCTTCGCGGAGGCGTGCTGCGTGCTGCGGCTGGAGAAGTGCTGGTTCGAGGAGCCGCCCCAGATGTACGGGGCCACGCTGCGCGTCACCGGCTTCGGCGGCTCGTATCTGCCCGGGCTCGCGATCAACACCGCGACGGTCGCGGGCAACCTGGACCTGATGCGGGCCCGTATCCGGGGCATGGTCAACCTGGCGAACGCCCGTATCGACGGCAGCCTGCTCCTCCAGGGCGCGCACCTGTCCCACCCCGGCGGGGTGGCCCTCGACGGCTCGCGGCTGGAGGTCGCCAGCGGCATCGTCGGCCGGGAGGGGTTCCGCGCCGAGGGCGAGATACGGCTGCGGGAGGCGCGGGTGGGGGAGGCGCTGCGGCTGGAGGGCGCGTACCTCCACCACCCCGGCGGCGACGCCCTGTGCGCCGAGAGCATCCAGGTCGGCTCCCGCATCGACTGCGGCGAGGGCTTCCACGCCGAGGGCGCAGTCGTGCTGACGAGCGCCACCGCAGGCCGGGCCGTCAGCCTCCGGGGCGCCACGATCCGGCACCCCGCCGGGTACGCGGTGGACGCCCGGCACCTCCAGGCCGGGGAGCTCGACCTGCGGACCGCACGGTCCGAGGGCGCCGTCGATCTGCGCCACGGCCGCCTCGACGTGCTGCACCTCCCGACCGGCCCGTCCGCCCCCGCCCTCCACCTCGACGGCCTCACCTATCGCGCGCTGGAGCCGCACCTGCCCGCCGCCCGCTGCCTGGACCTCGTCACCCGCGACCCCGACGGCTACCGCCCCCAGCCGTACCAGCAGCTCGCCGCCACGTACCAGGCCATCGGCCACGACGACGACGCCCGCGCCGTCCTGCTGGCCGGGCAGCGCCACCGCCGTACGACCCTCCGACCCCTCGGCCGGGCCTGGGGGCGCCTCCTCGACGCGACCGTCGGCTACGGCTACCGCCCCTGGCTCGCCGGACTCTGGCTCACCGCCCTCACTCTGCTCGGCACGGCGGCCTTCCGCGCCGCCCAGCCGAAGCCGGTCAAACCGGGGGAGGGCGCCCCGTTCAGCCCGCTCGTCTACACCCTCGACCTGCTGATCCCCATCGGCGGCCTGGGCCAGCGCAACGCCTGGTACTGGCCGTCCGACCCCGTCCAGTGGCTCGCCTACGCGCTGATCGCGGCGGGCTGGCTGCTGACGACGGCGGTCGTCGCGGGCGTCACACGGGTGCTGAACCGCACCTGACGATGCGGACGCGGGGCGGTTCGACCACCTGTCCCCTTGAGGGACAATGAGGCGCATGAGTCTGTTCCGCGACGACGGCATCGTGCTGCGCACCCAGAAGCTGGGCGAGGCGGACCGGATCATCACCCTGCTCACCCGCAACCACGGCCGCGTCCGCGCCGTGGCCCGCGGGGTGCGCCGTACGAAGTCGAAGTTCGGCGCGCGCCTCGAACCGTTCTCCCACGTCGACGTGCAGTTCTTCGCCCGCGGCGGTGAACTGATCGGCCGCGGGCTGCCGCTGTGCACACAGAGTGAGACGATCGCCCCGTACGGCGGCGGAATCGTCACCGACTACGCCCGCTACACCGCCGGGACGGCGATGCTGGAGACGGCGGAGCGGTTCACCGACCACGAGGGCGAGCCCGCCGTGCAGCAGTATCTGCTGCTCGTCGGAGGGCTGCGTACGCTGTCCTCCGGGGAGCACGAGCCGCATCTCATCCTGGACGCGTTCCTGCTCCGCTCACTCGCCGTGAACGGCTACGCGCCCAGCTTCGACGACTGCGCGAAGTGCGGGATGCCCGGTCCGAACCGGTTCTTCTCGGTCGGCGCGGGCGGGGTCATCTGCGGAGAGTGCCGGGTGCCGGGAAGCGTCGTACCCTCTGCGGAGTCGCTGACGCTGCTGGGTGCGCTGCTGACCGGAGACTGGGAGACGGCGGACGCATGTGAGCTGCGCCATGCCCGTGAGGGCAGCGGGCTCGTCGCGGCGTACTTGCACTGGCACCTGGAGCGGGGCCTGAGGTCGCTCCGGTACGTAGAGAAGTAAGAACACAGCACATCGCAGACGAGGAGACGCGAAAGTCATGGCACGACGCGGGATTCTGGGCCGACAGCGGCGCGACTACCGGGCCCCGGACCCGCACCCGTCCGGCGCCCGCCCGCCGAAGATCCCCGGCGAGCTGGTGCCGAACCACGTGGCCTGCGTGATGGACGGGAACGGCCGCTGGGCCAAGGAGCGCGGGCTGCCGCGTACGGAGGGGCACAAGGTCGGCGAGGGCGTCGTCCTGGACGTGCTCAAGGGCTGCCTGGAGATCGGCGTCAAGAACCTCTCCCTCTACGCCTTCTCCACCGAGAACTGGAAGCGCTCGCCCGACGAGGTGCGCTTCCTGATGAACTTCAACCGTGACGTCATCCGCCGCCGCCGCGACGAGATGGACGAGCTGGGCATCCGCATCCGCTGGGCGGGCCGGATGCCGAAGCTGTGGAAGTCGGTGGCCCAGGAGCTCCAGGTCGCGCAGGAGCAGACCAAGGACAACGACGCCATGACCCTGTACTTCTGCATGAACTACGGCGGCCGCGCCGAGATCGCGGACGCGGCGCAGGCGCTGGCGGCGGACGTCCGCTCGGGCAAGCTGGACCCGTCGAAGGTGAACGAGAAGACCTTCGCGAAGTACCTCTACTACCCCGACATGCCGGACGTGGACCTCTTCCTGCGCCCGTCGGGGGAGCAGCGCACGTCGAACTACCTGATCTGGCAGAGCGCGTACGCCGAGATGGTGTACCAGGACGTGCTGTGGCCGGACTTCGACCGCCGCGACCTGTGGCGCGCCTGCCTGGAGTACGCCTCCCGCGACCGCCGCTTCGGCGGCGCGATCCCGAACGAGGACCAGCTGACGAAGGACGGGCCGCAGCCCGCCTAAGACGACGACGGGGGACACGTGGGGGAGCAGCGCGCGGTGGAACTGGTCTACCGGACCACCGTGGACGACATGACGGAGGCCCTGCGGGCCAGGGCGCGGCACAGCACCGATGGCCGCTCGACACGGGTGCTGTTGGTCTGCGGGGCGGTGATCCTGGCGCTCGGGCTGGCGACCGCGGTCGCCGCCGGCGGTGGCGGGAGAATGCCATGGATGCTGGTCGTGGCCGGGGTGGTGCTGATCTACGGCTCCTATCGGGCACCGGTGATCACGGCCAAGCGCTTCGGGAAGCTGCTCGACGCGCAGGGGGAGTTCCGGGCCGTCGTCGGTGAGACCGGAATCGAGATCGCGACGGCGCACAGCACCACGGCCCTGGGCTGGCAGATGTACCCGCGCTACCTGGAGACCCAGGGCTTGTTCGTGCTGCTGAGCGCGGACAGGGGAGCTACGGGCCTCGCGGTCCTGCCGAAGCGGGGCGTCATCGGAGGCCCGTACGAGGTCGACCGGCTCCGGAGCGTTTTCGACCAGCGCCTGACCCGGCTCGCCTGAACCGCCTCGCCTGAACCGTCCGGGGCACACCGGCGTCCACAGCCTCGGACGGACCATGGAACCTCTGTGCGACGATACGCGCTGGTGACGATCTGGCGGTGACGCCGGTGAAACGGGGGGAAGACGAGTGTCGTTGCGCGATCTGGTCCGTGCGGAAGCGGCCGCGTCGATGTCCCCTGCGGAGCGGCTGGCGGCGATGCGGCAGTGGCGTCTGTACTTCCAGCGGCCGGAAGAGCCGGGCTTTCTGGTCTCCGAGACCGATGAGGGCCCGATGGTGCCGGTGTTCACCTCATGGGAAAGGCTCGCGCTGTTCGCCGGCCCATGCGGATGGGCGTCGACGACGGTGGCGGACCTGGCCGAGCTGTTGCCCGAGGGCGTGCGCGCGCTGGTGGACCCGCTGGGCCCCAGGACGTTCGTGCTCGATACCGAAGCGCTGAAGGCCGCGGACGACCAGGGGGAACGCGATGGCGGAGCATGACGGCGGGGCGGCGAGTTCCGGTGGGGCCGACGGTCCGAAGCCGGGCGACGGCTACAAGATCCAGATCGCCTCGGTGCGGAAGGTGCTGACTCCGTTGGAGGAGTCCGTGGTCGCCGCGCGGAAGATCAAGGGCGACTGGGAGAAGCTGGCCGAACACATTCAGAACTCGGCCGACTTCGACATCTACGACTCGACCGAGAAGATGCTCTCGTCCTGGGGCTTCGGCATGGGCCGGGTCGCCGAGCACACGGACACGGTGGTGGCGACGCTGCGCCAGGTGATCGCCGCGTACATGCTGGCGGATCTGCTGCGCATCAAGGATTTCGCGCCCACCGAGGACAACATCGCGAAACTTCCCTTCGGCGAGGCCGGTATGAAGGCCTGGGAGGAAGGCTCGCGGCCGAAATTCGATCCGCCGCCGGAGATCTACCAGGAACCGTGGCTCGACGATGGCGGCAGCGGCGGCGGTAACGACAGTGGGGGCACGGGCGGGACGTACGAGCCGCCCAAGAATCCCCGCAAGCTCTACAACGGGGGATGGGTGGATGACGGCGGGTCGAAGGGGACGATCGCGTGACGCAGCGTGATGCGGTCGAGGGCGGGGCGACCGAGCGCATACCGCCCCATGCGAAACCGTCCGACGTCATTCCCGGAAAACCCTCGGACATTGAGGATCTGGCGGTCAAACTCCGCGCGTACGCGGGGGCGTTCAAGGACGGATACGACCAGCTCGACGTCCTGTCGCTCATGGACTGGACCGGTGCGGCTTCGGAAGAGTTCCAGCAGACGACCCGGAAACTGCCCCGCGAACTGGAGTCGGCGCAGACCTATTTCAAAGCCGCCGCGAACGCGCTGGACGACTACGCGGAGAAGCTGCGGTCTGTCCAGAAGCGGGTCAAACCGATCATCGACGACGCCGATGACGCGCGGGCGAAGTCCAAGAGTCATTGGACGAAGGTCACCGACTACAACGCGGCGGTGGACCGCAAGCACGAGACGCTGCCCGAGCGTCCGCCGGACGATGACCCGGGGCTGGCCGCGCTGGAGAAGTGCTACGGCCGGCTGGACAAGCTGGAGGGTGAGCTTCAGCCCGTCATCGACGCGGCCAAGCACAAAATCGACAAGGCCGCCAGGAAGGCCCCGGACAAGCCTCCGGGCCCCAGCGGCATGCAGAGGTTCAAGGATTTCCTCGGCGGCGCGGGCGACACCGTGGGCGGCTGGTACGAGGGCTTCGACGACATGGTCCACGACGGGCCCGACGGCGTCGGCCTGCAGCTCGCGGGCACGGTCGACGGCGTCGCCTATGCCGCCGCGCACCCCAAGGAGTTCGCCAAGGCCGCCGTCAACTGGGACGAATGGCAGAAGAACCCCGCCCGCGCCGCCGGCCAGCTCACCCCCGAAATCCTCCTGGCCCTGGCCAGCGGCGGCGCCGGAGCCGCACGCCGCGGCGCCGGCGCGGCCAAGAACGCCGCCCAGCGCCTCCTCAGCCGCGAACGCGGACTGCGCCGTGACGGCAGCGCACGCGAGCACGCCGACCACGACCCGAAAAAGAGCTGTGTCTCGGACGGCGAGAAGAAGTGTGACGGCGATCCGGTCGATGTCGCGACGGGCGAGATGGTCATGTCCGCCACCGACATCACCCTCCCCGGCGCGCTGCCCCTGGTGCTGAAGCGGCACTACGTCTCGGGCCATCCGTGCGGCGGCTGGTTCGGCCGTACCTGGGCCGGCACCCTTGACCAGCGGCTCGAGCTGGACGACAAGGGCGTCGTCTTCGTCACCGACGACGGCATGCTCCTCACCTACCCGGTGCCGCAGCCCGACGTCCCCGTGCTGCCCACCCACGGGCCGCGCTGGCCGCTGTGCTGGGACGGCAAACCGGACGGCACGTTCACCGTCACCGCCCAAGAACACAACCGCACCCTGCACTTCGCCCCCCTCCCGACGGGCGGCCGGGAACTGGCCCTGACCGCGATCACCGACCGCACCGGGACCGGCGACCGCATCGACATCGCCTACGACGAACACGGCGCGCCGACGCAGGTCACCCACTCCGGCGGCTACCGCATCGCCGTCGACACCGATCCGAAGCTCCTGCGGATCACCTCTCTGCGGCTGCTGCACGGCCAGGAGCATGAGCAGAGCACGACGCTGGTCTCCTTCGGCTACAACCAGGCCGGAGACATGACCGAGGTCATCAACTCCACTGGTCTGCCGCTGCGGTACCAGTACGACGACGAGCACCGCGTCACCTCCTGGATCGACCGCAACGGCACCTGCTTCGCCTACGTCTACGACCACCGCGGCCGCATCCTGCGCTGCATCGGCCCCGACGGCTTCATGTCGGGCCGTCTCCACTACGACACCGCCGCCCGCACCACCCGCTACACCGATTCCCAGGGCAACACCACCACCTACGTCTGCAACGAGGCGTACAAGGTGATCGCGGAAACGGACCCGCTGGGCAACACCACCCGCACCGAATGGGATCCCGGCAACCGCCACCCCGTCGCCGTCACCGACCCGTTGGGTCACACCACCCGCTACCGCTACGACGACGAGGACCGGCTCATCGCCGTCGAACGTCCCGACGGCACCGTGGCCGAAGCCGTCCACGACGCCTGGGGCCTGCCGCTGGAGATCCGCGAGCCGGACGGCTCGACCTGGCGCCACACCTACGACGAGCGCGGCGCCCGCACCGCCACCACCGACCCCACCGGCGCCACCACCCACTACGCCTACAACGCGCGCGGCCACCTCACCGCCATCACCGACGCCCTGGGCCACACCACTGAGGTCACCCCGAACGCGGCGGGCCTACCGGTCGCGGTCACCGACCCGCTGGGGCAGACCACCGAGGTCCGCCGCGGCCCGCACGGCCGCATCACGGCCGTCACCGATCCCCTGGGGCATACGACCCGCCACGGATGGACCATCGAAGGCAAGCCCGCCTGGCGCGAGGCCCCCGACGGCACCCGGGAGGAGTGGCAGTGGGACACCGAGGGCAACCTCGTCACCCACACCGACGCCGCGGGCCACACCACCACCCACACCCACACACACTTCGACCTCCCCGCCACCCGCACCGACCCCGACGGCGCGAGTTACGCCTTCGCGTACGACACCGAGCTGCGTCTGACCCGGGTCACCAACCCCCAGGGCCTGACCTGGGACTACACCTACGACGCGGCGGGCCGCCTCACCGCCGAGACCGACTTCAACGGCGCGACCCGCACCTACGAACACGACGCCGCCGGCCGCCTCACCGCCCACACCAACCCACTCGGCCAAACTCTCCGCTATACCCTCGACCCAGCGGGACAGCCCACCACCCAGCGGGACGAGACCAGCGGTGAAGAGACGACCTACGCCTACGACGCCCACGGCGCCCTCATCCACGCCACAAACGCGGACGCCGAACTGGTACTGGAACGCGACCGCTTGGGACGTCTGGTCGCGGAGACCGTGAACGGCCGCACCACGACCTACGGCTACGACGCGGCAGGCCAACAGACCCACCGTTCTACGCCCTCCGGTCTGATCTCCACTTGGACCTACGATCCCACAGGCCGCCCGGCAACACTCACCACCGCCGACAACACCCTCACCTTCACCTACGACGCGGCGGGCCGCGAAACTCAGCGGGCCATGGGAGCTGCCACCCTCACCCAGGCGTGGGATTCAACGGATCGTCTGGCGGCCCAGTCGCTCTCTTCCGCCCCGGATGACCTTCTCCAACACCGCACCTACGCCTACCGTCCTGACGGCAACGTCACCGAGATTCGCGAACTGGCCACCGGCACACGACACTTCGCCCTCGGACCGACAGGTCGCGTCACCGGCGTACGGGCTCACGGATGGTCCGAGACCTACGCCTACGACACAGCGGGCAACCAAACCCACGCCACAGCCCCAGGACATGACTCAGGCGGTGACCGGGCATACAGCGGCACCCTCATCCGCCATGCGGGCCGCACCACCTACGAACACGACGCCGCGGGCCGCCTCATCCGCAAAGCCCGCAAACTCCCGAGCGGTCAAACTCACACTTGGACCTACACCTGGAACGCCCAAGACCAGCTCACCAAGACCACCACTCCGCTCGGCGAGGAGTGGACGTACACCTACGACCCCCTGGGGCGCCGCCTCACGAAAAGCAGCCCGGACGGAACACCCCTGACCTTCACCTGGGACGGCACCCGCCTCGCCGAGCAAGCCACCCATGACGGTGCCACCACCACCTGGAACTACAGCCCCGACACCCACTGCCCTCTGACCCAAACTCACCGCGAACCGGGCACCACCCGCCACTACGCCATCATCACCGACACTGTCGGCACCCCCACCGAACTCCTCACCCCCGACGGTCGTTTGGCCTGGCAACACCGCACCACCCTCTGGGGCACCCCCCTCCCCACCCCACCCGTCGGTGAGGGGAGCGTCGACTGCCCCCTGCGCTTCCCCGGCCAATACGCCGACCCTGAAACCGGCCTGAACTACAACCACTTCCGCTACTACGATCCCGAAACCGCCCGCTACCTCACCTCGGATCCGATCGGTCTCGCCGGTGGCTACGCGCCGCACAGTTACGTTCCCAACCCATTCAGGTGGCTCGACCCTCTCGGACTGTCCCTCCTCGACGTCAGCAAGAACGGCGTGCACATCGTCGTGCACGAGTACGACGTCGACAAGCCGGCGCACGCTCATGTGACTGGTGGCGGGGGCCGCGAGGTCAGGATCGGGCCGAACGGTCACCCCCTCGACGGTCAACCAGAGCTCACGCGCACCCAGCGACAAGCGGTGGAACATTACAAGACGGAGATCAGGAAGGCTGTCAGGAAGCTCGGCAGGCGAAATCAGGCGGAGGAGCAGGCTGAACGAGAGCGGCGCGAGGCCGCCAAGAACCAGCCCTGCAAAAAAGGATGAAGCGATGACATTGCATTCCGATGTGGCCGAGTTGCTTGCGGGGGCCGGCATCGTCGACGTGGACGTCGACGATGCCGTCGCGGACGAGCACGTCCGATCGTCCGCGTACCAACGCGTCGTCTCGGTAATCGCTTCCTCGCGGAGCCGCGACCGAGACCGCGAGATTGTGGCCACGATTCTGCGGGACCCCATCGAGATGGTGTCCAAGACGGCCGTGGTCGCCCTCGTGGACAGGATCGCGATGAAGGTGACCGGTCCTGCCGAGTTCCGGCAGTGGTCGGCCGAACTACTGCCAGTCATCGACCAGTTCAAGGCGGAGGGGAACCGCGAGTTCATTCGCCGCCGCATCCACGACTGGCTGTTCTACCTGTCCATCGAGGACGGTCACGTGCCGACACCGGCCGAGTTGGCGCAGGTCACGGACTGGATGCAGCGCGTCCTCGCCGAGGAGTCGACGTCGCCGGCGGTACTCGCACTGATCGCCGAGTCAGGCAACACGAAGAAGACACGAAACATCGCGAAGAACCGGGCCGGAAGCCGCAGGCTGTGAACGAAATCGGGACGGTCGTGCGGCGCCGTTGACCGCGGATGACGCACTCGATGCAGAGCTCGGCCACCAACCGCTCGGTGGTACAGCGGGTCACGTCGACACCTTTGCGATGCAGCCGACGTAAAGGTGCCCTCCTCCTGCCTGGCCACCGCGCTGTTCAGCAGCCGCTTTCGGTCGATAGTGTGGCTGCACCGTAGCGGGCCGTTTTCGCTCCGTGTTGCGCGACAGGATGCCCTGTGGCTTTTCCCCCACCCCCACGGACCTCAAGGCCTGTCCGGAATGGGCATTGTTGTCGCACTAAGGACATCGAACATGGAATTCCCCCCGTCCGAGCTGGCCTCCCTGGCCGTTGAGCCGCTCATGACCCGGGACTTCGAGACCCGGCCCGGGTCGGTCTACGCGCGGCTGCGGGGACGGTACGGGCCGGTGGCGCCCGTCGACCTCTACGGGGTCCCAGTGTGGCTGGTTCTCGGCTACCGCGAGGTGTGGGAGGTCCTGCGGGACGAGACCACGTGGAAGAAGGACGTCAGCCACTGGAGGCTGCTGCGCGACGGCGGCGTACCGTCCGACTGGCCGCATCTGCCCGCCTATCAGGTCAGCCACCTGCTGCTGACCGACGACCAGGAGCGCAAGGCCAGGCGCGCTGCCGTGGACGAGGCCCTCGGCCCCTTCCAGGACACCCGGGCGCCGCAGTCCTGGGAACTGTCGAAGGCCATCTCCCGGCACGCCGACGAGCTGATCACCTTCTTCGCTGACGGCAGCGACGGCGGATGGGTGGACCTGGGCGCCCAGTTCGCGCGCCCGCTCCCGCTGATGGTCGTCAACCGGCTGTTCGGCTTCCCGGTCGACCAGGGCGACGACGTCTTCATGGACTCCTGGCGCATGGTCGACGGCGGCCCGGACGCCGGTGCGGCCGTCGGGCGGCTGGTGGCGGCGACCACCGAACTGGCCGCGTACAAGCGGGAGCACCCGGGCGACGACCTGACCACCCGGCTGCTCGCCGTCGACCCTCCGCTGACGGTGGAGCAGATCGGTCTCGAGCTGTACGCGATCCTCGTCATCACCGCCGAGCTGGTCAGCAACGCCATCACCAACAGCGTGCTGGAGGTGCTGGACGGCGAGTCGGGAGCGCAGGCCGGTCTCATGGCGGGCCCCACCGAGGAGCTGGTCAACCGCGTCCACATCGCCTCGCCCCCGTGGGTCAACCTCACCGCCCGCTACCCGGCGGTCGACACCGACCTGGGGGACTTCCGGCTCGCCGCGGGCGACATGGTCCTCCCCTCGATCGCCGCCGCGCACGGCGACCCGCTGTTCACGACGACCAGCAGTTACGAGCGATCGGTCAGCTCCCGCGCCCATCTGGCCTGGGGCACGGGCCCGCACCAGTGCCCGGGGCGGGAACTCGCGGACATGATCGTGACCACGGCGGTGGGCAAGCTGTTCGAGCGGTGCGACTTCGAACTGGGTCTGCCCGCCGACCAGTTGCCGTGGCGCTCGTCCACGTACGTACGCGGCCTGAAGTCCTTCCCGGTCCGCTTCCGGATGCGCGCCCGACCCCCGGCGCTTCCCGCTCTGGCCCTCCCCGCCCCCGCCGAGGCCCCCGACCCCGCCGCCGAAGCCACCACCCCCGCCGCCCGGCCGGAACGGCCGCGCTCCGCGCTCTGGCGGTTTCTGGCGAGCCTGCGCCGGGGGTAGCGCCCGGCCCGCACCGGCGCACGCTTTACTCGTTGTAGGGCCGCGGCGGTGAGAGAATGGTCTGGGGTAGCGACGGGTCCGTCTATTACATGCCGACGCACTACCAAACCTATATCGTTGTGGAGAGTCCGAAACGGCGATGGATCAGAGCTCGTGGGTTCAAGTTAAGCCCTGGCTTCACCTCGTGGGGCCGGATTCCCGTGTTCCGGCACGAAGCTTGCTTCCTCTACCGGGGTCAACGTTCACGGCATGGATGGACGGAACTCGTATGGGGACGCTCGACGGAGTGTTTCAGAGTTTTTGGGATGGGTTCAGGCTTCCGGATTACTTCGGATGGAATCTTTGAGAGGGCCAGATTCCAGATCGTTCTCGAATGCAGTGAGGACGGCCTCTCGCGCATGCGCGAAGCCACCTCCCACCTGTGTTGAGTTGATGACGAGGGACCCGAAGGGTCTGGACGCGGCAGGACGCGATGTTCGCAGGAGGCGCTGTGAAATATGAGCCAGTGGAATCGATTTCGGTAGTCGATGTCGCCGCGGCCCGGGACGAAGACACGTCAACGGTCGGCGTCCTCGACCGCGTCACCGTAGTGGCCGTGTTGGACAAGGTCGTGCAGGGCTTGGCCGAGCCCGGCGAGCTCTCTCTCTGGGCGCACACCGTGCACTTTCGCGAAGATGTGGAGCTTGAAGAGGGGCACGAGGACCCGCTGACGCAGTTCCTGTTCGAGGTCTCAACGCCTGAGCTGTTCGAAGCCGTCACACCCGACCTCTGCCACCGCTGGCTGAGCAGACTCCGCACGTCTCTGGCGACGTCGGCAGTCGACGAAGCTTAAAAGTCAGCCTGAGGCCTGATGGAATACCCCTCGTAAGGGGCCGAGCTCTCCGCGATCAGGCACCAGTCCGAGCCGGTCGTGATGTGGGTGGATACCTCTGCGCTGTCGATCAGCCACACATCCAGCGGGCCTGAGCGAGTCCCGGCGCCGTGCAGATGCCAGGCGGCGATCACGTGCTCAAGACGTCGGCCGGCCAGGTACTCAGGACGTCCGCCGTCCCCGCGCAACGGGCACTCGTTCAACCGCATGGACTTCACTCGGCGACCGTACCTTTGATCATCTGGAGGACTTAGTACGTGGACGGCATTTCCTTCTTGGCGGACCTCATCACCACTGGTCGGCTTCATGGCATCGGCCCCGGAGCCTCAATTGAGGAGGTTGGTCAGGCGGTGAAGGCTGTCTTCATCGAAGTGGTCGACGAAGACCATGGAATGCTGCGCAGGGACTACGGATTCGTAGAGCTGTATTTCTCTGGTGGGTCCGGGAAGTGGGTCATGACCGGCGGGACCATCGAGACGCACCGGCTGGCGGCTGACGGCGAGGGCATGGCGGAGGAGTGGCGCCGGGAGATGGGCGTCGACTTTCCCGCGTGCTGCTCATGGGCCGAGCTGCGGGACGAGTTGTCCAGGACGTCGGGGGTGCCCGAGTTCGATCGCGTACGGCAGGGCGGCTACCTCGAATACCGGGCGCGGGAGACCAACGTCTCCGTGTTCGTGGTCGACGATCGGGCTGAGCGTGATCATTGGCCGGGCAGAGGGGATGTCTGGAGCGTCGGGTTCAGCTTGAAGAGGTAGGGAGTTGACTTCGGAAGATCTTCGACGCCGACGGGTCGCGAACGCCGGGAATCGGAACTACTACGAGAGTCCTCAAGACAGCTGATGGCCCCCCGTCCGGGCATATCGGCCCGGGGCGATGCCCACGATCCGCTTGAAGTGGCGCGTGAGGTGCGACTGGTCGTAGAGGCCCACCGCGGTGGCCACCTCGCCCGGGGGCTGGCCGTCGAGGAGGAGGCGGCGGGCCAGGTCGATGCGGCGGGAGGTCACGTACTGGTGCGGGGCGATGCCGTACGCGGTACTGAAGGCGCGTACGAGGTGGGCGGGGTGGGCGTGGAGGAGGCGGGCGGCCTCCTCCAGGGTGGGGGCTTCGACGAAGCGTTCGTCGAGGAGGTCCCGGAGGTTCTGGGCGATGCCGGGGTGGGGCGCCGCCCAGGGGGCGGTCAGCCTCGGGCGCAGGTGCTCGCGCAGGCGCTGGCTGATGAGGGCCAGGCGGCTCTCCGCCTCGAGTTCGTCCCCCGGGCTGGCGAGGGCGGCGTGCAGCTGGCCGATGCGTCGGCGCAGAAGGGGGTCGGTGAGGTCCGGGCCGTCGACGGCCGGGCCGATGAGGCTGGCGTCCAGTTGCGTCATGTCGAGGTAGATCACGCGCTTGCGGAAGCCGTGCGCGGTGGCGGGCGAGCCGTTGTGCGGGACCTGCGGCGGCAGCAGGCTGACGGTGTCGTTCGGGGTGCCGCGCTCATGGCGGTCCAGGTCGTAGCGGACGGCGCCGTCGTCGACGATCAGCAAAGTCCAGGCATCGTGGACGTGCATGGGGTACGCGTGCTCGGTGAAATGGGCGTGGAAGACCTCGCTCACGCCCGGGACCGACGGGCGCCAAGCAGAGATCTCCTGTGGGGACCGGGGCGCCATGCAAAGAACGTACAAGACGCGCAAGGGGCGCAGCCGCCAGTCTCGAAGCATGAGCACGACGAATGATGAGAGCGCCCCCGTACGGTTCGATACGAAGATCGCCGTACTGCTGCGCGACGACCTGGAGACCTGGCAGCGGCTGAATGTGACCGCGTTCCTCGTCAGCGGGCTCGGCGCAACGGCACCCGAGGTGATCGGCGAGCCGTACGCGGACGCCGACGGCACGGCGTACCTGCCGATGTTCCGCCAGCCGGTGCTGGTCTTCGAGGGGGCGAAGGAGACGCTGACGACGGCGCACAGCCGTGCGCTGTCCCGCGCGCTGCCGAGGGCGTTGTTCACGTCGGATCTGTTCAGCACGGGCAACGACCGGGACAACCGGGCTGCCGTACGGGCCGTGGGCACCGACCAGCTGGACCTGGTCGGGCTGGCGGTCTACGGGCCGCGCAACGCGGTGGACAAGGTCCTCAAGGGCGCGCGGATGCACCACTGAGCAGGCCGACCGTGCGGCCGGCCGGCCTGCCTCGCGCTACCTGACCTTCGCGGCGACGGTGCGGACGAGTTCGGGGGTCACCTTGTCGCGCCAGTCGAAGGGCGCCGGGTCCTGCTTGCCTTCGAACGTCGCGGTGGTCTGCCCGCCGACCGTGAACATGAGCGGGCCCTTGCGGCACGTCCAGTTCTGGTCGAGAGCGAAGGCCATGACGCACTTGTCCGCCCCACCCGTACTCCCGCCGGGATTGGTTCCCGGCGCGCCACGCTCGAAGTAGTCCGCTATCAGCTTGGGATCGGCCACGGCGTCGATGCGGATCCAGGCCTGCGTGGCGCTGTACGTCTCGCCCGGCAGCCGCATGACGTAGTCGCACTCGCCGGACGGGGCCCGGTTGCTCTCCTTCCATGAGGAGTCCGTGCGGAAGTCCTTGATCGAGAGCGCGGAGACCGGGCGGTCGGCCTGCCGGATGTCTTCGGCGTCCGGAAGGATCGCCGCGATGTCCTCTTGGGTCACCAAGGAGCAGGCGTCCGGCCACTCGTCGGCGGGCAGGATCTTTCCGTCCTTCAGGGTGGGCACGTTGGCGGCCGGCCCTCGCGACGCGGCCTTCCCGACGGACGTCTCCTCGGGGGAACGGGAGATCAGGAGGGTTGCCAGAACGGAGACGGAGGCCACCAGGGCGCCGAGGAGGACCAGCTGGCCTATGTGCTTTTTCTTCACGAGGGTCGATCCTGCCCCACGGGCCCCGGATCGAAGCGCGGACGTGGCGACAGCCGCTTAGCCTGGGGATCATGGAATTCGCGAAGGCCGAGTGGGACCCGGAGCTGCATGGGTTCCGGGTCGATCCGACCGCCTACCTCGCGGAGCTGCCGCGGTTGCGGGAGGCTCTGCCGTCCGGGGCGTGGGCGTTCGCCTCCGACGAGGAGCACTACCGCTTCGGAAGCGGCGCCAGGTGTGTGAAGGATCTGGGGCTGGCCGGGGTCGGCATTCCCGGCCGGAAGGACGGCGGGCTGACGCTCACCTTCGTGCCGGGCAAGTGGAAGCACGACTCCGGGCTGCGGATTCGTTACACCGGCGTACGGCACTTCTCGATCGACTACGCGCATGCCATCGACTGGATGGAGACGGACACCGTCCTGCTCGACGAGATCCTTCCGCATGACGCCGGATGCAGCCATGAGATCGCCCTGACCGATGCGGTGATCATCGTGCACTGCCGGGATCTGGAAGCCGTCTGGGGCGGCGTGTGATGCTGAGGGAATGAACCTGGAGGACTTGGTGCGATTGCGGCGGGCGCGGGACCGGATGGACCGGGACTACGCGCAGCCGCTGGACGTGCCCGCGCTGGCGCGCGGGGCGCTGATGTCGACGGGGCACTTCGCGCGGAGCTTCCGGGATGCCTTCGGGCAGACGCCGTACAGCTACCTGATGACACGCAGGATCGAGCGGGCCAAGGCGTTGCTGCGGAAGGGGGATCTGTCGGTGACGGAGGTCTGCTTCGCGGTCGGGTGTACGTCGCTGGGGTCGTTCAGCTCCCGGTTCACGGAGCTGGTGGGGGAGAGCCCGAGCGCGTACCGGGCGCGCGATCATGCGCAGGTCGCGGGCATCCCGGCATGTGTCGCCATGGTCTTCACCCGACCGGTCAGGAACCCGGTCGGGGACTCGGTCAGGAACCCGGTCAGGAATGGAGAAGCGGAGGCCGCCATCCAGTCGTAGCGTGACAGACATGAACAACATCACGCTTTCGACCTGCTTCATAGCCGTCGACGACCACGACAAGGCACTCGCCTTCTACCGCGACATCCTGGGCCTGGAGGTCCGCAACGACGTCGGATTCGAGGGAATGCGCTGGGTGACCGTGGGCTCGCCCTCGCAGCCGGACGTCAACATCGTCCTGGAACCGCCGCTGGCCAACCCCGACGCCTCACCCGCCGACAAGCAGGCCATGGCGGAGCTCCTCGCCAAGGGCATGCTGCGTGGGGTCCTCTTCGCGTCCGAGGACGTCGACGCGACGTTCGAGCACATCAGGGCGGCGGGCGGCGAGGTGTTGCAGGAGCCGATCGACCAGCCGTACGGCGTCCGCGACTGCGCCTTCCGCGATCCGGCCGGGAATCTGCTGCGCTTCACCCAGCCGAGACGCTAGCTCTGGCTGCCGGACGCCGCCGGGGCGGCGCAGTCGCCGCAGGTGCCGAAGATCTCGATGGTGTGGGCGACGTCCACGAAGCCGTGCTCGGCGGCGATCGCGTCGGCCCACTTCTCGACCGCCGGGCCCTCGACCTCGACCGCCTTGCCGCAGGAGCGGCAGACCAGGTGGTGGTGGTGCTCCTCGCTGTTGCAGCGGCGGTAGACGGCCTCGCCCTCGGTGGTGCGGAGGACGTCGACCTCGCCGGCGTCGGCGAGGGACTGGAGGGTGCGGTAGACGGTGGTCAGGCCGACCGAGTCGCCCCGGTGCTTGAGCATGTCGTGAAGCTCCTGCGCACTGCGGAACTCGTCCACCTCGTCGAGCGCCGCCGCCACCGCGGCGCGCTGCCGGGTGGACCGGCCGCGTACTGGGGGTCCCGCGGTCGCCACAGTTGCCTCCTCATCCTCGCTTGCCCATCAGCGTCCGTCTGCTTGGCCATTGTGCCAGCTAACGGCTCCGCTACGGACTAGCTGTGGATGACTCCGTGCTGACCCCGCGCTACACCAGCACATCGTCCTTCAGGGTGCACTGCCCCTCGGCCGCCGCCGACGGGCGATGGGCGCGCCGTCTGGCCAGGGGCGCGGCGAGCGCGGTGATCACGGCGAAGACGCCGATGGCGAGGACGACGATGCTCGCGCCGGGAGGCACGTTCTTGTAGAAGGAGAAGACAGTGCCGGACAGGGTGACGACGACGCCGATCGCGACCGCCAGCGCCAGCGTCATCGCGAAGCCGCGGGTGGCCTGCTGGGCGGCGGCGACCGGGACCACCATGAGCGCGCTGACCAGCAGCAGACCCACGACCCGCATCGCGACGGTGACCGTGACGGCCGCGGTGACGGCCAGCAGCAGGTTGAGCGTACGGACCGGCAGTCCGGTGACCCGGGCGAACTCCTCGTCCTGGCAGACCGCGAACAGCTGCCGCCGCAGCCCGAGGGTGATCAGCACGACGAAGGCGGCGAGCAGGCTGATCACGACGACGTCCTGCTGCGACACGGTGGTGATCGAGCCGAAGAGGTACGTGGTGAGGTTGGCGTTGGAGCCGGTCGGCGAGAGGTTGATCAGCAGGACGCCGCCCGCCATGCCGCCGTAGAAGAGCATCGCGAGCGCGAGGTCGCCGCGGGTCTTGCCGTACCAGCGGATCAGCTCCATCAGGACGGCGCCGAGGGCGGAGACGAGGACGGCGGTCCAGACCGGGTTGGTGCCGGTCAGGAAGCCGAGCGCGACCCCGGTGAGCGCGACGTGGCCGATGCCGTCGCCCATGATCGCCTGACGGCGCTGGACGAGGTAGATGCCGACGGCGGGGGCGGTGATGCCGACGAGGACGGCGGCGAGCAGGGCCCGCTGCATAAAGGCGTAGTCGAGGACTTCCAGCATGTCAGGTCAGCAACCCTGTCCGGATCGGTTCGGCGTCGGGCGCCGCATGGGGGTGGACGTGATCGTGGCCGGGCAGCGCGTGCTGGCCGACGGCCTCGGGCGGCGGGCCGTCGTGGACGACGCAGCCGTCGCGGAGCACCACCGCGCGGTCGATCAGCGGCTCCAGCGGGCCCAGCTCATGGAGGACGAGGAGGACGGTGGTCCCCGCGGCGACCTGTTCGCGCAGCGTCCCGGCGAGGATCTCCTGGCTGGCCAGGTCGACCCCGGCCATGGGCTCGTCCATGATCAGCAGTTCGGGTTCACCGGCCAGCGCGCGGGCGATCAGCACCCGCTGGTGCTGGCCGCCGGAGAGCGCGCCGACCGGGTCGCGGCTGCGGTCGGCCATGCCGACCAGCTCCAGGGCGCGGCGTACGGCCGCCCGGTCGGCCTTGCGCGGCGGTCCGAACCGGCGGCGGGCCAGCCGCCCGGCCGAGACGACCTCGCGGACGGTCGCGGGGACGCCGCTGGCCGCGGTCGTGCGCTGCGGTACGTAGCCCACGCGGGCCCAGTCGCGGAAGCGGCGGCCGGGGGTGCCGAACAGCGCCAGCTCGCCGCCGGACAGCGGCACCTGGCCGACGACGGCGCGTACGGCGGTCGACTTGCCCGAGCCGTTCGCGCCGAGCAGCGCGACGACCTCGCCGCGGCCGACGGTCAGGTCGATGCCGCGCAGGATGGGGCGGCCGCCGAGCGAGGCGGTGGCGCCGCGCAGCGATATGACCGGGTCGGCGTCGGCGGCCGCCGCTCCGCGTTCGGCCGCTGCCGTCCCGCGTCCGGTCGCTGCCGCGGGGCACGCGCCGGGCCGTACGCCGCCGTCGCCGTCGGGTTCCTTGCTGGTGGCCATGGATTCCTCCGTCGTATCGCGCGTCATCCCGCGCCCAGCGCCTTACGCAGGGCCGTCAGGTTCGACCGCATGACCTCGAGGTAGTCGCGGCCCTTGGACTTGTCGCTGATCCCCTCAAGGGGGTCGAGGACGTCCGTCTTCAGATGGAGATCGCCCGCCAGGGTCTTCGCCGTCTTGTCGCTCACCAGCGTCTCGAAGAAGACGGTGTCGACCTTGTCCTTCTTGGCGATCGTGTGGAGGCTCCGCATCCGCGCCGGGCTCGGCTCGGATTCCGGGTCGACCCCGGAGATGGCCTCCTGGCGCAGCCCGTAGCGCTCGGAGAGATAGCCGAACGCGGCGTGGGTGGTGATGAAGGTGTCCGTCGTACGGTCCTTCAGGCCGGCCTTGAAGTCGTCGTTGAGGGCGCCGAGCTGCTTCACCAGGGCCGCGGTGTTCTTCTTGTAGGCGGCGGCGTGGTCCGGGTCCGCCTTCTCCAGGGCCTTGCCGACGCCCTCGGCGACCCGGGCGTAGCGCACCGGGTCGAGCCAGATGTGCGGATCGGCGGCGGCGTCGCCCTCGTGCGCCTCATGGGCCTCGTGCCCGTCCCCATGCTCGTGGCCCTCCACCTCCGTCCCGTGGTCCTCCAGGGAGGTGTACGAGGCGGCGTCGGCGACGTGCTTGGGCTCGGCCTGGCCGATGGCCCGGTCGACGGCGGGTTGGAGCCCCTTGAGGTAGACGACCAGCCCGGCCTTGCTGAGCTGGGCCGTCTGCCGGGGGCTGATCTCCAGGTCGTGCGGTTCGACGCCGGGCTTGGTCAGGGTGGAGACATTGATGTGGTGCCCCCCGATGCGCTGGGCGAGGAACTGCATGGGATAGAACGACGCCACCACATCGAGCTTGCCGTCCGTCCTTCCGTCTCCGGTGTTGGTGGAGCAGGCTGTGAGGGTGGTCAAGCCCATCGCGGCGGCCCCGACAAGGGCTGCCGCGGGGGAGGGGCGGCGTATGTTCATGACTCTCATTTTCAACAAAGATGGAAACGGTTGTCAACAAGGGTCTTGTTCTTGATCACTTCCGGCATCGATTTGATCCGGGGGGTGCCGCCGCCGGTAACCTGAAGCATTCGCTTCGCGTCCTCCAATGTCGTCATCAATGAAGAGAGCACCGTGGCCGCCGACAAGATCGACACCATCGTCAGCCTGAGCAAGCGCCGTGGCTTCGTCTATCCGTGCAGCGAGATCTACGGCGGCCAGCGCGCCGCCTGGGACTACGGACCGCTCGGCGTGGAGCTGAAGGAGAACATCAAGCGCCAGTGGTGGCGTTCCATGGTCACCTCGCGTGACGACGTCGTCGGACTCGACTCGTCCGTGATCCTCGCCCGCGAGGTCTGGGAGGCGTCCGGCCACGTCGCCACCTTCACCGACCCGCTGACCGAGTGCACCTCCTGCCACAAGCGGTTCCGCGCGGACCACCTGGAGGAGGCCTACGAGGCCAAGCACGGCAAGCTCCCCGAGAACGGCATGGCCGACCTCAACTGTCCGCACTGCGGCAACAAGGGCAGCTTCACCGAGCCCAAGCAGTTCTCCGGGCTGCTCTCCACCCACCTCGGCCCGACCCAGGACTCCGGCTCGGTCGCGTACCTGCGCCCCGAGACCGCCCAGGGCATCTTCACCAACTTCCTCGCCGTGCAGCAGACCTCGCGCCGCAAGCCGCCGTTCGGCATCGCGCAGGTCGGCAAGTCCTTCCGGAACGAGATCACGCCGGGCAACTTCATCTTCCGCACCCGCGAGTTCGAGCAGATGGAGATGGAGTTCTTCGTCAAGCCGGGCGAGGACGAGAAGTGGCACGAGTACTGGATGGAGCAGCGCTACAACTGGTACCGCGACCTCGGCATCCAGGAGTCCAGCATCCGCTGGTACGAGCACCCGAAGGAGAAGCTCTCCCACTACTCGAAGCGCACCGCCGACATCGAGTACCGCTTCAACTTCGGCGGCTCCGAGTGGGGTGAGCTGGAGGGCGTGGCCAACCGCACCGACTACGACCTCAAGGCGCACTCCGCGGCGTCCGGCCAGGACCTGTCGTACTTCGACCAGGAGGCCGGCGAGCGCTGGACCCCGTACGTCATCGAGCCGGCGGCGGGCGTCGGCCGCGCCATGCTGGCCTTCATGCTCGACGCGTACATCGAGGACGAGGCGCCCAACGCCAAGGGCAAGCTGGAGAAGCGCACCGTGATGCGGCTCGACCCGCGGCTCGCCCCGGTCAAGGTCGCGGTGCTGCCGCTGTCCCGCAACCCTGAGCTCTCCCCGAAGGCCAAGGGGCTCGCGGCGGACCTGCGCAAGCACTGGAACATCGAGTTCGACGACGCGGGCGCCATCGGCCGCCGCTACCGCCGTCAGGACGAGATCGGCACGCCCTTCTGCGTCACCGTCGACTTCGACACCCTCGACGACAACGCCGTGACCGTGCGCGAGCGCGACACGATGAAGCAGGAGCGGGTCTCCCTCGACCAGATCCAGTCGTACCTGGGCGGCCGACTGATCGGCTGCTGACCAGCGCCTACGGCAGGGCGCACAGCACGAGGACGGGCTCCGGCACCGCGGATAGAATGCCGCGGCGCCGGAGCCCGTCGGCTTGGCAGGTTCGGTTCGGCAGGGGTTCGGCAGGAACGGGGGTTCACCAACCATGCGAGGCGTGACGCATCACATCACGGCCACCGGCGAGGACGGCACCGTCTTCGAGGTGGATTACGGCTACGGCCGGGGGCAGCGACGCCTCCTCGGCTGTCGGCACTGCGACTGGCAGGAACAGATCACTTACGGCGGCGCCCGCCACAAGGGCCTCGACCACCTCGCCCAGGCCCATGGCGCCCTCGGCTCCCCTCGTATGACGGCCGACGCCGCCGCCCGCCGCCAGGCCCTGCTGATCATGTTCGCGTGCTTCGCGGTGGCCGCGGTGATGCTGTGGTGGGCCGCCTCCCAGGGCTGACCCGCCGCTTCCCGGGGCCGCCCCGGAGCGCGAGCGCCGCGCACAGCGCGGCCAGCGGCAGCTCAGCGCCCAGCGCCATCGCGACGGCGCAGGCCAGCTCCCCGCCCGAGGCGGCCGTCACTGTGTCGAACCACGCGTCCACCAGCAGCAGCGTGCCGGTGGCGGCCGCGGTCAGCCGGTGGCGGTCGTCCCCGCGCATCCGCAGGGCGGCGGTGGACAGCAGCCCGAGCGCTTCGAGCGCGTCCAGGCCCACCCAGGCCACGTTCCAGTGGGCGACCCGGGCGGTGGAGGGGAGCGTCCGCGCCAGTACGTACAGCCAGGGCACCAGCGCCACCCCGGAGGCGAGCAGCACCGGCTCGGGGCGTACCCGGGTGAGCCACGCCGGACGGGTGCGCGGTGTGCTCCGGGCGGACCGGGCGGGGGCGTACAGGGCGGTCATGGGGTGGGTCTCCTTCCGGACGGCCCGGGGATCGGGCCTGCCCACCAGCCTTGTCGGCGCCACCGTCCGTGTCGTTCATGGCAGTTGCCGATGTGGGGTGGCATTAGTTGCACCCCGTTTCCGGGTCCGCGCTCCAGCGCGCGGCCGCACCGGGCCGCTCTAGAGTCGCCGCATGAGACTCCCCACCGCGCTGCGGCCCGCGTTCGAGCGGACGCTTCACCGGCTGCGGCGCGACCTCGGTTTCGGCGTCGCGGGCGCGGCGGTGCAGTTCGTGGCCTGGGCGATACCCATGAGCATGCCGTGGCTGATCTACCAGGACACCACGACCCTGGGCGAGATCACGCTCGCCCTCACCCTCCCGCTCATGATCCCGGCCGTGGCCACGCCCGTGCTGACGCGCGTCCAGCGGTGGCGCTTCAAGGCGCTTCTCGACATCGACATCGCCGGGCCCCAGAGTGCCCCGCGGCAACTCTGGTACCACCTGCTGGCCGGACCGGCGGTCGCATGGGGCGGGGTGCTGGCCGTCGTGATGGCCCTCGTCGGTCTGCCGGCCGCCACCGTGTACATCTGGGTGTGGGGCGTCCCGCTGTCCTGGCGGCTCGAACACGTCGGATACTCGACCCAGGCCGCCTACGTCACGGCCGGCGGCCTGATCCTGCTGTTCCTCGCCTACGCGCTCGTCGGCGCCCTCGTACGGCTCGACGCGCGCGCCGCGACCGCGCTGCTGGGCCCCGTACCGGCCAGGGAGCTGAAGCGCCGGGTCGAGGACCTGACCGAGAGCCGTGCGGGCGCGGTCGACGCGGCCGACGCCGAGCGCCGCCGCATCGAACGCGATCTCCACGACGGCGCCCAGCAGCGGCTGGTCTCCATGGCGGTCAACCTGGGCCTGGCCAAGGCCACCCTGACCGATCTGCCGGACGAGGCCCGGCAGGTGATCGACGAGGCGCACCGGGAGGCCAAGGAGGCCATCGAGGAGCTGAGCAGCCTGGTGCGCGGGCTGCACCCGGCCGTCCTCGACGAACTCGGCCTGGACGCCGCCCTCTCCGGCATCGCGGCGCGCGCACCGCTGCCGGTACGGTTGCACGTCCATGTGCCGGAACGGGCCGCCCCGACCGTCGAGGCCGTCGCGTACTTCGTCGTGTCCGAGGCGCTGGCCAACGTCGCCAAGCACGCCCGGGCGCGGCGGGCCGACGTCACGGTGGTCCGCACCGGGGACACGCTCCGGGTCGTCATCGCCGACGACGGGGAGGGCGGGGCCGACGCCGCCCGGGGCACCGGTCTCACCGGGCTCGCCAAACGCGCGGGCTCGGTGGACGGCAGGTTCGAGATCAGCAGCCCCCGCGGGGGCCCGACCGTCATCACCGTGGAGCTGCCGTGCGTGCTGTGATCGCCGAGGACTCGGTCCTGCTGCGGATCGGCCTCGTCAAAGTGCTCCAGATGGCGGGCTTCGAGGTGACGGCGGAGGCGGCGGACGCGGAGGGCCTGCTGACGGCGGTGGAGGAGCACCGTCCGGACATCGCCGTGGTGGACGTGCGGATGCCGCCGGGCTTCACGGACGAGGGCGTACGGGCCGCCCTGCTGATCCGGCGGCAGTGGCCGGACACGGCGGTGCTGCTGCTCTCGCAGTACGTGGAGGAACGGTACGCGGCCGACCTGCTCACCGCGCACACGAGCGGCATCGGCTATCTGCTGAAGCAACGCGTCGCGGACGTGGAGGAGTTCGTCGACGCGCTGCGGCGGGTGGCGGGCGGGGGCACCGCGCTGGACCCGCAGGTCGTCTCCCAGCTCCTGGTGCGCCGCCACAGCGATCCGCTGGACCGGCTGACGCGGCGGGAGCGGGACGTGCTGGAGCTGATGGCGGGCGGGCGGTCGAACGCGGGGATCGCCGCGGCGCTGGTGATCAGCGAGTCCGCGGTGGCGAAGCACATCAACAGCATCTTCGTGAAGCTGGACCTGCCGGTCGCCGACGCGGACCACCGCCGGGTGCTGGCGGTGCTGCGTTTCCTAGGCGTGAGCTGAGCCCCCGGCTGAGCCCCTGGCCGGGGGCTCAACCGTGCCTCAGGCCCGCAGGCCGTTCAGCAGCAGCCCGAAGAGGTCGGCGAAGGCCAGCTCCACGTCCGGGGCCGACCACTCCTCCGCGTACACCGGGTCGTGGAAGTGGGCCGTCGCGGCCCACAGGGCCCGGGCCGTATTGCGGGCGTCGGACCTCCTGAACTCGCCGCTCGCGATGCCGCCTTCGACGATCCTCGTGAGGTGACCGATCATCGTCTCGATGTGCCGGGCCACGGTGCCGCTGTTCTCCGCGGCGAGGGACAGATAGGTGGCGAACAGCTCCGGATCGTCGCCCGCCTTGGCCCGCTTGGCGGCGAAGAGGGTCGACAGCCACTCGCGCAGCCGGTCGGCCGCCGGGCCCTTGGCGCGGGCGATGGCGAACAGTTCGTCGTGCGCCTGGTCGAGCCACCGCTCGGTGACCGCCTCACGCAGGGCCGCCTTGGTACGGAAGTGGCGGTAGACACTGCCGTGGCTGACCCCGAGCGCGCGGGCGACGTCCACGACCGTGGCCTTGGCCGGGCCGTAGCGGCGCAGCACGTCCTCGGTGGCTTCGAGGACGCGGTCGGGGGTCAGCGGTGTCTCGGGCGGCGGCATCGGGTCCCTTACTTCTTCTCGCTGTCGAGGTCGCGCATCCTGGCCTGCGGATAGCGGTCGCCCGCTGCGGCGTCGGCCGGAACGGCCTCCTCGATCGCGGCCAGGTCGTCGGCGTCGAGCGTAGCGTCCAGCGAGCCGAGCGCCTCCGTCAGCTGGGCACGTGTACGGGAACCGATCAGCGGCACGATGGCCGTGGCGTGCTTCGGGCCCTGGGCGAGCACCCAGGCGATGGCGGTCTGCGCGACGCTGATGCCCTTGTCGTCGGCGACCTTGCGCAGGGCCTCGACCAGGCCGAGGTTGTGGTCGATGTTGTCGCCGCCGAAACGCGGGCTGAAGCTGCGGAAGTCGGTGTCGGCGAGCTTGCGGTCCCGGCTCCAGTGGCCGCTGATCAGCCCGCGGGAGAGCACGCCGTAGGCGGTGATGCCGACGCCCAGCTCACGGCAGACCGGCAGGATCTCCTCCTCGATGCCGCGGGAGATCAGGGAGTACTCGATCTGGAGATCGGAGATGGGGGCGACGGCGGCGGCCCGGCGCACGGTCTCCGCGCCCGCCTCCGAGAGCCCGATGTGCCGTACGTAACCGGCCTCGACCAGTTCGGCGATGGCGCCCACGGTCTCCTCGATCGGGACGTCGGGGTCGACGCGGGCGATGCGGTAGACGTCGATGTGGTCGGCGCCGAGGCGCTGGAGCGAGTAGGCGGCGAAGTTCTTGACGGCGGCCGGGCGGCCGTCGTAGCCGGACCAGTTGCCGTCGGGGCCACGCAGGGCGCCGAACTTCACGCTGAGCAGCGCCTTTTCGCGGTGGGCCGCGGGGGCGGTGCGCAGGGCCTCGTTGATGAGCAGTTCGTTATGGCCCATGGCGTAGAAGTCGCCGGTGTCCAGCAGGGTGACCCCGGCGTCGAGCGCGGCGTGGACGGTGGCCAGGGACTCGGCGCGGTCGGTGGGTCCGTACAGGGCGGACATGCCCATGCAGCCGAGGCCGAGTGCGGAGACCTGGGGGCCGGTGGTGCCGAGTTGGCGCATCTGCATGGGGGTGCTCCTTGCGGGGACTCGGGGGTTCCATACGGTGCGTTGCGCTGACAAGCGTGGCAGATGTGATGACAGATTTCAATATTTGTCATCTGGTATCTGCTATCTCCCGCCTGTCATCGCCTACTCGTCATCGCCCGGCTGTCATCGCTCAGCCGTCACCGCCTACTCGTGATCGCCCGCCTGTCATCCGCTGTCCGTCACCCCCACACGCCCGCTCACACCACCACGCGCGGCAGCCGCAGGCTCAGCAGCACCGTCAGCGCCACCGCCGCGAGCTGTGCGGCGAGCGTGATCATCAGCGCGTCGCCCATACCCATCGACGGCACCAGCGCCAGGAACAGCGTGCCGAGCGTGGCGACGCCCAGCGCCAGCGAGGACTGCTGGGTCGTGACCATCACGCCGCTGCCCACCCCGGCCCGCTCGTTCGGCACGTCGGCCAGCACGATCCGGATCAGCACCGGCAGCTGGAGCCCCTGCCCGAAACCGGCCAGCGCGACCCCCGGCAGCAGCCCGGCCAGGGACAGGTCCGGCCAGTCGCGCGTCACGGCCAGCATCAGCAGCCCGAGGCCCACCGCCTGGAGCAGTCCGCCCGCGGTCACCACGCGGCTGCCGTACCTGCCGACCAGGCGCGGTCCCATGAGCGAGGCCACGAAGAAGGCGGCGGCCATCGGCGCCAGCGCCAGTCCGGCCGCGACCGGCCCGTACCGCAGGCCCTGTTGCAGCGCGACCGCGATGACGAACATGAAGCCGCCGAAGCCGATCGAGAACGGCACCACCATCGGCAGCCCGCGCCGCAGCCCGCGCAGCGCGAACAGGCTCGGCGGCAGCAGCGGAACCGCCCCGGCCCGGTCGGCGCGGCGCTCGATCACGTAGAACGCCGTCGCGGCGAAGGGGAACGCGCCCAGTAGCAGCCAGGTCCACAGCGGCCAGCCCGCCGCCCGCCCCTCGGTCAGCGGCACCATCAGCGTGATCAGCGAGACGGCCAGCAGCACCGTGCCCGGCACGTCCACCGGCGCGGGCCGCTCCGCGCGGGTCCCGGGCACCGTACGCAGGGCCAGCACCAGGCCGATCAGCGCGACCGGGACGTTGACCAGGAAGACCGCGCGCCAGCCGGTGCCCGCGATGTCCGCGGCCACCAGCACACCGCCCAGGATCTGCCCCGCCACCATGGAGAGACCGGCCGTCGCGCCGTACATGCTGAGCGCGCGGGCGCGGCGCGGGCCGCTGGTGGAGGAGTGGATGGTGGCCAGCACCTGCGGCAGCATCAGCGCCGCCGCGGCGCCCTGCGCGACGCGCGCCACGACCAGGCTCCACGCGTCCGGCGCGAGCCCGCACGCCAGCGAGGCCAGCCCGAAGGCCGCCATTCCGGCGAGGAAGAGCCGACGGCGTCCGAAGGAGTCGCCCAGCCGTCCGCCGAGGACCAGCAGCACCGCGTAGGCGACGCCATAGCCCGCGACGATCAGCTCCAGGACGGCGGGTCCCGTGTGCAGATCGCGTTCCATGGTGGGCAGGGCCACGTTGACGATGAAGAAGTCGATCAGGGGAAGGGCCGCCCCGAGCAGCAGGGTGAACAGCCCCGGGCCGCTCAGCGTCCCACTGGTCGGTGTCGCGGCGGTGTCCCGGGCGCGGGCGGCCGGGATGGCGGTTCTGGTAGGAATCTCGGTTTCGGTCACGCTTACGACGATCGCGCCGCACTCAACCAGGTACCAGAGTGTCTTTATCCTGGTACAAGAAGTACCTGGCAACCGGCTGAGCCCATGCGGCACCCTGGAGCCATGACCATCACGGTGCAGGGTGCCACGGCCACCGCCAGGGCCGACGGCGGCAGAGGCGACGGCGGCAGAGGCGACGGCGGCAGGCCGGACGGCGGCGGGGCCGCCATCCGGCGGACCGAGCTGGCGGCCTTTCTGCGCAGCCGCCGGGAGCGGATCACCCCCGAGCAGGTAGGGCTGCCCCGCGGCCGCCGGCGCAGGACCCCGGGGCTGCGCCGCGAGGAGGTCGCCCAGCTCTCCACGGTGGGCGTGACCTGGTACACGTGGCTGGAGCAGGCCCGGGACATCCATGTCTCGGCGCAGGTCCTCGATGCCATCGCCCGCGCGCTGCTGCTGGACCGCAGCGAGCGCGAGCATCTCTTCGCGCTCGCCGGGGCGGTCGATCCGACCCCCGGGAGCGAGTGCTCCGGGGTGCCGCAGTCGCTTCAGGTGATGCTGGAGCAGCTGGAGCCGTTCCCGGCGTGCGTGCAGAACGCCCGGTTCGACCTGCTCGCCTACAACCGCTCCTACCGGCTGCTGATGTGTGATCTGGACGCGCTGCCGCCGGAGGACCGCAACTGCCTGTGGCTGGCCTTCACCAACGACGACTGGCGCGCGAGCCTGGTCGAGCGGGACGAGACGATCCGGCTGATGGCCGCCAAGTTCCGCGCCGCGATGGCCGAACACGTCGCCGAGCCCGCCTGGAAGGCGCTGCTGAGGCGGCTGGAGGAGGCCTCACCTGAGTTCCGGGAGATCTGGGCGCGCCATGAGGTGCTGCGGCCCGGCGACAAGATCAAGGTCTTCCGGCAGTCGGAGGTGGGCGTGCTGCGGCTGTCCTCGACCAGTCTGTGGACCGGACCCAACCAGGGGCCCAAGCTGCTCACGTACACCCCGGTGGACGCGGAGAGCCATGAGCGCCTGGCCGAGCTTCACGCCCTGGCGCTCGAACTGGCCGAGGTCTGACCCGTCGGCCCGCCGTCCTCGAACAGCGCGGCGGCGTGCCGGGTGGTGGCCAGCGCCCAGCGGCCGGTGGTCAGGGCGCCGAGCAGCAGGATGACGGCACCGCATCCGGCGATGATCCACCAGGCGGGGCGGGCGGCGTCCACGAACGCGGCGGTGGCCGCGGCCGATGCCTGGTGGCCCGCCGCCGCACCGGACACCCCGGCCGCCGCGCCCGCGGCCAGTACGGCGCCGATCACCGCGACTCCGAGCGACTGGCCGACCTGACGGCTGGTGGAGGCGACGGCCGAGGCGACCCCGGCCTGCGAACGGGGCATCCCGGAGACGGCCGTATTGGTGATGGGCGCGTTGACCAGTCCGAAGCCGATGCCGAACAGCAGATAGCCGGTCAGCATCAGCGCATCGGTGGACTCGGCGTCGAAGACGGCGAACAGCACCCCGCTGGCTCCTATCGTCACCCCGGCCAGCAGCAGCGGCAGCCGGGGCCCGCCGTGGCCCACCAGCCGCCCGGACAGCGGTGCGCAGATGAAGCACATGGACGCCATCGGCAGCATCCACAGTCCGGCCTGGAGGGCGGAGAGCCCGCGGACGTCCTGGAGGTAGAGCGTGTTCATGAAGAGGAAGCCGCCGAGCGCCGCGAACGCGCTGACCGCGATGACCGTCGCCCCGCTGAAGGGGGCGCTGTGGAAGAAGCGCACATCGATCAACGGTTCGGCACGCTGCCGCTCGTAGCGGATCAGCGCGATCAGCGCGACGACGGCGACCGCCGTGCAGACGCTGATCAGCGGCGAGCCCCAGCCGTACCCGGGCGCCTCGATGATCGCGTACGTCAGGGAGCCGAGGACGGCGATGACCAGCAGCTGGCCGACGGGGTCGGGCCTGCGGGGCTTCGGGGCCCGCGACTCCGGTACGAAGCGGGCGGTCAGCGCCATCGCCGCGAGCCCGACCGGAAGGTTTATCCAGAAGATCGAGCGCCAGCCGATCGACTCCACCAGCACCCCGCCGACGATCGGCCCGGCCGCCATGCTGATGCCGACGACCCCGCCCCACACCCCGATCGCCCGGGCCCGCTCCCGGGGCTCGGTGAAGGTGTTGGTGATGATCGACATGGCCACCGGGTTGAGCATCGAACCGCCGATGGCCTGCACCATGCGGAAGCCGACCAGCGCCCCCAGGTTGGGGGCGAGGCTGCACAGCGCCGAGCCGAGGGTGAAGATCACCAGCCCGGTCTGGAAGATGCGCTTGCGCCCCACCCGGTCGGCCGTCGAACCGGCGAGCATGAGCAGCGCGGCGAGGACGAGCGTGTACGCGTCGATCGTCCACTGCATTCCGGAGACCGAGGCGTTCAGATCGCTCCGCATGGAGGGCAGGGCGACGTTCAGCACGGTGTTGTCGAGGCTGACGAGCAACAGGCTCATGCAGCAGATCGCCAGCACGAACATGCGCCGCCGGGGGCTGAGCTCAGACATGGTTGAACGCTACAACGATGTCGTGGGGACAGCGGTATGAACCGCCCGCCCGATCCCCTGCGCGGGTGCGGGAGAATGAGAGGTCCGGTCCGTACGACGATCCGTACCACCCGTGCCATCTGTACGTTTCGTGCGACGTCCCGGCACGGCCACCCATACGACCCACCTACCCGCACCGCGAGGAAGCTCACCCCATGACCCAGACACAGCTGAAGATCGGCCCGCATACGGTCCAGCCGCCGGTGGTGCTCGCACCGATGGCCGGGATCACCAACGCGCCGTTCCGCACCCTGTGCCGGGAGTTCAGCGGCGGCAAGGGGCTGTTCGTCAGCGAGATGATCACGACTCGGGCGCTGGTCGAGCGGGACGCCAAGACCATGCGGCTGATCCACTTCGACGGCACCGAGAAGCCGCGCTCCATCCAGCTGTACGGGGTCGACCCGGTGACCGTCGGCAAGGCCGTACGGATGATCGTGGACGAGGACCTGGCCGACCACATCGACCTCAACTTCGGCTGCCCGGTGCCCAAGGTGACCCGCAAGGGAGGCGGCTCGGCGCTCCCGTACAAGCGGCACCTGCTGCGCGCGATCCTGCGCGAGGCCGTGACGGGCGCCGGTGAGCTGCCGGTGACCATGAAGATGCGCAAGGGCATCGACGACGACCACATCACCTATCTCGACGCGGGCCGGATCGCCGTCGAGGAGGGCGTGACCGCTATCGCGCTGCACGGCCGCACGGCGGCCCAGCACTACGGCGGCACGGCCGACTGGGACGCCATCGCGCGGCTGAAGGAGACCGTCCCGGAGATCCCGGTGCTGGGCAACGGCGACATCTGGTCCGCCGAGGACGCGGTGCGCATGATGGCCAGGACCGGCTGCGACGGCGTGGTCGTCGGGCGCGGCTGCCTGGGGCGGCCGTGGCTCTTCGGCGACCTGGTGGCGGCGTTCGAGCCGGGCGGCGGTGCCGGTCCCGCGCGGCCCACGCTGAAGGAGGTCGCCGCCGTGATGCGCCGTCACGCCGAGCTGCTCGCCGAGTGGCTGGAGGACGAGGAGCGCGGCGTGATCGACTTCCGTAAGCACGTCGCCTGGTACACCAAGGGCTTCTCGGTCGGCTCCGAGATGCGCAAGCGGCTCGCGATCACCTCGTCCCTGGCCGAGCTGGACGACCTGCTGGCCGGGCTGGACCTTGACCAGGAGTGGCCCCCCGGCGCCGACGGCCCCCGCGGCCGCACCTCGGGCCGTAACCGGGTGGTCCTCCCGGACGGCTGGCTGGAGGACCCGTACGACTGCGCGGGCGTCACGGCGGACGCGGAGCTGGACACTTCGGGCGGCTGAATCACCCGACAGCGACGATCAGACGTCCTGATCCGCCGCCACCGCCAGGTCCAGCGCCAGCGCCGCCGTCCAGCTGAAGTCCCGCGTACCGCGCGCCTCCTCCGTGTACGGGTCGACGTACTCGGCGAACCCGGAGCCGGCCGCCGCCTCCAGCGCGGCGGCCCGCAGCGCGTCCGCCTCGGGTACGGCGCCGTGCAGCCGCAGCCCGCGCTCCAGGAGCCAGTTGACGTTGAACCAGGCGGGGCCGCGCCAGTAGCGGGACGGGTCGAAGGCGTGGCCGAGCAGGTCGTAGCTGGGCACCAGACGTACCGCGGTGCCCAGGCCGAAGTGCTCGCCCGCGGCCGTACGGAGCAGCGCGTCGACCGTGGCGCGGGGCAGCTCCGGGACGAGCAGCGGCAGCAGGCCCGCCGCGCTCCGCTCGGGGATCAGGCCCCCGCCGCGTACGTCACGGCACAGGAACAGCCCGGCCGCCGGGTCCCACAGCCGGTCCAGCAGGGCGGCCGTCAGGCGGGCGGCCCGGGCGCGGTGGGGGCGGGGGTCCGCGCCGAGGGTCCGGGCGATCTCGGCCAGGGCGTGTTCGGACGCGATGAGCAGCGCGTTGACGCCCGGGTCCTCGACCACGAAACCGAGCGTGCCCGGGCGGTCCTCGTAGCCCCCGTCCCGGTAGTCCGCCGCGAGCCGTACGTACCGCCCGTAGTCCAGGTCCGTCGGACGGTCGGCGGCCGCGCCGTGGGCGAGGTCGGCGCGGCGGAACGTCTCCGCCGGGGCGGGTTCGACGCGGGCCAGCGGGGCGTCCCAGCAGGGGCTGTTGTCCATGCCCGGCTCCCAGGGGTGGACCACGGACACCAGACCGCCGCCGCCCAGATCGCGCCGCTCGGTGAGATAGCGGTGCCAGGCGGCGAGCCGGGGATACGCGCGGGCCGTGAAGCCGGACCGTACGGAGGCGTGCGGGTCGGTGCGGTGCACCAGCAGACAGGCGAGCGCGTGCACGGGTGGCTGGACGATCCCGGAGGTCGCGACGCCGGGCGGGGCGCCGCTGCCGCCCGTGGAGGGCAGCCAGAAGTCGGAGCCCGGGAAGTAGGCGCCGGGCGGCACCGCCGGGTTGTAGACGATGTGGGGGATGCGTCCGTCGTCCCACTGGGCCGCGAGCAGGGTTTCCAGCTCCCGCTGGGCGCGGCGTACCGAAAGATGACGCGATCCGATCGCGATGAACGCCGAATCCCAGCTCCACTGGTGCGGATAGAGGCCACGGGAGGGGACCGTGGAGGAGCCGGTCCAGTTCTCGTCGAGGACGCGCCGCGCGCCGGGCACCACCTGCGCGAGCGCGCGCCGGGCGCTGGTCACGGAGCCCTCCTTCGCATGGCGTCTGGCGGCACGATACCGGCCCCGCGACCGCCGCTCACCTGCGAATCGCTCATCTGAGCGAGAGCCTTCTCGTTGTGTCCAAAGAGTGAGACGAGGCACTCTGGAGGGGGGTGATTCTCGCCACTCTGATCAAGTCTCCGCTCAGATGAGCGGTGATGAGGGGGTGGTTCGGTGGTTGTCCGCTGTGCTCACCTCCTCAATGAATGGCACTCAGTGCCACGCTCTCGATGTTCGAGCCCTCGAACCAACGATAACGGAAAGTAGTGAATGCCGGTCCGCCCATATGCGTGGCGTGTGCATGTGTTCGACTCTTGAAGGGGTGGCTCGCGTCACTGCCTTCGGCGGCGCACTTTCGAACACGTGGCAGGCGGGTGGTTACAGCCGAATGACGGTGGAGTGGACATACTCAGGAGCCTTCGATCTGGGTACGCTCCCCGCCGTCAGGGCAGCCGAGCCGAGGAGATCGAGTCCCGTGCCGGAAACACAAGATCAGCAGAAGTTCGTTTACGACTTCACCGAGGGCAACAAGGATCTCAAGGACCTGCTCGGCGGGAAGGGGGCGAACCTCGCCGAGATGACCAATCTCGGTCTCCCCGTGCCACCCGGGTTCACCATCACCACCGAGGCGTGCAAGGTCTACCTCGACAGCGGTTCCGAGCCCGTGGCCCTCCGCGACGAGGTGAGTGCGCACCTCGAAGCCCTCGAGGGGAAGATGGGAAAGAAGCTCGGCCAGGCCGACGACCCGCTCCTGGTATCCGTACGCTCCGGCGCGAAGTTCTCGATGCCCGGGATGATGGACACCGTCCTCAACATCGGCCTCTCCGACGAGTCCGTCGCCGGGCTCGCCGCGCAGGCGGGCGACGACCGGTTCGCCTGGGACTCCTACCGCCGCCTCATCCAGATGTTCGGCAAGACCGTGCTGGGTGTGAACGGTGACCTCTTCGAGGAGGCCATCGACGCGGCCAAGCAGGCCAAGGGCGTCATCGTCGACATCGACCTCGACGCGGCCGACCTCAAGAAACTGGTCGCCGAGTTCAAGTCGATCGTCTCTCAGGAGACCGGCCGCAGCTTCCCGCAGGAGCCGCGCGAGCAGATGGACCTCGCCGTCCGCGCCGTGTTCGACTCCTGGAACGGCGACCGCGCCAAGCTCTACCGCCGCCAGGAGCGCATCCCGCACGACCTGGGCACCGCGGTCAACATCTGCTCCATGGTCTTCGGCAACCTCGGCCCCGACTCCGGCACCGGCGTCGCCTTCACCCGTGACCCGGCCAGCGGTCACCAGGGCGTCTACGGCGACTACCTCCAGAACGCCCAGGGCGAGGACGTCGTCGCTGGCATCCGCAACACCGTTCCGCTCGCGGACCTGGAGCAGATCGACAAGCGCTCGTACGACGAGCTGATGCAGATCATGGAAACGCTCGAAACGCACTACAAGGACCTGTGCGACATCGAGTTCACCATCGAGCGCGGCAAGCTGTGGATGCTCCAGACCCGGGTCGGCAAGCGCACCGCAGGTGCCGCTTTCCGGATCGCCACCCAGCTGGTCGACCAGGGGCTGATCGACGAGGCCGAGGCGCTGCGCCGGGTCAACGGCGCGCAGCTCGCGCAGCTGATGTTCCCGCGTTTCGACGAGGAGGCCGCGGCGAGCGACGCCGTACGGAAGATCGGGCGCGGCATCGCCGCCTCCCCGGGCGCCGCCGTCGGCAAGGCCGTCTTCGACTCGTACACCGCCGTCAAGTGGTCCCGCTCGGGTGAGAAGGTCATCCTCATCCGCCGTGAGACCAACCCCGACGACCTGGACGGCATGATCGCCGCCGAGGGCATCCTCACCTCCCGCGGCGGCAAGACCTCGCACGCCGCCGTCGTCGCCCGCGGCATGGGCAAGACCTGTGTGTGCGGCGCCGAGGACCTGGAGGTCGACACCAAGCGCCGCCGCATGATCGTGCCGAGCTCGGAAGGCAAGGACGACCTGGTCATCGAGGAGGGCGACGTCGTCTCGATCGACGGCTCCTCCGGCAAGGTCTACCTGGGCGAGGTCCCCGTCGTCCCGTCCCCGGTGGTCGAGTACTTCGAGGGCCGGATGCACGCGGGCGCCGACGACGCCGACGAACTGATCGGCGCCGTGCACCGGATCATGGCGTACGCGGACCGGGTCCGCCGCCTGCGGGTGCGCGCCAACGCGGACAACGCCGAGGACGCCGCCCGCGCCCGCCGCTTCGGCGCCCAGGGCATCGGGCTGTGCCGCACCGAGCACATGTTCCTCGGCGAGCGCCGCGAGATGGTCGAGCGGCTGATCCTCGCCCACGGCGACGAGGAGCGCGACGCCGCCCTCGGCGAGCTGCTGCCCCTCCAGAAGAAGGACTTCGTCGAGCTGTTCGAGGCGATGGACGGGCTGCCCGTCACCGTCCGGCTGCTCGACCCGCCGCTGCACGAGTTCCTGCCCGACATCACCGAGCTGTCGGTGCGCGTCGCGCTCGCCGAGTCCCGCAAGGACCACAACGAGAACGACCTGCGGCTCCTCCAGGCCGTCCACCGGCTGCACGAGCAGAACCCGATGCTCGGCCTGCGCGGCGTACGCCTCGGACTCGTCATCCCCGGCCTGTTCGCCATGCAGGTCCGCGCCATCGCCGAGGCCGCCGCCGCCCGCCGGGAGGCCAAGGGCGACCCGCGCGCCGAGATCATGATTCCGCTCGTCGGCACCGTCCAGGAGCTGGAGATCGTCCGCGAGGAGGCCGAGCAGGTCATCGCCGAGGTCGAGCGGGCCCACGGCGTGGACCTCAAGCTCTCCCTCGGCACCATGATCGAGCTGCCCCGGGCCGCGCTGACCGCCGCGCAGATCGCCGAGTCCGCCGACTTCTTCTCCTTCGGCACCAACGACCTGACCCAGACCGTCTGGGGCTTCTCCCGTGACGACGTCGAGGGGAGCTTCTTCACCGCGTACCTGGAGAAGGGCATCTTCGGCGTCAGCCCCTTCGAGACGATCGACAAGGACGGCGTCGGCTCCCTGGTCCGAGCCGCCGCCCAGGCCGGACGGGCCACCCGCCCCGATCTCAAGCTGGGCGTCTGCGGCGAGCACGGCGGTGACCCGGAGTCCGTCCACTTCTTCCACGAGGTGGGCCTGGACTACGTCTCCTGCTCCCCGTTCCGCATCCCCGTGGCCCGCCTGGAGTCGGGCCGCGCGGCGGCCAACGGCCGGTAGAGCCACCGGAGTCGCGCCGGGAACACCCACCCTCATCCGGCAGCGACCCCGGCCCTCAAAGGGGGCGGCACCTTGTGCGGAGGTGCCGCCCCCTCTCACTCCCCCCACGGGAGCCGTTGCCGCCCGGCATCGGATCGGGCGGCAACAAGTGCCCTGTCGCCGTCGCACGCTCGTCACCCCCCACGGGAACGAGCAATACGGCCCAGAGCACCGCCTGTTGAATTACGGACGGACGTCGGTGGCGTTTCCCCGGCGCGCCCGGTTTTCCCGGAGAACAGCTTTCCTCTTGGACACCTCGTAGCGCTGCCCCTTTCACATCTGGCCAAAAGGGCATGGTCACTGACCGTGCCACCGTGCATACTCAACGGTGGTCGGGGGCGGTCACCATGTCACTTGTGAGGGTCTGGTGCTACGTGTTCATTTCAGTGAACTCGATCTGGCCCGGCTGCGGATGGCCATCCGCCCGGATGCGCTCTGGGAGACCGTCCTAAGTTTCCACCGGCTGCGGGAGAACCGCGCCGAGACCGTATACGGGGAATGGCGCTCGGAGGCGCGCAACCGGCTCAACGGCGAAGGGCGGCTGCTGGCGCCGCTCATTCCGTCGCGGGGCTATTTCCCCGACTTCCTGACGCCCGCCGAGGGGGTAATCGGGTGTGACGCAGCGATGGACGCGCTGCGGGCGACGCCCGCCGAGCGGCTGCACGCGGAAGTCGACCGGCTGCCGTCGTCCCGGGCGCTGCCGGGGTGGATAAGGGGGCTGGCGCAGGGCGAACGGCGGCCGCTGGACCGGTTGGTGGGGGTGTTGCGCTCGTATCACGAGGCCGCCGTCGCGCCGTACTGGGCGCACATACAGGCCCGTATCGAGGCGGACCGGGCGGCGCGCGGGCGGGCGCTGCTGGACGGGGGCGCGGACGGGCTGCTGGCCTCGCTGCCGCCGACCATGCGCTGGCGGGCGCCCGTGCTGGAGGTGGACTACCCCGTCGACCGGGATCTGGAGCTGCGCGGCCGGGGGCTGTTGCTCCTGCCGTCGTTCTTCTGCCGGAGAACCCCGGTGACCTACCTCAACCCGGAGCTGACCCCGGTCCTGGTCTACCCCGTGGAACACGCCCGGAGCGGTGTTCCGCAGCAGCCGAACAGCAGGCCCCGGCCGGCCGATACGACGCCCGCCGCGCCCGGGCAGACCAAGTCGCTCGGCAAGCTCGTCGGCCACACCCGCTCGGCGGTGCTGCTGGAGGTCGGCGGTGGCTGTACGACGAGCGAACTCGCCCGCCGGGTCGGCGTATCGCTCGCCTCGGCCAGCCAGCATGCGAGCGTGCTGCGCGAGGCGGGGCTCGTCCATACGCTGCGCCAGGGCGGTGCCGTCCTGCACACCCTGACCCCGCTGGGCGCCGCCCTGCTGCGCGGCGGCGCCCCCGCCGACCGGGCGCACGGCGGCCGGTCGGCCGGGGCGGCGAGGCCCGTTACGGCGTGGATGAGGTGACCCGCTCGGGTTCCGTCCCTGCGGCCAGTTCGCCGGTGGCCACCTTGCTGTGGCGGCGGCCCCAGCAGAGGTAGATCAGCAGCCCGGCTGCCATCCAGCCGAGGAACCGTGCCCAGGTGATGAGCGGCAGGCTGCCCACCAGCAGCAGGCACAGCAGCACCGCGACGGCCGGGACGACCGGCACCCACGGGGTGCGGAAGCCGCGCCGCAGCTCGGGCCGGGACCGGCGCAGATGGACGACGCCCGCGCAGACGACGATGAAGGAGGTCAGCATGCCGATGTTGCCCAGTTCGGCGAGGTCGCCGATGGGCAGCACGGCGGTCATGAAGGCCACCAGCAGCCCCAGGGTCCAGGTGATCCGCCGCGGGCTGCGGGTGACCGGGTGGACATGGGAGAACCAGGCGGGCAGCAGCCGGTCGCGGCTCATCGCGAGGAACACCCGGCTCTGCCCCAGCAGCATGATCATCACCACCGTGGTCAGCCCGCAGATCGCGCCGATGCCCACGATCCGCACCGCCCAGTCGGCCCCGGCCGCCTTGAGCGCGCCGGTGATGGGCGCGGCGTTGTCCAGCCCGGTGTAGTGCTGCATGCCGGTCACGGTCAGCGCGACCGCCACGTACAGCACGGCGCACACGCCGACGGTGGCCATCAGCGCGATCGGCAGGGTGCGCTGCGGGCGCTTGGCCTCCTCGGCGTTGCTGGCCATGATGTCGAAGCCGGAGTACGCGCCGAAGACGATCGCGCCGCCGGTCAGGATCCCGGCGGTGCCGAACGTGGCGTCCGCCCCGAGCCCGGCCCAGCCCAGCAGCGGCTGCTGCCACATGTCGCCGTCGCCGCCCACCGGCTTGGCCTCGGGGATGAACGGCGACCAGTTGGCGGGGTCGATGTGGGCCACGCCGATGGCGAGGAAGACGAGGATGGCCGCCAGCTTCACCACCGTCATCACCGTGTTGATGCGCGAGGTGGTGCGGACGCCGGAGGCCAGCACGGCGGTGAGCACCAGGATGACGAGCACCGCGGGCACGTTGACCGTGGCGTCCGGACCGGCGAGCGACGCGGGGAGGTGGATCCCGAAGGTGGCCAGGAAGTCGCTGACGTACTGCGACCAGCCGCTGGCCACCGCGCCCGCGCCCATCGTCATGTCGAGGATGAGGTCCCAGCCGATGAGCCAGGCCACCAGCTCGCCCAGCGAGACGTACGCGAAGGTGTAGGCGCTGCCCGCGACCGGGACGGTGCTGGCGAACTCCATGTAGCACAGCGCGACCAGCGCCGTGGCGACCGCGCCGATGGTGTACGAGAGCGCGATGCTGGGCCCGGCGTAGTTCGCGGCGGCGGTGCCGGTCAGGACGAAGATGCCCGCGCCGATGGTGACGCCGATGCCCATGAGGGTCAGCTGGAGCGGTCCCAGGGCACGGGCCAGCCGGGTGTCCGGGCCCGCGGCGTCCTCGATGGTCGCCTCGATGGATTTGGTGCGCATGGCGGTGCTCGCTTTCTGCTCACCTCCTAGGCCGTAAGACAGTCCGGGAGGCGTTCGGCCAGGTGCTCGTAGTCGGCGACGGTGTTGTAGACGTGGGCGGACAGCCGCAGGAAGCCGCGGCTGTCCCACGAGGTGACGGCGGTCTCGCAGCCGGTCACGGCCGCGATGTGGCGCTGGACCGCATGGGACGCCTCGTGGTCGGCGGCCACTCCGGCGGGCAGCGGGACCAGCCGCATCGCGGGCGCCGGGGCGCCCGCCACCTCGGACAGGTCCGCGCCCAGGGCGTCCGCGAGGAGGCCCTGCGCCACCTCGGCGAGCTTCGTCATCCCGGCCCGGGCCGTGTCCCAGCCGTACGTCTCCTCGATGAACTCCAGCGCGCTCGGCGCCGCGAGCCACGCGGTGAGGTCGACAGTGCCCTGCTCGTCGAAGCGGCGCGGGAACGGATGGGGCGCGCCCCACGAGTCGGTGAGCGGCCACAGCTCCTGGGCGTCCGGACCGCGCGCGACCAGCGCCGCCGTACCGCGCGGGGCGCAGCACCACTTGTGCAGATTGCCCACCCAGAAGTCGGCGTCCCCCGACGCGCCGACCGGATCGGCCAGCATTCCGGGCGCGTGCGCGCCGTCCACCAGGACCTTCGCCCCGGCGGCGTGGGCGAGCCGGGTGATCTCGGCGACGGGGAAGAGCCGGGCGGTGGCCGAGGTGATCTGGTCGACCACGACGAGGGAGGTGGCCGGGGTGAGCGCGGCGGCGAAGACGGCCGCGATCTCGTCGGCGGTCGCGGTGAGCGGGATGTGGAGCGTACGCGTCCGGGCTCCGGCCCGGGCGGCGGCCCGGGCCACGCCCATCGCGACCGCGCCGTACGCGTGGTCGGTGACCAGCACCTCGCTGTCGCGGGGCAGGGCGAGGCAGGCCAGTACGGTGCTCACCCCGGCGCTCGCGTTCGGCACCAGCGCGGTGGCCTCCGCCGGAACCCGCAGCCAGCGCGCCAGGGCGGCCCGCGCCTCGCCCACCCGCTCCGGGAGCACGCGGAACCAGGCGTCCGGATTGGTCTCCATCTCCGCGCGCAGCGCCTGCTGCCGGGCGAGGACGACGCGCGGGACGGCACCGAACGACCCGTGGTTGAGGTGGCGGACCGAGGGGTCCAGGGTCCAGTGCGACAGCCCAGTCATACGAGACATAAGCTCCTTCCAGCGAGCCTCGGCGCAATCATCGGTCTCTAGTTGTCCGATGACTTCGGTTGCGCTGCGGAGAACCGTAGAGGCGGAAATCCGCAATGAACAGGGCTCACGCGTAAAATGGCAGTAACGGCATCGCGTGATGACATCGAGTCATCAGATGACTAGGGGAAGAGTGAGGCTGATGGCGGCGACCAACGCGGCGGCCGACGGACTGCGCGGCATGATCGCCCGCGGCGAGCTGGCCCCCGGCTCACAGCTCCCCGCCGAGCCCGAGCTGTGCGCCCGGCTCGGCGTCTCCCGCGGCTCGCTCCGCGAGGCCGTGCGCGCGCTCGCCGCCCTCGGCATGCTGGAGTCCCGTCACGGCGCGGGCACCTTCGTCTCGGCGCTGCGCCCCGGGCAGATGCTGGCCGGGTTCGCCGCGACCGTCGACGTCCTCCCGCTGGACGGGCTGCTGGAGCTGTTCGACGTGCGCCGCCCCCTGGAGGCCCAGGCCGCCGCACTCGCCGCGGCCCGCGGCGACGAGCAGGTCGTGGCCCGCCTGCGGGAGGTGCAGAAGCGGCTGGCGGACTCCGACGACGAGGCCGAACGGCACGCGCTGGACCGGGAGTTCCACGCGACGCTCTGCGCGGCGGGTGGCAACGAGGCGCTGGCCGCGCTCATCGACATCCTGCGCGCACGCGGCAGCCACTACAGCATCTACGGCGCTCCCGAGGCCGACACCATCCGGCTGGCCAGCGACCTCGGTCACGAGGCGCTGATCAACGCCGTTGCCGCACGCGACCCGTCGGGCGCAGCCGCGGCCGCGACCGCCCATCTGTCGCAGACCGAGGTCTGGCTGCGGCGCTACGGACCCCGGCCGGACGCGGCCGTGTAACGCGTCGTAGCGCGGCGCGGAAGCTGTTTCCGAGGGCGGTGGCGACGAGGAGCGCGGCCAGGGCGGTGAGGGCGGTGCCGTGCCAGCCGAGGGTGTTGAGCAGGGGCGCCGCGAGGGCGGCGCCGATGGCGCCGATCGTGAAGTACAGCACCAGGTAGACGCTGCTGAGGCTGCCCGAGCGTTGCGGGCCGAGGGCGATGACCCGGCTCTGGTTGGCGGCTTGGGCGGCGAAGCAACCGGCGTCGAAGAGGGCGAGCCCGAGTGCGGTGACCGGCGGGGTGTCGAGGCCGGTGGCCAGGAGGGTGGTTCCGGCCGCGGCGGTCAGCATGCCGACGGTGATCGCGGTGTGCGGGGTGTACCGGTCGGTGACGCGCCCGGTGAGCGGGAGCGTGGCGAGGCCGAGGAGTCCGGCCAGGCTGTACAGGCCGATGGCGGCCGGATCGAGGGAGTGGGGCGGCCGGGCCAGGGCGAGGGCGAGGGCGACCCAGATGAGGTTGAAGGCGAAGTACCACAGCCCGCCGGTGGTCACCGCGCGGCGAAGCGGTGGGTGGTGGCGCAGCAGCGGGGAAGCGCGGCGAGGGCGGCGCGGTAGCCGAGGTGGGGCTGTGGCCGCTGCCGGGGCAGGATCGCCGTGGCGGCGACCGCGCCGAGCAGGGCGAGGGCGGCGAAGACGAGGAGCATCCGCCGCCACCCGAGGGTGGTGGCCAGGGTTCCTCCGGCCAGGCGGCCGAGCAGGATGCCGGCCGACATTCCGGCGGCCACGGTGGCGACGTCGGCTCCGCGGCGCCCGGGCGGGGCGTGGCGGCCCGCGATGCTGCCGGCCTGGGCCGCGACACTGGCGGCTGCGCCGATGAGCAGGTAGGCGGTCAGGAGCGCGATCGCTCCGGGTGCCGCCGCGGCGAGCGCGAGGGCGGTGGCCAGGGCGATGAGCTGCGCGGTGACCAGGCGGTTGGGGGCGATGTGGTCGGTGAGGGGGAGCAGGAGGGCGAACCCGGTCAAGCAGCCCGCGAGCGCGGCGGTCGGGACGAGACCGGCCACGGAGAGCGGAACGCCGAGGCCGTCGGCGACCGCGGTGAGCGCCGGCTGGTATGGCGTAGTTGTTCGCGATCGCCATTCCGGCTATGCAGGCGAGGAGGAGCGTGCCGCCGCGGGGGAGGGCGCGGGTCACGGTGTCGTGCCGCGGGTGAGGATGACGGCGTAGCGGCACTCGGCGTCGGTGGTGTTGACGAAGACGCGCTCGGTGGGCCGGCCGAGTTCGAGGGTGTCTCCGGCGTCGAGTTCGTGGACGCTGTCGCCGTCGTGGAAGGTCAGATGGCCGTCGAGGACCCAGACGATCTGACGGATGAAAGCGAAGGCCGCGGCCGGATACGGCACGCGCGCCCCAGGGGGCAGATGGATCTCGGCGACCTCTGCCGGGAAGTGCGGACTGGTGATCTGGCGGCGGCGGTAGCCGGTGGCGGGGTCGTGCCACTCGGCGGCGTCGGTCTGCCGGTGCACTCCCGCGGTTCCGTCTTCCCCGTCCGGGGTGGACGTCGGCCAGGAGCCGGCGGTGAAGGTCGCTGAGGTTCACGCTGCGGCTGCCGGGCGGGCGGCGGCCAGCTCGGCGAACGCGGCTTCCCATACGTCTCGGACGGCGCGGCTGATCAGCGTGCGCAGCACGGGCCACTGGGCGACCAGGAGGTCCCGGTCCAGCAGGGTGATGAGGTCGTCGTGCTGTCCTTCGGTCAGCACGGTGCGGTACGTGCTCATCCGCGACCGTGGCCGGTCGAGATCGAACCGGGTCAGCCCCGACCAGCCACGTGCAGCGGCAGTTGCACCGTGCCGTGCGCCCGCCCGGCCAGGTCGCCGAGCCGGGCGGGCAGCCTGCGGGCGTACCGCTCCCGCAGCACCTCGGCAGCGACGGAGCCCTCCGCCTGCTCCTGAAGGCAGCCGTCGACCTGGCCGGGCCCGGGCCCTTCGCCGATGGCTCCTCGGGAGCGCTCATCGGCTGATCTGGCGCTCGCACCGAAAAACGCAGCATGGTCGTCCGGCCATGCTGATCGCGAGCCCGCGCAGTTGCGCACGAGCCACGCGCCCCGCGCGCTTCGATGCGCCCTGAACCGTCGCGAATGGGCTCGATGGTGATGGTCGGTGAGGAGCAAGCTGTTGGAAAACTCGAGAGGAGGCGGGGACGGGAATGCTAATCGAGCAAGTGTTCCGAAGTGAGGACCTGGCAGTTGCGGATCGCTTCGATTACTGGCGTGAGCTGATGAGTCGAACCCACGCCCCCATGGACTTGAGCAGCGACTTCGCGGCGGACTACCAGGCGCAGCAGCGACTCATCGAGCTCGGCGAAGTGTCGGTCTGGCCAGCGACTTTCCAGCCGCTGGTCTTTCGGCGGACACCGAAGCTGATCAGACAGTCCGACCCCGAAACCTTTCACCTCTCACTCATTCTGCATGGGCACGGCGGAGCTATCCGGAACGGCAGCGAAGCTACGTATGGTCCGTACGACTTTCACTCCAGCGACTCATCGCGGCCCTTTGAGGTCCGGGCGAGCCAGGAACAGATCACCACTGTGGTGGGCCTGGAGGTGCCTAAGGTGTTGGTACCGTTGCCCCGGGACAAAGCTGATCGGGCGATCCTGCACAAGCTGTCCGGCCGTGAGGGCGTCGGTGCTCTGCTCGCGCAGTTCGTGACGCGCGTAGCCGACGATCCCGGTTCCTTTCGAGCTGCCGACGGTCCCAGGCTGGGAATGGTGGCTGCCGACCTACTGTCCGCGCTTCTCGCTCACGTTCTGGACACCGACAGCTCGCTTCCACCCGAATCCCGCCGACGGACCCTGGTCCTGCAGATTCGGTCATATGTTCAGCGAAACCTGCACGATGCGGAGCTGACGCCGTCCGTGATCGCGGCAGCGCACCACATTTCCCTCAGCTACCTTCACCGTCTCTTCGAGCAGGAAGAGGAGACCGTCGCGGCGTGGATCCGTCGTCTGCGCTTGGAGCGCGCTCGACGTGACCTCGCCGATGCGGCGCTGCGCGCCACGCCCATCGGCGTCGTTGCCGCGCGGTGGGGTTTCCCGCGTGCAGCCGACTTCACCCGTAGCTTCCGCACCGCATATGGCATGCCGCCCAAGGAGTACCGGGATGCAACCTGCCGCCCCGGGAAGTAGACGCGTTGCCAAAGAGGTGTGGACTCCGTACTAACGACAGCAACTGCCACACCTCGGCATTCTGGGGATGCTCGGCAACACATCGCTTGGCCAGGTCATCAGGCCCAGCGAGGCTCCCTGTGCTTCCTCGGAATGCAAGGAACTGATAGGCATGCCCCAGACTTCGATAGCCGCCCATAGGCCGTTTCCCGGACAGGGGAAGTTGATCGGCAGCGACCGAGCCATTACCCCTTCCGCGCGCAGCCGTCAGGAATCCATCGAAGCCAGGGGAAAGCGCAAGCGCCGCAGGGGATACCGGCGCTTGGTGAAAGAGGCACAACAGGGTCAGGCGTGGGAAGACGCAGAACGCCGACGCCAGGACATCCGCGGTGATAGCAGATCAACAAGGATTTGCCGCACGTCGCGATGGGGCATCACGCCGGTCGCCTGGTGGCACAGCTTCAACCTGCTCTTCCGCCAGCGCTCCCACAGCCCGATGACCCGGGTCCTGTTGCCTCGGCCGACCGCTAGTCGGCCAGGTATCACCGTCGATTCGCTGTTGCCTCTGCCTGAGGGGTTCCAGCCGACTTCGCCTTGCGGCGTCATCCTCGGCAGCGACGAATTGCGTGCGCGCGCTCTACTCCATCAGCGCCTGCACAGCTGAGCAGATGCTATCCAAGCTTCATTGCTACTCCCGCCGGACGTGACCTCGGCAGCCGAGGCAAGGGCGGCATCCGGCAATCCGGTCCCCACTTCGGCGCACCGGGCGGGCCCGGGGTGTGCAGGGTGTGCTCAGTGCGCTCGCGGTGGCGCCATGCCAGGGGCGAGTTCGGCACCGCGGACCGGCTTGCCGGGTTCGCCGCTTGACATCCTGATCAGTCGTCGATGCCGGTGCGCTCCACGCCCGCGACGATGTGGCGCTGGAGGACGAGGAAGACGACCAGCAGCGGCACGATCGACACCGCGGCCGCCACGAACAGCTCGTGCAGATTGACGCTCTGGGCGGTGGTGAACGTCGACAGCGCGACCTGGACCGTCCACGCCTCCCGGTCCTGGCCGATGACCAGCGGCCACAGGAACGCGTTCCAGGCGCCGATGAAGACGATCGTGCCGACCGCGGCGAAGACCGGCCGCGCGTTCGGCACCACGACCTGCCAGTACGTACGCCAGTAGCCGAGCCCGTCCACCCGCGCCGCGTCCTCCAGCTCCCTCGGGAAGCCCAGGAAGTACTGGCGGAAGATGAACGCCGCGACCGCGCTGAACAGCGTCGGTACGACGAGACCACGCAGCGTGGAGATCCAGCCCAGCGAGCTGACCAGCACGAAGCTGGGGACGAAGGTGACCGCGGCCGGGACCATCAGGGTGCCCAGGATCCAGTAGAAGACGGCGTCGGAGTAGCGGTACGGGATGCGGGCCAGCCCGTACCCGGCCAGCGACGCGAGCAGCACGGTGCCGAGGGTGGTGAGGACGGCGATCAGGGAGGAGTTGAGCAGCGCGTGCGCCATCGGCACATTGGGGTCGTCGAACAGCTCGGTGACGTTCGACCAGTGCAGCTCCTCGGGGAAGAACGTCCAGCCGGGCGAGGTGATGTCCGCCTCGCTGGACAGGCCGTTGCGGACGAGGAGATAGAACGGGATCAGGAACAGCAGCGCGAGGGCGATCAGCAGGACGAGTCGCACCGCGCGTCCTACGCCGACCAGGGCGTCCCGTACGTCTCGCGTGTCGTGGCGGGGGCGCATCAGTCCTCCTTGCGGGACAGGCCGAACCAGCGTGCCTGGATCACCGTCACCACTGCGATGATCAGCGCCAGGATCACCGCGCCCGCGCTGCCGAGGCCCAGATTCTGCCCCTGTCCGAGCGCCGTGTAGTAGAGGTAGACCAGCGGCGGGCGGGCGTACGGCGGATAGCCGCGCGAGTCGGCCAGCAGGTTGTAGAACTCGTCGAACGCCTGGAACGCGTTGATCACCAGCAGCAGCACCACCGCGACCGAGGTCGCCCGCAGCTGCGGAAAGGTGATGTGCCGGAACACCTGCCACCCCGGCCGGGCCCCGTCCACGGCGGCCGCCTCGTACAGCCGCGGCGAGACGCGCTGGAGCCCGGCCAGGAACAGCACCATGTAGAAGCCCGCCTGGAGCCAGAGCCGCACGGTGACGATCACCAGCCAGTACCAGGGCGGGTCCGTGGTCGACAGCCAGGCGATCTGGTCGGCGCCGAACCAGTCGAGCACCGTGTTGGCCAGCCCGAACCGCACCCCGTTGAAGATCGACATCTTCCAGATCAGCGCCGCCACCACATAGCTGCACGCGACCGGCAGGAAGAACACCGACCGGAAGAACGCCTGCGCGCGGGGCAGCCGGTTCACCATCAGCGCGAGGGCGAGCGAGAGGACGTACGTCGCCGGGACGATGAACGCCGTGAAGACCAGGAACGTCACCAGGCTGCCGGTGAACGCGTCGTCGCGCAGCATCGCCGCGTAGTTGTCCAGCCCGACGAAGCGGGTCGGCGTGACCGTGTTGTGCGCGTCGAAGAAGCTGAGGTAGGCGCTCCAGACGAGGGGGACGTACGTGAAGAGGGTCAGACCGAGGACGAACGGGCCGACGAACACCCAGAACCAGAGCGTGCGGCCCTGATTGCCCCGCATCAGCTCTTCTTCTGTACGCGCCGCAGCTCCGCCGCCGTCTTGCGGACCACCGTCCGCAGCTCGCTCTCCGGGTTCGCGCCGCCCTTGATGATGCGGCTCAGCGCGTCCTGGTACGCGACCTTGCTCGCCGGTGTCCACAGCAGCGGCTCGGCGTGGCCGTGCTCGTTCGCGAACCGCACCGCTTCGGCCGCCGCGCCCTGCCGCAGCTTGGTGGCCTTCTGCGCGAGCGACATCCGGGCCGGGATGTGGAAGCCGTAGGTGAGCGCGAAGTCCTCCTGGTACTCCGTCTTCTCCACCCACAGCCACTTCACGTACGCCTTCGCCAGCTCCTTGTGCCTGCTGCGGGCGCTCACCGCCGCCCCGTACGCCCCCACCGGCACCGCGGGCTGCCCGTGCGTGCCCTCCGCGGGGAACGGCAGCACCCCGAAGTCGTCCCCCAGCGCCTTCCTCACCTGCGGCAGCGCCCACAGCCCCGACCATTGCATGGCCGTCAGCCCCTGTGTGAACGCGGCCGGATCCGACCAGTCCGACGGCGCGCCCAGCAGCAGCGACTTCTCCTTGTACAGCTCGCGCAGCTTGCCGAGCGCGCGGGCGGCGGCCGGATCGTCGAAACCGACCTTCCCGTCCTCGGTGATCAGCTCCAGACCGGCGGCGTGGAGCGGTGTGCCGCCGAGGACGCCCGGGCCGCCGTCGTTCCCGAGGAACAGCCCCTTGACGTTCTTCGTCGTCAGCTTCTTCGCCGCGTCGACCAGTTCGTCGAGGGTGCGGGGCGGGTCGACCCCGGCGTCCTTCAGCATGCTCGTGCGGTAGTAGAGCAGCTGCATGTCCACGACCTGCGGGATGGCCCAGACCTTGCCCTCGTACGTCTTCGGGGCGAGCACGGCCGGGTTGATGTCGTCCTTCGCCTCCTTGAGGAGGTCCGTCAGATCGACCACCTGCCCGCCCTGGATCTGGTCCAGAGTCGGGCCGTTGACCTCGAAGACGTCCGGGCCGGACGGGGTGAGCAGCGCGGCGGCCGTCTGCTGGTCGTAGTTGCCCGGCCGCCACTGCACCTCGACCCGTGCGTCGCCGAAGTCGTCCGCGTACCGCTTCACCGCCTGCTCGGTGCCCGGTTCGCCGTACTGGTGGTACCACTGCGACAGCACCGGCTTGCCGCCCTTGCCGTCCCCGCCGCGCCCGGTGTTCGACCCGCATCCGGCGGCCGTCGCCCCGGCCAGGACGAGCCCGCCGCCGGTGCCGAGCAGTCTCCTACGGCTCATGGACATGTCGCCGCGCCCCCTCTATGCCTCGCCTCCGCCTCACCGTATGAACAACGATCAACGATGCGGCGGGAATGCGACAGATGGGTTGCGGCCGTATATCAACTGCCGCTGCTTTTCTTGTTGTCGATCTCGTCGATCTCGTCGAACACGCGCTGGGCGGTGGCGAACGCGGAGTTGGCCGCCGGGACGCCGCAGTAGATCGCGCTCTGGAGCAGCACCTCGCCGATCTCCTCGCGGCTGAGGCCATTGGTGAGCGCCGACCGGACGTGCATCGCCAGCTCGGCGTCATGGCCGTGCGCGATGAGCGCGGTGAGAGTGATGGCGCTGCGCATCCGCCGGTCCAGACCGTCCCCGGTCCAGATCTCGCCCCACGCGTAGCGGGTGATGAAGTCCTGGAAGCGGGCGGTGAACGGGGTCGTACGGGCCACCGCGCGGTCCACGTGGGCGTCACCGAGGACGGCGCGGCGGACGGCCATTCCGGCGGCGTGCCGTGAGGCGTCGTCCGTGGCTCGCGTTGTGATGTGGGTGACCAGCGCGGAGGTCACCGCCTCCGGGCACTCCACGCCTGCCAGGTGGGCCGCGTGGGCGACCTCCACCAGGCTCGCGCCCTGGATCGCGTCCGCGATCTCGCGGGCGTGCGGGGGAGGGGTGGCCGGGTCGTCCCGGCCCGCCACGACCAGGGTGGGGGCGGTGATGGACGGCAGGGCGTCGCGTACGTCGTAGTCGGCGAGGACGTCGCAGCACGCGGCGTACCCCGCGCGGTCGGTCCGGCGCAGGTCGTCCAGCAGCGCGCGGCCACGGGGTGTTTCGGCGAACGCCTGCGAGAACCACAGCCCCGGCCGCGTCGCCACCATCGCCTCCGTGCCCTCCTCCCGTACGAGCTTCGCCCGCTCCCGCCAGACGGAGGGCTCGGCGAAGTGCGCCGAGGAGCAGACGACCGTGAGGGACGCGATGCGGTCGGGGTGGTGCGCGGCCAGATACAGCCCGACGGCCCCGCCGAGTGAGATCCCCGCGTAGGCGAAGCGGTCCCAGCCGTGTGCGTCGGCGCTGTGCAGCACGAGGGTGGCGAGGTCGGCGATGCTGGCGCTGCCGTCGTCCGGGAGCAGCCCGGTTGGGGAGTCGCCGTGGCCGGGGAGGTCCCACCGCAGGGTGCGGTACGTGCGGGTGAGCGCGGGGAGTTGGGGCTCCCAGACGGCCAGGGATGTGCCGAGGGAGGGGCCGAGGATGAGGGGTGGGGCGGTGTCGCGGCCGTCCAGGGTGGTGTGGAGTTCACGGAGTTCGTGGGTCACGGGGTGGCTCTCCGGGGGGGGGGGGGCGGGTGGTTGCGGCTGGTGCAGCGGAACGATTGCCCACAACTGGGTGCACATGCGGCCCCTCCGGGCGTACAACCCAGCCCCTCCGGCGTTTGAGGAGCGGGGGCCGGGGCGGAGCCCCGGGTTCGGGGAGGGGCGGGGTGGGGAAAGGCTCGCCGCCAGGCGTTACGCATGGCGGTCTAGGGCTCGGTCCGTGAGGGCGGGCGCCGCGCCTACGTAGGTGGTGGGGTCGGTCAGGTCGCGGAGGCGGTCCCCCGGGAGGACGTCCGACAGGGCTTCGGACAGGGGCTTGCCCTCGCGCGCCGCCTCCGTCAGGCGCCGCTTCGCCCCCGCGCGCCCCAACGCAGGCGCGAGCGCGGCGATGAGGCGTTCGCTGACGATCAGGCCGTCCGTCAGCGACAGGTTCGCGGCCATGCGGTCGGGAAAGACCCGCAGGCCGGAGGCGAGTTCCGCGCCGTCGCGAGCGGCGCCGCCCGCGAGCCGCAGCAGGTCCCGCAGCGGCTGCCACTCCGCGTGCCACGCGCCCCCGGGCCGTTCGTCCTCGGCGGCGAGCGCGCCGAACAGGGTGGCGGCGAGGCCCGGAGCCTGGCGGGCGGCGGAGGCGATGAGGGTGGCGCGCACCGGGTTGGACTTGTGCGGCATCGCGGACGAGCCGCCGCCCGCGCCCTCCGCGACCTCGCCGATCTCCGTACGGGACAACACCAGCACGTCGGCCGCCATCTTCCCCGGCGCGCCGACCGCGAAGGCCAGCGCGGACGCCAGGTCGGCAATAGGCGTGCGCAGGGTGTGCCACGGCAGGTCGGGTTCGGCGAGCCCGGTTTCCGCCGCGAAGCGGGCCAGCAGCGGGATTCCGTCGTCGAAGGCGGCCAGCGTGCCCGCCGCACCGCCCAGTTGGGCGACCGGACGCAACGTCGCGAGCCGGTCACGGGCGTCCAGGGCCAGCGCACGCCAGCCCGCCGCCTTCAGGCCGAAGGTCGTGGGGACGGCGTGCTGGGTGAGGGTGCGGCCCGGCATGGGGGTGGCGCGGTGGGTGGCGGCGAGCCGCGCCAGCTCCGCCGCCGTACGGTCCAGGTCGGCGACGATCAGCGGCAGGGCGCGGGCCGCGACCAGCATGGTGGCGGTGTCCAGGATGTCCTGGCTGGTCGCGCCCCGGTGGACGTACGCCGCGGCCTCCCCATCCGTACGGACCACCGCCGCGGTGAGGTCGGCGACCAGCGGGATGACGGGGTTGCCGCCGGAACGGGCCCGCCGGGCGAGGTCGCGCACGTCGTACAGTTCGGCGCGGGCCGCTTCCGTCACCGCGGCCGCCGCGTCGGCCGGGGCCAGCGCCCGGGCGAGGGCGGCCTCGGCGTCGAGCATGGCCTGGAGGAACGCCACATCGCCCGTGGCGTCCTCGACCGCCGACCCGACCCGTACGGGGGTCAGCAGCCCCGCGTCGTCATTACCGGAACTCAAGGAAGACCGTCTCCCCCTCACCCTGTAGCCGGATGTCGAAGCGGTACGTCCCCGGCTGGGGCTCCGCCGTCGCCACCAGGGTCTCCCGGCGTGCCGGATCCAGCGCGGCGAGGAGCGGATCGGCGGCGCCCCGCTGGATGTTCTCGGGGAAGTACAGCCGGGTGTAGAGGTGGTGCAGCAGCCCCCGCGCGTGGACGCACACGCTGATGTACGGGGCGGCGGAGACAGGGGCGCCGGGGCGCAGCGTACGGGCCGCCCAGTGGCCGTCGGCGTCGGTGGCGATGCGGCCGAAGCCGGTGAAGCCGACGCCGTTGCGCCCGGCGTAGCCGCCGGTCACCGGGTCGCGGCGCATCGATCCGGGCGCGCCGGACAGGGAGCCGTCCGGGCCCGCCTGCCACAGCTCGACCAGGGCGTCCGGGACGGGCGCGCCCTCGCCGTCGTGGACGCGGCCGTGGACGGTGATGGCGTCGGGGTGGCCCGCGGGGGCGAGGTCGCCGCCGCCGGGGAAGGGGAGCGCGTAGCCGTAGAAGGGGCCGACGGTGTGGGAGGGGGTGGGGGAGAGGCGGGTCATCAGCGGCCTTCCTCGATCCAGGTGGCCGACGGCCCGTCCAGCACGATGTCCCAGCGGTAGCCGAGCGACCACTCCGGCTGGGACAGCGCGTGGTCGTAGGTGGCTACGAGCCGCTGCCGCGCCGAGTCGTCCGTCACGGACTGGAGGATCGGGTCGTAGGCGAAGAGCGGGTCGCCGGGGAAGTACATCTGGGTGATGAGGCGCTGGGTGAACGCCGTGCCGAAGAGGGAGAAGTGGAGGTGCGCGGGGCGCCACGCGTTCTCGTGGTTGCGCCACGGATAGGCGCCGGGCTTGATGGTGGTGAAGCGGTACGAGCCGTCGTCGTCGGTCAGCGTCCGCCCGACGCCGGTGAAGTTGGGGTCGAGCGGGGCCGGGTGCTGGTCGCGGAGGTGGGCGTAGCGACCGGCGGCGTTGGCCTGCCACAGCTCGATGAGCTGGCCGCGCACCGGCCGTCCGCGGCTGTCCAGCAGCCGCCCGGAGACGGTGATGCGCTCGCCCAGCGGTTCGCCCTGGTGCTGGATGGTCAAGTTGTTGTCGACATCGGTGATGTCGGTGTGGCCGAAGACGGGCGTGTGCAGCTCGACGGTCTCGGGGTCGCCCTCCACCGCGACCAGCGGCTGCTTGGGGTGGCGCAGCAGGCTGCTGCGGTACGGGGCGAAGTCGCGCGCGGGGTGGTCGGCGGCGGGGGCGCCGTCGGCGCGCGCCTTGTCGTACGCGACGCGGCTGTCGGCGAGTTCGCGGTCGATGTCGGCCTGGGTGAGTGCCATGGGAGCCTGCGCCCTACCTTTCGTGTACGAGGTACGAGGTACGAGGTACGAGTCACCGCTCGAGTACGAGGGCGATGCCCTGCCCGACGCCGATGCACAGGGACGCCACGCCCGTGCCCGAGCCCGCCGCGGCGAGCTGATGGGCGACGGCTCCGGCGAGGCGGGCGCCGGAGGCGCCGAGGGGGTGGCCGATGGCGATGGCGCCGCCGCGCGGGTTGACGATTTCCGGGTCGAGGCCGTCGTCCTGGGCTGACCATTCGGCGAGGCAGCCGAGCGCCTGGGCGGCGAACGCCTCGTTCAGCTCCAGGGTGGTGAGGTCGGCGAAGCTGCGGCCCGCCTTGGCCAGCGCGCGGCGTACGGCCTCGACGGGGCCGAGGCCGAAGTACTGCGGCTCGATGCCGGTGACGGCGGAGGCGCCGATGCGGGCCAGCGGCTCGCGTCCGGTGGCCTTCAGGCCCTCGTCGTCCACGAGGAGGAGGGCGGCGGCGCCGTCGTTGAGCGGGGAGGCGTTGCCCGCGGTGACGGTGCCGGTGTCCTTGGGCCGGAAGGCGGGCTTCAGCTTGGCCAGCGACTCCATCGACGTCGTGTCGCGGATGGTTTCGTCGCGGACGAGTTCGGTGTCCGGGTACGGCAGCACCTCGGCCTCGTACGCGCCGTCCTTCCACGCCCGCGCCGCCTTCTCGTGGCTGGCGAGCGCGAACGCGTCCTGCGCCTCGCGGGTGATGCCGTGCTTGTCGGCGATCAGCTCGGCGCCCTCGCCGAGGGCGACGGTCCACTCGGGCGGCATGTCCGGGTTGGTCATGCGCCAGCCGAGGGTGGTGGAGTACATCTGCTGATGCCCGGCGGGGAAGGCGCGCTCCGGCTTTTGCAGCACCCAGGGGGCGCGCGACATGGATTCCACGCCGCCCGCGAGCGCGATGTGCGCGTCGCCGACGGCGATGGCGCGGGCGGCCTGGAGCACGGCCTCCAGACCGGAGGCGCACAGCCGGTTGACTGTCGCGCCGGGCACGGTGACCGGCAGCCCGGCGAGCAGGGCGGCCATGCGGGCGACGTTGCGGTTGTCCTCGCCCGCGCCGTTGGCGTTGCCGAGGTAGACGTCGTCGACGCGCGCCGGGTCGAGGGCGGGGGTACGGGCGAGGAGGCCGCGGACGACATGGGCGGCGAGGTCGTCGGGGCGCACGCCCGCGAGCGCGCCGCCGTACTTGCCGATGGGCGTGCGGACGGCGTCCACGATGTAGACGTCACGCAAGGGGGTCGTCAACGGGGCTCCTTCCCGGCGGCCTTGAGCGCGCGCAGCGCCGCCAGTTCGTCGGGGGTCGGCGGCTCGGTGGTGTGCACGGCGTCGGCGACGGTCAGCTCCCAGCCGGTGGCGTCCCGCACCCGCTCCACGGTGACGCCCGGGTGCAGCTCGGTCAGCACCAGTTCGGCGGTGGCCGGGTCGGGGCGCAGGATGCCGAGGTCGGTGATGACGGCGACGGGGCCCGCGCCCGGCATGCCGAGCTTCGTGCGGTCGCCGGGGCCGCTGCCGTGGCCCATCGTGGTCACGAAGTCGAGCTTCTGGACGAAGTTGCGGGAGGTGTGGCGCAGGACCATCAGCACCTGGCCGCAGTTGGAGGCGATCTCGGGGGCGCCGCCCGCGCCGGGCAGCCGCCCCTCGGGCTTGTCCGGGCCGCGGTCCACGACGGTGGTGTTGATGTTGGCGTAGCGGTCGACCTGGGCGGCGCCGAGGAAGCCGACGTCGATCCGGCCGCCCTGGAGCCAGTAGTTGAACATCTCAGGGACCGGGACCACGGAGTCCGCGGTCTCGGCGAGTTCGCCGTCGCCGATGGACAGCGGGAGCCGGGTGGGCTTGGAGCCGATGGTGCCGGACTCGTAGATGAGGACCAGGCCCGGGTTGACCGTGGCGCGGGCGAGGTTGGCGGCGGTGCTGGGGAGGCCGATGCCGACGAAGCAGGTCTTGGCCCCGGCGAGCGCGCGGGCGGCGTTGACCTCCATCAGCTCGTCGCGGGTGAAGTCTTCGGTGGGGGTCACGGTGTTGTCCGTCATCGCACGGCAGCCTTCTCGGTACGCACGTTCTCCTCGATCCACTGCGTGAACGCCTCGCGGTCCCGGGCGATCGGGTCCCACGCCTGGTAGAAGGCGTTGTCGCGGACCGAGTACCCGGTGGCGTACGAGGGGTGCGCCCCGCCGGGGACGACCGACACCGCGTCGATCACCCAGGTCGGCAGGACGATCCCGCCCGGCCGCGGCTCCAGCTCCGCCACGACCTCCTCGACGGTCACCAGTACCCGCTCGGCGGCGAGCGCGGCCTCCTTCTGTACCCCGGTCAGCCCCCACAGCTGGACGTTGCCCGCGCGGTCGGCCTGCTGGGCGTGGATCACCGTGACGTCCGGGTTGAGCGCGGCGACGGCGGCCAGTTCCTCACCGGTGAAGGGGCAGGTGACGGTGGAGATGGTGTCCGTACGGGTCGGGATGTCGCTGCCGCGGTAGCCGCGCAGCACGGCGAACGGCAGCTTGGACGCGCCCGCCACATAGCGGTTGGCCATGCCCGCGTGGCTGTGCTCGTCCAGCTCAAGCGGCCGGGGCCAGCCGTTCTCGACGGCGTCGCGGAAGCGGTGCAGTGAGCCGACGCCGGGGTTCCCGCCCCAGGAGAAGACCAGCTTGCGGACGAGCCCGGCGCCGATGAGCTGGTCGTAGACGACGTCGGGGGTCATGCGGACGAGGGTGAGGTCGGTGATGCCCTGGCGGATGACCTCGTGCGCGGCGGCGTACGGGATCAGGTGGGTGAAACCCTCCATCGCGACGGTGTCCCCGTCATGGACGAGGTCCGCCACGGCGTCGTGCAGGCTTCGGATGTCGGCCATCGTCACTCCGCGGTGATCGCACACGTTCGCACACGGGTGCTTGTTCGCTTCCGGGATGCTCAGTGTGCTGACTATTTTCTTGCCGTTCCCGAACGTTCCCATCGCTCGGTGTGCTCGTCAAGGGAGTCTAGGGCGAATGCCCGCTGCTCGACACCGGTGCTTCCACAGGGCAGAATCATTCAGTACACGTACCAAAGGCGGGGACCGGGGAGGTCAGGGCATGGGTGCGGTCGATCTCAGTACACACCCCGGGCATCTGGCCCGTCGCCTCCAGCAGGCGCATTCGCTGCTGTGGGGCGCGATGGTCTCCGAGGAGACGACCTCGCCGCAGTTCGCGGTGCTCAACGCGCTGATCGAGAAGCCGGACATCGACCAGCGCACCCTGAGCGAACACGTCCACCTCGACCGTTCCACGATCGCCGACCTGGTCGCCCGGCTCGGCCGCCGCGGCCTGCTGGAGCGGGTCCGCGACCCGCGCGACGGTCGGCGCAACGTCCTCAAGCTGACGGACGAGGGCGAGCGGCTGCACCGGAAGCTGATGACGCGGACGGCGCGCATGAACCGGGTGTTCCTGGCGCCGCTGGACGAGGACGAGCGGGAGCTGCTGCTGCGGCTGATCGGGCGGGTCGCGGACGCGGCGGAGGAACTGCGGGCGTAGGGGGCGCCGCCGCTACGGGTCACCCCTCCGTGGGGAGCGCGCCCAGGCCGCCCGCCACCGTACGGGCCGCACCGGTCAGCGACGCCACGAACCTCGGCAGCCGCTCCGGGGTGAAGCGCGCCGACGGGCCGCCGAAGGAGAGGGCCGCGACCACGTCGCCGCCCCGGCCGCGCACGGGGACGGCCACCGAGGACAGCCCCTCCTCGTGTTCGCCGTGGCTCGCCGCGTACCCCTGACGGGCCGTCTCCGCAGCCCAGCGGCGCAGCGTCTCCGCGTGGGCCGGGCCGTTCGGGGAGCGCTGGGCGATCCGGTCCAGCAGGGCGTCGTCGGCGCCGAGGAGCAGGACCTTGGACGGGCCGCCCGCCCACAGCGGCAGCTCGTCCCCGACCTGCACGATGTGGCGCAGCGCCTGCGGCCCCTCCTCCTGGGCGACGCACACGCGGTGCACATCGCGCCGTACGTACAGATGCACCGTCTCCCGGTGCTCGGCGGCCAGCTCGCGCAGGGCCCGCCGGGCGGGGGCGGGCAGCCGCCAGCCCTGGTCCGCCATGCGGACCCAGCGCAGAAAGGTGGGCCCTGCGGTGTAGCGGCCGTGTTCGTCGAGCCAGAGCAGCCCGTTGAGGCGCAGGGTCTGGAGGATGCGCAGCACGGTCGTCTTCGGCAGCCCGCTGGCCTCGACGATCTCGCGGATGGACAGGGCGGGGCGGTGCTCGCTGAAGAGACCGAGGACGTCGATGGCCCGCTGGACGGTCCGCATGCCGCCGCTGCCTCCGCCGGACCTCGTGTCCTCCGGCTCCGCGTCCCTGTCCATGCCGCCACTCCTCGCGCCGGTCCGTCGGCTGGTCCACCGACGCCCCAGTATGGGCCCTGGTCCGCTGCGCGGACCAGCGACTTCGGTGCCGGCACGGGTGTTCGGGCACGTCAGGGCACCATCAGGGGGTCGCGGCCCGTCTCGCCGCGCGGATACTCGTCCGCACCCTCTTGTCGATGCTCAGCATACGTCCTATCGTCACCGTCACTCGGACCTCAAGGTCCATCCAGCGGACCAATGTCAGGAGTCACGGTGAAAGCAGCCGTTCTCACCGCACCCCGCCGCCTCCGGATCGCCGATGACTGGCCGGAGCCCGTATGCGGCCCCCACGATGTCCTCGTCCAGCTCGACGGCATGGGGGTCTGCGGTTCCGACCTGGCCGTCTTCGACGGCACACGGCAGGTCCCCGAACTGCCCTGGGTGGTCGGCCACGAGGGCTTCGGCCGGATCGTCGCCGTCGGCGCCCGGGCCACAGCGGCGCCCGTCCCCGGGACCCGCGTCGTCATCGAGCCCAACTACGCCTGTCTCCAGTGCGCCGACTGCGCCCGCGGGCTCACCTCCGCCTGCGCCGAACGCACCATCGTCGGCCTGAACGCCCCCGGCCTCCTCGCCGAGCGCATCGCCGTCCCCGCCCCCTTCGCCCACCCGGTCCCGGACTCCGCCGACGCCGCCGACCTGGCCTGCGCCGAGCCGTACACGGTGGCCCGTACCGCCGTACGCCGCGGAGGCGTCACCGCCGACGACAAGACCCTCGTCGTCGGCGCGGGCGCCCAGGGGCTGCTGCTGTGCCAGGCGCTGCTGGCCGTCGGCGTGCGCCCGGCCGTCGTCGAACCCCATCCGCTGCGCCTGGCGCACGCCGTGGCCCTCGGCGCCCGCGCGGCGGCCGAGGGCGAGGGCGGGTTCGGGTACGTCTTCGAGTCATCCGGCGCCCAGGCCGCGCTGCGCGCCGCGCTGGGCCGTACGGCGCCGGGCGCCACGTTCGTCCTGGTCGGGCTGGGCGCCGACCCGCTGCCGCTCACCCTGAACCAGCTCGTCCGCGCCCAACTCACCCTCCGCGGCTCGCTCATCTACGACCACCCGGGCGACTTCACCGCCGCCCTGGCCGACATCGCCTCGGGCGCGGTGCGGCCCGGCGCCTCGATCGACGCGTGCTTCCCGCTGGAGCGGGCGCAGGAGGCGTTCGCCGGGGCCCGTGAGCGGGCGGGCAAGACCTGGATCTCGCTCACCGCCGCCGACTGAGCCGCCCGTCCCCCTCTTCGCGCCCCGAGACGAAGGAGTCTCGCCATGAGCACCACCGGCACGCCCGCCTCCGCCGCGTCCCCGCCAGTCGTCCCCGACTCCGCCCGCCCGGCCGTCAGCCGGGCCCGCTACGGGCTGCTCACCTCCCTCTTCATCATCACCGCGATCAACTACCTGGACCGCACGAACCTTTCGGTCGCCCTCCCGCACATCAAGGACGACCTCCACCTCACCGCCACCCAGCAGGGCATCCTGCTCTCCTCCTTCGGCTGGGCCTATCTGCTGCTCCAGATCCCCACCGGGCGGTTCATCGACAAGGCCGGCGCCAAGCTGGCGTTCGGATACGCCCTGGTCGGCTGGTCGCTCGCGACCGCCGCCGTGACCCTGTCGCGCGGCTTCGGCTCGCTCGTCGGCATCCGGGTCGCGCTCGGCGCCTTCGAGGCACCGGCGTTCCCGTCCAACAACCGGCTGGTCGTCCACTGGTTCCCGGGCAGCGAGCGCGGCCGGGCCACCGCCACGTACACCTCCGGCGAGTACATCGGGCTCGCGGTCGCCGCGCCCGTCCTGTCCCTGCTCACCGTGCACTTCGGCTGGCGTTCGGTGTTCCTGGTCACCGGGGTGGTCGGGCTGCTGTTCTCCGTCGTCTGGTTCCGCCGGGTGTACGACCGTCCCGAGCAGAGCCCGAGGGTCAGCGCCCAGGAGCTGGCCCACATCCAGCAGGCCGACGAGCGGGAGCCGTCCGACGCCGCGGAGAAGGCGGCCGAGGCGGAACTGTCCACCCTGGGCGCCGATCTGCGGGTGCTGCTCACCGACAAGCGGCTGTGGGGCATGTACATCGGGCAGTTCGCCAGCGCCTCCGTCCTCTTCTTCTTCCTCACCTGGTTCCCCAGCTATCTGGTGGAGGAGAAGGGGATGGGCATCATCAAGGCCGGGTTCTGGGCCTCGGCGCCCTACCTCGCGGCGCTGGTCGGCACGCTGGCGGGCGGCGCCTGGTCGGACCGGATGCTGAACAACGGCCGGTCCCGTACGGTCGCCCGCAAGCTCCCGGTGATGATCGGCTTCGTACTCGCCTCGATCATCGTCTGCGCGAACTTCACCGACTCCGCACCACTCGTGATCACCTTCATGTCGATCGCGTTCTTCGCCCAGGGGCTGATGCAGAACAGCTGGGCGCTGTTCGCGGACTCCGTCCCGCGGCGGCTCACCGGCACCGGTGGCGGCGTCTTCAACTTCATGGCCAACGCGGGCGGTGTGCTCACCCCGCTCGTCATCGGCTTCATCGTCGACGCGACGGGCTCCTTCACCTGGGCGCTCGGCTACATCGCCATCGTCGTCGCGGTCGGGCTGCTGGCGTACGCGCTGCTCATCGACCGGGTGGAGCGCGTGGAGGCGTAACCCGCCGATCCACGGGTCCCGGACGCCGTTTTGTCGGCCTTGCCAGGCTTGTCGGCGAGTGACGGAATCTCAGAACGTTGACATCAGCTACCCATTGATCACAGGTTCCACAGAAGTTTACCTGTGCCTTCACATCTCCTCCACATATGGAGTCTAGGTTCTCCATATTCATGCGACGCACACGGGGAGGGATGTCACGGTGCCCGGAATCGACGAATGTCTGCTGGAAGTCATGAAGCTGCCCGGCGCCCGGGGTGCCGCGGTGGTCGACTGGACCAGCGGTCTGGCTCTGGGCACCGTCGGGGAGTCGTCGAGCGGCGACCACGAGACCACGGCGGCCGAGGCGGCGGAACTCGCCCGGATGGCGGCGGAATACCCGACCTTCGCCCCCGCCGACGGCTCCGACTGGTCGGACTCCTCCGACGGTGACACCCCCGTGGACGATCTGATCGTCAGCAACCGCGACAGCTACCACGTCCTCCGGTTCGTCCGCACGACCTTCGACAGCAGTGTCTTCCTGCATCTGTGGCTCGGCCGCGCGGACGGCAATCTCGCCCTGGCCCGCATCCGGCTGGGCGAGATGGCGCGGCAACTGGTGCTGGGATGAGTGCGTTGCGGTCACTTTCCTCCGGTCTGCCCCGGCGGCGCCCCGCGATCACCGACGACACCGACGACGGCGCCCCGGCCGGCTCGCCCATGCTGCACCGGCTCGCCGCCGAGAAGGCCACCGGCTCGTTCCTGCGGGAGCGGGGCACGCTGCATCTCTCCGACGGCCACGTGGTCCACGCGGAGAGCCCGGACACGCCCGATCTCGAAGTGCTGCTCACCACGGGCGGCGCCCTGTCCCCCGAGGAGTGGCGGCACGCCCTCGACGAGGCCGGACCCGAACAGCGGGTGGGACGGTTCCTGGTGGACAGCGGCCGCTTCCCCGAAGGCGCGCTGGAACTGTGCCATCTCGGGGCGCTGCACGACGCGGCGTTCTTCGTGCTCGGCCCGGACGGCGGCCCGGCACGCTTCCGGTACGGGCCCGCGCACTGGATGGGGACGGTGCGTCCCGTACCGGTCGGCGCGGTGCAGCGCGAGGCGGTGCGCCGACGGGAGCTGCTGCACGGGATCTGGCCGGAGGAAGAGGCGGACACCGCACCGCTCGTACGGACCCGCCTCCCCCTCGACGCCCGCTTGCCGCGACGGCAGCGCGCGGTCCTCGAACACGTCGACGGGGTGCGCACCGCGGCCGACATCGCCCGCCTCCTGGGCCGCCCCGCCTTCCACACCCTCGTCGACGTGCGCCGACTCGCCGCCGCCGGGATCGTGACGCCCGCCCGGCGGCCACCCCGGCCCGGCGCGGTGCCCGCCCCGCCCGCGAACGCCCCGGCCGGTCCCGACCTCGGCCTCCTGCGCCGGCTCAGGAACGCACTGGACGGCCTGTGATCCGCGCGCTCGTACAGCGTGCCGAAAGGAGAAAGCTCATGTCGGCCGAGGCGGAAATCCTCGACGAACTCCACCGGCTCCGGTCCCGCATGCCGCAACTGACCGGCGCGCTCGCGGCCAGTGTCGACGGCCTCGTGCTGGCGCAGGACTCCCGGGGCGTGGAGCCGGAGGGAGTGGCCGCGCTCACCGCGGCCGCCCTGGGCATCGCCCTACGGCTCACCGACGCCACCGGACAGGGCGGTTTCCGTGAACTCCTCGTCCGCAGCGACCACGGCTATGTGGCCACCTACGCCGCCGGACCGTCCGCGGTGCTGACCCTGCTGGCCGAGGGACAGGTGAACGTCGGCCGACTGCACCTGGAGGGACGCCGCTCCAGCAGCCGCATCAGCGAACTGCTGGAGGCAGGCGTTCCGCAGCCCGACCGCCCCCGGCAACAGCCATCCGCCACGACCGACCCGCCCCCCTTGCCCGTACGACCCACCTCCAAACGCACCGGCGGGGCCGCCCCGCACCACACCGCAACCCGAAGGAAACCGTGATGGCGAACACCGAAACCGCACTCAAGGACGCGCTCTCGACGATCGAGGGCGCCACCGGAGCCGCGCTCGTCGACTACACCAGCGGAATGGCGCTGGGCACCGTCGGCGGCGGCACGAGCTTCGACCTGAACGTGGCGGCCGCCGGCAACACCGACGTCGTCCGCGCCAAGCTGCGCACCATGGAACACCTCGGCCTCAACGACGAGATCGAGGACATCCTCATCACCCTGAGCACCCAGTACCACCTGATCCGGCTGCTCAAGAGCCGCGGCGGCAACGGCCTCTTCCTCTACCTCGTACTGGACGCCGGGCGCGCGAACCTCGCGATGGCCCGCCACCAGCTGAGAAAGATCGAGGCCGAACTGGAGGTCTGAGCACTTCAACCGCCGAGGGTCCCGATCACCACCGTCGCCTCCCGCTCCTCGCACACCGCCACCCGCGGAACGAGCCCGTCACCGGCGACGATGCCGACCGCGCGCGACGCCTGCCCCTCGCTCGTCTCGAACAGCAGGCTGCCGCCCGGCGCCAGCCAACCCGGCGCCCCGGCGGTCACCCGGCGCAGCACGTCGAGCCCGTCCGCGCCCCCGTCCAGCGCCACCCGCGCCTCATGGACGCGCGCCTCCGGCGGCAGCAGCCCGACCTCCTCGGTGGGCACATACGGCACATTGGCCAGCAGAACATCGACCCGGCCGCGCAGCGCGGCGGGCAACGGCTCGTACAGATCACCCCCGTACACCGTGCCGCCCGCGCGTTCCACATTGCGCCGGGCGCAGCGCACCGCGGCCGGGTCGATGTCGGCCGCGTACCACTCGGCCCGCCCGCCCAGCGCCGCCACCAGCGCGGCCCCCAGGGCACCCGACCCACAGCACAGGTCGACCACCACCGCGCCCGGCCGCGCCAGCGCGGCCGCCCGCTCGACCAGGAACTCGGTGCGCCGCCGCGGTACGAACACCCCGGCGTCCACGGATATCCGCAACCCCCGGAACTCCGCCCAGCCGAGCACGTGCTCCAGCGGCAGCCCGGCGGCGCGCCGGTCCACCATGCCGTCCGTCTCGGCCGGACCCCGCGCCGTGGAAAGGATCAGTCGCGCCTCGTCCTCGGCGAACACGCACCCGGCGGCGCGGAGCCTGGTGACGACGGCGGAAAAGCTGATGAGTGAAGGTGAAGCCGACATGGAAGCCTTTCGGGATGCCCCTGGGGCGCTCCCGGCGGTCAGCTATGCCGCATACGGCCCTGTAGGCGAGAGCACCCAGCCTGAACTGGCGTTGATGGGTCTCACCTCCTTGGTGCGTACGGGTGACGGCCACATTACCCGACGCGCCGACATCATGGCGGGTCACCCGAGCGCCGCGTACCGGACGCCCGTGAGGTGTTCCGAGGCCGTCCACAGCTGGCGGGCGGCCTTGTCGCTGCGGGTCCACTTGGCGCGGGCCGCGTGGGTGGGGGCGCCGGGCCAGAGGCCCTGGAGGGGCGGGCCGAAGTAGTCGTCCTGCTGGACGCCGGGAGCGGTGGCCGCGTAGAGGGTGGGGAGGGCGCCGCGCTCCGGGGGCTGGGCGAAGTAGCGGTTGCCGATCGCCATGAAGCGCTCCTTCGCCCGGTTGCCCTCCATCTTCGGCGCGGCGGACATGAGGTTGGTCGCGGCGTAGCCGGGGTGGGCGGCGGCGGCCACCAAGGGGGCGCCCGTGGCACGCAGGCGGTGGGCCAGCTCGTGGGTGAAGAGGAGGTTGGCGCTCTTGGAGCGGGCGTAGGCGGCCCAACGCCGGTACTTGCGCTGCATGGAGAGGTCGGCGGGATCGACCGTGCCCAGCAGGTGCATGAAGCTGGACACGGTGACCACGCGGGCGCCAGGACCGGCCGCCAGCAGCTTCGGCAGCAGCAGTCCGGTGAGCGCGAAGTGGCCGAGGTGGTTGACGCCGAACTGCATCTCGAAGCCGTCGGTGGTCCTGCGGTAGGGGAGGGCCATCAGGCCCGCGTTGTTGATGAGCAGGTCGAGCCGGTCGCCCTTGTACTCGGACGCGAAGTTCCGTACGGACGCCAGGTCGGCCAGGTCCAGCGGTGCGAACCGCACGTCCGCGCCCGGCGCCTCGGCCCGGATCCGCTCCTCGGCGTCCTTGCCGCGCCCCGCGTCCCGGCAGGCCAGCACCACGTGGGCGCCGTGCCGGGCCAGCTCGCGGGCGGTGGCGTAGCCGAGGCCGCTGTTGGCGCCGGTCACCACGGCGGTGCGGCCGGTCTGATCGGGGATGTCGCTCGCGGTCCAGCCCTTCATCACGCGCTCCTTCGCGGTCTGCGTTACGCGCCGGTGGCCCACGCTCGGAGCGACAGCCTAAGCGCGCGGCCGCGAAGGTGCGAGGCCACCGCTCCCACGCGGGGCGGCCCGTTGTCGGACCCATGAGGGAGGATCTGCCGGGAACGGGATCGAACGGGGGAGGACCGATGACGGACGCGCGGGCGTGGGCCGCTCTGGACGACCACGGGCTGGTGCCCGCGCTGTCGGGGCTCATCGAGGGCATGGGCATGTGGCGGCCAGGGGCGCTCGGCCACATCGAGCGGACCGGGGCGTAGCTGCGCGGCGCGTGGGATCCGGCGGAGCCAAGCCGCTGAGCGGCGGCGTCCGCGTCCGGCATCGGCCGCCGTGAGCTGGAGGCCGTGGAGTGGCTGCGCGGCCCGGTCTGCGCCCGCATCGTCGACCGGATCGCCTCCGCGGCGCTGCCCGCCGGGCGGTACGAGACGGACCGGCGGCCTCGGCCTCCGGCGTGGTGGCGTCGGTGGCCGGGAAGCTGGGCCTCGACCACGACCCGGCGGTCCTCTATCTCCAGCTCCTGGTCCTGCCCCGGCCGACCGACCGCGGCGTCCGCACCTGGAACGGCTGGACCGCCGCCCGTCACCGGGAGGCCGCCGCCGCACTCGTCGCCCGCGGGCTGGCGGTCGAGGACAAGCGGGCCCGCGCCGGGCGCCAGCTCTTCCTGCCCGGCGACTGGGCGCCCGCGCCGAAGAAGTTCTACCAGCCGATCGAGGTGTGGAAGGCGGACCTCCTGGGTCTGCGGCTGCGCTACGGCGGACGCGTGGAGGACGAGCTTCCGCTGCCCACCCGCACCCTGCCCGAGCTGTTCGCGGAAGGCTGGGCGCGGGTGGAGGCGGGGGAGGGCCCGGCCTGACGGTTCCGTCCCCCGGCCCAATCCGCTATTTCACGCGCGCCTCGCATACCAGCCGCCGCCGGTGGTCGACCCGGCGTTCGGGGCCGGTCAATGTCAGGGGGACGGTGTGGCGTACGTCGGCGTCGGCGCTGGAGGACGCCAACCGCAGCTCCAGCGCGCCCGGTTCCACGATCCGGCCGCCGTCCCGGCCCGCCGGGTACGAGGCGAGGTCGGCGTGGAAGGTGAAGTGCACCTCGGCCGACTCGCCCGGGCCGAGCGGCACCCGGGTGTAGCCGACCAGCCGCGCCACCGGGCGGGCGGTGCGGGCCACCGGGTCGTGCAGATACAGCTGCACGACCTCCGTCCCGGCCCGGTCGCCGGTGTTGCGCACGGTCAGCCGTACCGTCGTCTCGCCGTCGGTCGCCACCTCGGTGGCGTCCGTCCCCGGCCGCTCCCAGGCGAACGAGGTGTACGTCAGTCCATGACCGAAGGGGAACAGCGGGGTCGGATCGACGGTGCTGGCCTCACTGTGGTGGCCGAGCGGGGGCTGGAGATACGTCCAGGGCTGGCCGCCCGGTGCGTACGGCACGCTCACCGGCAGCCGCCCGGACGGGCTGACGCGCCCGCCCAGCACCCCGGCCACCGCCGGGCCGCCCTCCTCGCCGGGGAAGAACGCCTGCACGGACGCGGCCAGCAGCCCCGCCCAGCGTCCCAGGGCGTAGGGGCGGCCGGTGAGCAGCACCAGCACCACGGGCGTGCCGGTGGCCAGCAGGGTGTCGAGCAACGCGCCCTGTTCACCGGGGAGTTCGAGGTCGGCGGCGTCGCACCCCTCGCCGGAGGTGCCACGGCCGAAGAGCCCGGAGCGGTCGCCGAGCACGGCCACGCACACCTCGGCGTCCGCCGCCATCCGGGCCGCCTGCGCCAGGCGGCTCTCGGCGGTGAGCGCCGCCGCCCCCGCCGAACCGGAGCCGGCCGCGGGCGCCGGACCGGGCGGGGCACACCCCTCGGCGTGGCTGATCCGGGCGTCGGGCAGCTCGGCGCGCAGCGCGGCGAGCAGCGTCGGCACGTCGACGCCCATGGGCAGGTCGGGGTGTTCGATGCCGACGTGGCGGGGGAAGGTGTAGCAGCCCAGCATGGCCGCGGCGTCGTCGGCGAGCGGTCCGACGACGGCGACGCGGGCGGTCGGCGCCAGCGGCAGCACATCGCCGTCGTTGGCGAGCAGCACCACCGACTCCTCGGCCAGCTGCCGCGCCACGGCCCGCATCGCGGGCGGGTCGAGATCGACACCGCCGGAGGGCGACGGGGCCCGCGGCGACCAGTCGGGGTCCAGCAGGCCCAGTTCACACTTCTGCGTGAGCACCCGCCGCACCGCCCGGTCGACCAGCGCCTCCGGCACCTCCCCGGTCCGTACGGCGTCCCGCAGCGGGGTGCCGTAGCAGCGGACGGCCGGAAGCTCGACGTCCACGCCCGCCGCGAGGGCGAGGGCGGCGGCGCCCCCGGGGGAGTCGGCGACGCGGTGGGCCAGCTCCAGGAAGGAGACGCCGAAGTAGTCGGCGACGACGGTGCCGGTGAAGCCCCACCGCTCCCGCAGCAGTTCGGTCAGCAGCCACGGGTTGGCGGCGGAGGGGACGCCGTCGAGGTCGTTGTAGGAGTGCATCACCGAGCGGGCGCCGCCGTCCCGCAGCGCCATCTCGAACGGCGGCAGGATCATCTCCGTCAGCTCCCGCGGGCCGATCGACACCGGCGCGTGGTTACGGGCGCCCCGCGAGGCCGAATAGCCCGCGAAGTGCTTGAGCGTGGAGACGATCCCGGCGGATTCGAGGCCGCGGACGTACGCGGTGCCGACGGTCGCGACGAGGTACGGGTCCTCGCCGATCGACTCCTCCGTACGTCCCCAGCGCGCGTCCCGCACCACGTCCAGCACGGGCGAGAGCCCCTGGTGGACACCGACCGAGCGCATCGAACCGCCGATGAGCCCGGCGGCCCGCTCCACCAGCGCCGGGTCGAAGGAGGCGCCCCAGGCGAGCGGGGTGGGGAAGACGGTGGCGCGCCAGGCGGTGAAGCCGGTCAGGCACTCCTCGTGGACGAGCGCCGGAATCCCGAAGCGGCCCGCCGCGGTGATACGGGCCTGGGTGCGGGCGAGCGCGGCGGCGCCCTCGGCGGGGTCGACGGGGGCGGTGCCGAAGGGGCGGGTCAGCTGGCCGAGGCCGTGCGGGAGGAGGCCGTCGAGGTCCACGGCCTCCGCCACCTCGTGCTGGAGCGGCGCGACGTCCTCGCCCTCCTCGGCTTCCGAACCCGGCCACACGCTGTACAGCTGGGCGAGCTTCTCCTCCAGCGTCATGAGGGCGAGCAGAGCGTCCGCGCGGTCCTCGGCGGGGAGGGAGGTGTCCTGCCAGGGTTGAGGCATGAAACTCCTTGAGGTGAGCGGCGTATTGGGGGTGGCCTACTTGCCGCCCATGCCCATCAGACCGTTGATCAGCTGGCGCCGCGCGAACAGATACACGAGGAAGATCGGGACGATGGACAGCACGACCGCGGTGAGCAGCGCCGGGGTGTCCACCCGGAACTCGCCGACGTAGTCGTACAGGCCCAGCGTCAGCAGCCGGTTGCTCTTGGACTGGGTGAGGATCAGCGGGAAGAGGAACCCGTTCCAGGCGTGCAGCGCGGACATCACCCCGACCGTGGAGATCCCGGACCGGGACAGCGGTACGACGAGCTGGAGCAGCACCCGGGTCGGGCTCGCGCCGTCCAGCGCCATCGACTCGTACATCTCCTCGTCGATGTCGCGCATCGTGCCGACCAGGATCAGCACGCTGACCGGGAGGGAGAACGCGGCCGTCGGCAGGATGACGGCGAGGAGGGTGTCGTACAGATGCAGCTTGGTGATGACCAGATAGATCGGGATGATCACCGCTTGGGAGGGGATCGCGAGCCCGAGCAGGAAGATCTGGAAGATCCGGCGGGAGGCGCGGCTGCGGGTGCGCACGATGCTGTAGCCGACAGTCACCGACAGCACGATCACCAGCGCCGCGCAGACGGCCGTGACCAGCGCGGTGTTGAGGAGGTAGTGCAGGAAGCCGGAGCTGAGCACCCGCCGGTAGTTGGCGAGGGTGGGGTGGTCGGGCAGGCTGAGCGGGCCGTCGTCGATGTAGCCGTCACGGGTCTGGAAGGTGGCCGCGACCAGCACGTACAGCGGCAGCCCGACGATGCCCAGCCAGATGAGCGAGCCGAGCCCGGCCGGGTAGTTGCGGCGGGACAGACCCCGGCGGCGCCGGCGGGGGCGTGACGCCACCGGGGTCCTTTTCGGCGTATGGACGCCGTCTGTGGGGTGCCTGTGCAGGATGTCGGTCACATCCCCTCCCGGGTGCTGCGCATCGCGGTGAAGCCGGTGAGGCGCACCAGCAGCAGGGAGACGGTGGTGGCGACGACCACCAGGATGGTCGCGACGGCGCTCGCGTAGCCGAGGTCGAACGCCTGGAACCCGTTCTTGTACATCAGATACGGCATGATCGTGGTGTCCGTGCCGGGGCCGCCCTTGGTGAGGATCAGCACCGTGTCGAAGAAGGTCAGCGCGCCCACCACCATGATCACTGACGAGGTGACGATGGTGTTCCGCAGCTGCGGCAGGGTGATCGAGAAGAACTGGCGCACGGTGCCCGCGCCGTCGATCGCCGCCGCGTCGTAGAGCGAGCGCGGCACGGCCCGGGCGCCGCCCTGGTAGATCAGCGTGTGCAGCGGGATGAACTGCCACGCGGTGACGAAGAGGATCGCGCCGAACGCGCCCGTCGAACTGCCCAGCAGATCGCCGTCCTCGAACCCGAGGGCCGGGCCGATGTCGGCGATCAGGCCGAAGTTCGGGTCCAGCAGCGACTTCCAGACCAGCGCGAGCGCGACGGACGACCCCAGCAGCGGCAGGAAGAAGATCGCCGACAGCACGGCCCGGTTGCGCTGCCGCCCCGCCGCCCAGACCCCGAGCAGCAGCGCCAGCGGGGTCTGGACCAGCCAGGTCAGGACGGTCAGGACGAGGCTGAGCCGGATGGCCTGATGGGTGTCGGGGTCGTCCCACAGCCGGGTCCAGTTGCTGACGCCGGTCCACTGCGGGGTGCCGATGCCGTCCCAGTCGGTGAAGGCCAGCGCGCCGACGAGGACCATGGGTGCGACGGCGAAGAAGACGAAGAACAGGGCGCCGGGCAGGGCCCAGGCGGCGCTGGGCCGCCCGACGCGTCTTGGTGCTGTGGCGTGGGCCATTACATGCCCTTCAGGGCATCGACGAACGCCGTCGGGCTCAGCTGGCCGTTGAACAGCTTCTGGATGTTGGTGTGCAGCGGCGGGGTGTACTTGGCGGGCAGCGCCTGGTCCCAGGAGAGCGTGAAGTCCGGGGCGTCCCGCACCATGTCGTACTGGAACTTGGCGTACGTGGGGTTCTCGTGCCCGTTGAGCAGCGAGGACGCGTCGGAGGTCGTGGGGACGTCACCGTTGGCGATCAGCGCCTTGGCGTAGTCCTGTTTGGCCGCGAACTTCACGAAGTCGATCGCCGCCTGCTGCTTCTTGCCCTTCAGCTTGCTGCTGATCGACCAGTAGTTGGTCGGGTTGCCGACCACGTCCTTGGGGTCGCCGGTGCCGCCGGAGACGGACGGGAAGGTGGTCCAGCCGAGGCCCGACTTGGCGAACGCGGGCTGGTTGGCCTTCTGGTTGGCGTACTCCCAGCTGCCCATGAGGTGCATCGCGGCCTTGCCCTTGGCGAAGTACGTGGACGCGCCGTCGGCCGTGTAGTTGACCGACTTGTAGTTCTTGCCGAACGCGCCGCGGTCCACCAGGTCCTTGATGGTCCGCGCCGTCTTCAGCACCGCCGGGTCGCCCCAGGCGTCCTTGCCCTCGCTCTGGATCTTCTTGAACACCCCGGCCCCGCCGTAGCGGTCCACCAGGTACTCCACCCACATCAGCTCGGTCCACGGGTCGGTACCGGCCACGACGAAGGGGGTGACGCCCTTGCTCTTGAAGGTGCCGATGAGCTTGATGATGTCGTTCCACGACGTGGGTGGCTGGGCGCCCGCCTGCTTGAACACGTCCTTGTTGTAGAAGAGGATCACCGGCTGCATGCCGCGCATCGGGATGCCGTAGTGCTTTCCTTCGATGCCGCCCGCGTCGAGGATCGAGGGGATGAAGCCCTTCTTCAGCGACGGGTCCTTCTCCATCGCGGGCCCGAGGTCGAGCAGCATGTCCTTCTTCACGAACTCGCTGATGCTGCCGCCGCCCCAGTTGAAGAACACGTCGGGGGCGTTGGGCGTGCCCATGGAGGTGCGCAGCTTGTCCGAATAGCCGTCGCCGGGCACCTGGGTGAGCTTGACCTTGATCTTCGAGGTCTTGTTGAACCGCTCGACGACCTGGCGCTGCACCTTGGTCGAGGGGTCCTGGTAGACCCAGACGCTGATGTTTCCGTCGCCCGAGCCGCCGGGCCCACTGCTTCCGCAGCCGCTGAGCGTTCCCCCCACCACGAGCGCGGCTGCCGCCGCGAGGCCCGTCGCACGGAGGGATGACCTTGACCGAGGTATGCGCATCACGTGCCTTCCGGAAGTAGCCCGATAATTCTCGGAAGTGGATGCGTGGACGGTATGGGTGGCCTGATGCGGTGTCAATACCTCCGGCAGCGGACGGGTCTTGTCCCCCACCCCGCCCCTTCCCGCAGCATCCGATATGCGGCTCCGCCGCGTGGCGGGGGCAAGCCCCCGGACCCCCACCGGAGTTCCACCCCCGGACCGGGCCTGCCCCCGTCCCAAACCGGGGCTGCGCCCTCGCCTCTGCCGGCCCCGGAGGCCTGGCCCTGGCCCCGGCGGCTTAGCACCCAAGCCCCGTCGGGCTGTGCCCCGGACCCCGAGGGGCTGCGCCCCGGAGGGTCGGCCCCGGTACTCAGGGGCTCGGCCCCCAGCCCCCGTCGGGGGCTGGGGGGGGGTGGGACCGTGCCACCGCCTTGGTGTCCGGGCTGCCCGGCTGGGGCGTCGCGTTGGGGCGTCGGCGCCGAGGCCGCGTTGTCAGCCCGTCCGGCATTTGAGGACCGGGGGCCGGGGCGGAGACCCGGTATCGGGAAGGGACGGGGTGGGGGAATTACCCTGCGGTCGGGGGCGCGGTGCTGGCGCGGACCATCAGCTGGGTCGCCAGCTCGACGCGCGGGGCGTCGATCTCCTCCCCGCGCGCCTGGCGCAACACCGTGCGGGCGGCCAGCTTGCCCATGTCGGCCAGGGGCTGGCGCACCGTCGTCAGGGGCGGCGCGGACCAGCGGACCTCGGGGAGGTCGTCGAAGCCGACCACGCTCACATCCTCCGGTACCCGCAGCCCCCGCCTCCGCAGGGCCTCGATGGCGCCCAGCGCCATCTGGTCGCTGGAGGCGAAGACGGCGGTCGGCGGGGTGGGGGCGGCCATGAGCTGATCGCAGCCGTGGAAACCGGATTCGTGGTAGAAGTCCCCCTGTGCGACGAGAGCCTGATCGAACGGGACCCCCGCCGCCTCCAGCGCGGCCCGGTGTCCGTCCAGCCGTGCCCGGCTGCACAGCAGCCGGGGCGGGCCCGCGATGAGGCCGATCCGCCGGTGGCCCAGGCTCAGCAGGTGTTCGGTGGCGGCCATGCCGCCCGCCCAGTTGGTGGCGCCGATGGTCGGCGCGTCGAGGGCGGGGGAGCCCGCCGGGTCGACGACCACGATGGGGACGTTCAGCCGCCGCAGCTCGGCGTGGACGACCGGCTCCAGGACGGACGTCACGAGGATCACCCCGTCCGAGGCGCGGGCCCGCAGGTTCTTCATCCACTGCCGGGCGGCGCCCGCCCGCCCGTGGATGGCGGAGACGACCGTACCGACCCCGTCCTGGTGCGCGATCTCCTCCACGCCGCGGATGATCTCGACGGCCCAGGGGCTGTCGAGGTCGTTGAAGACGAGGTCGACGAGGGCGGCGCGGTCGCCGGGGGCGGTCTGGCGGCGGCGGTAGCCATGGTGGCGTAGCAGGTCCTCGACGCGGGCCCGGGTCTCGGGGGAGACGTCCGACCGTCCGTTGACGACCCGCGAGACCGTGGGGACGGACACCCCGGCCTCCTGGGCTATGGCGGTGATCGTCACCTTCGGCTTGGGGCCGCCGTCGGGGCCCGCGCTCTCCGTAGCCATTTCCGCCTCCTCCGTTGACGGGCGTCAGACCCGCCTCTAACTTTCCGGTCGCACCCTCGGAACCTTGCAGAAGTCTTCCGGAAAACCGGATCAGACGTGAAGAGAAGAGAGGGACACTCCCATGAAGCTCACGCTCCAACGCCAGCTCCTGAGCTTACGCAGAGCCCACGTCACCGCGGCGCTGGCAGCCGCGGCGCTCGCCTTCGGGCTCGCCGTCCCGGTCCAGGAAGCCCACGCCGCCAACCCCACCCTGCGCGAAGTGGCCAACCGCACCGGCCGCTTCGTCGGCACCGCCGTCAGCGACGGCAGGCTCGGCGACGGGACTTACGCGAACATCGCCAAGAGCGAGTTCTCCAGCGTGACCGCCGAGAACGCCATGAAGTGGGGTTCGGTCGAGCCGAACCGCGGTCAGTTCAACTGGGCCGCCGCCGACCGCCTCGTCTCGTTCGCGCAAGGCAACGGCCAGAAGGTGTACGGCCACACCCTGGTCTGGCACAGCCAGATGCCGAACTGGCTGGCCAACGGCTCGTTCTCCAACACCGAGCTGCGCTCCATCATGACCGGCCACGTCACCACCCAGGTCGCCCGCTACAAGGGCAAGGTCCAGCGCTGGGACGTGGTGAACGAGGCGTTCAACGAGAACGGCACCCTCCGCGCGTCCAAGTTCTACAGCCAGCTCGGCCAGTCGTACATCGCCGACGCCTTCCGGGCCGCCCGCGCCGCCGACCAGAGTGCCAAGCTCTTCATCAACGACTACAACACCGAGGGCGCGAACGCGAAGAGCGACGGCCTGTACAACCTGGTCAAGTCGCTGAAGTCGCAGGGCGTGCCGATCGACGGCGTCGGCTTCCAGAGCCATCTCATCGTGGGCCAGGTCCCGTCGACGATGAAGGCCAACCTCCAGCGCTTCGCCGACCTCGGCGTGGACGTCGTGATCAGCGAGCTGGACATCCGGATGGCCACCCCCGCGGACGCCGCCAAGCTCCAGCAGCAGGCGGCCGACTACAAGACGGTCGCCCGGACCTGTCTGGCGGTCGCCCGCTGCACCGGCATCACGGTGTGGGGCTTCGGCGACCGGGACTCCTGGGTGCCGGGCACCTTCCCCGGCCAGGGCGCGGCCGATCTGTACGACTCCAACTACCAGCCCAAACCCGCCTACAACGCCTTCCGCGACGGACTCGCCGGATCCTAGGAAGGGACACGGGCCATGAGACTGCACCTCAAGCGCGGCAAGCCCCGCGGCCACGGCCTGCGCAGGGCCGCCCTGGGTCTGGCGGCCGCCGCCACCCTCCTGATCGGCCTCGCCACACCGGGCACCGCGGCGGACGCCGCCGACCCCGTCCTGCGCGACCTCGCCCAGGCGAAGGGGAAGTACTACGGCACCGCCGTCACCGCGTCCAAGCTGACCGGCACCTACGCCGACATCGCGGGCTCCCAGTTCAACTCCATCACCCCCGGCAACGAGATGAAGTGGGAGTCCGTCGAGCCCAGCCGCGGCAGCTACAACTGGTCCGGCGCGGACGCCGTCGTCGGCTTCGCCGAGGCACACGACATGCGGGTACGCGGCCACACCCTGGTGTGGCACAGCCAGCTGCCCGGCTGGCTGACGAACGGCTCCTGGACCGCCGATCAGCTGCGCACCCTCATGACCGACCACATCACCACCGAGGTCGGCCGCTACAAGGGCCGGATCACCCACTGGGACGTGGTCAACGAGCCGTTCAACGAGGACGGCACCTTCCGCCAGTCGCTCTTCTACACCAAGCTCGGCCAGTCGTACATCGCGGACGCGCTGCGCGCCGCCCGCGCCGCCGACCCGGACGCGAAGCTGTACCTCAACGACTACAACACCGACGGCCTCGGCGCGAAGAGCGACGGGATGTACAACCTGGTCAAGTCGCTCAAGGCGCAGGGTGTGCCGATCGACGGCGTCGGCTTCCAGGGCCATCTGATCCTCGGCCAGGTGCCGTCGACGATGCGGGCCAACCTCCAGCGCTTCGCCGACCTCGGCGTCGACGTGGCCGTCACCGAGCTGGACATCCGGATGACCCTCCCGGCGACCGATGCCAAGCTCGCCCAGCAGAAGGCCGACTTCCGGGCGGTCACCGACGCGTGCGTGGCCGTCTCCCGCTGCAGGGGCGTCACCGTCTGGGGCTTCACCGACTCCGACTCCTGGATCCCGGACGTCTTCGACGGCCAGGGCGCTGCCACCCCGTACGACGAGGGCTACCGCCCCAAACCCGCCTACTACGGCATCGCCGAATCCCTCGGCTGGACCGGCGACGGCGGCGACCCCGGCGACCCCGGTCCCGACCCCACCACCGGCTGCACGGTCGGCTACACCGTCACCAGCCAGTGGAACACCGGCTTCACCGCGAACGTCACCGTCAAGAACACCGGATCGAGCCCGGTCGACGGCTGGCAGGTGGCCTGGGCCTACCCCTCGGGCCAGCGCGTGACCTCCGCCTGGAACGCCACCGTCACCCAGTCCGGCGCCCAGGTGACGGCCGCGAACGCCCCGTACAACGCCACCATCGGCGCCGGTGGCTCGGTGTCGTTCGGCTTCAACGGCGCCTGGTCCGGCGCCAACACCGCGCCCGCCGCGTTCACCCTCAACGGCGCGGCCTGCGCCACGGGCTGAGCGCCCTGCTGTCCGCCTGGGCGGCCGGGGGCGGTGACACCGTCCCGCCGCCCAGGCGATTGCGGCGGTAAGAAATCGCGCCGGTAAGAAATCGAGGCTCCCGGCCATTCCCAGGTGAGAGAGCCAAGATGAGGAGACGGCGCGTGACCGACGCCCAACGCTTCCGGGACCTGTACGAGGAGTGCCACCCCCGTGTGCTGGCCTACGCTTCCAGCCTGGTGGGACGGCAGGTCGGTGAGGACATCGCCAGCGAGACCTTCACCGTCGCCTGGCGCCGGATGCGGGACATTCCCGCGCCGCCGCTGCCGTGGCTGCTCGGCGTGGCCCGCAATCTGACCCGTGAGCTGCGGCGCCGCGACGGCAGGCAGTACGCCCTGGCCGCCGAGGAGGCACAGCGCCTCATCACCTCGGGCGCCCAGGTCGACGACGTGGCCGACGATGTGACCGAACGCGCTGCGGTGCTGCAGGCCCTCGCCGGGCTGTCCGCCGCCGACCGCGAGCTGCTGACGCTGGTCGCCTGGCACGGGCTGGGCCCCCGGCACGCCGCACGCGTGCTCGGCTGCACCACCGCCACCTTCTCGGTGCGGCTGCACCGGGCCCGGCGGCGGCTGGAGCGGGCCGTGGACGCGGTCGGGCTCTCTCGCGACGCTCACCCGACAGTGACAGCGAAGGAGCACTGACATGGCACGCAATCGGCCCGATGTCATGAGGACGCTGGCGAACGCGCGGCCCCCGGCACTGGACCCGGACCGGCCGGCCGGTTCCGCGCGCGCCCGGAACGACCTGATCACCATCCTGGCCGGGGCGCCGGAGGTGCCGGAAACCCGACTCCCCGCCCGGCCGTTCACCTGGCGCTTGGCGCTGCCCGTCGCGGTGGCGGCGGCCGCGGCCGGGGTGGTCGTGGCGGCCCTGCCCCAGGGCACCCGGGGCGCCGACGGAGCCCTCGCCACCGCCGGGCCCGCCGCCGGCGCCCCCCGCCACACCCCCGGGAACGGCCGTCTCGCGCTGCTGAACGTGGCCGCCCGGGCGGATCGTCCGGCCGAGGAAGGCACGTACTGGCAGACGACCACGCGGTCCGCCTGGACCGGCGTCGTCGCGGACTCCGGGCAGACCTTCGCGGTCGTCGACTCCGAGAAGGGACAGCGGTCCGTCGGAGTGCGGCCCGGCACGGAGAGCCTGGAGATCAGGGGGCTCGACGCCGCCGTCGAACCCCGCACCGCGCGGGACCGGGAGCGCTGGCGGGACGCCGGGCTGCCGAAGGAGGTGACGCTCGCCGCCGAGAAGGGCGGCAAGCTGACGCTGCGGATGGGGACCGGGGCCGGGAAGCGGCCGATGGTGGACCGGACGAACCTCGGTGACGAGATCGCCGCACTGGGCGCGCGCAATGTGACCTACGCGGATCTGCGGAGACTCCCGGGTGACACCGCGAAGCTGAAGGCGAGGCTGGCCGACCTGTACGCGGAGGACGGCGGGAGCGAGGTCAAGGACCGCACCGAGTGGATGTGGCAGCAGGCGGCCGGGCTGATCACCCTGCCGGTGAAGCCCGCGGTCCGGGCCGCCGCGTACCGGGTCATCGCGGGGCTGCCGGGCATCCGGTCGCTCGGCGAGGTGACCGACCCGCTGGGCCGCAAGGGGATCGGCTTCGCCCTGCCCGCCAACGAGGTTCCCGACTACGGTGCCGTGCGGTCGGAGCTGATCGTGGACCCGGCGACCGGCGCCCTGCTGGCCGACCGTCAGACGCTGACCAAGCCGAACGCGAAGGCCGCCGGGGCGGGGCTCACGGCGGGCACCGTGGTCAACTACACCGCCACCGTCACGGCGAAGTGGACGGACCGGCAGCTGAAGCCCCGCTGGACCGGTACGGCGCCCTCAGGCGACCCGCGCTGACACCACATCGGCGGTTCGCGTGGCGTAGGCCTGGACGGTGACCGTCTCGTCGTCCAGGCAACGCCCGGTCTCCAGGTCGAAGCGCTGCTTGAGCAGCGGCGAGGCCACGAAGGGCCGTCCGTCCGCCGAGCCCAGCAGCCCCCGGGAGAGGACGTAAGCGCCGGTGAACGGGTCGCGGTTGCTGATCGCGTACGGGCGGCCCGCCCGGTCCAGGAAGACCGCCACCTGGCTGCCGTCCGGCAGCAGGGCGGCCACGCCGCGGCCCGGGATGAGGTCGGTGAGGCCGCAGATCGCGAACCAGCGCTGGTCGATCAGGAGTTCCACGCGGAGGTCGATCCGCTCGGGCGCCATGGTCATCGGCTGGAGGTCCCTTCGAGAGTACGGACGGGGAGGGTGGGGCCTGACAGCAGCGTCAGGTCCGGCTTGACCTGGTCGCGCTCGGGGACGAAGGCGACGGTCGGGTCGGGGGATTCGGGCGCGTTGACGAAGGAGACGAACCGCCGCAGCCGCTCCGGGTCGTTGATGGTCTCGGCCCATTCGTCGCGGTAGCCCGCCACATGGTCGGCCATCAGCGCCTCCAGCTCGGCGCACAGCCCCAGCGAGTCGTGGACCACCACGTCCCGTACGTGGTCCAGGCCGCCCTCGATGCGCTCCAGCCAGGCCGAGGTGCGCTCCAGCCGGTCCGCGGTGCGGATGTAGAACATCAGGAAGCGGTCGATGAGCCGGATCAGCTCCTCGTCGTCCAGGTCCTGGGCGAGCAGATCGGCGTGGCGCGGTTCGGCGCCGCCGTTGCCGCCGACGTACAGGTTCCAGCCGCCCGCGGTGGCGATGACGCCGAAGTCCTTGCCGCGCGCCTCGGCGCATTCGCGGGCGCAGCCGGAGACGGCGGACTTCAGCTTGTGCGGGGAGCGCAGGCCCCGGTAGCGCAGCTCCAGGTCGATGGCCATGCGTACCGAGTCCTGCACGCCGTAGCGGCACCAGGTCTGGCCCACGCAGGACTTCACGGTGCGCAGCGCCTTGCCGTACGCGTGCCCGGACTCGAACCCGGCGTCCACCAGCTTGGACCAGATCACCGGGAGCTGGTCGACGCGGGCGCCGAACAGGTCGATCCGCTGACCGCCGGTGATCTTCGTGTAGAGGCCGAAGTCCCTGGCGATCTCGCCGATCACGATCAGCTTCTCGGGGGTGATCTCACCGCCGGGGATGCGCGGCACGATCGAATACGACCCGTTGCGCTGGAGGTTGGCCAGGAAGTGATCGTTGGTGTCCTGGAGCGCGGCCTGTTCGCCGTCCAGGACATAGCCGCTGGCGCCCAGCGTCGGGGCGAGCGAGGCGATGATCGAGCCGACGGCCGGTTTGCACACCTCACAGCCGTCGCCGCTGCGCGCCTCGTCGCGGCCGTGGCCCTCCAGCAGCTGCGCGTAGGTGGTGATGCGCAGGGTGCGGACGATCTCGTACAGCTCGGCGCGGGTGTACGCGAAGCAGCCGCACAGCCCCTTGTCGACGCTGATCCCGCTCGCTTCCAGCTCGTCGTTCACGAGCGTGGTGAGCGTCTTGAGACAGCCGCCGCAGCCGGTGCCCGCCTTGGTGCACTTCTTCACCTCGGGCACGGTGGCGCATTCGTGATCGGTGACGGCCGAGCGGATCGAGCCCTTGGTGACGTTGTGGCAGCTGCAGATGACCGCCTCGTCGGGCAGCGCGGACGGGCCGAGCGCGGCGGGCGCGCCCAGCCCCGCGGGCAGCACCAGCTGCTCGGGCGCGACGGGCGGTACGGAACCGGTCAGCGGCCGCAGCATGCCGTACGACTCGGCGTCGCCGACGAGCACCCCGCCGAGCAGCTCGCCGCCCGCGCCGATCACCAGCTTCTTGTAGACGCCCGCGCGGGAGTCGGAGTAGACGACGTCGAGACAGCCGTCGGCGGTGCCGTGCGCGTCGCCGAAGGACGCCACGTCCACGCCGAGCAGCTTGAGCTTGGTGGAGGTGTCGGCGCCGGTGAAGCCCTCGCAGCCGACCTCGGCGAGGTCGTCGGCGACGGTCTGCGCCATCTCGTACCCGGGCGCGACCAGCCCGTACACCCTGCCGTCGGCGGCCAGCGCGCATTCGCCGATCGCGTACACCGCCGGATCGCTGGTGCGGCAGCGCTCGTCGACCGTGACGCCGCCGCGCTCGCCGACGTCCAGCCCGCAGTCGCGGGCCAGCTGGTCGCGGGGGCGGACCCCGGCCGAGAAGATCACCAGGTCGGTGTCGATGGACGAGCCGTCGGAGAGCGCCATGGCCGTCACCGCGCCCTTGGAGTCGGCGGTGATCTCCTTGCCGCCGACGCCGGTGTGCACGATCAGCCCCATGTCCTCGACGGTGCGGCGCAGCGCGGCGCCGCCGCCGTCGTCCACCTGGAGCGCCATCAGCCGCGCGTTGAACTCCACGATGTGCGTGGTCAGTCCGAGCCCCTTCAGCGCGCCCGCCGCCTCCAGGCCGAGCAGTCCGCCGCCGACCACGGTGCCGGTCGCCCGGTCCTTGGCGTACTCCTCGATGGCGAGGAGGTCCTCGACCGTGCGGTAGACGAAGCAGCCCTCGCTGTCCTTGCCGGGCACCGGGGGTACGAACGGGTACGAGCCGGTGGCCAGCACGAGCGTGTCGTACCTGACGGTGAGCCCGGAGCGCGCGGTGACCGTGCGCGCCTCCCGGTCGATGCTCTCGGCGGGGTCGCCCAGGTGCAGCTCGATGCCGTGCCGCTCCATGAAGCCGTCCTCGACCATGGACAGATCGTCCGGGGTCCGGCCGGAGAAGTACGAGGTCAGCTGCACCCGGTCGTACGCGGGCCGGGGCTCCTCGCACAGCACCACGACCCGGGCGCGTGTCGTCACGCCCCGGTCGGCCAGGGCCTCCAGGAAGCGCTGGCCGACCATGCCGTGCCCGACGAGCACGATCGTGGGGGCGGTCTCGGTCTTCGGTGCGCTCTTCGTCATGCCAGGAAGCCTGCGGGAGCGCTGTTTCCCGACCGCATCACGGTCGTTTCCCGTACGCAACGCTGCCCTCAGCGCGCCGCCCGGGTGGCTGTGAGCCCCTACGCCAGCGTGATCGGCAGCTTCTGCGGGCTGTTGCCGACGAAGCTGCGGTGCGGCACGAGCTGATCGTCCGGGACGGCGAGGTCCAGGCCGGGGAATCGGGTGAAGAGCGCCTCCAGCGCGATCACGGCCTCCATCCGGGCCAGCGGGGCGCCCAGACAGAAGTGCGCGCCGTGGCCGAAGGACAGATGGCGCGCGCCCCGGGTCACCACGAAGCGGTCCGCGTCCGGTCCGTACTCCCGTTCGTCGCGCCCGGCGGAGGTGTACGAGGCGAGCACGGGCGCACCCTTGGGGATCACCGTGTCGCCGACGGGCAGGTCCCTGGTGGGGTAGCGGAACGGGAAGTGGCTCACCGGGCTGTCGTACCGCAGCGTCTCCTCGACCACGTCGTCCCAGCTCGCGGCCCCGGAGCGGACCAGCTCCAGCTGATCGCGGTCGCCGCACAGCGCCCGCACCGCGTTGGTGATCAGGTTGAGGGTGGTCTCGTGCCCGGCGATGATCGTCAGCATCAGGGTGCCGATCAGCTCCTCCTCGCTGAGCCGGTCCCCGTCCTCCGCCCGCGTGGCGATGAGCGCGCTGGTCAGGTCGTCCCCCGGCTCCTTCATCCGGGCCGCGGCCACCTGGCCGAGGATCGCCACCATCTCGCGGTTGGCCTCCGGCACCCGCTCGCGGGCGGTGGCGGTGGAGACGATCTCGTTGGACAGCTCGTGCAGCCGGTCCTGGTACGCCTCGTCGACGCCCAGCAGCCGGGAGATCACGCTCATCGGCAGCGGCAGCGCGAAGTGGCGGCGCAGATCCGCCACCCCGTCCGGGTCCGCTGCGGCGGCCTCGGCCAGCCGGTCCAGCAGCGTGCCGGTCAGGTCGTGCACGACCGGACGCAGCGCCTCCATCCGGCGCGGGGTGAACGCGCGGGTCACCAGCGAGCGCAGCCGCTTGTGGTCGTCGCCGTCGGCGGTGGTCATACCGCGCACCGTGGCGAAGGTCAGCATCGGCCAGCCGGGCGGGATCCCGCCGCTCTGGAGGGCGGCGAAGTGGCAGGCGTTCTTGGCCACGTCGGGGTGGGTGAGGAAGCCCTTCAGCTCCTCGTGCCGGGTGACGGCGTACGCCGGTACGTCACCGGGCAGCAGGACCGGGACCGCGGCCCCGCGGGCGCGTAACCCGGCGTTGACCGCGTGCTGGTCGTCGGGGTCCAGCCGATGGGGTACGGGCGGGTGGCCGTCGGTCATCTGCGGTCTCCTGGAGGTGAGTCGGGCGCGCGGGGCGCCGGGGAGGGGGCCGGGGCCGGGGCGTCGGCGGCGAGCTGCGGCGCGGAGAACCGTACGGGCAGCCCGGCCAGCCCCTTGGACCAGGGCGAGGTGATCCACGGAAGCTCCTCCTCCGGCACCGCGATCTCCAGATCGGGCAGCCGGTGGCGGAGGGTGTCCACGGCGGTACGGGTGATCAGCCGGGCCGGATCCTGCGCCGGGCAGGTGTGCGGGCCCGCGCCGAACGAGAGGTGCGAGCGGTTGCCGACCACCGGACGGCCGTCCTCCGGCAGCACCTCCGGATCGGCGTTCGCCCCGGCAAGACCCAGGATCAGCATGTCGCCCGCGCGGATGTCCTGACCGCCGAGGCGCAGATCGCGGGTGGCGTAGCGGCCGGGGAAGTTCTGGGTCGGCGGCTGGCGCCACAGCACCAGGTCGAGCGCGTCGTCCACGGTGAGATGGCCATGGGCGAGGGACGAGCGGAACGCGGGGTCGGTGAGCAGGATCTGCGTGGTGGAGGCGATCCAGTTCACGGTGGTCTGGTTCCCCGCGACGATGATCACCACCAGGTTGTGCAGCACCTCCTCGTCGCTCAGCCCGATCGGGTGCTCCAGCAGCCAGGAGGTGAGGTCCGCGCCCGGCCGCTGCTTCTTCCAGGCGATCAGCTCCAGCAGGATGCGGCCCATCCGCTTGTTGGCGCCGGTGGCGGCCACGGTCGGGGCGACGATGGTGGCGATCGCGTCGACCAGCCGCGGCCCGCTCTCCTCGTCGAGCCCCAGCAGCTCGGTGACGACCTGGAGCGGCAGCACGCGCGCGTACTGCGGCACCAGATCGGCCCGGTGCTGATCGGCGAACCCGGCGACCAGCCGCTCCGCGGTGGCCCGCACCGTACGGATCAGCTCGTGACCGTTCACCCGGCCCAGCGCGTCGGCCACCGCCGAACGCATCCGGCGGTGCTGCGTGCCGTCCGCGAACAGCAGCGCCGGACGCCAGCCCACCAGCGGCATCAGCGGCGAATCCGCCGGGACCCGGCCGTCGCGCAGCGGCGTCCAGCGGCGCGGATCGTGCGAGAAGTACTGCTCGTCGCGGGTGAGATGGAGCAGCTCGCGGTGGCCGATGACGAGCCACGCCTCGATCCCGGGCGCGATCTCGACCGGCACCACATTGCCGTGGTCGCGGCGCATCCGCTCGTAAAGCTCGGTCAGCGGCCCGTCCAGCGCCGCCCCGTGCAGCGGCACCCGCCGCTTCGTGGAAGCGCCCGCCGCCGTCATGTCGCCTCCGTGACGGACTCGATGAGATGGCTCACCAGCGAGATCAGCGCCTTGACCGACGACCTGTGCTCGCGCGCGTCACAGATGACCAGCGGCGTGTGGGGGAGCAGGTCGAGTGCCGAACGCAGATCGACCTCGCTGTGCAGCACGCTGTCCGGGAAGGAGTTGACGGCCACCGAGAAGGGTACGTCCAGGTCCTCCAGATGGCCGATGGCGTCGAAGGACGCCTCCAGGTCGCGGGTGTCGACCAGCGCGAGCGCGCCCAGGGCGCCGCGCGCCAGGTCCTTCCACGCGGGCAGGAAGCGCTGCTGGCCGGGGGTGCCGAAGAGGTACAGGACCAACTCGCCGCCCAGCGTGATCCGCCCGAAGTCCAGCGCGACGGTGGTGGTGGACTTATTCGGCCGCACCGGCGTGTCCAGCCGGGCCCCCGCGCGACTCATGGTCGCCTCGGTGGACAGCGGCTTGATCTCCGACACGGTGCCGATCAACGTGGTCTTGCCGACCCCCATCGGCCCGACGACCAGGATCTTCGCCGCGCCGGACACGCTGGGCTGGACGTACATGACCGTCGCGTCGTCCATGTCGTCGATGCCGTCCACGCCGTCCGCGCTGTCCGTGCCGTTCATGCCGTGGGTGTCATCCATGTCGTCGTCCACGCCGTTCGCACCGCCGGTGCGGCCCGTGTCGGGCATCGAGATCTCAGAGCTTGCTTTCAAGCCCATCGAGCACCTTCCTCAGCAAGTCCATGTCGGCGCGCTCGGCCAGCCGGACGGGCGGGCGCGCCACGATGTGCCCCCAGTCGATGAGATCGGCGAGCAGCACCTGCACCACGGCCGGTGGCTGACCGAGGTGAGCGGCGACCTCCGCCACTGACAACAGCCCCTCACAGCGGCGGACGATGCGCCGGTACTCGGGCTGGAGCGTCGGCGGCAGCGCGCTTCCGGACGCCCTCACCAGCGTCTCCAGCGGCAGAGCAGCCCGTGAGGAACCCGCGCGCCCCCGTGTGATCACATACGGGCGCACCGCGGCCGTGGTCCGCTCCTCCCCGGGCTCGGTCATGGCGCGCTGATCTGCTCCCGTGGCCGACTGCTCAGATGGGCGCCGATTCTCGCCACCAGCACCTGCATCTGCTGGGCCACCAGGCCGACGTCCGCCTCCGTGCCGGTGGCCACCCCGAGCGAGGCGCCCTGACCGGCCGAGGTGAACAGCACGAATCCGCCGTCCGACTCGATCATCAGCTGTCTCACCCCCGCCTCCTCGCCGAAGAGCAGCGACACCGTGGACTGGCTGGTCACCGTCAGCGCCGCGCAGGCCGCGGCCAGCGACTCGGCCTCGGCGACGCCCAGTTCGGAAACCTCTCCCGTCAGTCCCTCGGCGGAGCCGTGCCCCATGCGCAGACCGTCCTCCGAGACGACGACGGCGTGCCGCACCCCCGGAATCTGGGTCAAAGGACGCAGCATCCATCCAACGTCGGGCAGTCTGGATATGGTTCCGGCCACTACCGGCCTCCTTCTCGATCCTCTTCTCGATTCTCGTGATCTTCCGCGGCCTCGGCCCGCCCGCGGAGCGTGCCGGACACCACGCTGGCGATGGAGGCCCGGGCGGCCTCGGGGGTCCACGGGTCGGCGGCGCTCCGGGCACGCGGGTCCGTACGCAGGTCCGTACGCGGGGCCTCCGCAGGCCGGGTGTCCGTGCGCTGGGGGTTCGAACGGCGCCGGTTGCGCCGCTGCGGAAGGCCGCCGCCGCCCGCCGGAGCGGCGGGGGTGTCCCGGGCCTGCGCCCCGTCGGCGCGCTCCGTGCCCGGCGGCTCGATCACCACCGGCTCGGCGTCCGTCTCCGGGGCGCCCTCCACCGGTTCGGTCAGCAGCCGGTGCGGTACGAAGACCACGACCCGGGTCCCGCCGTACGCCGAGGCGGTCGACAGCTCGACACCGAAGCCCAGCTCCCGCGACCAGCGTCCCACACAGGCGAGCCCCAGCCGTGGGACCGCTCCCAACTGGGCCAGATCCAGACCCTCGCGCAGCTGTCCGGTGGCCTGTTCGAGGACGTCCGGCGGCATCCCGAGCCCCGCGTCGTCGATCTCGATCACCGCGCCCGCCGCCACCTCCCGGACGGAGACGGCCACCTGGGTACGGGACGGCGAGAACACCGTCGCGTTCTCCAGCAGTTCGGCCACCGCGTGCATCAGCCCCTCGACGGCCGGTGCCACCGCGTACAGCGTCTGCCCGCCGTGCACCTCCACCCGCCCGAACTCCACGATCCGCGACTGGGCGCCGCGCACGCAGTCGAAGAGCGTCACCGGCCGGGTCTCCCGCCGCGCGGGCCAGATCCCGCACATCACCAGCAGCGTCTGTGCCTTGCGGGTCATCTGGGCGGCGGCGTGGTCGGCCTTCATCACCTCGGCCATCAGCCGCGCGTCGGCCACGTGCTGCTCCAGGCCGTCGAGTACCTGCTGCTGGACGGTCGACATGGCGTGCATGTTCCGCGCCACGGACTCGAACGACGCCTGTATGGAGTCGCGCAGCATCCGCTCGCGGCGGGCCGCCTCGTCCAGTTCCTCCCGTACGGCCGCCAGCCGGGCGATCTCCTCGGCGCGCTCGGCGGCGCGCGCCCGCTCCCGCTCGGCGGTCGCGCGCTCCTGCCCGGCGACGGCCCGCTCCCGCTCCGTCGCCGCCCGGGCCCCGCGGACGGCCCCGCGCAGTCTGGAGACCCACAGCAGCACCAGCGCCAGAGTGACGGACAACGCCACGATGACGGCCACCGTCCCCGACAGCACCGTTGACACCTCCATCCGGGACACGGCCATGAACCGGGCAGATACTACTCATCAACTGATCAGTTGCGTCTGGTAGTTGCCAAACTCTCACCCGTGACGGATCACGCCTTCACAGCGGCCCGAATATGCGGTAGGCACGGCCGCCCGATCGCCCTCCCGCCGGGCCTCATAGGCTCCCGACCATGCCTGACATATCCCTGATGACGTTGCTCCTGCTCTGCCTGGCCGCCGGGGCGGCGGGCTGGATCGACGCCGTGGTGGGCGGCGGGGGACTCCTGCTGCTCCCCGCCCTGCTGGTCGGGCTGCCGGGCTTCCCGCCCACGTACATCCTCGGCACCAACAAGGCGATCGCCATCTGCGGTACGACGGGCGCCGCCGTCACGTACACCCGCAAGGCCCCGGTGGACGTCCGGACCGCCGTACGCATCGGCCTCGCGGCCGCCCTCGGCTCCCTCGCCGGTGCCTCCCTCGCCTCCGGTATCGACGGCGCGGTGCTGCGCCCCCTCATCATGGTCGTCCTGCTGGCGGTCCTCGCGTTCGTCCTCCTCCGCCCCACTTTCGGCACCGCCCCGGCCCTGACCGGCCCCCTCTCCCGCCACCGCGTCCTCGCCGCGGTGCTGGGCGTGGGCCTCGGCATCGGCTTCTACGACGGCCTGATCGGCCCCGGCACCGGCACCTTCCTGGTCATCGCGCTGGCCGCCACGCTGGGCACCGACCTGGTGACCTCCTCGGCCACCGCGAAGGTCGTCAACGTCTGCACCAACCTGGGCGCGCTGATCACCTTCGGCTCCCAGGGCACGGTGCTCTGGGGCCTGGCCGCCCTGCTGGCCTGTTTCAACCTGACGGGCGCCATGCTCGGCGCCCGCATGGCCCTCAAGCGGGGCAGCGGCTTCGTCCGCGGCGTACTGGTCCTGGTCGTGGTCTCGCTGGTGATCAAGCTGGGCTACGACCAGTGGCTGTCCTGACCCGCCCCACCGGGCGCGAGGCCGTCGAAGACGATGGCGAGCATCCGGTCCCGTACCTCCTCCGCGAGCTGGATGTGCGCGGAGGCCCGTGACGTGGCCACGAGCAAGGCGTACACCTCCGGCAGTTCGACATCGTCCCGGACGGCGCCGGCGCGTTGGGCCTGCCGAAGCAGAGCGCCGACGGCTCGACGCATGCCGTCCGATGCCCGGGCGGCGTCGCCGCCGCCGTCGCCACCGGCCTCGCGCAGGGCCTCGCCGATGGCGATCTTGCCGGAGGCGTCGGCGACGAGATGGCGGAAGAAGCCGAAGAACGCCACCCCCGGGTCTGTCGCGTCAAGCAGCGCCTCCGCCTGTTCCCGCAGGCGATCGAACCGCTGCACGAGAACGGCCTCCAGCAGCGCCGCCTTGGTGGGGAAGTGCCGAAAGACAGTGGCGATGCCGACGCCCGCCAGGCGGGCCACCTCCTCGCTGGACGCGGACCGGCCGCCCCTGCCGAAGACCTCTTCGGCAACGCTCAGGATCCGCTCGCGGTTGGTCCGCGCGTCAGAGCGTTGCGGCCGCCCGCCGCCCGTCTCCCGGTTGCCTGGTGTGCTCATCGCGCTTTCGCTCGTATCCCGCTGTCGCCGCTGCTATCCGGAGTCGTGACTCCGTATAATTGGAGTCCGCACTTCGGATCGTACTTCGGGACCACCGCACGTCGGCGCGGACGACAGGAGAGTGCCATGCCCCAACCCCCCAGCCCACAAGAGGTTTTCCTCGCGCTCGTGAACGGCGTCGCGGAGGGCCGTTGGAACGAACTGCCCGATCTGTACGCGGAGCAGACCCACGTCGTGCACCCCTTCCACCCACTTCGCGTCGCCGCGCTCCGCACCCGCGACGAACTGCGCGAACACTTCAGGCCGACCGACACAGTCCCCCGGCTGCCCCGTCGGGCAACCAACATCACGATCCACGAGACGACCGACCCCGAGGTCATCGTCGCCGAGTTCGAGTACCAGGGAACGATCGCGGAGACCGGAGAACCCTTCGCGCTGCCCGGCATCTTCGTGCTCCGGGTGCGCGACGGCCAGATCGTCAGCTCTCGCGACTACTTCGACCACGTCACCGCCGCCCGGGTCCGCGGGCAGTTCGACGAACTCGTCGCAGCCGTGCGGGGCAGCGGCGCCACACCGGGCTGAAGGCCAGGGCCGTCGGGATCGGCTCCCGCCGATTTCCGCTGTACCGGGGGCCCGAGGGCCGAAAGACTGCCGGGCATGGAGTTCTTCTGCTACCACCGGGATCGGCCCGGCTCGCTGACGCTGCGCCAAGAGCTGGTCCAACAGCACTGGTCGTACATGGACGGGTACGCGTCGGAGATGATCGCCCGAGGGCCGACGCTCTCCGGTGCCGACGTGGTGCCCACCGGCAGCGTGCACATCGTCGACCTGGCCGACCCGGCCGCCGCCCGTTCGTTCGTCTTCGACGAGCCGGGCTACCAGGCCGGTGTGTACCGGGACGTCCTGCTGCGGCGGTGGCGCAACATGCTGGGGCGCACGATGTGGGACTTCCCCGGGGGCCGGAGCGGGGGCAACCGATTCCTGGTGCTCGGCCTGGGCTCGGGTGCGGCCGTCGACGTCGCCGTGCCGCCCGACCGGGACGAGCTGATCGCCTACGGGCCGCTGCTGTCCGACGACGGAGACACGTGGCTGGGCACGGCGGCGCTGGTCCGCGCGCCGGACCCGGAAGCGGCGCGCGCGGTCCTGACGCCGGACCGGTACGCGGCCGTCGAGGTCCACCGTTGGCAGTTCGGCGGGCGGCCGTCATGAGCCCCGGGACAGGGGCGTCGCTACTGAGCGGCTTGGAAGCGGGCTGGAGTAGACGACGTTCGTGGTGATGGAGCCCAGCGCGGCGATGCGGCCCGTGGTGTGTTCCAGGTCCCGCATGGAACGGGCGACGACCTTGAGGACGAAGCAGTCCTCGCCCGTCACATGGTGGGCTTCCACGATTTCGGGGGTGACATCGAGCAGGTCGTGGAACGGCTTGTAGTTGTTCGTGGGGTAGCGGAGCCGGATGAAGGCCAGGATGCCGAGCCCCAGGGCTTCGGGGCTCACGGTCGCGCAGTAGCCGGAGATGACGCCGCTCTCCTCCAGACGTCGGACTCGCTCTGTAACGGCGCTCGGCGACATGGAGACGCTACGGGCCAACTCGGCGAAGCTGGCCCGCCCGTTGCGTTGCAAGGCTTCCAGGAGGCGCACATCGGTAGCGTCAAGGGAATCAGCGGCCATCGCCGATTGATACCACGGATTACCCGGCCTCGAACGGGAGGGACCGTTGATCTGAGGTTCTGGGGAAGGGGCGTGCGAACTAGCGTCCAGGTATGACCAAAACCCAGATCAGCGCGGCCCTGCGGATGCCGCCGGCAGCACCCGCGGAGGCCGCGGCCTTTTTCGCCGCACGCCTGTCCTTCCAGGCAGACGTGTCCGATGTCCATGCCGCCCTGGATTCCGGCGATCCGGGCTTCGTCCTGATCGACTCACGCGGAGAGGACGCGTGGGCGCAGGGACATGTGCCGGGTGCGCTGCACCTGCCGACCGCCGAGATTCCAGAGCGTGCTGCGGGGCTGCTGGATGCCGCTGTTCCGGTCATCACCTACTGCTGGGGGCCCGGCTGCGACGGTGCGACCCGCGCGGCACTCGCATTCGCCCGGCTCGGCTACCACGTCAAGGAGGTGATCGGCGGGATCGAGTACTGGGTCCGTGAGGGATTCCCCGTCGAGGGCGCGCATGGCGTGGTGCGACGTGCGGCCGACCCTTTGACGGCGCCGGTCGGGGCCGCCCACTGCGCTTGCTAGGAGGGCCCTCTCGCGCGCCGACGGACCGATGAGAGGTCAGTCGAGAGCCAGGTACTCGGCTGGTGGATCGATCAGGTCGGGGCGCTCCAGCGAGTAGCCGTCCCCGTGGAGCGCCCGCATCGCCCAGTGCCAGGCTTCGTCGTGAAAGACGAGCCCGCGAAAGGGCGCTTCGCGCGGCTCGTACGGGTAGTGCTCCACGGCGGCCTCCCGGGCCCGGGCCGGTGCGAGGCCGCCGTACCGCTGCATGACCCACGCGTAGCGGCGCCGCTCTTCGTGCAGATACGCGACGTACTCCTCCTCGCTCCAGGTCATGTGGCAACTCTAGCCATCGGTCTCATACTGTTCGCTCGACCAGGCGCCCTTGGCGGATGAGACCCGCGGGGGCGGTGGGCCGAAGGCAAGGAGCGGGGATGGCAACGGGGATACGGGGCAACGGGGTCCCTCCGGGGAACGGGCTGGTCGGGCAGGCCGTCAGCCCGTGGACATCGGCGCGCCGCACGGTCGCGCTGGTGGTGTACGCGTGGGCCGCCGCGGCGGGCACCACCTGCGCCGCCTACCTGGCGGTGGGTACGGAGGCGGTACCCATCGCGGTCGGGGTGCTCCTGTGCCTCGCCTTCGCCGTTCTGCTCGCCCTGCTCCACCGCGCGTTCTGGCTGGCTGTCCTGTCCGTGGCGCCCTCGCTGTTCGTCCTCGTCGGGGCGGTCCAGTACGCGCCCGAAGCGGCCCTGGAGCGGCGTGGGGTGCGCGAGAGCGTGGTGATCGTGGCGGACAGCGCGGCCGGTACGTCCAGCGACAAGCACCGCTTCACCCTCCGTGGCACGGACGGGAAGGAGCTGGAGGAGAAGCTGGGGTACGACGGTGACGCCTGGGTTCCGAAGGTGGGCGAACGGCTGGACGTCCTCCGTGACCCGGAGGGTGAGTTGCCGATGGAGCAGGCGGACGATGTGGACGCCACGGGCCGCCTGGGCAGTCTGATCGCGGGCACGGTCACGTGGAACCTGATGGCGGTCCTCGCGGGGCGCCGTGGTCACGTCCGGCGCCGCCGGGGCATCGAGATGCCGGACCCCGGCTGACCTGCCGCCGTGCCGGTCGGGGAACACCACGTCGGCCGAGGGGGTTCAGGAGGCATGGCTGTCATTCACAAGACCACGATGAAGCCCACCAAGCTGGAGCTTCTGACGCCCTGGCTTCCCCTCCAGCCGTGGTACCTCGGCGCGGGCGGCGCGCCGGAGCTGTCCAGGGTCGGGGGCTTCCGGCTCGACGATCCGCAGGGGGAGGTGGGGATCGAGTTCATGGTGGTCCGGGACGATGCCGGGGACCGTCCCGTCCACTACCACCTCCCGCTCACCTACCGCGGCGCCCCGCTCGCCGGGGCCGAGCAGGCGCTCGTCGGCACCTCGGAGCACGGGGTGCTGGGGCAGCGGTGGGTGTACGACGGGGGCCATGACCCGGTGCTCGTCGGCCAGTTGCTCGCGCTGCTCCAGGGCCGCGCCACGCCGCAGATGCAGAGCGTGTCCGACGCCCCCGACCCGTCCGTCACCGTCCAGGCGACGGACGGATCGGTCACGGACGGCACCGCGTCCGTGACCAACGGGCCGGACGGGACCCGTGTCGTGGTGGGGGAGGACGTGACGCTCGACGTGACGCGCGTTCTCAGGGCGGCGGGGCAGGCGCCCGAGGCCGCCGAGGGGCATGCCACCGCCACCTGGCAGCTGCCGGACGGCGGCGAGGAGCGCGGCGTGTTCGCCGCCCTCACGCGGGCGCGGCGGTAAACGGTCCGCCGCTCCCGAACGCCGCGTCGGCGAAGCGTTCGCCGATGCGGCGGTGGGCGGCCGCGTCCGGGTGCAGCTGGTCGGGCAGCGGCAGCTCGGCGAAGTCGGCCTCGCCGTAGAGGTCACGTCCGTCGAGGTAGTGCAGCTGGGGGTCGTCGGCCGCGCGCTGCCGCACGATGCGGGCCAGTTCGTCCCGTACGACGGTGAGCGTCAGCTTGCCCGCCGCGCGCTCCGCGGGGTCGCCCGTGGCCCGGAACTGGAGCCTCCCCTCGCTGATCCGGGAGAAGTCCGGGGCGCAGGGGCCGGGGGTGTCCTCGTGGATGGGGCAGTACGTGGCGGAGACGACCAGCAGCGGCGTGGCGGGGTGCCCCTCGCGGAGGGTGTCGAGGAAGCCGTGCACCGCCGGGGCGAAGGCGCGCAGCCGCATCAGATCGGCGTTGACCAGATTGATGCCGATCTTGACGCTGATCAGATCAGCCGGGGTGTCCCGCATCGCGCGGGCGGTGAACGGGTCGAGCAGGGCGCCGCCGCCCAGGCCGAGGTTGATCAGCTCCACGCCGCCGCGCGCGGCGGCCAGCGCGGGCCAGGTGGTGCTGGGGCTCTCGGCGTCGGAGCCATGGCTGATCGAACTGCCGTGATGCAGCCACACCCTGCGGCCCCGGTCCGGCACGGGCTCGACGGCCGCGTCCGCGCGCAGGGCGACCAGCTCGGTGATCTCGTTGTGCGGCAGCCAGATCTCGACGTCCTTCATGCGGTCGGGCAGCCCGGCGAACCGTACGGTGCCGACCGGACCCGGCGTGGTGTCGACGGCCCCGGTGGTCATGTCCATCGTCCGGACGTTGCCCCCGGGCACGCTGCCCCGCGCGGCCAGGTGGCCGTCGACGAGCAGGTCGTACACGCCGTCGGGGCGTGGCGGGGCGCCCACGTAGGCGTTCTTGGTGCGGAGCGCGTCCAGTTCGACGGCGGTGGCCCGGGTACGGAACACCAGCCGTACGCCGGAGGGCTGGGCCTCCGCCATCGCCAACTGCCCGTCGGCGCACTGCGCACGGGCCCGGGCGGGCAGCCGGTGCGGCAGCAGGCCGTGCTCGGTGTGCTCCAAGTCGATTGCGCCGCGCAGGAGTTCCGCGGTGATGGGGATGGTCATGGCAGTCATGTCGATCCTTCCCGTTGCCATAAGCGATTATGGATCTGCCTAATAGCTTTAGGCAAAGCGGAGTCGATCAGTCAACCTCAAATCTCCCTCTGAAGTGGCGCGATCACGGTTCGTCACCCTGTCGACCGGACAAAACCCGCGATGAGGAAGCAGTAGGGATGGAAGGGGGCATTCCGATGAGGGGTATTTTCCGGCGCGGCACCGAGCCCGCACCACGGACGCTGGATCTCTACGACGTCGCCTATCTGACCGGCGGGCCGCAGCGCATGGTGGAAGCCGCCCTCGTCGCGCTGCACGAGCGCGGCGCGGTGCGCATCCGCGCCTCCCGCGTCCGTACGCTGGACGGACCGGTCGACCACGCCGGCGCCCACCCGATCGAGTACGCGGTCGCCGCGCTGTGCCGACGCCGCTCCCGGAGCACGCTCTCCCTGCTCAACGCCATGGAGATCGGGCCAGAAGTGGAGGAGGCCGAGCGCCGTATGGTCTCCTCCGGCCTGCTCACCTCCAGGCGCCTGCGGCTCACCCGCGCGGGCAGGCAGCACCTGGAAGCGGCCGAGCGCGGCGGTGCGTACCCCGCGTACGTCTTCGAGGGTCCCGCCGCACTGCCGGACGCCGTCCTGCGGCGCAACATCGGCGAGGTGACCCCGCCGACGCCCGGCCTCGGTCACCGTCTGATCCGCCTGGGCGAGACCCTCGACGAGTGGGGAGCGCACCACGGCCACGACACCGGTGGCGGCCACCACTCCTGCGGTGGCGGTGGCGGTGGCGGGGGCGGCGACTGAAGTAGGTAGGGGTGCTCAGGCGTTCGCCATGGGCGCCCTGACATGATCGAGGCGTGAAGGCCACGGGGAAACGATGGACGCACCTCGCCCTGTACCTGGGGCTGGTGTGGGCGGCCGGGGCGCTGGTGGTGCCGCGCGCCTACCGCATCAGCTTCGGCCAGGGGCTCGGACTCGACGTCGACCGGCTGCCCGCGATCGGGATCGGCGCGGCGGCCATGGTCAGCGTGCTCGCGGTCGGCGTGGCCCCGGTGGGCCATGTGGTGCGGCCGTGCCGTACGGCGAGCGGGCGGCTCGGCTGGGCCGTGACCGTGTTCCTCGGCGGCACGGTCGGGCTCTCGGCCGGGATCGGGGCCTGGCACTCCGGCGCGCTGGACGTGGGCGGGCCCGCGCAGCGCGCCGCGCTGTGCGGAGTGCCGTACGCGCTGGTGGCGGCGCTGTTCATCGCGGGGGTGACGGTCCGTCTGATATCGGGTGTGGCGGTGCTCGGGGTGATGGCGTACGGCACGGCCGTCACACACAAGTCGCAGCAGGAGAAGGAGATGCGGGGGCTGATGTCCGGCACCTCGCTGGCCCGCCAGGAGCTGCTGCTGCCCGACCCGCCCGCCGGATACCGCGTGGACGAGGGCAACGGGACCCTGACGGCCGACGGCTTCCGGGTGCACTACCTCCCGTACATCCCGAGCGCGGCGGGCGCCGCCCGGCCCGATGTGGCGTTCATGGTGACCCGGCTGCCGCACGGCATCGGTCAGGACGGCGACGGCGTCACCGAGGCGACCCGCGACCTCGGCGGCGGGGTCGTCGAGATCGTCCTGTCGGCGCACCGCGACGGGATGCGGCTCACGGTGACCGCGTACGGCGCGAGCGGCCCCGCGGACCGGGACGAACTGCGGCGCATGCTGCACACCGCCCACCCGGCCAGCGACGCCGAAGTCCTCCGCGCCCTACGGCGCCCTGCCGCCTGACCGTACGACGCCCCGCCGCCTGACCGGACGGCGCTCACAGCCAGCGCGTCGCGGCCTCCGCGCTGTCGCCGGGGCTGGTGTTGAACGCGATCGCCGCCTGGGGCGCGTGCTGCCGGACCAGGTTCACGACCTTCTCGAAGAAGGTCAGAAGCTCCGCGGGCTTACGGATGCCGCCTCCGATGACGACGACGTCCCAGGGGCGCTCGGTCAGCGCGCCGACGAGCGTGGACTCCGCCGACTCGTCGAGCGGAATCAGCGCCGTGGCCGTGTCGACGCCGCGCTCCCGCAGGCGGCCCAGGTCCGTGTCGATGAGGGAGTGAACGGCGTCCGCGTCCGCGCCGGGTGCCAGCCGCGGATCGAAACCCACCAGGAGAACGGAAGACATGCGGCGAGCCTAGCCACTTTGCGGATGACATGGATTGATTTCTGTCAGCCGTCCTCTGTTACGGCGGTCAGGCGGAGCAGCAGCGCCGCGGGGGCCTGCGGCAGGGAGACGGTGAGTTCGGCGCGGTCCGGTGCCCAGGCCGTCCCGGCGGGGGAGGCGGCCGGGTGGAGGCGTTCGACGCGGAGCGGGTGGCCCGCCAAGTGGGGGAGCGGCACGGTCCGTTCGTGCGGCCCGTCCTCGCGGCGCCAGAGCGCCACGTACGTCCGGCCGGTCGGACCGCCACCGGTACGCAGCCCCAGCGCCAGCCACGCGTCCGTCCAGCCCGGCAGCCCCAGCGGCCAGAAGGGGACGGCCGAGGGCAGGTCGGGGCGCACCTGCCGGTAGGCCGCGAGGGCGTCGCGTACGAGGCCCAGTTGGGCCGGATTCATCCGGTCGAGGTGGCCCGAGAGGTGGACGCGGCCCAGCAGCGCACCGGCGAGCGCGAAGCGGATCTCGTCGTCGGTGAAGCCGGGCTGCGGGTACGCCCACACCGCGCCCTGCTCCGGCGGCACGGCGGTCGGCGCGGCGGCGGCGATGGGCGGGTAGCGGAGCGGGTCCTGCTGGTCGCTGGTGGACTGGAGCTGGGTGAGGGCGAGCGAGGAACCGTCCATGCGCAGACCGCCCGAGGCGCAGTTCTCGATGACGAGGGCGGGGTGACGGTCGAGCACGGCGGCCAGCCAGCGCTGATACGCGCGGGCGTGGGCGAGCAGGCCGGCGCCGGGGGCGGCACGGCCGTGCTCCGGGTCCCAGTCCGTGCCGGGGGCGATGCTGATGTTGTAGTCGAGCTTGAGGTAGCCCACTCCCCACTCGCCGACGAGACGGTCGACGGTCGCGTCGAGGTGGCGGCGCGCGGCGGGGTGGCGCAGGTCGAGGTGGTGGCGGCCGTTTTCGGCGAGGCGCACACCGTCGCGCTGGAAGAAGGCGTCGTCCGGCAGGGCGGCGGCCACCGGGCTGCGCACGCCGACGACTTCGGGCTCCAGCCACAGCCCGGGGACCATGCCGTGGGAGCGGATGCGGTCCAGGACGAGCTGGAATCCGCCGGGGAAGCGGCGGCCGGAGGGCTGCCAGGCGCCGACGCTCTCCCACCACTCGCCGGTGTCGTCGTACCAGCCGGCGTCGATGCAGAAGTACTCGGCCCCGGCCCGCGCGGCGGCCTCGATCAGGGGCAGCAGCCGCTCGGTGGTGGGGTCGCCCATCAGGGTGTTCATGTAGTCGTTGAACACGATCGGCAGGGCGGTGTGGTCGGGATGCGGTCGCCGCACGGCCCGGCGGTACGCGGTGAGATGGGCCATCGCCGCGTCGAAACCGCCCCGCGCGGCGAGCGCGAGCGCGGCCGGGACGGTGGTGAACGACGCACCGGGCGCGAGCCGTTCGCGCCACTGGTGCTCGGCGTCGGTCGGGCCGCCGAGCGCGACGTACGTACCGTGGGCCCGCTCCCCGGCCTCCCACCGCCACCCCACCGGCGACTCCACCTGCCAGAGCCAGGCCCGGCCGGTTGCGCGCTCGGTCAGGGCGCCCATCGGCAGATGGCCGTCGGTGGGCCAGCTGCCGACGCTGCCGAGGATGAGGGCGGCGCGGCTGTCCCGGCCGTGGGCGGCGCGCGACACGTCCACGATCCGGTCGCGCAGCGGTACGGCGGCCCAACGGCACTCGGCCAGCCACTCGTTGTGTGCCCAGTGGACGTCGAGCGCGTCGGGGGAGGGGAGGCCGCCGAGGACGAGGCTGGGGACGGCCTGCACGACGAGCGGGTCGGCGCCCTCGTTCGTCAGCCGCACCTCGGAGCGCAGCACCGGCAGGCCGTCGGGGGAGGAGAGCCGGACCTCGGCGGCGAGGCCGGAGCCGGGGTCGTGGAGGTCGAGCGTCAGTCGATGCCAGCGGTGTCCACCGTGCTCGTCCGTCCCGGCCCGGTGGCCGCGGTAGCGCAGGCGGGCGCCGAGGATCGTCTCGATGCCGCGCTGCCCCGACCAGTCGCTGCCGTGGCCGAGTGCCAGCACCTCCACCACCGGGAGCGGCGAGGCGTCGTCCGACGCGGCGGTGTCGTCCGGGGGACCCAGCCGCAGCAGCCGGAGCACCCCGTCCGCCCCGGTCGCGAACGCGGCCGCCAGCCCCGCATGGCCCCATGTGAACGTCTCCCGCACGCCACGCCCCTTCCGTTGACGGCCACTTGACGAGTACGGAGCCCTCGGGGTGTCTTGCCGAGATCTCTTGACGGCCCCTGTGTGACCAGTCACAATCCTGGCGTGCATGTGACCGGTCACACAAGAGGCGGCAAGCGGCCCGGCATCCGCGACGTCGCCACCGCGGCGGGCGTCTCGTACCAGACCGTCTCCCGGGTCATCAACGACCATCCGAGCGTCAGACCGGCCACCCGCGAACGCGTCCTCGCCGCGATCCAGACCCTCGGCTTCCGCCGCAGCGCCACCGCCCTCGCGCTGGCCAGCGGACGGACCCGCGCGGTCACCGTGCTGACCGCGAACACCACCCACTACGGCTACGCCGCCACCCTCCAGGGCATCGAGGAGGCCGCCCGCGCGGCCGGTTACACCGTCGCCATCGGCGTCCTGGAGTCCGACACCGTGGCCGACGTCCGGACCGGGGTGCGGCGGGCCGCCGACACCGGCGGCGGGCTGATCGTGATGGCGTACGACACCGCCGGGGAACGCGCCCTGGCCGCCGTACCCGCCGAACTCCCTGTCGTGGGCGTGGTCGAGACCCCCGCCCGGCCGCCCGCCGCGCACCGCCCCTGGGTGTGGACGGACGACCGCGAGGCGGCCCGCACCGCCACCCGCCATCTGCTGGACCTCGGCCACGAGACCGTGCACTACGTCGCCATCCCCTCCAGCACCCGCCGCACCGGCCAGCGCACCGCGGGCTGGCGGGACGCGCTGCGCGCCGCCGGGGCGCCTGAGCCGCGTCCGCTGGCCGGGAGCTGGGATCCGGCCGGTGGGTACAGGGCGGGGCGGCGGCTGGCCCGCGACCCGTCCGTCACGGCGATCCTGTGCGGCAACGACGACCTCGCGCTCGGCGTGATCCGCGCGCTGCACGAGGCGGGCCGTGCGGTCCCGGACGAGGTGAGCGTGGCCGGTTTCGACGACGCCCCGCACTCCGCGTTCCTCACGCCCTCCCTGACGACCGTACGGCTCGACTTCACGGGCCTCGGCCGGGCCGCCTTCGGCCGGTTGTACGGCCTGCTGGAGGAGGCCGAACCGATCGCGCCGCGCCCCGTCTCCGTACCGCTGCTGATCGTCCGCGAAAGCTCCGGCCCCCCGCCGAACCCACCCTCGGAGGTCCCCCGCGCATGAGAACGCCCAGCAGGCCCACCGGACACCGGATACGAACGGCCGCCACGGCCACCGCCCTCGCAGCCGCGCTCCTCGCGGCGGCCGTCCCAGCCGACGCCGACACGCCCGCCGCTCCGAAGGCCACGGCCGCCCAGCCCCTCTCCGTCGACCTCGCCGCCCCCGAGGGCCCCGTCCTGCGCGGCGCCAACGGCTCGCTCTACGGCCTGAGCGACGACGGCGTGCCGACCGACGCCGCCCTCGCGCCGCTGAAGCTCACCACCGTCACCCAGAAGCCGGAGGGCGGCGCCCAGCACCCGAACGGCGACGCGGTCACCGTCTCCAAGTCGTTCTTCCGCAACGGTGGCGGCGACGTCCTGGTGATGATGCAGGACATCTACGCGAAGTGGCCGTACGAGGACCTGGGCATCGACGACTACCTCACCAAGGTCGACAAGGTCGTGCGCGACATCGCCGACGCGCCCAACAGCGAGCGCTTCGTCTACGTCCCGTTCAACGAGCCCGACCAGATCTGGTACAAGCTCGGCGTCGCCGACCAGGCCACGTACGAGAAGAACCGCGACCGCTTCTTCCGCGACTGGAAGACCGTCCACGACCGCATCCGCGCCATCGACCCGGACGCCCGCATCGCGGGCCCCAACGAGTCCTCGTACCACTCCCGTCTGATGGGCGACTTCCTGACCTGGGCGAAGAAGGAGAACGTGCTGCCCCAGGTCACCACCTGGCATGAGCTGGGGCCGGACTCCCTGCGCGACTTCCAGGGCCACTACGACGACTACCGCGCGCTGGAGAAGCGCGCGGGGATCACACCGCGCCCGATCAACATCGACGAGTACGCCAACCGCCGCGATCTGTCGGTCCCCGGCCAACTCGTCCAGTGGGTCTCCATGTTCGAGCGCAACAAGGTCCACGCCGACCAGGCGTACTGGGACGCCGCGGGCAACCTCTCCGGCAGCGTCGCCCAGTCCAGCATCCCCAACGGCGCGTGGTGGTTCTTCCGCTGGTACGCCACCATGAGCGGCCGGACCGTCAAGGTCACCCCGCCCACCGCGAACGCCGTCGACACCCTCCAGGGCCTCGCCTCGTACGACACCGCCAAACGGCAGGCGCAGGTGCTGCTCGGCGGGGCGTCGGGCGACGCGGACGTGACGATCGGCCATGTCGATCCGAAGGTCTTCGGCCGCCAGGTCACCGCCGCCGTCTCGGAAGCCACCTGGTCCGGCTACGAGGGCGCGCACGCAGCCCCCCGCACGCTGGCGCGGATGAAGCTCACGGTCGGGGCCGACGGCTCGGTGCGGGTGCCGCTCACGGCGATGGACCGGATGTCCGCGTACCGGATCGTGCTCACCCCGGCGGGCAGCGGCACCCCGCAGCCCGCGCGGGTGCCGTGGCACGCGGCGCACGAGGCGGAGGACGCGGCGATCACGGCGGGCAAGGTCTACACCCAGGGCACCGTCGCGGACGCCAACGGCTACGCCGCCTCCGGCACCAAGGACGTCGGCTCCCTCGACCAGGACACCAGCAAGGTCGCCTTCACCGTGGACGTGCCCCGCTCCGGGGACTACGACCTGGGCGTCCTCTACGGCAATCACAGCGGCGGTCCGGCCACCCAGCGGCTCACCGTCGACGGCGGTGCGGCCCGGACCATCAGCTACCCGTCCACCGAGAACTGGACCTACCGCGGCCTCAAGTCCCTCCCCGTTCGCCTCTCCGCGGGCCGCCACGAGATCGCCCTCACCCATGACACCGCCGAGGTGACCCTCGACCGCATCGACCTCACAGCCGCCACGAAGCCCACCGCCGCGTACGAGGCCACGCTCGCCGACACCACCGGCAGCCCCTCCTACGACTACGGCTCGGCGAGCGGCACCGGCACCGGCGCGCTGGTCCTGGACGGCCGGGACGGTGCCGTCTTCGACGTCTACGCGCCCCGCGAGGGCTACTACACGGTGACCCCGCGCGCGACCGGCGGCCCGCTGAGGCTCACCGCCCACGGGGCGGCCACGACCACCTCCCAGCGGCTCTACCTGACCGCGGGCAACAACCGCGTCACCGCCACCCCGGCCGGAGCCACCCCCGTCCGGCTGAGCTCCCTGGACGTCACGGGCGCGGGCGACGACACGGCGGGCGTGCGCGGGTACGAGGCGGAGAGCGGCGCCCTGTCCGGTACCGCCAAGCCCGAGACCGGCGCGCACGCCTCGGGCGGCGCGTACGTCGGCTGGCTCGGCAACGGCGCGTCCAACACCGCCACCCTCACCGTCCAGGCCCCTTCAGCCGGTCGCTATCTGATGGCCGTCCGCTACGCCAACAACGAGCGGCGCGACAACGGCCACGCGTACAACACCGACATCGTCTCGCGCGGTGCGGACATCACGGTCGGCCAGGGGAAGCCCCGGCGCGTGATGTTCAAGAACACCTGGGGCTGGGACGACTACTGGACCCTCGCCGTCCCCGTCGACCTCGCCAAGGGCACCAACAAGGTCACCTTCGCCAACCCGGGGGCGTACGCCCCCAACCTCGACCGGATCGACCTGGCCCCGGTCATCGGCTGACCCGGCGCACATGATGGCCCCGGTGCGACGCGCACCGCACCGGGGACCGAGCGCCGGCCCCGGCGTCAGCGCGGTACGACGCCGGGCGGCGCGCTTTCGTGCCGCTCAGGCGGTCGCCGCGTCCTCGGTGGGGGTGGGGCAGCCCACGGTGGCGGTCACGGCGGTCAGCAGCACCACCGAGTCCTCCAGCGCGAGCATCCCGTGGCGCTCGTGCGGGATGCGCTCCACCTGCCCGGCGATGAGGTCCGTGCGCACCCCGCTCCCGGTGAGGCGCACATGACCGTGCAGCACGTGCAGACTCGCCGCCGGGGGAGCGTTGTGCTCGTCCAGCTCGCAACCGGAGACCATCGCGATCACGCTCTGCCGCAGCGGCCCGTCGTGCAGGAACAGATGTGCGCTGCGCCCGTGCGGATCGGCCTTCGCCTGGTCCAGATGGTGGCGCGCGAGCGCGGTGAGGTCATCCATGAGTGCCCCTAGATCGGCCTGATCTGATCGTCGCCGGGTTCCCTCAATCGTCACCGGCTAGCGTGATGCGCGCCAGTTCGCACCCGCGCGACATGGAGAGAGGCAGCCGTGGCCGACTACCTGACCGTCCTGACGACCACCGACACCCCCGAGAAGGCGGAGGCCCTGGCGCGCGGCGCCGTGGAGGCCCGGCTGGCGGCCTGCGCGCAGATCAGTCAGCCGGTGACCTCCGTCTACCGATGGCAGGACACCATCGAGACCGCCGCCGAGTGGCAGGTGCTGTTCAAGACGACCGCCGCGCGGTACGACGAGCTGGAGGCGCACATCCGTGAGGCGCACGACTACGACACCCCGGAAGTGATCGCGACGCCGATCACCCAGGGCAGCGAGGACTATCTGGCGTGGGTGGTCGCGGAAACAACAATCGGCTGACGGAAATCAAAATCTGTCACCCGCTACCTGTTATCCGCCAGCGCATCACTGATACCCCGCTCCCGGGGTCCCAGAAAATGCGGGTCGGGCCGGAACGTGGCGTCGAGCGCCGCCTTGCTCGCCGCCACGGTCTCCCGCAGCCCGCCGTAGCCCCACGTCACGTCGTGCGGTTCGTCCACCGCGACACCGTACGCGTCGATCCCCGCCGCCCCGCACAGCGCCACTGCCCGGCGGATATGGAACCCCTGGCTCACCAGTACCGCCCGGTGCACCCCGAACACGCGCCGGGCCCGGCTGCACGAGTCCCAGGTGTCGAAGCCCGCGAAGTCACTGACGATCCGCCGGTCCGGCACGCCCCGCTTCACCAGATAGGCGCGCATCGCGTTCGGCTCGTCGTAGTCGTCGCGGCTGTTGTCCCCGGTGACCAGCAGCGCGCGTACCTTTCCGTCCCGGTACAGCGCGACGGCCGCGTCCAGCCGGTGGGCCAGATACGGCGACGGCTCCCCGTTCCACAGCCCCGCCCCGAACACCACCCCGACCGGCGCCGACGGCACGTCCCCTACCGCCGCCCGCACCCGCCCGTCGGTGCTCAGCCGCAGCCAGGTCGCGGGAAGCAGCGCCAGTACGCTGACGAGCACGGTCACCTGAAACGCCCGCCGCCACCCACCCCGCGTCCGCGGCAACCGCCGCCGTGCCCGTTCTAGCATGCCCGCCTCCCCTTGGCCCCCCACCAGCACCATCGCGCTGTGTGACGCGATCAAGGGGCGCGGCGGTTGCGCCGGGCTATTCGGCGGAGTCGTCCCCTTCGGGCTCCTCGGGCACAACGAACTCGCTGGTGTCGAGATCGAAACCGAACGGAGCGGGGACGGGCAGCGGCTTGCCGAAGGGGACGGTCATATGGGCCCGGTAGCCGTGGTCCGACGGGTCCCAGAAAGCGGTGATCTCCTCGGCCTGCATGTCGAGCACGAGATACACCGGCACATGGCGACCGTAGACCTCGAGCTTCTCCCGCCAGTCGACGTCACGAGTGGAGACCGAGGTCAATTCGGCGACGAGGGACAGTGCATCGCCGTCCACGTGGCGCGCGGTGCCGCGGAAGGCCGCCAAGTCCGCGACGTGCAGGTCCGGTCCGTAGGCACGCTCGGAGGAGGCGAAGCTGAAGAGGAACGGCGAGGTGTCCGCGTCATGCCCCTCGGGGACATGGGCCGCAAGCTGGAGGCGCAGCGACCTCATGTGCAGCTTGTAATACGGCCTCGACCACGGCGACACGACGATCTTCCCCCTGATGAGCTCGGCCTTGAAGCCGTCCGGTGTATCCAGTTCCTCCGTGGCCCGGAGCAGGTCGTCGAACCCCTTCAGGGGCTCCTCGGCGTCCGGCGTGTCTGTGGTCATCGGCCGCTCCAATATCGCGGTCACTTCATCCTCCATCTGCTACGGAGCGTACTCTTGGCCTCACCGTAGCGACGGTCCGTGACCCGCATCCGTTATCCGTTCGCATTACCCCGAACGAGCGATGCGCCCCAGTCCGCATAGCCTTGGGGAGTCGTCCCCTACCAGCGAAACCAGCAGGTGATCCCAGCCGTGCCGCCGCTCCCCAAAGCCGAACTCCACCTCCACATCGAGGGCACCCTGGAGCCCGAACTCGCCTTCGCGCTCGCCGAGCGCAACGGCGTCGAGCTTCCCTACGCCACCCAGGACGAGCTGCGCGCCGCGTACTCCTTCACCGACCTCCAGGACTTCCTCAACCTCTACTACGCGCTGATGGCGGTTCTGCGCACCGAGGACGACTTCGCCGACCTCACCAACGCCTACCTCGCCCGCGCCCGCGAGCAGGGCGTCCGGCACGCCGAGATCTTCTTCGACCCGCAGGCGCACACCGCCCGCGGCGTCGACATCGGCACCGTCATCCGCGGCCTCACCCGCGCCCTCGACGCCGCACCGCTCACCCACGGCATCACCACCCGCCTGATCATGTGCTTCCTGCGGGACGAGACCGCCGAATCGGCCCTCGCCACCTTCGAATCCGCCCGCCCCTACCTCGACCGCATCACCGCCGTCGGCCTCGACTCGGCCGAGGTCGGCCACCCGCCGTCGAAGTTCCGCGAGGTGTACGCGCTGGCGCGGGAGGCCGGGCTGAAGTGCGTCGCGCACGCGGGCGAGGAGGGGCCGCCCGCGTACGTCTGGGAGGCGCTGGACATCCTCGGCGTGGACCGCGTCGACCACGGCGTCCGCTGCCTGGAGGACGACTCCCTGGTGGCGCGGCTGGTCGCGGACCAGGTGCCGCTGACCGTCTGCCCCCTCTCCAACGTCCGCCTCCGCGTCGTCGACCACCTCGCCGACCACCCCCTCCCCGCGATGCTGGACGCCGGCCTGCTGGTGACCGTCAACTCCGACGACCCCTCCTACTTCGGCGGCTACGTGGAGGACAATTGCACCGCCGTACGGGACGCCCTCGGGCTCGACCAGGCGACGCTGCGCACCCTGGCCCGCAACTCCTTCCGCGCCTCCTTCCTGGACGACGAAACACGGGTCGCGTACCTGAAGGAACTCGACGCGTCTTGACCTCAACTTTGGTTCAACTTCTACGTTCGTCGCCATGGAGTACTCACACAGCGACACCGAACTGATCCGCCAGCCCATCGGCTACTGGAGCTGGGCCGCCTCCAAGGCGGTCGTCACCTACATCCGCGCGGGGCTCTCGGAATTCGGCCTCAGCCAGCCCCAGTGGTGGGTGCTGAACCAGGCCCACGACGGCGGCGAGGACGGCCGCACCCGCGTCGAGGTGCGCGCCGTTCTCGAGGGCTATCTGGACGTCGGCGCCGACCTGGAGCCCGAGATCGACGCCCTCCTCGACCGCGGCCTGCTGACCACCACCGACGAACGCCTCCACCTCACCCCCGAGGGCCGCGCGCTCTACGCCCGGGCGGCCGAACGCCAGGCGGCGTCGCGGAAGCGCATCCACGACGGCATCCCCGACGAGGACTACGTGACCACCCTCAAGGTCCTCCAGCGCATGATCCACAACACCGGCGGCCACGCCTGGCACCACTGACCCCCGCCGGGTGGCCGCCGACGAAACGTGAGGCGGGCGGGGTCGCCTCGCCGGGCGGACCGGAAGCGGAACCGGCGGGTGGCCGCCATCCGGTGGGAGGGGGCGGGGTCGCAGGGGTGGGATCCTGGACGATGACGTGTATTTGTGGCGCCTACTTCCGGCCCACTCCACGTCTCCGGGCACCGGCGCCAGAAATATACGAGTCCAGGGCCCTGCCCCGGAGGCCCCGCACCCGGCACCCACCACCGAACCGACCGCGCACCCACCGACCACCGCACCTCAGCACCCCGCACCCCCCACCGTGAAGTCCGCGCAATCACCCGTCACGGCCGCGCAACGGCGAGGCAACACGCCCCTGCGACAGTCACGCCATGACAGCGTTGCGTTCACCCCTTTCCTCCGGCAGGCGTCCCCCGACGCTGGTCGCCGTGGCACACGGCAGCCGCGACCCGGCGGCACTGCGCAGCGTGACGGCACTCGTGAACGCCGTCCGGGCCCTGCGGCCCGACATCCCCGTGACGCTCGGCCACATCGAGCTGAACCGGCCACTGCTCGCGGACACCCTCGCCGCGCTCCGCGGCGAGGCCGTCCTCGTACCGCTGCTGCTCGGCCGCGGCTACCACGTCAAGGAGGACCTTCCCGCGGCGGCCGCACACGCCGCCCACCTGACCACGCGCATCGCCGCACCCCTCGGCCCCCATCCGCTCCTCGCCGAGGCCCTGCACGCGCGCCTGACGCAGGCCGGGTGGCGGCCACGCACTCGGCAACAGACCGTCGTCCTCGCCGCCGCCGGTTCCCGCGACCCCGACGCGGCCGTCGACGCCGACGCCACCGCCACCCTGCTCAGCGCCCGGCTCGGCGGCACCCCCGTCGTCCCGGCGTACGCCTCCGCCGCCGCCCCCACCGTGGCCGAAGCGGTACGCGCCATCGCGCCCGCCCCGCATCACCGCGACATCGCCGTGGCCTCGTACTTCACCGCCCCCGGCCGCTTCGCCACCCAGTGCGCGGACGCCGCTCCCGGCATCGCCGCCGCCCCGCTCGGCGCGCATCCGGCCGTCGCCCGGCTGGTGCTCCACCGCTACGAACAGGCCCTCGCCGGTGCTCCGCTGTCGTACCGGGCGGTTACTGTCGGTGTATGAGCCGCAGAGCAGGTCGTACGACAGATCGCACCCCGGACGGCACCCCGGACCGCCCCGGACAGCGCACCCCGGACCGCACCGGACAGAGCCCCGCGGACCGCGGCACCACGCCGACGACCCCCGGCTATGACGCGGCCGACCTGGAGCGCTGGGTCCAGGAGCCGGACAAGCGGCCCGGCCGGACCGCGTTCCAGCGCGACCGGGCCCGCGTGCTGCACTCGGCCGCGCTGCGCCGACTGGCCGGAAAGACGCAGGTCGTGCCCGCCGCCCCGGCCACCGACGCGGACCTCGGCGCCAGTGCCCGCACCCCGGCCTGGGACGCCACGCCCCGCACGCGGCTGACCCACTCCCTCGAATGCGCCCAGGTGGGCCGGGAACTGGGGGCGGCCCTCGGCTGCGATCCGGATCTGGTGGAGATGGCCTGCCTCGCCCATGACCTCGGCCACCCGCCCTTCGGCCACAACGGCGAGCAGGCCCTCAACGAGGTGGCCCGCGACTGCGGCGGCTTCGAGGGGAACGCCCAGTCGCTGCGCCTGCTGGCCCGGCTCGAACCGAAGCGGTTCGTCCCCGACGCGGAGACCGGTGAACCGGTCAGCGTCGGCCTCAACCTCACCCGGGCGGCCCTGGACGCGGCGACCAAATACCCCTGGCCACGAGGCGGTCACCCCCGCGACCCGGATTCGCCGAAGTTCGGGGTGTACGAGGACGACCTGCCGGTCTTCGCCTGGTTCCGGCGCGGCGCGCCCGACCAGCGCACCCCGTTCGAGGCCCAGGTCATGGACTGGGCGGACGACGTGGCGTATTCGGTGCACGACGTCGAGGACGGTCTCCACGCGGGCCACCTCGACCCGAACAGCCTGCTCGCCGAGCCCGAGCGGCGCGAGGTGTTCGCCGTCGCCGCCGCCCGTTACGCGCCGGGCGCCGAGCCGGAGGAACTGGCCGAGGCGCTGGACCGGCTGCTCGACCAGGAGTGGTGGCCGCACGGCTACGACGGCACGTCCGTCGCCCAAGCCCGCCTCAAGGACGCCACGAGCCAGCTGATCGGCCGGTTCTGCCTCGCCGCGGAGGCCGCCACCAGGGCGGCGTACGGTACGGGCCGGTTCACCCGCTACCGCGCCGAGCTGGTGGTGCCGCGTGACGCCCGGCTGGAGTGCGCGGTGCTCAAGGCGGTCGCGGACCGTTACGTCATCCAGCGCGCCGACCAGGAGCTGGTCCGCGCCGATCAGCGCGTCGTGATCGCCGAGCTGGGCGAGGCGCTGATCGCCCGCGCCCCCGACGGGCTCGACCCGCAGTTCCACGCCCTGTTCGACGCGGCCGACCAGGCGGGCGACGAGGCGGGGCGGCTGCGCGCGATCGTGGACCAGATCGCCGCCTTGACGGACGTCTCGGCCCGCGCCCTCCACGCCCGCCTCACGGCGCCGCGCTCGGCACGCCACGTATGACGCGGCACAGCACCCCCGCCCAACCCCCGCCCCCGCACCCAACCCCGCATGCCGCACAGCACCCACACCCGGCACGGCACCCAAGCCCGCCCCCACACTCCGCACGGAAGCGACCGCACCCGACCGCCCGCGATCACCAAGTGATCGCACCCGGCCCGCCCGCGACCCGTTCCCGCCACTCCGCACGGCCCCCTTCCCCCGCTCCGCTTGGTGCGGGAGGCTCCCCGGTGGCTCCCTATGGCCAAAGCTCCGGCTGATGCGACTGGTCGACGCGACCGGGGTAGAAGCAAACGCAGAGGCACCGCCCGGCAGCGAGGAGGAAAACAAGTGGTCGACGCACACCAGACGTTCGTCATCGTCGGAGGGGGTCTGGCCGGGGCGAAAGCCGCGGAAACCCTTCGTTCAGAGGGTTTCACCGGCCGGGTGATCCTGATCTGTGACGAGCGCGACCACCCCTATGAGCGTCCGCCGCTGTCCAAGGGCTTCCTCACCGGCAGCCAGGAGCGCGACAGCGTCTTCGTCCACGAACCCGCCTGGTACGCGCAGGCCGACATCGAGCTCCACCTCGGCCAGCCCGCCACCCACCTGGACCGCGTCGCCAAGGCCGTGACCCTCGGCGACGGCACCCGGATCCACTACGACCGGCTGCTGCTGGCCACCGGCGCCGAGCCGCGCCGCCTCGACATCCCGGGCACCGACCTGGTGGGCGTCCACCATCTGCGCCGCCTCGCCCACGCCGAGCGGCTGAAGGGCGTCCTCACCAGCCTCGGCCGCGACAACGGGCAGCTGGTCATCGCGGGCGCTGGCTGGATCGGCCTGGAGGTCGCGGCCGCGGCCCGCGGCTACGGCGCCGAGGTGACCATCGTCGAGCCCGAGCCGACGCCGCTCCACTCCGTCGTCGGCCCCGAACTGGGCGCCCTCTTCGCCGACCTCCACAGCGAGCACGGCGTCCGCTTCCACTTCGGCGCCAAGCTCACCGGGATCACCGGCCAGGACGGCATGGTGCTCGCCGCCCTCACCGACGACGGCGAGGAGCACCCCTGTCACAGCGTGCTGGCCGCCATCGGCGCCGCCCCGCGCACCGCCCTCGCCGAGGCCGCCGGGCTGGACGTGGTGGACCGGGCGGTGGGCGGCGGCATCGCCGTCGACGCGGCGCTGCGCACCAGCGACCCGGACATCTTCGCGACCGGCGACGCCGCCTCCGCCCCGCTCGCCTTCCTCGAAGACACGCCGGTGCGCGCCGCCCTCCCGCCCGGCGCCCGGCTGCGCGTCGAGCACTGGGCGAACGCGCTGAACGGCGGCCCGGCCGCCGCCCGCGCCATGCTCGGCCAGGACATCTCGTACGACCGGGTGCCGTACTTCTTCTCCGACCAGTACGACGTCGGTCTGGAGTACTCCGGTTACGCGCCGCCCGGTTCGTACGACCAGGTCCTGATCCGCGGCGACGTCGGCAAGCGGCAGTTCATCGCCTTCTGGCTGAGCGACGGCAGGCTGCTGGCGGGGATGAACGTGAACGTGTGGGACGTCACCGGGCCCATCCAGCAGCTCATCCGCAGCGGCGCCCAGCCCGACCCGGGCGCCCTCGCCGACCCGTCCGTCCCGCTGAGTTCCCTGGTGCCGTAGGCCACCTATGGGCCGGGGTCCGACCGGGCCGGACATCGGTGTCGGACCCCGGCCGTAGAATTCACGCGTGGCAGGCCGGATCAACGATGACGACGTAAAGGCGGTGCGGGACGCGGTCCCGATCGACGCCGTCGTATCCGAATACCTCCAGCTGCGGAACGCGGGCGGTGGCAATCTCAAGGGGCTCTGCCCCTTCCACGACGAGAAGTCACCGTCCTTCCAGATCAGCCCCAGCAAGGGGCTGTACTACTGCTTCGGCTGCCAGGAGGGCGGCGACACCGTCGACTTCGTCATGAAGATCGACCACCTCTCCTTCGCCGAGACGATCGAGCGACTCGCCTCCCAGGCCGGGATCACCCTGCGGTACGAGCAGGGCAGCGCGACGCCCGGCCGCCAGCAGGGCGAGCGCATCCGCTTGGTCGAGGCGCACCGGGCGGCCGCGCAGTTCTACGTCGAGCAGCTGGACAGCCCCGAGGCGGAGATCGGCCGAAAGTTCCTCGCCGAGCGCGGCTTCGACCAGGCCGCCGCCCAGCACTTCGGCGTCGGCTACAGCCCGGCGGGCTGGGACCACCTCGTCCGCTTCCTGCGCGGCCGCGGCTTCACCGACCAGGAGCTCCTTCTCTCCGGCCTCGCCCAGGAGAGCCGCCGCAACCCCATCGACCGCTTCCGCGGCCGCCTGATGTGGCCCATCCGCGACATCACCGGCGAGGTCGTCGGCTTCGGCGCCCGCAAGCTCCGCGACGACGACAACGGCCCCAAGTACCTCAACACCCCCGAAACTCCGCTCTACAAGAAGTCCCACGTCCTTTACGGGATCGACCTCGCCAAGAAGGACATCGCCAAGACCAGCCGGGCCGTCGTCGTCGAGGGGTACACGGACGTCATGGCCTGCCATCTGGCAGGTGAGACGACCGCCATCGCCACCTGCGGCACCTCCTTCGGCGGCGACCACATCAAGATCCTGCGGCGGCTGCTGATGGACAACTCCGGCGCCGAGGTCGTCTTCACCTTCGACGGCGACGCGGCGGGCCAGAAGGCCGCCCTGCGCGCCTTCGAGGACGACCAGAAGTTCGCCGCCGAGACGTACATCGCGATCACCCCGGGCGGTATGGACCCCTGTGAGCTGCGGCTCGCGCAGGGCGACGACGCGGTCAAGGCGCTGGTCGAGAGCCGCACCCAGCTCTTCGAGTTCGCCATCCGGCAGATCGTCGCCCGCCACAACCTCGACACGGCCGTTGGCCGCGCCGCCGCCCTCGACGAGGCCGCACCGGTCGTCGCGGGTATCAAGAACAGCTCTATCCAGCACGAGTCGGCCGTCCACCTCGCGGGGCTGCTGGGCATCCTCGACACCCAGTTCGTCGTCCAGCGTGTCAGCCAGCTCGCCCGATGGGCGCGGGACCGCGGCCGCGGCGGCGACCAGCGCCCCGACCAGCGCGCCCGCCGGACCGGCCCGCCCGGCGGCCCGGGCGGCCCAGGTGGGCCCGGCCAGCCCCAGGGCCCCGGGGCTCCGCCCGGCCCCCGGGGCCCGGCGCTGAACCTCCGCAGCCCGGCCCGCCGGGTCGAGCGCGAGCTGCTGAAGCTGGCCCTCCAGCGCCCCGAGCTGGTCTCCCCGGCCTTCGACGCCTACGGCGAGGACGAGTTCACCGCCCCGCCCTACGCGGCCGTGCGCCGCGCCATCGAGGCCGCGGGCGGCGCGGAGGCCGCCGACGCCGACTATCTGCGCCGGGTCCGCGAGGCCGCCCCCGACGACACGGTCCGCGCCATGGTCACCGAGCTGGCCGTGGAGCCCCTGCACACCCGCCGCGAGGCAGACGAGGCGTACGCGGGCGAGCAGCTGGTCCGGGTCCGGCAGGCCGCCGTCAACCACCGCATCACCGAGGTCCAGGGCACCCTTCAGCGGCTGGGCCAGCGCGCCGATCCGGCCCATCTGGCCGCCGTCCAGAACGAGCTGTGGGTCCTCCAGCAGTACGCCCAGTCCCTCCAGACCCAGGGCGCGGCGGCGCTCTAGCCAGGCCGTAGCCGGGATCCGGCCTGGCTCTGGCCGGGGCCACCGCCGGGCGTCGCGGACGTCGCGTAACCGCGCGGTCACCGGCCGCTGCGTAAAAAGTGCCCGCACGCCCCTCGTGGCGGGCGTGTGTCGTACTCCACACTGGTTGCGGTGCCTGAGTCCTCGGAGCGCGGCGGTGTTGGCCGGGTAGGCCGGGATCCCCCGCAGATCCGCTCATGATGTACGGGACGGACGGCGGCGTGGCCGGCGCATCCGTACCCGATCGTTCTGCCGCCTCAGCAGCGATCACCCTGGAGGTCGCCCCCGTGCAGACCCAGACCCTCGCCGACGCCACCCCCGCGCCGCCGCAGTCCCTGGCACCGTCGGGCATGGAGCCCCCGGAACCACCCGCGCAGCACACCGCACCAGCCGCCGAACCAGTCCCCGAAGCCGAAGCCGAAGCCGAACCCGAGACCGAGCCGGACACCGAACCCGAGGGCGGCCCCGAGGGCGGCCCTGAAGACGGCCCCGCCGAGCGCGCCACTCGCCCCGAGGCCACCGGCCCCTCCTCCGACCTCTTCCGCCAATACCTGCGCGAAATCGGCCGGATTCCGCTGCTCTCCGCAGCCGAGGAGGTCGAGCTGGCCCGCCGGGTCGAGGCGGGCCTGTTCGCCGAGGAGAAGCTGGCCTCCGCACCCGACCTCGACAGCCAACTCGCCCTAGACCTGGACCGGTTGGTGGTCCTCGGCCGGATGGCCAAGCGCCGCCTGATCGAGGCCAACCTGCGCCTCGTCGTCTCCGTCGCCAAGCGCTACGTGGGCCGCGGCCTGACGATGCTGGACCTCGTCCAGGAGGGCAATCTCGGCCTGATCCGAGCGGTCGAGAAGTTCGACTACGCCCGCGGGTACAAGTTCTCGACGTACGCGACCTGGTGGATCCGCCAGGCCATGTCCCGCGCCCTCGCCGACCAGGCCCGGACCATCCGGGTGCCGGTCCATGTCGTCGAGCTGATCAACCGGGTCGTCCGCGTCCAGCGCCGGATGCTCCAGGAACGCGGCTACGAACCCACCCCCGAGGAGGTCGCGGTCCAGCTCGACCTCACCCCGGAGCGGGTGAGCGAGGTGCTGCGGCTCGCCCAGGAGCCGGTGTCGCTGCACGCGCCGGTCGGAGAGGAGGACGACGTCGCGTTCGGCGACCTCATCGAGGACGGCGACGCCGCCTCACCGGTCGAGTCCGCGGCGTTCCTGCTGCTCCGCGAGCACCTGGAGGCCGTGCTGTCGACGCTCGGCGAGCGCGAGCGGAAGGTCGTCCAGCTGCGGTACGGACTGGCCGACGGCCGCCCCCGCACCCTGGAGGAGATCGGCCGGATCTTCGGGGTGACCCGGGAACGCATCCGCCAGATCGAGTCCAAGACCCTCAACAAGCTCCGCGACCACGCCTTCGCCGACCAGCTCCGCGGCTACCTCGACTAGCCACGGCCACGGCTACGCCTACGCCTCGAACGCCCCCGGATGCGTCTGCTCCCGTACCGCCACGTACTGCTGCCGCACCGCCTGCCCCACCGCCAGGTCGTCGCCCGGCTCGAACACCTGGCTGGCGGCCGCGGGCCAGCGCGGCGGCTCGTGCGGGGACAGCGTCCCCTGCGCCGCGCCCAGCGCCCACGCGGCCTGCCGGGCGGCGCCCAGCGCGGCGTAGTCGGCGGGCTGCGGCACAACGACCTGCGCGCCCAGCAGCGCGGGCGCGATGGCCCGTACCGCCTGGAGATCGGCCGCCGGGCCCAGCAGGAACACCCGGCGCACCCCGACCCCGCGCCCGCGCAGGATGTCGAGCGCGTCGGCGAGCCCGCACAGCATGCCCTCGAACGCGGCCCGCGCCAGATGCTCCGGCTTCATGGACTCGCGTCGCAGCCCGGTCAGCGTCCCGGCGGTGTGCGGCAGGTGCGGGGTCCGCTCGCCCTCCAGATACGGCAGCATCACCATCCCGTACGACCCGGGCGTGGACTTCAGCGCGAGCGCCGAAAGCCCCTCCAGGTCCGTGCCCAGCAGCTCCGCCGTACCGCGCAGCGCCCGCACCGCGTTGAGCGTGTGCACGACGGGCAGATGCATCCCGGTCGCGTCCGCGTACGACAGGATCGTGCCGGTGTGGTCGGCCAGCGCCTCGTGGTGGACGGAGAAGACCGAACCCGAGGCCCCCAGCGAGATCACCGCGTCGCCGACCCCCACGCCAAGACCGAAGGCCGCGGCCATGGTCTCGCCCGTACCGGCCGATATCAGCAGCCCCTCCGGCGTCTGCCCGGCGGCCTGGGCCGGTCCGATGACCTCCGGCAGCCGCACCTGGTGCCCGAGCGCCAGCTCGACCAGATCCGGCCGCCAGGCGCCGGTCGCCGCCGACCAGTAGCCGGTGCCGGAGGCCGTACCGCGGTCCGTCGTCCGCCGCAGCGGCCGCCCGAGCAGCTGCCACACCAGCCAGTCGTGCGGCTGGAGCACCTCGGCCACCCGGCCCGCCGCGTCCGGCTCCGACCGCGCCAACCAGCGCAGCTTCGCCACCGCCTGGGCGGCGGTCGGCACCGCGCCCACGGCCTGGGCCCACGCCGCCCGCCCGCCCAGCGACTCGATCACATCGGCGGCCGCGGACTGCACCCGCCGGTCGTTGCCCATCTGGGCGGGGCGCACCAGCGCCCCGCTCCCGTCCAGCGCCAGCAGCCCGTGCTGCTGCGCCGAGACGCCGATGGCCTGCACCCCCTCCAGCAACCCGCCCTCGGCGGCCTCCCCGAGGGAGAGCAGCCACGCTTGCGGGTCCACGTCATTGGGTGAACCGCCGGAGGACGGTGCCGGGTGCGGCGCGTACCCCTGCTTGAGTACGGCACCCGTATCCGTATCGCAGACGACGATCCGTGTGCTCTCGGACGAACTGTCCAACCCGGCGACTATCCCCATGGACCAGATCATGCCACCGCGGCGGCTAGGTGTTGCTGGTGCCCCAGTCGTCCTCCTGCGCCGCGGAGCGCGACTCCCGCTGCGCGATCTTGTCCCGCAGCGGCCGCACCTTGCCGAGCGCCTTCGTGGCGGCCTCCCGGCCGCCCAGCGCGGCCGACTCGGCGGTGTTGCGGACGGCCGGGTTCTGCACGAACCGCTGCGCGCACGCACGCAACTGCTCATACCTCTCGCGGCCGGCCCGCGTGCCGAACACGTAACCCACAGCCAACCCGCTCATGAACGTCAGCCGGTAGCGCATCGACCTGCCCTTCTGGTTGTCCTTCGAATCGGACCCCGGAGTCGTGCCGCACGTCTACCCGCACGCGCCGCAGATCACCCTCCGATCATCCGCGGCCCTACCGATTGGCGGAGCACCCCCCTGCTTGCGCTAATGTATGTGTCGCAGCGAACGCACGCCCTCCGGGAACCCCGGACGGGGGCGCGGTCGAGGCACACGGAGCAATCCCCTGTAGCTCAATTGGCAGAGCAGCCGGCTGTTAACCGGCAGGTTACTGGTTCGAGTCCAGTCGGGGGAGCTCGGTCCCCTGTAGCTCAATTGGCAGAGCATTCGGCTGTTAACCGGAGGGTTACTGGTTCGAGTCCAGTCGGGGGAGCAGCACGGGAGAGGACCCCTCGCGGGGTCCTTTTTCATGCCCTCATCCCCTGTTCACGCCGCGCTCACCCCCTGACCAAGGGCTGATCCACGGCATGCGGGCGCCCAACATCGGCCCGCCGAAGCAACAGATCGTATGAGCGGCTATGCTGCGGCAGACGGCGCGCACAGATGTGCACGACGCGCCGTTACGGGGCGGTAGCTCAGCCGGTTAGAGCAGCGGACTCATAATCCGTCGGCCGTGGGTTCGAGTCCCACCCGCCCCACCTGAGGAAAAACCTTCTGACGTGCGAAAACGGAGCCCGGGCGCTGTCTCGCCCGGGTTTCTTGCCTCACATTTGCCTCACGCGTTGTCCCGCGCCCTCCTTTTACGGTGCCTGGCATGGCGCACATCAAGACCTACAAGCGGCAGTCTGGCGCCGCGGTCCACGGGGTCGTCTGGCGCGCCAGCGGGGCCCGTGAGGGCAAGTGGCAGCGCGAGAGCTTCGACGACCTGGCTGCGGCGAAACGTTTCCGCGATCTGGTGAACGGCCACGGACAGCAATGGCCGCCCGGCTGGGTCAAGGGCGAGGGATTCGTCGAGCCGGACGAGTCGGAGTGCCCCGCCGAGGAGATGTTCCCCGCCTACGCTCACCGGTACGTCGAGCTGCTCACGGACATATCCGAGCACACGAGCACCAACTACCAGAGATTCATCGAGAACCACATGATCCCGTGGTTCCGGGACCTGGCCGTTTCAGACCGCTCGAACAAGATCACACGCGACCACGTCAGCCAGTGGATCAACGACCTCAAACACGGGCGCCCGGGCCCGCATCACGAGCCCGGTACCGAGCGACGGGCCTACGCGCCGAAGACCATCGCCAACCTCCACGGACTGCTCTTCAGCGTCCTCCAGGCCGCGGTGACCGCCGACCCGCCTCTGCGCGACTCCAACCCGTGCGCGTACACGCGTCTGCCGAAGAGGGACGAGGCTGAAGACGAAGAGGTCTTCCTCGAACCGGAAGAGTACGCACTCCTCCGCGCGCACCTGAAGCCTGACGCCGTCGACTTGGTCGATGCCTTGATCGGCACCGGCCTACGGTGGGGCGAAGTAACGGCGCTCCAGCCGCGCGACTTCACCTTCACGGGCAAGCGGTCCACGCTCCGCGTACAACGCGCCTGGAAGCGTCGAGCTGAGGGTGGCACGTACCTCGGTGCTCCCAAGACGAAGAAGTCCCGCCGCACGCTTGTCCTCACCCCTGACCAGGTGGCGCTGTTCAAGCGCGTATGCCTGGGCAAGCACCCCCAGGACCTGATCTTCACCGCTCCCGGCGGACAGTCCTGGCACTCGGGCTACTTCTTCGCCCACCGGTGGAAGCCCGCCCTCGACGCTGCCAACGCCGCCGGCCTGACGAAGCGGCCGCGCGTCCACGACCTCCGCCACACGCACGCCTCGTGGCTGATCGCCGGGAAGGTCCCGCTGCCCGTGATCCAAGGGAGGCTCGGGCACGAGTCGATCACCACCACGGTCGACCGATACGGCCATCTTCTGGACTCCGCGGACGACGAGGTGGTAGCAGCCGTGGAGTGGGCCATGAGCCCCGTGGGAATGTCGCCGACTGCCGAGGACCTGACGAGCGTGGCATGAGCCATGGGCTGGCCTGCCAAGCCTTCTTCCGCGATCTCCTTGAGCGTGTCAAGGCCTCAACTCGCTGTCTTTCTCCGGTGTGGTTCCGGAGTTGCCTTATCGGCCGCAGTATGGACGCCGACTGCTGAGCGGTTGTCGGAGGCTGGCCACCAGACGCTGCGTGGCCAGCCTGTTGCGGCTGCGGCGCGCTCTCAGTCTCCTCCTTGCCCGTTGGGCCGATGGAACCGTCGTCGAGACCGCTCAGTAGTCGGACCGGGGCCGTGAGGGGGGTGGCCATCCTCCGTCCGGTGCCCGCTGGGGAGATGCCCATGCCTCTGGTAGGGCTGCTCCTCAGGGCGGTGGACAACCCTGGTGTGCCGCCACGCCGCGTCGAAGGAGACGTTGCCGTGGCTGGCTCGTACCAGATGCCATGCACGCCAGCTCGTACGCGGTGACAAGAGCCACCGCAGGATGCCGCTACTCATCGGCGGCGCCGGATCGCGCATGCGGAACGAGCCCCTGTCCTTGGCGTCATGAGCTGCTTTCCGGGGCATGCGGCGTGCTGCCGTTGAGCAGTGCTTCTGCCTTGGCGGCGTGCTGCGGTCGTTGTGCACCGTGCATGCCCGCAGCCAAGAGCGTGTACAACATGCGCTTCTGAGCGGGGTCGGGGAAGCTGCTGAGGAAGTCGCGCAGTACTTCGAGTGCCTCGTGCTCGATGGTTCGCTCACGATCGGTGCGATACCGGCCGAAGGCTTCCGCGATCTCCGTGACGGTGTCGGCGTTGGGGGGCTTAGTCCAGTCGGCGTCTTCCTGCTCCATCCACCGCATCCATACAGCCGCGGGGTCGGCCAGCTCCGCAGCGAGCGCCTCGGTCTTTTGCCGTCGCAGGACATCAGTCACGGCTTGTCGGCGCTGCGCGGCGAGCAGAGCCTCCATGGCAGCCCGGTCGGCGGGCGATAGATCAAGCGTGAGCTTGGCCTGGAACTCGACGGGAGGATCGGTTGGCAGAAAGCGAAGGCGGCCGAGGTGTTGTCTACAGACATCTCGCGCCGCGTCGAGGTCGGTTGGGTCGCAGGTCTCGGAGACGTCGGCCGCCGCTTGTCTCAGCATGGTGCGAACAGAAACCACGATCTCCTCGTCCGTGCCCGGGTATGGCGGCTCAGTGATGACCGTGGCCGTGATGCGGGCGATGAAGCCGATCCCGCGACAGCTGCTGCGCAGCCGGACCTCGAAGCGAGTTAGACCGCGTCGCAATGCTCTGCGCGAACGGCGACGTGACCATCGTGTAAAGGCCACGGATCAGGACTCCACGGGCTTGTGATTGAGGCGTGCGGTTGACAATGCGGCGGGCAATCTGAGGTCTTTGCGCAGCTCGATGACAGCCTCATCGTTGGGGACGCCGGGCTCGCCGAAGATGAGAGCTGAGATCGGTGTGGAGTACAGGTGCTGGACGACGACCTGGTTGAGGATGTCCGTAACCTGCTCATGCGGCACTAACCCCGCCTTCCGCGCCTGAGCCCAGGCAGACAGCAACTCTCTGCATTCGGCGTCGACGCGTGTGTCCGCCAACGCCGCGTTCCAGCCCTCGATCAACGCCGCTTTGACATCCGGTTTCTGATCGGCGGCAGCCAGCATGACCTGCAGAACGTAAGCGTCGACGCGCGGATCCAGGAGTGAGAGAAAAGCTCGGTGCCCGGCCAGATGTCTTTTCTCGGTGGCCCACTTGATGACCGCGCTCCACACCCGCGGCAGATGCCCGTCTCGGCCGGCGATATCGCGCAACGCGGCCTGTGCCGTCCGTACGGCGTCATCCGGCTCGCCGCCCCGGTCGAGGATGTGCCGCAGGCGCACCAGGGCTTGGCGCGGATAGTGGTCGGCGAACTCGCTCTGGCAGACCAGGGCCACGACAGTGGTCACGGCCTCGGTTCCTGTCTGGGCCCAATCGAGCAGCCGGGACCGCACCTCTGAACCCAGCGTGTCCGCCTCTGCGGCTACTGTGAGGACTCGGGCGATCAGTTGGCGGTGCTCGGCGCTGTTGTCGCCGTTGTCGATCCAGGCGTGTATTTGCTCGATGACGCGGATGTCGCTCTCCGCGACAGCTAGCTCGACCAGGAGATCACTGATGGCCGCCATCCGATCGGCGCCGGGCTCCTTCGGCGCGGTGATGGCGTCAAGCCAGGCCAACAGTGGCGGGTGGATGTCGGCTCGTTGCTGCCATAGGTGGAGCAGCACAGCGCGGGCATACCCGGGTTGGTGTTCGAGTGTGACGGTCCGGCCCGTGACGTTCGCCCCCATGCTCTTGAGGCGGGTGGTCAAGTCGGGTCCGGTCAGGATCGTTCGTACGTCCGTCTCGCGGGGCACGCCCAGCAGGGAACGGGCTGCGTCCTGGACGGTAAGCGCGTCCTTGCCATCGAGGAACAAGGCGGCGATGAGCAGGGCACGGTCGTCCGGTTTGTCTTCGGTTTCCTTGAAGACCTCCTGGACTTGGGAGTGCCACTGTTGGAAGGCGCCGAGCGCTGTGTGCAGGCTCTCCGGTGAGCCGTCGATGGAAGCCAGCGCGGCGGCCAGGCGGGCTGCGTCAGCCGGACTGCTGCTGTCGGTCAGCAGGTGCGCGGCTTCGCCGATCAGCCCTGTTCCCGACGAGGCAGTGTTGAGCCAGCGGATCCGGTCTGGCTTATGGTGGGCGTACTCCAGATGCATCTTTGCCACACGGTGTGCGTACGGCCGCGTTTTGGCGCGGACGAGGACACGGGCCAGCGTGCCGGAGCCCGCCTCGGGCCACCCGTATTCGTCGGCGATGACGACCAGGAACGACCCCTGCTGGCGCAGGTTCTCCGCGTAGCTCACCAACTGGTCCGCGACCTTGCCGGGGCTCTGCCAGGAGACGATCTCCGCGGCGACGTCCAAGAGATAGCCCGTGCCCGGCTCGTCGGGCAGCACGGAGATGTCCGGGAACCCCGGCCTCTCCCAGTCCGGGCGGATCTCTTGGAGAATCAGCGGCTTGCCGTGGGTGGTCTGTTGCGCCCGCGAGACCTCCCACAGGGCTCTGATACCGGCCGTGCGTTTGCCGTAGCCGGAAGGCCCGGCGATGACCGCTAGCGCTGGCCCCTCTCCGGTAAGCAGAGCGATGGAGCCAGCCGCTGTCGAGACCTTCTCATCGCGAGAATCCAGGTCCACCCAGGCCAGACGGACGACGTTGAGATCCGCCTGCGGGATGTCGGCTACGGGCAACTGCGGTTTGCTCGTCATCGTTACCGGCCCCGCGGCCACGATGATTCTCGAGTTCTGGTTGCCATGTACCCCCACCCACATGCCGGCCGCGGGTGGGGCTACAGATGCGGCCGGAAGCCGAGGTGGGACACCCCCGGGAACGGTCTCCTCGCTCACCGACCTCCCTCCGGCGCCCGGTAATGGAAGCCGCCGGCGGCGTTGATGGGGCCGCCGGAGATGACGACCTGGCTGTTGGTGTTGTGGTGCGCGCTCATCCGTGCACCGGATCCCCCGTCTGCCTGCTGAATCCGGTCTGCCAACTCCTGAAGTTCTGTGGCGGCATCGGGATGCTTCTGCAGGAACGCGGCCAACTGGATCATCAACTCTCCGCGCAGCCGCTCCTCTACTGGGCCGCGCTCACTCTCCGCGCTTTCGATGAGTTGCAGGCGCGCCGCGTCGATCAGACGCAGCTCCTGCCCAGCGGTCTCCTCACCGCCTCTCCGAAAGAATCGGGTCACCGCGTCGCGTGCGGATTCCCAAGTGCTTTTGACCATCTCGGTGACGAGAGCGGCGGCTCCCATGCCAGCCACCTGCATGATGTCCACTGTGCCCCCCATGAGCATTTCTCCTGTGCGTTGTGACATGCAGAAATCGGCTGCATATTCGGCACATCAGGGTGGACGGCGTCAGGGAGCATGGCAATCGAAAATATTTGCTATATAATGTAATGCGCAATTGTCAATTATGCGGAATGTGTCATTCCTGGTGTGCATCCTGTGACGCAAGTTGAGGCGAGTGACGGAAGTCGTACGGGTGCATAGTCGCGTGCTCAGTTGGGGCACAGCTTTGGCCAAAATGAGACAGTGGGCGATTGTCCTGAAGTCAGTGGAATGTGTGGCGCCGGATGAACGGCGCAGTCTCTGAGGTGAGTGCGCCGAAGGCGCTCAGAGTCGAAAGCGCTCAGATGGGCCCCTGAGCGGCTGCAGCGTGACCGTGGGCGCGCACCGGTGCCTGGCAAAATGACCCCCAGCATCGCGTTGCCCAAGACGCAGCGCCTTGCCGAGATGTCCAGTGACTGGATCGTCGCGCAGGGAAGTGTCGGCGGGATCACCTGCGCCCCCGGGCGCCAAGTCGTCCTCGTCGACAGGTAGTCCCCGATGCCCTCGCGTACTACACCGTGGCTCTGCAGCATCACGCCGAGCGCCCAGCCCCGGCCAAGGTGCGGCTGTGCCCACTGGCGGATGGCGGGCGCGATGCCGCGGGCGCGGACCTGTTGGGGCAGATCCTGAGTAGAGGCCCCGGTATGCTTGTGCCTTCTCTATGATGACCTCGTGGGTGATCAATTCGACAAGGTCTTGCCCTACGGGGCGGGTGTTGCGGCAGTCGTTTTTGTTGCGATCTTTCTTCTCGCTGCGTACTTCAGCGAGCTGATGAAAGGGTTTGCCTCACGCACCGTCGACTTAGTTTTTCGCAAGAGAACCTCCATGCGCCGGGTCGGCGGTAGGCAGCTTCGGCGATACCGGCAGCGCGCAGAGGACTGGCATGGCCGGCATCCGTTAGGCTTCGACACATCCAACATCGACATCCGGCGCATCTACGTCCCCCTCCAGTCTGCTGTCGGCACGGAACGAGCTGACATGAGCGAGACGTTGAGTGGAAGTTCCCGGATCGTGGTGTTAGGGGAACCCGGTGCAGGGAAGTCGCTGCTTTTGAAGACTGAGATTCTTCGCTGGGCAGAAAAAGATGATGACACTCAGGTTCCTGTCATCATCAACCTGCACAATTGCAATGCTTCCCGGAAGAGCTTCCGGGATTTCATTGTCGCCGAATTCAGTCAGGCGAAAGTACTCGGTGCCTCCTCGCTGGTGGACAGGATGCTGGACACTGGGCGTCTGCGCGTCTTCTTTGACGGGCTTGACGAGGTGGGCCGTGAAGACCGCGAACGGGTGGAGGGAGAGCTGCGCGAGTTCGCCCGGACCCACGCGGACTGCCCTATGATCGTCACCTGCCGGACTGCTGTGTATGACGGTCAGCTCAGTCCGGAATTCGCCCACGTTGTGCGCCTTGCAGAGTTTGATGATGCATCAATGCGGCGTTTCCTCAACAATTGGAACAAAGCGGAAGCCACGCTGGACGTCAACCGCGTCATCGCATCCCTTCGGAGTAACCGCGAGCTGATGCGGATTGCCAGGAGGCCGCTCCTGCTCACCATCATCGCCTACCTTCAGTCAGGCGACCGGGCGGAGGAGTTCGGCCCGCTCCCCAAGAGTCGTGCTGGCTTCTACAAGGCAGCGATTGCGCATCTCCTCGACCGTGACCGACAGCTGGGGCGCACCCGGGCCATCGCCCAATACCACGCAAACCGCAAGTTGCTCGTACTCCAGCGCATTGCGCTCACGATGCATGAGGCATCCACGGAACGTGATGACCGTCTTGCCATCTCGGGTACGAACCTGGAATCCGTCGTCCGCGCTTTGCTGCCCGACTTCGACTTGGATGCCGAGCACGTACTGCCGCTGCGGGACGAGATCGTGGAGCGCAGCCAGTTGCTGCGGCCACTGGATGCTCTGAGGAGCCAGTACGGATTCGCACACCTCACCCTCCAGGAGTTCCTCGCCGCGCAGGCTCTCCATGACGCTCCCGGCAGGCTTCTGGGCAACTACCGCAGTGACCCCGGTGCCTGGCGGGAGGTCGTCAAGCTGTGGTGTGCCGTCGCCAGCGTCGACTGCACTCCGGTCGTCTCCGAACTCTTCACGGACACCCGGGATGACAGCAAGATCCTCGCCTTGGAAAGCCTCGCGGACGCGACCTCGGTCAGCGCAGGTCTGGCCGAGGAGATCATCGCCTACTTCCTCGAGCGCCTGGAGATCACCGGGGGCGAGGGCGTGGCCGTCGTCAATGCGCTCGGCGCTCTCGCATCCAACAACACCCCCCGTGGCAACGAGACGTTCGAGTTCCTCCGCCGCATCGCCTGGGAGCCTGTCTCCGAGCGACAGGCGGCGACGCTGCATGCTCTGGCGGCGTCCGAGCGGCAGGAAGCCGCAGCTTGCCTCGGCGAGCTGGAGGCGGACGACGAGCATCGTGCAGGAGCCCGGGCAGCCCTTCGCACCATGGGGGAAATCGCCATTCCTCAGCTTGCGCTGGCGGCATCCGGCCGACAGGAGATCTGGGCCGTCGATGCCCTGGGCACTATCGGCACGCCAGCGGCGGCAACGGAACTTGCCGCGCTCCTGTGGGCACACACGACCACGACACGCCGCGCGGCCTGGTGGCTGGCCTCACTCATCCGAGTATCAGACGTGGAAGAAGCCCTGCGGGAGTGCGAGACTCCGCAGACGGATGCCGCCTACCACTGGCTGTGGAATGCTCAGGAGTCTTCTCCTGCACTGCGCTGTATTGGAGGACGCGTAGGGTTTCTCATCGACAATGGGCATCTGGACCATCATGTTTCCGTCCCACCTATGCCGGACGAACCGATCGAGGTGCGGGAAATCGACCGCAGGATCGGAACCCCCATAGCTGCCCTGGGGATCGAGCGGTACCGGTACAACCAGAGCACCGTTCCGGCACATCTGCGGCAGGGCAGAAGTAGCCCGGACAGCCAGCAGATCTACAACTGGGTCAGTTCTCTGGCCGGTCAGCAGCGCCGCAATGAGTTCGCCGAGATCTTCCGTAGGCACCGGCTCCTGCCACCCATCTACCGCCACTTGTCCGGGCTGCTTCCGCAAGAGGTCGAGACGCTCCTGCTTGCGCGTCTAGGGGGACAGAAGGCAAGCCCGACGCTGACCAAGACCACCTGGCAGGCCGCTTGCATGGCACCCCCCCGGTCGCCCGTGCTGTTGAAAGCCGTCATGCGGTGGACCGTCTGGAGTGCAGCCGCCGCGTTCTTTTTGACGGCCTGCTTACGTGCGGTGACCACAGTGATCATATCGCGTCCCTCGTGGGTTCCCCGCGGGCATGAACCGTGGTCGGATCTCTCTGCCCCGGCGGGCTCGATTTTCCTCATCCTTTCCGTGGTGGTGATCATCCTGTTCACGGTCAACGAATGGACGAACCATGCGTCGGAGTCGGTAGAGATCCTTCGGGACTTGTCTGTGCTTCTGTGGGCGCCGTGTTTTCTCTTTCTCGCTGTGGAGTTGCTCACTGTGCTGCTCGGCGCGTGGACTACATGGATCGGCGTGCTTTCCATCCTGGCCGTCGTCGCTCTGGGGTACTGGGACATCGGGCGGCGGGAGAGGAACCTTGCCAATCCTTTCCGCTCGATGCTCACCGTTGACCTGAGCGATAACGGACTGACCTACCGGATGCCCTCACTCGACCAGTGAGCGTCTTTGCCAAGGGAGCTGAAGGGCGAACACACGAAGGCGACTTGGCACAATACTGGTCAGCCCAGAGCAGTGGTTGCGCCCGAGCCGCTGGTCCAGCCGCAGTCGAACACTGTGGCCGTGATCAGCGGGGCAACTCTCCGCCACGGCCCTGGCTGGACAGGCACAGATCCTGTCGTGCTGCCCGTCGACAATGATCTCTTCTCGGGGAGCCGGCGCCCGGCGTTCGCGGTGGAGGAACAGCTTGAGGATCCGGATCGTCTGAGAGCGGTAGCGGTGGGATTTGAACCCATCCACGTGACCCGTTTCACCTGCGGTTTTTCTGGAGATCTGGACAAAGCATGCCTCTTCGATGCTCCTGAATGCTGCTCAATCCGGTTGTGTCCGGGGGTGGTGTGGACGTGTCCACACGCACTCCGAGGCATGTGCTTCGCCGTCTACAAGGTCCACGTTCTGGCATTTGGCGAACCGGCTGTCACCCGAGTGTGGCACTCCTGCGCGCTCCGGAGGGGGATCATGTATCTGCACACGAGCATGAGCAATCCGGGCATTCGCGTCGTCGGATCACCCCCGCGTGGGCGGGAAGCACCACAGGGCGTCCATGCCGACCTCGCCCCACGCCAGATCACCCCCGCGTGGGCGGGAAGCACGTGTACTTGCCGTTCTTGCTCTTGACTCGCACCGGATCACCCTCGCGTGGGCGGGCAGCACAGCCGGTCGTGCATGGCGGCGACGATCGGCGACGGATCACCCCCGTGTGGGCGGGAAGCACAGCCAGCTGGGCCGTGCAGCCCGGGTCGACAACGGACCACCCCCGCGTGGGCGGGAAGCACGAGTCGAGCATCCACCTGGTGAGGATCTTGCCCGGATCACCCCCGCGTGGGCGGGAAGCCCTGCGGTGCCCAGCGGCGTGAGGCGCGTGCGAGCGGATCACCCCCGCGTGGGCGGGAAGCACGCCGGAACAGCCGGGTATAGCAGCAGCCATTACGGATCACCCCCGCGTGGGCGGGAAGCACTCGCCGCTCTGTTTGTTCTTCCGGCGGGTGGCCGGATCACCCCCGCGTGGGCGGGAAGCACCCTTCGTGACCTGCGGCGTTCTGGAGGCTTTGCTGTTTCTTTGTCAAGCTGCATGTGTTCATCTGAATTGGTCGGCCAGCCTAGCTGGTTCCGGTTGAGCGTCGACGTTGGATTCCCAGGACGGGATCAAGGCTCAGGGCGCCGCGTTGAGCGCTATAGGAGGCTGGGGTGCCGGTGTGGGGCAGTAGGCGGATGTCCGCGAGAGGGCCGATGTCTTGCCATGCAGCGGGAGGTTGGGTGGCGGGGTCTGTGACGTCGAGCCATTTGGTTGGGAGGGGGACGGTGTGGTTGAGGAGGTGGCGGATGGCGCGGCGGTCATGGCGGGTGATGGTGGTCGGAATGTGACGGTTCTCTGTGTGGCAGCCGCAGGGGTTCTCGCTCTGGTTGGGATGGAGTGAGAGGTGGCCTATGGCGTCGGGCCAGACGGGCAGGGCCAAGGTCGCATCGGCACCGAGCCGGGTTGCTGCGGTCCGGGTGTTGAGCCCGGTGGAGTCGGAGAGGTCGTAGAGGGTCTGTAGGTCCGCGGGGTGGGGGACGGTGGCGAGGTCTGCCAGTTGGGTCTGCAGTTGTTCATCAGCCAGACGGGCCTGGCTGGCCTGGCTGTGGGGGCTGTGGGTGTAGACGGCCTCGATCAGGTGCTGCACGTCGCCGGGCTCGTGCAGTTGGCCTGCCTTGAGACGGCCGAGGGCGGTTGCGGTTTGGTGGAGCAGGTGCCCGTAGTAGACGCCGGGGTCGGTGCCCCAGTGCGGGGGAGGGAGAGTGCCAGCCGGGACGATGATGTGCAGGCGTGGCGCGCGGGCCCACGTGGGACGGGGGCGGCGGTGGCGCCAGCAGCGTCCGGCTCGCTGGATGAGGTAGTCGATCGGGGCGAGATCGCTGATGACGAGATCGAAGTCGACGTCGAGGGACTGCTCGGCGATCTGTGTGGCGACGAGTACGAAAGGCGCTGACGGTCGTGGGCTGTCTCGTCCGAGTCGTTCTTGAAGTTGTCGTGTGATGTGGTCGCGTTGCCAACGCGGCATGCGGGCGTGCAGCAGTTCCAGCCCGACACCGATGGTGGGAGCGAGGAGCTGATGGGTGCGCTGGGCGTCGTCGACGGTGTTGCACACGATCATCACGGTTCCGTCGCCGTGTTCGGCGGCGGGCCGCAACTGGTGGAGAAGGTGGTCGGCTCTGCCATCGGGCACGGTCAGATCGTGGGTGTATCGGACGCGTCGGGTGGTGACAGTGATCGTGCGTGCGCGCTCGCGGTTCACGATCCGGTCGGAGACGTGCGCCTTTCCGTTTGTGGCGTCGATGTAGGCCCAGCCGGGGTAGGGGAGCTGGAGGCTTTCGAGTTCGGGCTGTGCGGCTCCGCTGAGGTAGGCATTCGCGAGGCTGGTCGCGATTGCTGTGGTGAGGGTGGCGGACATCAGGACGACGGGGACCTGGAGGCTGCCCAAAAGCGCGAGCAGGGCACGGGTGATGGTCTGTCCGTACGCGTCGTACGAGTGTGCCTCGTCGATGATTACGGTCTTGTTGGACAGCCCGAGGAGTCGTACGGCGTTGTGGGCGGTCGGCAGGGCTGCGAAGGCTGCTTGGTCCCAGGTGGCGGTCATGCCGCCGGTGGCCAGGAGGGCCAGGAGGCGCTGTCGCAGCCATTCCGTGGGGTAGGTGCTGTGGCCCTCTGTGCCGTGGTCGGGGTTGTAGTCGGTGTTGAGCCACGCGGTGCCGTGCACCAGGGTGACGGGTGCGGGTGGATCGGTGTGGCGCTTGATGAATTCCCTGAGCCGCTTGTACATCGCCTCGGCGGTGGCGCGGGTCGGCAGCAGAACCGCCAGGCCAGAGGTGCCTGTGGCTTCGGCCATGACACGGCCTGCGTAGAACGAGGTCTCGGTCTTTCCGTTTCCCGTGACGTCGGTGATCAGGAGCAGACCGGGGCCTTGTGCGAGGTTGGGCAGGCGCTCTGCCACGTCTGCTTGCAGTGGGCGGGGTGAGACACCGAATGTCTCGGAGAAGGGGCGAAGCGGCGTCCATTGGGCTGGAGCGAGGTTTTCGGCGGCCACGGCTTGGGAGGCGTTGGCTGTCGCGCGCTGGTAGTGCCGTTGCCAGTCGGGGTCTTGCTGCCATTCGGCGAGCCGGGCACGTACCCACCCGCCGGAGTGGGTCGGCGAAGCCAGCCGGTCTGCGATCACCACTACGGCGGCGACGAGAGCGGCCGGGAGGACGTCCAGTTCGCGGGTGACCGGACTGGGGTGACCGACGAGGTCATGAACCAGGTGGGCGAGGGCTTCACGCTCGGCGTCCCACCGTCCGGTGCCCAGGCGAGTGTCGAGGCCATGGGGGTCTTCGAGTTCGAATGCCGGGGGCATGGAGGGGAAGGCGCCGTGGTGGCCGGCGACTATCTGTCCCATCTGCACTGTTGCGTCCTCCAAGGCCCAGCCGAGACGGGCGAGGAGTTCAGGGACGGTGATCCCGGACGCGTATTCGTGTGCGAGGTTTCCACGGTCAGCGGAAGGCTCGAAGCCGTCGCCCAAGTTGGGGAGCCCGAGCCGGTCGTACTGGAAGCAGGCGAGGGCCTTTCCGAGGTCGTGGAGTCCCGCCGCGAGCATCACCAGCCTCCGGGCGTGTGTCTGGTCCACGCCCCATGACCTGGCGATCAATTGGCGTTGTGCGGCGGTGAGGAACGAGTCCCACAAGGCCCCGGCTATCGCGGCGGTGTCGGCCAGATGGCAGCCGAGCGGGTATGTCGTCCCTGTGGGGAACAGCCCTCTCCGTTTCCCAGCAAGCCGAGGATCGGGGTTGCGCAATGTGCTCCTCTCGGGATGCTCGCGCGCCGCTGTGCGGCCCGCGAGCACCGTTTGACGCTTTAAACGCTCACGCGCGGTCGGGCGGGTGCGAGGGTCAGCAGGCCGCAGCCGTAGGACTTGCCCTTGCCGATGCCCTGGAGCAGGGCGGTCCGGACAGCGACCGGATCCTCGATGGTGGCTGTCCCCTCGAACTGGATGGGGTGGTGGCGGATGTTGCGGCCGGTGATCGCCGGAGCGAGGTGGCCGGTTCCGCCGCCGTGCAGTTCGAGCCCGGCTGCATCCGCCTTGCGGATCCACCAGTCGGCGGCTTCTTCCCCTTCGAGGCTGATGGTCGTGGAGCGGCGTTGGCCGGGGATGCGACGGGCGGAGGTCGGGTGCGCGGCGATCCTGTACTTCACCTCGATTCCGGTGTCGATCCAGTCGAGGATGGGAGCCAGGGATCGCTGGTCGCCTGCCGTCGCGTAGCCGATGGGCAAGTTGTCCAGGTGAGCGGGGAGCGCAGACTGCACGAGCATGACGGGCCCACTGCGACTGGCTTCGATCCGGAAGAGGATCCCGAAGGCCGCGCGGGGAGTGGCGAGGTCGCCTTGGGCGTCAGGGAACAGAGACATCACGCGCCGATGCAGAGCATGGGCATCGCGCAGGTCTCGCCTGAAATCCGGGTGCTGGGCGTTGAGCTGGAGGCGAGCGAGAAGTAGCGAGACCGTGCTCGGCTGGGTGCTCGCGGTGTTGTCGGTCACGGTCATGAGGGCGTCGTCGCTTTCGGGTTGAGATAGGCGTCGAGGCGGTCGAGCCAGTCTTCCCCGGTCTGAAGGCACTGGCTGACAGGGTGCCGACGGTCGCGGTGCCACACGTCGCGGGTGCCGAAGACACGGCCGGGCTTAGGAACGTCCTTGATCCGCGAGGGCGGAGGCCCGCCGTCCTGCGGGTCGGCGTCCAGGACATAGCGCACTACAACCTGGCTGTCGTCCTCGCCGTGTTCGCTTTGGCGGTGGAGCGGCAGGTTGTGCAACTCCTCCGTGGGGTCATCAAGGCCGTCTCGTAGAAGAGGCGGATACGACGGAGGGAAACCTCGGCGCCCCAGATAGAGAGGGAAAACGGGGGCGCGCAGGGCTCGGGCGCACCGGGTGGCGAGGTCTGCGTCGGGCGAGGTGACGGCGACGGTGAACGCGGCATTGGCGAGGAACCAGCGATGCGAGACCAGAGTCCCATGGGCGCCGGACCGGGGGCCGCCATCGCCGGTGTGGATGGTGTCGACGTGTCCGCCGCCAGCCGTGTGGAAGTCACGGCGCTGCGATCCGGGCTGGTCGATGCGTACCGCGTACTGAAGCGGGTCGAGTTCCGACAGGTCCGCGGATCCGGTGGCGGGATCGTGCCGGATGCCCAGGGCGGCTCCTATCATGCCCGTGAGCGCGGACCGCGTCGGGAAGCGCATGGTGGGCCGCTGATCGGTGAACAGGGCGGATGCCGGCCATGCCTGCCACGGGGCGGCAAGATGGAGGAGGAATCCAGGCATCAGTTGGTGGCTTCGCGACGGGTGGCCTGTTCGGCGCGGGCGTCATTGAGGATTTTGCTGATGAGAGCGTCGACGCCCTCGTGTCGCTGGCCGAGGTTGTCCAGGTCCTGGTCGGCGGTGGTGACGTGCCCATGGGATGCGAGCCCGGTGAGCCCGAACACCTTGTTCATTTTCGGGACGTACGCGTTGTAGCGCTCGATGGAGGGGCCCATCCACCCCTCGCCGGAGTCGGCGACGGGCTTCGACCAGGCTCCGGCGTAGTCCACTGGCTGATCGGTGCGCATGGAAACATGAACGAGGTCGGGTCCGACTTCCGCTGCGTGCGTTCGCCGCTTGGCGCGAGGCAGGGTGAGCGCAAACGTGCGCAGGAACGCGGCCGTCAACTCCAACGCGGTCTCATACGGGTCGGCGACCTCCACGCCGGGCTTCGCGAGGTTGCTGGCGAGTTCGTTGAGGTCGACCGATGCCCAGCGGCGTACGACTCCGGCCGTGTGGAGGGAGACATCGAGGAACCCGGCCCCCGGCTGGTCCTGGCGCTGCGCGGTGATGTCGTCGACCGCTGTGTAGTAGTCCTCTTGCTCGTCCGCGGCATGGGTGCCGAGCCCGAAGGCCACCTGTACCGCACCGTCCACGCGGGAACCGGGGTCATCAGCCAGCATGCGGCCGAAGAGTGAGATGACCTTGTTGGACCGGTTCACGATCCGGCGGATCTCGTCCCGATCAGCGGCGGCGATCGTGCTGATCACCCCCTTGGCCTCGGCAGGGTCACCGTCATCGTCGGCCTTCTTCGCGGCTGCGGTCAGGTCCTTGTCGGTGGCTGCTTGCAGCACACCGCTGTGCCGTGCGGCGATTGCGGCCAGCAGGGCGGGAGCATCACCGACGAGAAAGAGGGCGGTGTTCGTCTCCCCCGTGTACTTGGTGTTCGCCCCCTTCCCTGTGGTCGAAGCCTTCAGCCCCTTGAAACCGGCCGCGAGAATCACCAGGAGTCCTGCCCGGGTCGCGGTCCACGCGTCCTCCCAGCCATGCTCCTTGACAAGCCGCTCACCGATGAGTTCGGGCATGCGCCGCGTCCGGAGCGCCGGGTCGTCGAAGACGTCCTGCAACTGGAGGCGCACTGGCCGTTTCTGCGACTGAGAGGAAGGAGAAATACGCGACTGCCCTCCGAAGACCGTCATCTTCGGTGCTCCGGTGTCGTCCCTGTTGACGTTGGACGGCGGGAGCTCGTGCAAGGTGGTGATGGTGACGTGCAGCGGCGCGGTGCGAGACATGGAGCTACTTCTCCTTTGAAGCAGTGGGCAGAGCGATCGTGTAGGACTCCCACCAGCGGCGGGAGATGTCGGCCGCTCGGAACGGCCAGCCGTTGAGGTCCGACAGCAGGACAGCGAGGTCGAGGCCCGACAGCGCGGGATCGAGGTGGTGGACGACCCGGGGAAGGGCCCGGCGCAGCCCCGCCGGGGTCTTCCGCGTCAGCAACCGCATCGTCTGATCTGCGCGGCCCGCCGTCACATCGCCTCCGCGGACAGCCCGGCCGACAGCGGCACCGAGATTTCCCTCCGTATAGCGGGTGGCCGGCTTTCCGGCCGTGCTCTCGGCGTCCGCTCCGGCATCGGGGTGTTGGGCCAGGATCCCAGCGACCAACAGATAATTGATCTTGCGCTCGGGGTGCATGCGCTCGGCAGCAAGACGGCGCAGCAGCTGCAGCGCGTCACCGGTGCCCCGGCGTCCGGTCGGACTCTCCGGGCGAGTCGCGGCTGCGACGGCACGTCGCAGCTTGGCACGTCCGGCTGGTGTGGCGCATTGACGGCCCACCTCATCGAGGAACGTGTCGTATCTGGCGAGTGGGCTCGTCGTGACAGCGGGCTCAGTCATGAGGGTGAGGGCTCCTTGTGGCGTTCTTCCGGGAGCGGGTGAGAATCACGCGGCCGCTCGTCACGGCCTGCATCCCGCGCGGCGACATCGCCGCTGCAGCAGTTGCCTCGTCGTACGCGACCAAGGCGACCGTGAGGAACCGGCCTGGTTCGTACGGGGTCCCGTCGAGGGCATCGGCTACGGCCTGCCAGAAGACCTGCTCTGCTTTGTCCCAGAACAGGCGGCGAGCATCCACTGGCCAGCGCATGCTGGCCGCCTTCTTCCGGTTCCCGGCGCACATGGTCAGCGCCATCTGCTTACTGGCCCGGTCGAGCAAGGCGTACGTGCTCTCCGCGTCGGTATGGGCGGCCCTGACAGTGGCGTGCACGAGGGTGCTCTCGCCCGCAGGTCGGAACAGAGGGAAGGGGGAATCGGCCGCCCACCACAGGACATCGCTGGCCTGTTTCGAAGCGCATGACACGGCACGCACCCGCGCTGAGCGCAATACGTCGGCCCCAGGGCCGGCGCCGATACCAGTGGACAGGTCTTTGAACACCTGGGGTGGCGCCGTCGTAGCCTTCTGCTTGCTCTTACTCGGTGAGTCTGGATCGGCTGCCCGAGACGCAGACGGGCGGGTATGAGCGAGCAGTGAGTCGATGTCCCGCCACAAAGCGCGGTCGGCGTCAGCCGGTACCGGCTTGATCTGCTCCCGTCCGGTCTTGTCCGTGACATGGGTGTGCATGACGAACGGGTCGACAGCAGGGGCCATCTTGTCGCCCGCCGCATCGAAAGCCCACGTCAGCTTGAGGCGCTGGACGAACTGCCCCTTGGAGTCGGGCTGGAGGAGAACGGCGTGGCGGGAACGTCCGGTGAGCAGCGATACCCGTCCTGAGGGGGCAGCGGCCCCGGGGGCGAGGGGGTCAGACAGTGTGTCGGTTTCCCAAGGTGCGAGATCTTCCCCGGGGCCGTTGGGCATACCGGCAGGGCAGTTCAAGACCAGGGTCTCGAACAGACTCCGCCCTCTTACGAAGTACGACACCGTGTTCCGGTACGGGCCTGCCGCGGTCTTCGACCGTGCTGCACGTCCCGGTACTTGACGACTTCCGCATCCACCACCGGCACCGATCCCGAGGACCGCTTCCAGCGACCACACGGCCATGTGCACCGGTACCGGGGCGTCCTGATCGCGTTTGTCGAACCACACGTGGTTGTTGCCCGACGGCAACCCGTACACCAGCTTGCCCGGCGGCGACCACTCCTCGCACTCCTCCCGCAACGCGGGAAGCTGCCGGTAGGGGCGAACAGGATCGAACAGCCACATCCGCTCACGATGCTCAGCGAAGTACGCCTTCACCGCTGTCTCGTCGAACCGCCCCTCCGCCAGCACGCCGGCCCGCAGCCGCTTCCACTCCTGGCCGCGCGCCCGGTCCAACCCGGTGACCCGCAACGCCATCGCCACCAGGTTCCGCAGCACCACCGACTCCGTTGCCTCGTACGGAAGATCAACGTGATCGATGAGGTGAGCGGCTATCAACGCCTGGGCGTAGCCGCCCACCACGCTGCCGGGAAACCAGTCGGGGGGCGGCCCGAAGGCGGCATCGACACCCTGTGCCCCGGGCAAGGCGCGGACGGGCAACCAGGCACCATCTGCGACGTTCATAGACAGCATCAGCGACCCTTCATCGCAGCATCTTTGCGTCATTAGGAACGCTAGCGCCACCCACTGACAATGGGCGCTATAGACGGCAATGCGCAGGTCGGGGACGTAGCGGATCAGAATCACGTGACGCGATTCGCAGCCCACACCGCCGGGAGGCGGGCCGTGCATGGAGGCGGCACACGACGAACAACAGGGAAGGCGCATGCCGGGCTACCCCCGCGTGGGCGGGACGCACGCGGCCAGATGGTTGACGCGATGCGCTATGGCCGGTTCACCCCCGCGCGGGCGGGACGCACACGGGAGAGAAGAGGGCCGCGACCGTCGGCTACGGGTTATCCCCGCGTGGGCGGGACGCACACGAAACCACCCTGGATTGGTTTCAACGGGGTCGGTTTATCCCCGCGTGGGCGGGACGAACGACACCGCGACCGGCGCACCGCTCACCATCGGCGGTTCACCCCCGCGTGGGCGGGACGCACTGGCGGGGCGGAGACCCCACCCCCAAGATCCACGGTTCACCCCCGCGTGGGCGGGACGCACATCCCGAACTGGTCCATCATGTCGCCGAGATACGGTTCACCCCCGCGTGGGCGGGACGCACGAGGCGTAGTGGAAGCCGGTCAGCGTGAGCGCCGGTTCACCCCCGCGTGGGCGGGACGCACACTTCGCGACCTGCGGCGCTTCAGGTGCTTTGCCATTTCTTTGTCAAAGTGCTCTGTGTGTAGTAACGACTCAAACAGCTTAGTTGGGGCTGGGGAGTGCGAGTGCAGCCTGGCCGACGTCGCGCAATCAAACTCCGCTGGGCACTCACCGTGGACCCGGCCGAACGGCAGAGCCTGACCGGCCTCGCCGACAACTGTCCCAACGCCCCCATTACGGTGACCACCGCCAACTGACCCACGCCTACCATCAGCCGGTTACTCCCGCACCGGGTGATGCCGGGCCCGGCCGTCGCCTCACTCGATCCGAAACCTCGCAATCGAACGCCGCGGTGACCCCCACGACCGCTCCCCAAGATCTGCGCCAGAACCTCATTCGCTCTCGTTACCAGGTCCAGTTACCAGAGGCTGAGTGGCCGACCGATCGAGACCGCAACTCCAATGCGAACTGCGATTTCCTGGTCGGACTCGCGGTTCGCCCTGCCGGCACGAATGGCGGCGCCGATCGCCCGGGAGCGACCAGCTGGCCCGCGGAGGTCCGCCAGAGGGCTGCCAGGATCTCGGCGCCGTGCCAGCCATTCGGCCCGGTTCTCCGCAGGTGTGCCGAGTCGTAGATGTGCCGGTTGCTGGCAGGAGTGGTTGTCGCAGGTGTGACAGACGGTGGGGCTGTCGTTGTCCCATCCCAGGCGGGGGATCACGCCGTGCGCGAGCTGGTAGCCGTACAGATGGCCGGGCACGGTGCCCCGACGCGTTCTCCCGGGGCGGGAGGCTGCACGGAAGCTGGCGTGGCCCGTGCTGGAGATCCCGCCGAAGAAGAACCAGCAGTCCGTTCGTGAAGAGGTGTGATGGACCTTGGCCCAGTAGCGGGCCCGGACCGACTCCTTGGCCAGCCAGGCAGCCCATTCCACGGCTGGAATGCGTACGGGCGTCGGCTCTCCGACCAAGGCGAGCTGTTCGTCAACGGAGACGGGCCCGGACTGGTTCACCGCCGTGAGCGGGAACAGTCCGGGCCCGAGGTCGTTCTCAGAGGTCATCAGCCGGGCTGTCGTCCGGCGTGCCGACCAGGGCCTGAGCGGGGGTTGATGGCGAAGAGGAAGCCGTGTTCGGCCGGGCCGATCGGTTTCGGCGGGTGCGAGGCCGTTCAGCACGGGATCGAAGGGTCTCGATGATCTCTTTGGCACGAGCAGCGGTAACCGGCTTCGCCTCGCGCTCCAGTTCCTCCGCCGGTACGCCCAGTAGCCCGGAGACCAGCTCGGCATCGTTGTCGAACAGGCGCAGAGCAACCGCAGCTGCTTCACGCGCTACGAGATCAGCTTTCTCTTTCGCGAGCGTCGCCTTCACTGCGGCCTCGCGTGTAGCTAGCACGTTCGCGGCGGCCATCTCGCGAGTCTTCGCCTGAAGCGCCTCGACGGCGCGAACCCTGCGCCGCAGCTCGGCCGCGCTCACCGACGCTGTCGAATTCGTGCTCACCCGTGCCCCAGTCCTGTTTGGAAACCTGCTCATGGCGAGGGCACCGTAAGCACAGGTCTGCGGGACATATCGAACCAGCGGATGGCGCTGTTCAAGGGCGGCAGCAGGCCATCTCCCCGGAGGTGGTCCGCGGTTCCGCCACCGCTGTGGGGCTCATGCCAGGTAGGCGGACAGAAGAAGTTCGGACTCCGGGGAGAGCGAGACGATACGGACCTGTTCGTCGTCGCGGTAGGTCAGGCTTCCCGGTACGTCGCCGACGGCCGGGTGGTAGTCCCAACGGGACAGCCCGGCGAGGGCCGACGAGCGCAGACCCTCGCGGAGCGCGAGCGACATGCCCAGGGGAACGGCAAGGTCGACTGTGAGGTCTGCGAGCGTGGCGACGACGAGCGCGCGGGCTTCCTCGGTCGTCATCAGCTCCTGTTGTTCATCCATGGGCCCAGTATCGGGGCCAGCCGCTGTGTGTACCCCCAATCAACGGTTATCCACCATCCGCCAGGGCGGCCGATGCAGGCGTGCAACTGGGGCTGGCCTTCAACCTCATGCCTCCGGCGGGTCCTCTCTCGGAGGGGGAGGGGGCTTGTCGTACGGCTGTCGCGTCGTTGTGGTGCGGGTGGTGGGGCGGGGTTCCCTCCTCGGTCGGACACCAGGGGGCGTACCAGGAACCCGGTCACGGCGTCCAGGCCGGGCCGCTTCGCGGTCGCTTCGCGAGCTTGGACACCGTGCCCGGAACCCTGGTCCGGCGGAGCTGTCCGACCGAGGAGGGAACCCCGCCCAGGGTCCGTTGTGGCCGGGTCCGGTCGGGCGGATGCGGGTCGGTGGTCGCACCGGGGCTCGTCCGTAGGACGACCTCCGCCTGAGAGGTAACAGTCTCGTCCCGAGTCTCCTCATGCTGCCCCGAACGCCCATCTCAGCGAACCATTTCGCCAGAGCTACGCCGTCAGCTGAGCTGACCCGTCATAAGAAATGAGGACCAAGGTATCGTCACTTCGTGACGATACAATCAGCCAAGATGGCCGGATCTGATCGAACCTGACCCGAGGAGGTGGGCGGGCCGGTGGGGTGGGTAACGGGGATCGGCCCGTCGGACGAACAGGTCGAATACCGCCTGACCGGGGGCCACGGCTGCGGCAAGGTCACCGTGGTCGATGCCGCTCCGCTCGTCGCCGCCGTCGAGGCCAAGGCCGCGGAAGCCGGTACGACCGTCGCCTCGCTGCTCGGAGCCACCGAGGCGAAGAAGGCGTTCTATCGGGCCCGTACCCAGCTCCGCAGCGACAAGAAGGCCCGGTTCACCGGATTCGACGCCGTCGAGGTCGCCGCGGCAGCCGGACTCGACGCCCGCACCCTGTACGGGGAGGCCGTCCTCCCCACCCCTTCCGCTGACGGTCAGGTGGACTACCACCTCGATGCCAGCGAACGTCCGCTGGTGTGGATCGGCCAGGGCCTCCACGAGTTCGGCATCACCCCCGGCTCGGTGCTCGCCCCCGAGCAGTTCCAGGCCGCCCGCCGCCTCATGCGCGGTGAGCACCCGCGCACCGGCGAAACGCTGGTCGAACCGAAGCTGGCCATCGCGCCCACGGCCAAGCTGCACGCCGCGCCGCTGGTACGAGCCATCCGCCGCACCGCCGCTGAGCAGGGCGTACAACCACAGTCACTGCTCGACTCTAAGCGTAAGAAGGACGCCTTCGGCCGCATGGAGCGTCAGCTCGTCCGGTTCGGCGAAGCCCACAAGGCGCCGGTCTCCACCCTGCTCAAGCTCGCCGACGGCGTCGGCATCGACGCCACCGAGCTGTACGGCGAAGACGCATTGGAGAAGGCCCTCACCGCCGAGGCCGGTGGCCGACTCGACGCCCGCGCGCTCCTGCACGCCGTCGAGACCAAGGCGGGCGAGACCGGACAGGAGCCCTCGGAGCTGTTCGACTCCGCGTCCATGAAGCGGCGCTACCGCCAGACCGAGGCCGAAGCCGGTCGGCGGCTGCGCGATCTGCCCATGGCCGTGCGTGAAGCGGTCGCTACGGCCAAGGCCGCGGGGCTCGCACCGGACCAGATCTGGGACGCGGAAGAGGTCAAGGCCGCGATGCGGGAAGGCCGCGTCGAGGTCGGCAACCGGGGCGCCGACACCACGTTGGACTTGGGCAAGTCCAAGAGCGTCTTCCTGGCCTACGCACCGCCGGAGATCGCCCGCGAGGTCGAGTCGATCTACACCTCATGCGGGCGCGAATCGGTCGACGCCTTGGAGCGCTGGACCGCGTACGGGATGCGTGGCCGACACGGCGATGGTGAACAAGCGCGCACGCTCGACACGAGCGGCTTCTCCGGCTGGATGATGATCCACCGCGCGGCCCGGCCGGTCGGCGGCGCCCCGTACGGTGACCCCCACTTCCACCTGCACTTCACCCTGGCCAACATGGTCAAGGGCACCGACGGGAAGTGGTCCACGATGGCCGCGGGCGGCCGTGACCTCCACCGCCACGCCCGCGCGACGCAGTCCTTGATGAACGCCCGCATCCGCCGCGAACTCACCGACCGCTACGGCATCGCCTTCCGCCGCGAAGCACGCACCGGAGCGTGGGAGATCGCCGCCATCCCCGAGGCCACGATCAAGCTGTTCAGCAAGCGCGACGGTCAGGTCCGGGAACTGCTCAGCAAGCTCGGACTCGACTACGACAACGCCACCGTGCGCGAGCGCACCGCCGCATCCGCCGCTTCCAAGGCCGCCAAGAACGGCGACGCCGCAGGGGCCACGGACGATGTCCTGCGCGCGTACTGGCAGGCCGAAGGACGTGCCGTCGGCGATGACCCGGACGCCATCGCCGCCAGCGCCCTTCAGGACCAGGCGCCGGAGCCGAACCCGGATCTGGACGAGCTGTGCCGCGTCGTCTTCGACCCCAAGACGGGGCTGACCAGCCACAGCAAGGAGTTCACCCACGCTGCCGCCATCTCCGCCGTATTGGACGCTCTCCCGTACGGCGTCGCCACCGCCGAGGAAGCCGAGAAGCTCACCACCTCCGCACTCCGGCACGCCGGGTACGCGGTCAAGCTCAACCCGAAGGGCGCCCAGCACTACACCCACGCCGACCGGTACACCACCGCGGACATCGTCGCCGCCGAGACGCTGATCGTCTCCGAGACCACGCGGCGCCTCGTCGAACAGGCTGCTGTCGTCAGCAGTGACACGGTCGCGATGACCCTGTCCACCGTCGAAGCCCAGCAGGGCTTCGCGTTCTCCGGCGAACAACGCGCCGTACTGGATCGGCTGCTCACCGTCGGACACGGCGTGGACGCCGTGATCGGAGTCGCGGGCGCGGGCAAGACCACGATCATGGACGCTGCGCGGCAGGCATGGGACGCCCAGGGACTCGTCGTCGCGGGCGCGAGTACGGCCGCCGTTGCCGCCGCCAATCTCAAGGCCGAAGCAGGCATCAGCTCCCGCACCATCGTCTCCTGGCTCACGAGCATCCGTACCGGCGGGCAGGGGCTGACCGGTGTGGACGTCTTGGTCGTGGACGAAGCCGCCATGTGCGATGACCGCGACATCGCCGAACTCCTCGCACACGTCGCGACGACCGGAACGAAGGTCGTCGGCATCGGTGACCCCAAGCAGCTACACAGCCCCGGAGTCGGCGGCCACTTCGCCGCCGTCCACCACCTGGTGGGAGGCCTGGAACTGACGGAGAACTTCCGGCAGAAGGATGCGATCGAGCGCCGCGCGCTCCAGCTGTGGCGCGATGACCACCGCGTGGACTCACTCCGTACCTTCGCCGGCACCGGCCGCGTCCACGCGCTCGCCGACAAGGACGAGACGCTCGCCGTCATGCTCACCGTCTGGGCCGACAAGCGCGCCGTACACACCGACGACCACACCGCCGTGCAGCAGCTCCTGATGCTCGCCGCCACCAACGAGATCGTCGAGGAACTCAACCTGGGCGCCCGCGCACTACGCAAGGCGAACGGCAACCTCACCGGGCCCGAGTACACGTACGCGCTCGCCGGTGGCCACGAACTCACCATCGCCGTCGGCGACCAGGTCCTCCTTCGCACCAATGACTACCGCGACAGGAAGAGCCGTGGCGAAAACGAAGACGTGCTCAACGGCTACCGCGGCATCGTCCGGGCGGTGGACGACTGCCGCCGGGTCCTGGTCGAGTGGAGGGAGAAGGCCGCTGATGGCCATCGTGACCATGCGGAATGGGTCGACGCCGACTACATCGCCCAGGGTGGACTGAGCCTCGGATACGCGATCACCGGCCACAAGAGCCAGGGCCTCACCGTCCAAGAAGCCCTGGTCTACGGCCCCGGAGCGCAGGCGAACGCGCTCTACACCATGCTGAGCCGAGACAAGAAGGAGTCGCACCTCTTCCTTCCCTTGGCCGTCTACGAGACCGACGCCGACCGGGCCCGAGCAGGCGAACCGGAGACCGACCAGGAGAAGCTGGACCGCGCCGTTGCGGGTCTCATTCGCGAGATCGAGAACGGCACCGAGGAACGCATGATCCTCACCGAACTGCCGACGAACGCGGTACCAGCCGACCTACGCGAGGTGGTGGATGGCCTGCCCACCCACGGGGCGCCCCGCAGTAGCGACTCCTCCGAGAACACCACGCCCCCGTTGGCCACGGACGACCGAGGCACCCACCTCTCGCACGGCGCGCCCGCTATCAGCGGGCACTCCGACACGACTCCGCCGGAGGAGCCTCGCCCGTACAAATACCTCAGCCACACCGGTCTCCGCGACGCCATTCGGAAGGCAGCCACTGCCACCCGGGCCACGCAACGAGCAGCCGAAGCCGCCGAGGCGGACGCGGACCGGGCCGAGCAGGAAGCGTCGAGCGGGAACGGCCCCAACGTCCTCGCACTCAACCGTCGCTACCAGGACCTGACGGCGCGAACCGAATGTATCTCCGAGCTGCGCGAACTCTCCATCTCCGCCAGTGATCGTACGGATGCACAGCACCGCGTGGTCGAGCGCATCGAGCACCTTGAACAGAGGCTCAGCGCCGTCGGCCGATTCGGCCGCCCCGTGCTGCGCGGCGATGACCGAGCCCATGCTGAGGCAGATCGGGCAGAGCTGCTCCAGGCTCGCAACGAGACCGGTGACGAGCTGGACGCGCTCTACGAGCGGATCGATGAGCTTCGTGCAGCCGCGGGCCCGAATGACGAGCACGCTAAGGCGGACGCCCACCTCGCGACCCTGGAGTCCAACAAGCCCGGACTGCTGCGCCACGCCTTGGACCAGGACAACGAGCTGACCAAGTGACGACGAGCGGAAGCTACCAGCGCCCGCAGCACTGCCCAGGGCGCCGCCCATCGGGAATCCGGTCTGCGTCGTGAACTCAGCCGTCGTCATCAGCCGGACCGATCGCCGCAGGAAGAAGAGCAGAGGATTTCGCCGCATGCCGCGGGCGCGTACGCCCAGAGCTACCGGATGGACAACCCAATCCGTCAAGCACACGAGCCCCCCGACGTACGGGACACGGATCCGGCGGAGTAGCCGAAGGATGCGAGGTCCGTCGAAGAGGAACTGATGTCAGGCAGGAGGGCTCGGCTGGTCGGATTTGCTGATGAGCATGTGTGGAAACTGCCCGGGGCCGCATGTCGGGCGAGGGGCCATCCCCGCAGGTGCGGGGAGCAGGCCCGGGCGGACGGGACCGCCTACCGGCAGGTGGGGCCATCCCCGCGGGTGCGGGGAGCAGCCGGCCGGCCGTATGAACCACAACGCCAACGTGGGACCATCCCCGCGGGTGCAGGGAGCAGCCATCATTCAACCAGCCCGGTAAGGGCGACAAGGGACCATCCCCGCGGGTGCGGGGAGCAGGGGTGGAGCGTGGAGCGGGTCGACAAGGGCGGGGGACCATCCCCGCGGGTGCGGGGAGCAGCATGACGGCTGTCACTGCATGGCCATACCGGTGGGACCATCCCCGCGGGTGCGGGGAGCAGTGAGGCTCACCCGGATCCTTCAGCCACGCTTCGGGACCATCCCCGCGGGTGCGGGGAGCAGGCGACGGCCTGCTGGACCAGGTCCAGCGCGGTGGGACCATCCCCGCGGGTGCGGGGAGCAGTCGCCCGGCATAGAATCGCTCACGAGTTCGATGGGACCATCCCCGCGGGTGCGGGGAGCAGGTCGGGAATCTCGTGGTGATCCCGGTACGCGCGGGACCATCCCCGCGGGTGCGGGGAGCAGAGCAGCCCCGGCCGGAGTCGCTGAACGAGACGGGGACCATCCCCGCGGGTGCGGGGAGCAGGGCACCCCACGGCGCCCAGCAGCGGGGCGCGCAGGGACCATCCCCGCGGGTGCGGGGAGCAGGCCACCGCGGTGATGACGGGGTCGCCGTGGCGGGGACCATCCCCGCGGGTGCGGGGAGCAGCCGTATAACCGACCGAGACGACCTCCTGCACCGGGACCATCCCCGCGGGTGCGGGGAGCAGCGGGTTGGCCACGATCGCGTGGTACCGGCCGCGGGACCATCCCCGCGGGTGCGGGGAGCAGGCGTCCAGGTCGGCCGCGACCGAGTCCGCCCGCGGACCATCCCCGCGGGTGCGGGGAGCAGACTGCGTGACCTGGGGATTTATACGGTTGAGTGCTCGATTTTACTTACTTCTGCAGAACCCGACGAAATGATCCTTCGTTGCATTACGTGTATATCGATCATTATGGGTATCTCCGTTTTTTCGGGCTCTCGGGTTGGATTTGATTATCAGGGTGGTCGCTGTATACCGGTGAACGGCACTCCAGTCCGGTGGTGGGAGAGGCCTGTCAGGCGGTCGTCTGAACGAGTAACGCGTTGAGTTGGGCTGCGGTGACCTCGGGGTCTGTCGTGTGGTGGATGGTGCGGATCCCGAGGGCCTCCGCTGGCGGGAGGTTGCGGGCATGGTCGTCTACGAACACGCACTCGGAGCCTGTGAGCTCAAGGGCGTCCAGCGTCCGCTGGTAGATGACCGGCGAGGGCTTCCGCACCTTTTCGGCCTCGGAGAGGATCACTGCGTCGAAGCAGTCGTACAGCCCGAGGGCTTCGTATGGGTTGTAGGGCGTCAGGCCGAAGCTGTTCGAGAGCATGGCAACCTTCACGCCCGCCTCGCGGGCACGCTGTGCGGCCGCAACGATGGCCGGCTCTGGACGCAGGTTCGCCAACGCGCGCCGCATCAGGTCGGTCGGGTCGATGCCGAGAATGCCGCCGATGACGCGGTTCCAGTCCTCCTGCGTGGCTCGGCCAATTTCGAGATCGGTGTAGACGCGCACGCCGTCGGGGTGCTTCTCCAACGCGTGGGCGTAGGCGCCCGAGGGGAGCCCGAGGGACCTTTCAAACGCCTGGCTGTTGAGTTTCATCTGTGTGGTCAGGACGCCGCCGAAGTCGAGGATCAGGCCACGGTATGGGGTGGTCAATGGGACTCCTTGTGATGCGCGTGGTCTGGAAGCGGGGCGCCTGCTGCTCTGAGAGGGGCCGTAGGCACAGTCCCGGGGGAGGGGGGAAGGCTCTCCCCTCTTGTAGGCGCATACGCCCGTCGCGAGTGTGCCCTGCCCACGACGATGAATGATCAACCCACGGCGAATGACGGACAGTTGTTCAACCTCGGACTACGGATCACGTGGCTTCGTGAGCGGCGCGGGACAAGTTCCGGCGACTTCATCGGCGGGTCCTGGAACTGGGGTGGCAAGATTCCGCACCTCAGGATTCCCGTTTACCGCGTCCCAACCATGAACGTCGGGTACGCCATCCTTCCGAAACCCCCAACCCTCGCTTCCGATCCGTGTAGAGGGAGCGGGCGCAGGGCGGGCGGCCGTACCAGGAGGGTGGCCTGCTGCTTCCGTTCCTGCTGGGTCAAGGTCACGCCGCGCTGCGGCACGCGAGCGTCGGAGGAAGAGCCGCCTGTGCTTCGCCAGCCTGCCAGCCTCCACGGCCGGCACCAGATCTGGCTGCGCCGCGGTCGGCAGCGAGCCAACGCCTGCACGGCTCACGGCCGACCGCGGGCCGGCCCTGGCGGGGCCCGGCAGATCGCGTGGCGACGCTGACCCGACTGTGCAGCCAGGTCGCAACGCGGGCAGGATCAGCACCATGAAGATTCTGGTGATCGGCGGCACGTGGTTCCTCGGAAAGCAGATCGCGGAGGACGCGCTGGAGCGCGGGTGGGAGGTGACGACCTTCAACCGTGGTCGGTCCGGCGCGGACGTGCCGGGTGTGGTGCCCATCCACGGGGACAGGACCGTCGAGGAGGATCTGCAGCGTCTCGCCGGGCAAGGACCCTGGGACGCGGTCATCGATACGTCCAGCTCGGAACTGGCTCCGCGCGATGTCCTCCTGTCGGCAGTCGCGTTGAAGGATGCCGTCGGACGGTGGGTCCACCTCTCGACCGTCTCGGTGTATGAGGGTTGGCCTCATCTGCCGTTGACTGAAGATTCTCCACTGCTGGAGTGCCCGGCGGACGCGGACGAGACGTACGGGTACACCGGCGAGGACGGCAGCCCCACCATCTACGGCTTTCAGAAGGTCGGCGGGGAGAGGGCAGTGGGCCAGACCCTCGGTGAGGATCGGGTGGTTCTCCTTCGGCCCGGTGTCATTCTGGGCCCCGGGGAGTACGTGGGCCGGCTGCCCTGGTGGCTGAACCGAGCCCGGCAGGGCGGGGCCGTCCTCGCGCCCGCCCCCGCCGATCGCCGCATCCAGCCCGTTGACGTGCGCGACGTGGCGACCTTCGCGCTCGATCAAGTGCAAGGAGAGGGCCATGGCGGGTTCAACATCGCGCACCCCGACGGGCTGACGATGCAGGGCTTCCTCGCCGAGTGCCTGGCGGTCACCGGAGGAGCGGGCAAGCCCATGTGGGCCTCGCCGGAGGAACTGACCGCCCAGGGAGTGCGGCAGTGGACGGAGCTGCCGCTGTGGCGCACGCATGCCGGGGTGTGGGCGGTCGACGCCGGTCGCGCCGTTGCCGCAGGGCTGCGGTGCCGCCCGCTCAGCGAGACGATCCGGGACACCTGGGAGTGGATGGCTGCTGACGGCCGCCCAGTGGACCATCCCCGGTCGGCCGAGCACGGCATCGACCGCGACAAGGAGGCCAAGGTGCTGGCCTCCTTGTCATCAGGCTTGTGATCAGGGCTCCAGTGCTATTGGCCCGTACGGACCGTCGAGCGACCGCGCCGATGACGCCAGGACGAAGCCCTCGATGCGCTCGGCCAGGTCACCGGCCGCGGCCGCGCCTTGGTAGCGCGGCAAGGTCAGCGCGCTCCGCAGTTGGCTTACCCGGCGCAGCAGACCAGTGGCCCGCTGGTCCACCGGGACGTCCCACACCTTTGCGAGCGCTTCGGCGGCCCCTTCGAGATCGTTGTGCAGCAGCCGGGCCATGGCCAGATCAGCCGCGGCACCTCCCATAACCCGCGCGGAGCGAGCGCTCGCCGGCTTGCCGCGGAGAAGGTCCAGAGCGCGCAGCGCGCTGGCCTCGGCCTGCTCACCGTTGCCGACGAGGAGCGCCGTGCTGCTGTTCGACATCGCGAGCCGCTCGTCGCTGAAGCCGAACTCACCTCCGACGACTTCGTGCAGTTCGTCGGTCCGGCCCGACCTGACGCCTTCGGACAGCTCAACCGCGCGCTGTGCGGACGCCGTGTCGCCGAGGTGCCCGTACGCCCGAGCCTCGATCGCCCGGAGCCTGCGAACGGCGGTGTCTCCCAATCCGTCGCACATCAAGCCCCGCTGCACCAGACGAACCGATTCGCTGGGCGTCGCACTGAAGTATGAGATGTACGCGAGGGCGCCCGCGGCGAATGCTTGCAGGGGGCCGAAGCGGGCGCTCTCCCCGTAGAGCGCAGCCGTACGCGCCAATCGTTTCGCACCCGCCAGCGATCCCATATCGAAGGCGGCGGTTGCCAGGAGGGCGGATGCCTGCCCGGCCAGAATCAACAGGTCTTGCTGCTGGCCAGGAATCCTGGTGCGGTCGCGCTGAGTTTCCGCTTCCTCCCTCAGCCGGCGAGCCTCGGTCCACACCTCGGAGGAGGACTTGAGGTTATAGGCCCCGGCCAGAGCGACGATGTCGTCGCGGAGCTGGTCGATCGTGGTGTCAGAGATGGATGCCGATGCGGCGGCGTTGGCATCTTCCTGGGCGTTTCGTGCGGTCATAGCGATCTCGGCTTCCAGGTCGAACGTGGGCAACGCGGGATCGTTGGTACTGGGCGGAGGGCTGAACAGCGTCTCGGCCGGCATCCCGAACATGGCTTCCAGCACGCGGCAGGTGTCAGCACCCGGCAGACCGCGTAGCTTGCCGCCAGTCCAGCGGCGGAACGCGGATTCGCCCACCGTCGGATTCCCAGGGCCCAAGCCCAGAACTTCATCGGCCGCAGCGGCGAACGCTCGGGCGAAGTCGACGTAGCGCCACTTTCGCTGGTCTACCAGCACTTTCAGCATCGTGGCCGGTTGTGGCACGGCTCCTCCCACCTTCGCCGCTTGATCCCTCATCGAGGGAATACCGCGTACGCATGGCATGCAACACCGTACGGAGGCATGCCACTTGGAAGCCACCTCCGAGCCACTTTCATCGCTCGAACGAGCGTCACAGGCCACCTCGCCGGACATGGCGGAGCCATCCTGGCCCGCTCCACTCTGATCCAACCCAGCGGCAAGGCGCGGCGATGCGCAACGAACCCGACGGGAGGACCGGCCATGGCGGACATGAGTGCCCTCAGCCCAACCCTCATATGCAGCCCTGGCAAGAGCGGGGACGGGCGGCAACTGCCCCACGCGGCCCTCCACTACGGCCCTCGCGCAGCGGGTGCTCCGGCGGATGGGTAGACAGCAGACTTCGGACCAGGCGGCGAATCATGAGAGCGACTACGACGGCCCTGTCCACCTCCCCATCGCTCGCCCTGACCCGCGAGCGGGACGTCATGACCGTGAGCTTCACCATCAGCCTGCGCGACGAGGACGACGAGATCCCCAGGCAGGACGCGCAGCGCGTCCGCCAGATGCGCCGCCTGGCCAAGGCACGCCTCGCGTATTGGGGGCTCGCCGGGCTGGCCGACGATGTGGAACTGCTCGTCTCCGAGCTCGTCACCAACGCCATCGTGCACAGCCGTGGCACCGAGATCACCATGACGCTGGAGCTGAACGACGGCGTACTGCGGCTCGGTGTCAGCGACGAGACCGGCCGATTCCCAGAGATCCAGCAACCGAATCACGAGGCCGAATGCGGCCGGGGCCTACAGCTCGTTCAGTGCATCACCCAGCAGCACGGGGGCGCCTGGGGCATCAGGCCCGATGGCACCAGCACCTGGTGCACGATCCCCACCGCTTCTGCCGAGAGGTGTTGATGAGTACGGGCATCATGCACACCGCCGCTGAGTACCGAGGCCGCGGGGACGCGCGCGATGTGGCTCTGAACCGAAGGCTGGCCCGTGCGCTTCGGCAGTTGGAGGTCGCGGACCGCGGAGGAGTGCTTCCGGTAGGCCGGTCATGGGACGTGGTGGTGACGGGCGCTGGAGCCTGCGGTGCGGCGCTCCTGCGGAGTATGGATCACCATGCTCGCCCCGATCGCTGCGCTTCGGTGATCGCTGACCCGCAGCACCGGCTGCTGATGTGGCTGGCGCCGCTGGGAACCATGCGAGTTTGGCGAAACGATCACGGTCTCTGCATGGGGAACGGTGAGATCGCGGTTCCGCCTCTGGCATGCACCGCTCCCTCCTCACGGACTCACTGGGCGCGCCCAATGCGTCAGCACGATCTGGTGGATCCGGAAGTTCTCGACAGAGAACTAAGGGTTGCGGCTCTCGGACAGCCGCTGCCTGCCGTCATTGACCTGTTGCCCAGCCGGGCGAACGCGCCCTAACCGCATCGACCCCTCGACCGCGGTGGAGACCAACCCGCTGTCGAGGTGAAGCAGCCGCCCCCAGGCCCCAACTGGCGGCGGCGGGGGCGGGCCCGACCCCTGCTCCGAGGTACGAGGCCCGCCCCAACTCCGGCGAAATGATGTGAGGAGGAACGCAGATGTGCCGACACCAGCCGCCCTGCCCGTCCGCCGACGCGGCCGACAGGGAAGCCGCCCATCTCACGGCTTTCCACCCCGAGCAGGGCTGGAGCCTGCTGTGCAACGGGGTGCTGCTATTCGACGACACCGGTGGGCTGCTGCCGGATGGGCAGGTCATTCACTCTCATCGACCGCTGGGAGCTCATGTGGCGTAGCGCCTCGCAATCAACCGGTCCATTTCCAGATCCATTCATCCTCGAAGGTTCGATGTCTTACCGAGCGAAAACCGCCAACCCGCCGAAGAGTCTACCGGATCCTGGACCCCATGTGGGACTGGTCTCCCGGGCTTTCGCTCCGGCAGGAGGCCCGTCGCCGCAGAGTGCCCGTGCTCATGTGTGGATTCTTCTGCTGCTCGCATGCGCGGAGCCGATGTGCATTTCCGTCACCGAATTTGCAGTGCTCTGCGGTATTTCCATCCCCGAGCGCGATATTTTTGCCGAATGTGTCGCCGTTCTCAGCGCATTGGTGGCGGGGCGATGGTTGGTGACCCTGGTGAGGGCCCGCTACGCGGCGCCCCGGATCGCAATCGCTGCCTCGTCGGCACTTACCTTCGCAACCGTGGCAGCCTTGCTAATGGACACGGAGCTGTCGAAGATCATTGAAACCCTGGCGACGACGGCCGTGATGACTTGGCTCGGCTTGGAAGTGGTCGTCCACCACGGCGTGACCATGAGGGATTTCGGGTTTGGGCGGTCCGCTGCGCGTCGTGAAGCCGGTGCCCTGCTCCCTGGCCTGATCTTTTGCGCTCATCGCGCAGCCACCTGGGTTACCACTGTAGGTATGGCGTGGCTGGCATACGGCCTGCCCGCGTCATTGCCAGTAATGCGTGAGGACCAGGGCGCGGCTCTCGGCTGGGAGGGCGCTAAGGCATTCGCCGTCTCCAACGTCATCTACACCTCTGCCATCGAGGAAATACTGATGGTGGGTGCGTTGTGCGTGCTGTCTCAGGCAGCCCGTCGCCCGGTGTGGCAGATATACGCTATCGGCATCGCCTTCCGGGTCATGACCCATTTGTATCTTGGGCTCCCTGCTATCGCCCTCGCGATATTGGGTGCTGCGAGCATCTTCCTCTATCGCCGGTGGGGTCGAATTCAACCACTCGTCCTGAACCACCTGACTTTCGATCTACTCGTCATTTTCCCCATCATCCCATCCCTCTTCTGATCGTCCCCGGCCGCCGCCAGCCCCACGACTTGGAGAATTTCGTGATCAGTTACCTGCGCCCGGTCAGCATGGCCTGCCCCTCCGCATCCGCCGCCCAGAGCCCCCGGACGGAGGCCGCCCCTGCCCTTCACGTGGTGCCGACCGAAGAGGCATGTCGGCACGTGGAGGAGCCGACACGACGCGGCTTCTCCGGCCGCTCCGAGGTGCCGCCGCCCCCGCCGGCCGCCTAGCCCCGGTCATCCCCGACCCGGGCGCCCCCGCGGTCTGGTGTTCGGAGATGGCCTTCCGGCCGGGTCCTCCTCCCGAGGGGTGGAGGGGGAGTTGCTGCCGCCCCCGTACGGCTGGGCCGATGCCCGGTCGACGGCAGCACCCTGGCCGCCGCCTCGCCTTCCTGGGGAGGTGCGGCGGCGGCCAGGCCCGGCGCACTCACCCCGCACTCCTGCGGATGGACCACCTCGGTCTCGCACCCCGTCATCCCGACTGCCCACGAGGAAGGCAAAGCACCATGGCGCGCGACGTCCCGTCCCAGACGGAGACCAGAAGGCTCCGGCACCCCCACCGCAACGAGGCGGAGCCTGCGCATGCGTGACGATCGCAGCACGACGGAGAACCACCTCAGTGCACACGCTCACGTCGGGGTGAGCGTGCAGGCCAGAACGATCCGCACCATCCACGTCCACGAGACGCACCTGCCGCCCCCGCCGCCACGCCAACTCCGCCCTGTACCGCCACACTTCACCGACCGCCTCGATGACCTCCACACGCTGACCCGCCACCTCAACGCGACCTCCTCGCCCGCCGTCCGGATCGTGGTGATCTACGGAGCCGGAGGAGTTGGCAAGACGGCCCTGGCCACCCGGCTGCTGCATGAGGTAGCGGACCAGTTCCCCGGCGGACACCTCCACGCCGATCTCCGTGGCTACACCCCGCAGGGACCTGCCCGCATCGCCGATGTGCTCGGCCGGCTCCTCCGCTCCTTCCGGCATGGTCCCTTGCCTGCGGACACGGACGAGCTGGCCGACTGGTGGCGCTCGACCACCGCTGAACGAGGCGAGCATGAAGGGCCCGTCGCAGTACTCTTGGACAACGCCGTCCACGAGCAACAGGTCCGTGCCCTGCTGCCCGGCGGCGCCGGACACCTGGTCGTCGTCACCAGCCGCCACCCCTTGCCCGATCTCGTTCACGAAGACGCCGCCTTCCACCCGCTGGGTCCCCTGCCGGAGGCAGCCAGCAGGGAACTGCTCGTCCGCTACATCGGAGCGGACCGAGTGGGGCGGGAACATCACTCGGTCCAGCACCTGACCGCCCTGGCCAGGGGCCTCCCTCTGGCCTTGACCGTGGCCGCTGCACAGCTGGCCGCCAGCCCGGCCCGGTCGATTGCCGACGTGGTCACCGCAGTATCCGGCAGTCGGCGCCAGGCCCTGACTCAGCACCACCGAGACGACTATGACAGCGGGAGAATCGCCGTGACCTCAGCCCTGGAACCGGCCTACTTCGGCCTCGGTCCCGAAACCGCCCGCGTATACCGGTGCATGGGCTCGCTCTTCGGCACCGACTTCGATACCCACCTCACCGCAGCCGCCTGTGCCCTCACACTCAGCCAGGCCGCCGAAGCGCTGACGAATCTGGTCTCCGCGCGCTTTCTAGAACACCGCGGACGGGGTGGTGTTCGCGGTGACGTCTACGGCTTCCACGACGACATCCTCGCCCACGCCCTCTACCGGGCCCAGCTGGAAAACACCGAAGCCGAGGACACGGAGACACGACGCCGGGCGATCGACTGGCTGCTCACCACGGCCACGGCCGCCGAACGCCGTCTCGCGCCCACCCACCGCGTACTGGCCCGCGACATCCTCTTCGAGCCCGCGATCCCCGCCCCCTTCAACGACGATCCATCGGCTCTGATCTGGTTGGACGCCGAGCACGCCAACCTCATGGCCGCAGTCCGCACCGCGTACGACGCCGAGCTGTACGGGCCGGCCTGGCAACTGGTGCACGCCATGTGGCCGTGGTGGCACCGGTACCACCACTACGACGCGTGGTTCGAAGCACACAAGATCGCCTACGACGCGGCCGAGCAAACACACGACACCACCGCCCAGCGGGAAATCCTGGGCGCCTTGGGTGTCGGCCTGCGCAGCGCAGGCCGACACCACGACGCCATCACCGCCTTCCACCAGGTACTCGACATGGCCCAACGCGCCGCAGACCTGCGCGCGGAATCCCAAGCCCTCCACGAGCTGGGCTCCACACACCAAGCAGACGGCCACCCGACCAAGGCCCAACCGTTCCTCCACCGGGCCCGCGACCTGCGCACGACCATCCGCTACCCACGCGGAGTCGCCCTGACCGACATCTGTCTCGGCCAAGTCGCCTACGACACCGGCGACCCCACCGAAGCCCTCGCCTACTTCACCGCGGCCCGGAACACCCTCCTCAACGAGAACGACCCCTTCGACGCCGCACGTGCCCTGGCCTGGAAAGGCCGCTGTCACGCACGCCTCGGCGACTTCCCCGCAGCCAACCGCATGCTCCGCCGAGCCCACCGGGAGTTCCACAGCGCTGAGTCCCCCCGCTGGATCGCCCGCACCCTGGAGATGCGCGGCCAAATCGCCGAAGAGCAAGGCCATCTGCAAGAAGCGCGGCGCCTGTACACCCAGGCCATGCAGCAGTACGAGCAGATCAACCCTCGGGACGTGAAGCGGTTGCGTGGCCGACTGCAACAGGTACAAGCGGTCAGCGGATAGCGAGTGGGTCCAGTGTGTCCGGAATGCGCGCTCCGCGCATGATTTGATGGCTGCTTTCTCGTCCGGGTCCTCGCCAGTACGGTGACGGGGGGCCTGCGAGGACGACCGGAAAGGAAGTTCTGCGTGACCGAGACCCCTGACGTTCTACGCGAGCGGATGGTGAAGGGCCTGCGGGAACGAGGGGCACTCACCTCTTCTGAGGTGGAGGCCGCTTTCCGCAAGGTGCCACGACATCTCTTCGTCCCCGAAGTGTCACCGGAAGAGGTCTACGGGGCTCCCGAAGCTGTGTTCACCAAGCACAACGAGCGGGGGAAGCCGGTCAGTTCGGTCTCGGCACCGTGGTTACATGCCCGGATGCTGGAAGCGGCCCAATTGAGTCCCGGCATGAACGTGCTGGAGATCGGCTCCGGAGGGTGCAACGCCGCGCTGCTGGCTGAGCTGGTCGGCGATCAGGGGACGGTGACCACTATCGACATCGATTCCGACATCACCGAACGGGCCCGCAGGCTGCTCGCCGAGGCTGGATACGGACAGGTGCGGGTCCGGGAAGCAGACGGCGCCCGGCCGCTCCAGGACGCTCCGGCTCAAGGGTTCGATCGCATCATCGTCACCGTCGGCGCCGCAGACCTCGCGTCAGCATGGCTGGACCAACTCGCCCCGGCGGGGCGGTTGGTGGTACCGCTGCGGTTCCGCGGTCTCTCCCGCACCATCGCCTTCGCCCGCGAGGAGGAGCGTCTGCGCAGCGACACGCTGATCGTCTCCGGCTTCGTCGCGATGCAGGGCGACAGCACGCACGCGCCCCACGTCGTTCGCCTGGCCGGGCAGGACGTGCGGCTGGTCGTCGACGAGGACCAGCCCGCCGACGCCGAAGCACTGGCCGAGGCATTCGCTGGCCCCCGGCATGAGCAGTGGACCGGGGTGGAGCTGAGCGGTTCGGAAGGACTACTGCCGCGGTTGGACGTGTGGCTCGCGGGCGCAGTCGCCCCATACGGCAGGCTGCGGGCCACGCCGGCCGCGGCCGAGCGCGGCTTGGTCGGCTGGGTGCTGGGCAGCGGCGCACCCGCCGCGTGGAGCAACGACTCGTTGGCTTACGTCACGCTGCGCCGAGCCCCGCGGGCCGCGCAGGAGCGTTACGAGCTGGGCGTGATCGCCCATGGCCCGGGCCGCGAGCGATTGGCCGCCCGCCTGGCCGATGCTGTCGGCCGTTTCGATCGTGAGGCCAGGGACGCGGGTGAGCCCGTCGTGCGTGCCTACCGTCGTGGTGAGGACGAGCCCAAGCTCGGGACGGTGACCGTTGACAAGCCCAGCGTGCGTTTGGTGATCACCTGAAGCTCCGGATGGCCCCTGCTGGGGCGGTCCGGGTCCACGCCTCCTGGCGCTGAAGCCCGGGAGGCCCGAGTGGAGGGAGTAGAGATGGCACCACCGACACAGCAGGTACCGATGGAGGAACTGCCCGACGAACTGGTCGACGCCTTCGACCTGGACCCTGCTGAGGAGGAGATCGGAAGGCTGGGGGTCTGGCTCGGCGGCGACGAGGACGGCGACGAGGGCGACACCACGGGGGACGGCTGCGGGGAGTCACCGCCGCAGGGTCCGACGACCGGCTGCTGATACATGCGCTCGGGGCCGGGCGCGGCACGCGCCCGGCCCACTCCCGATCGGCCTCTTCGACGGATGGTGTGATGCGCCGGTTCTTCGACCCCCACCATGTGGCGATGGCCCGAATCCCGCTGCGCCCGTACTCCGTCGATCCCGCTGATGGCGACCGCGACGGCCTGCTGGACGAGGGCGTGTTCCTGGCCAGCCGGAGCGCTGCGCAGGCCGTCGTCGAGGGGACGGAGCGCGGACGGGCGACGCGTTGCGCCTACGATCTGCGCTCGCGTGCGCGTACCACCCCGCATGGGGTGTTCGCCGGGGTCGCCCCCGCGACGCTCACCGCCCCGGCGCCCACCATGCGGCTGGGGGATGGCCACCGGACCGTCACGACCCTCAGCCCGGGCTGGCTGACGGCGATGGCCGACCGGCTGTTGCGTGACGAGCGGGATCTGCTGACTGCGCTCACCCTGACCGCCGCGTCTTCAGCCACTGCCCGAGGGGACCGGCTGGAGGTCGAGCGGCCTGCCTCCGCAGGGGCGCAGTTCTCCAGCGTGCGCGCAACAGGGGTCTCGCGCTGGCTGCTGGAAGCCAGCCGCGCCGGTGCGTCGGCCGCTGACCTGCTCGCGGAACTTCTCCGTCGCCATCCCGGCGCCACCCCCGATCAGGCCAGGCGAGCCGTGCTCGACATGATCGGCACCGGGTTGCTGCGGACCGACCTGTTCCCCGCCGACCTGCGCGCTGACCCGCTGAAGCACCTCCTGAACAAGCTTCCGACCACGGTGTCAGCACGGGCTCACCTGGCCCGCCTGGATGAGCTGCTGGACGAGTGCGATGCGCACCCGCCCGGCAGCCCGCGCCGACGAAAGCTGCTGGAGGAGGCCCGTGACCTGGCCGACGCGCTGCACCACACGAGTCGGCCGCTGGCCGTCGATACCCTCGCCGACGCCGAGATCGCTTTGCCGCCCGCAGTGGGCGAGCAAGCGGCGGAAGCTGCCTCCCTGTTGTGGCGAATCGGCCACCGGGCCGGTCCGCTGAACGGCTATCACCGGCGCTTTTGCGCCGCGTATGGCCGCCACCGGCTCGTGCCGCTGCTGGAGGTCCTCGACCCCGTCACCGGCCTGGGCCCACCCGGCCCCGACGACGCGATCGGCACCGACGAGGCCCGCGACGCACGCCACACCGCCGCGCTGGCCAGCCTGCTTGCCGATGCCCTGTCCGACGGCAAGGACGAAATCAACCTCATCGACCAGCACGTCGACCAGCTCACCAACCCCTCACCCCTGCCGCCGCCACGCACCGCCGAGATCCACATCCAACTGCTGCGCGACGAGAACGGACTGCGGATCGCGGTCTGTCCTGGCACGGGCTCCCAGACCGCCGGAGCCGCACCCGGCCGCTGGATACGGTGGCTCCCCGGCCTCGCGTACCGCGAAGAGCCCGATACCGGCAACGGCCCCATGATCGCGGAAATCGTCTGCCGACCCCGAACATCTGCGGGCGCGCTGGCGGCCGAGACCGGCACAGCGCCCTGGCGTATCCCGCTCGACGTCCCCGCTCGCCCCGGCGATCTCCTCCCCCACGACCTCGCTGTGACAACCACGGGAACCCATCTACAGCTGTGGTCCATCCGCCACGACAGGCCGGTGATACCCATGCTCTACAACCGGCTCGCTCCCCGGCTCCTGCCCCCGGCCGCCTATTTCCTCCACCTCTTAGGCCACACCGGAACCCGACCCTGGCACCCCTGGAACTGGGGCCCGCTGTCCTACTGGCCCTACACCCCCCGCGTGCGCTACCGCGACATCCTCATCGCCCCCGCCCGCTGGCGCCTGCCCAACTCTCTCACCACGACCGCGAATCACCGCGCCACCTTCGAAACCCACCTGGCGGCCTGGCGCACTACCGTCCGTCCCGCGCCCCCGCCCGTGCTGGTCGCCGAGGAAGCCGACCGCCGTCTTCCCCTCGACCTGCGCCAGGCCGACCACCGCGAGCTGCTGCGCCGCAGCATCCACCGCGGCACCCGCACCCTGGCCGAACCCCTCGCCACACCCGAGGAACTGGCCGTGATCGACGGCCCGAGCGGTGCCCGCCACTTGATCGACCTTGTCGTTCCCCTCACCCGGCGTAACAATCCCCAGCCCGCCCCCTCGGACCCGCGGCGGACGCTGCGCGCCGCGGGAACCGGCATCCACCTGCCGGGCAGCAGTTGGCTCTCCGCCGCCTTCCGCGCACCCGGCCACCTCCACAACACCGTCCTGGCCGAACTCGCCTCGCTGCTGACCGGCCTCCCCGACGGCGTCGACCGCTGGTTCTGGTTGCGCTACACCACACCAGCCCTCGGACCCCACCTGCGCCTGCGGTTCCACGCCGGTCCCCACGTTCTCGCCACCCGCATCCAGCCCGAACTGGCCCGCCTCGCCGACCGGATGCATCACCGCGGCCTCCTCGGACCCGGCGCTCTGCGCCTGGAGCCGTACGAGGAGGAGATCGAGCGCTACGGCGGGCCGCAGGCCATCACCGCCGTCGAAAACCTCTTCTTCTCCGACAGCCGCCTTGCCCTAGCCGTCCTCCCCCTCACCGAGGACCAACGTCTCCTCATCGCCGCCGTCGGCGCAGCTGAAGTCGCCCGCACTCTGGCTCCCGACCAACCCCACTCCGCTCTGAATCCAGGCCACCTCACCCGCGACCAGCGCCGCCACCGCGACGTCCTACGCCCCCGCCTCGCCAACATAGGCCCCGACGCACTCATCCCCGCTGATCTGACTGCCGCGTGGGCAGATCGCCGCGCTGCGCTGACCGTCTACCGCGACGCCGTTCCCCAGCAGTTCGCCGTCCGATGCGCCAGCGACGTCATCCACATGCACGCCAACCGCATGCTCACCCTCGGCCCAGGAACCGAGCAGGTAATGCGGACGCTGGCCACCGACCTCCTGCACCGCCCATGAACACCACTGCCCACGCCCAAGCCGCCGCACGCGCCCTGGACATCGCCTGCGACCTGCGCAACCCCGCCGATGTCGCGGCTTCCGTATCGGACCGAGCCGCCCACACCCTGTGTTACGGACTCGCCGGCACCGCGCTCTTGCACGCCTGCCTCGCCGAGACCGAACCCGGCGCGGCCAAAACGGCCGCGGCCCACTGGGATGCCGCCGCCCGATCGCTGGGCAAGGCGCCTCCAGAAGGCATCCACACCGGGCCCGGATCCCTGGCCGCTTCCCTGATCATCGGCACCGGCTACCTGCCGTCCCACGACCCGCACCAGGCCCTACTGTCCCGGGCCACTGCGTGGCTCTCCGCCCGGGCCGCCGCACTCGCCCGCCATCACTACCAACGCGCCGCTCGCGCGGAAGCCACCCCGTGGGCGGTCTACGACGCAATTAAGGGGCTCACCGGCATCGGACGCGTCCTTCTCGCCGCCCACAACCGCGGCCACCGCGCCGACGCCGAACCCGGACTCCACGCCGCGCTGACAGCCCTCACGCACATGATCCTCACGCCTATCGGAACCCGGCCGGGCTGGTGGCTCCCCGCAGCCCTTCATCCACCCACCGTCCGCATCCCGCCCTCCGGCGCCGCTACCACCGGCCTCGCTCACGGCATTGCCGGCCCCCTCGCGCTCCTGGCCACAGCCCACCGAGCGGGACACACCGTTCCCGGCCAACGCGACGCGATCCACACCGCAGCTCACTGGCTCCTGACCTGGGAAAACCCACAGCACAGGTGGCCACCCCACGTCAGCGGAAACGCCTTGGATAACAGTCCACAAGGAACCACCTCTCCCATCGCAGGACGTATTGCATGTAGCTGGGGCCCGTTACGGATGCGCCAGGCTTCAAAATCGCTGCTTGACCTGCGACAGAACGAACTTGCAAGTCTTGCAACAACTGCCCGTAGCCAGGTGGCGCTCCTTTCTGGCAGGGGAGGACCCATACGAAACCTGACCCCACCAGCGACGAGCTCTGTAGCTGTTCCCCGCTGTGTGCTGGCATGCATTGAGATCCGCTTGATGGCGCGGTTAGCGCTATCGGCGCTCATCCCCCTGGTGATGTGGTCCAACGGTCGATGCCGACGCAAGCTAGGGCGGAGGGGCGGTCAGCGCTGACCGCCGGGGCGAGGGAGGGTGCCGTCAGGATGGCTTCGCCCGGTGATGGACCGTTTGCTGTTGGGCGCGACGCCGTTGCTGCTCGGCGGCAAGGCGCCGGACCTTACGGCGTACGCGCTCTCCGGTGGTGGCTGGGTCGGGAGCCCCAGCGAGCCAGGCGGCTTCGGCCCAGGTGACGACCCGGGGGTGGGCCCAGGAGAGGGCGACCGCCTTTTCGAGCGGGTGCAGTGCTTGCAGCAGGGCGGCGAGTCGGGCGTCGTCGGGCTCTGTGTTGGCCAAAGTCTGCTGGTCGGGCCGACTGGCCAGCAAGTCGAAGAGGCAGAGTCCATCGCCCAGCGGGGTGTCGAGCAGTAGCAGGCGCGAGCCGTGAGTACGGCGCCGCCACAATGGCAGTAACTGGCGATGCACCCTTTCGGCCTCCACCTTGAGTCGGTCCAAGGCCGCTGGCCCGAGGGGAGCGCCATCGAAGAAGGGAGCCGCCCAGTCACTCAGAAGCGCGGTCGAAACGGCTTCGCGCCACCGTGCGCCACGTCGGCCGAGCACTGTTGTGGCGAAGGAGTCCACCATGTCGTCCTTATCAGACACGGAGCGTTGGTCGGACAACAGTGCCCGGCGGAGGCCGAGTGCCGTCAGCGTATGAGGCACGTCCGCATCTGCATGAATGACACGACTTCCCAATAGCGCCGCGACGTTCGGGTAACCCGAGTTGGAGCCAGCGACGTCGTACGAAACGATTTGAAGATAAGGCCCAGGCGCCTGGGACCAGTGTTGCAATGCCCGTGTGGAGTGTGGGCCTCCGCTACGCGCCGCGACGGTACCGTCGGCGTGGACGTCGATGATGGCTGAGCCCCTGACATCGTCAGTGACCCTTAGGGTTGCACGTACTCCCGGGATCCGCGGAGGGGTCGCCCTATCTGCAGCGTTCAATAGTTGAGCCGTGGCCATGCTCAACTCGTCTACCCATGAGGGCACGTCGGCCTTGAGGCTTGGGGTGCAGTGGGAGGTCATGGGCTACAGGCTCCTCGGCGGTTGGTGACCTTTTCTCCTTACGGTCGTGGCCTGGCCGATATCCGGCAAAGTTTCCGCAGTTTGGGTGTGTGTTGTCCATCACACCAGTGAGGTCATTGGGTTGACGCAGGTCTGTCTAGCCCGCGAAGCGGTTTCTGGACTCTGGATAGCCTCATCGGCCTGGCTCGGGGACGCCGTCCAGACGGCCTCACCGTCACGTTCACCGATGGTCCTACTGTCCGTGTCAGAGTGGGGCCTGCTGTTGCGGTCAAACAGGCGGGGATTCGTGGCTGACATATGAGGCGACCTGCTCGGACGCCGCTCTGCACCTGTACGGCGACCGCTGCTGCGGTTTCGAGCCCACAGGCTCATCACGCCGTGTCGTCTCCGTGGAGTGATCTTCGCGTGCCGTCTCACCGTTCTGCATGTCGGGTGACTGCCCCGCCGCGATCTTGGTGAAGACTTGTTCCGCGCGTTCCAGATCCAGCCGCATTGCACCATACGGTCCCACTGCAAATCCGGTGCGATACCCATGCAGGTGCAGTTCCTTAACGGCCTGTACGCCAGAGTCGGGTTCGGCTACGTCGTCCGGCGGAACCAACGCGTGCAGCTCCTCCTCCCACTCCCAGCCGAGGTCGCGGAGTACGGTTCGAGCCTCTTCCTGTTCCCAGCCGCTTCGCGCGACCAAGCGGCGGCGTGACTCCATGGCGAAGACGACGTCCGGGTTCGTCATCATCACGCTGTCTCCTCAACCATGTCGGGTGACTTCGGCTTGCCCGAGCCGTTGGCGGGCTCTGCGGGCCAGGCGGCGAGCTGGAAGCGTGCGGGACGGTCGTCGTGCCGCCCGACTCGGCATTCGTCGCCAGCCTTGCCGAGGGCCTTGTTCATCCGGGTGAGGAAGCGGTCGTATTGCTCGTGCCAGATCACCGCCGAGCCGGCGTCCTGGATCGCGTCGGTCCTCGCGAAGGCCAGGGCGGCGATCTCGTATACGAGGTGGTCGTGCTCTCTCCAGCAGGGCGGGATCACGTCCTGCGGCTGCCAGGCGTACGTCTGGTTGAGCCACCGGCAGACCGCGTCCAGCCAGATGGGCATTGGGGCGATCAGTTCTGGGGGTAGGGCGCCAACATCCCACGGCGTGGGCCCGTCGACCACCGACTCCTCAGCGCTCCGGGCCGCGATGTAGTCCGCGATGAGCGCGGGCGGCTCGGGGAAGGGAGCGAGTCGGGCGACCGGATTCGTGGTCATGCGGCAGTCGCCTCCTGGCGGTCGCTCCACGCGGCGGCGTGCGCCTCGGCCTGGCGCCGCTTGGCAGCGTCCTGCCGTGAACGCTCTGCTTCGTTGGCTGCTCGAAGGTCGCGGACGTGGTCCTCGATGTCGGGCCAGTAGTCCCAGGCCCATATTCCGTCGAGGTGGGTGATGACGGGAGGGAGGTTGTCCGCGAGCACCAGGGCGTGGCCTTCGGGGAGGGCCTTGATCTCGTCGCTACGGAGAACCGGCTCCAGGGCCATGTGTGTGGCGGTCGAGCGTCCGTCTCGGTCTCCGCCGGTCGTGGTCTTCGTCGTGCGCACGCGCTCGACCTGGCCGCAGAGGTCGGACATGTCCTTGAGGAACGCGGGGTCCTTCGCACCGCCGAACGCGATGATGTGGTTGGTGAACGACGCCAGCTCGTTCGCGGTGTCCTCACCGAAGCGAGCGCGGGCGGAGGCCCAGCCCTGGAGGCCGTAGAGCACCGTGATGCCGCGGCCCCGGCCGTCGGCGACGCGTTGGCGCAACGAGGGGATGGGCGCGACGTTGGCTACCTCGTCCAGGGCAGCCAGGAGAGGGGGGTCGAGCCGCCCTGCTGGAGAGGCGATGGCGTGGGCTTCGGCGATGTCCAGGAGGTCTTCGGTCACCGCGGTGGTCAAGGGTGCGACGGAGCTGACCTCCGAGTCTTTGCCCAATAGGTAGAGGGTGCCTCCCGCGTCGAGGAATTCGCGGAAGTCTGTCGGGTCCTCGCCGTCTCCTTGGAGGGCCTGGAGAACGGACTGGTGCATGAGCGGTTCGAGAGCCGCGTCGAGGGTTGCGGCCGTGTTGCCGACGGTACGGCTGTCACCGGTGGCGGCCGTCCGGAGCATGTCCGCCCAGCCGGGGCCGGCGCCGGGGTGGGCATTGAGGATGCCGAGCGGCACGGGGTCGGTCAGCTTCCTGGCCCATTTCAGCACCCAGTCGAGGGCGGCGCCATCCAGGGCGGCGGCGTGGAGGAACGCCGCGAGGACCTTGGACGCTTGCCCTTTGTAGAAGGCGCTGCCTTCGCTGGACTGGGCCGCCGATCCGGGGATGCGGGACCCGGCGACGAATGCCTTGGCTCGCATCATCGCGATCTCCGTTTCCGAGGCGCCCGTGATCGGCGTCCATCGGAACCTGGGGAGGGCGGGGGCGATGTTCTGCGGGTCGAAGACCATGACCGGTCGGCCATCACGCCGCCGTGCGTCGAGGGTGAGTTCCACGAGGTCGGGCTTGGTCGAGGTGGCGAGGACCGGACCGGTCCAGTGGCGGATGGTCGGGGCGAAGAACCGCATGGTCTTACCGCTGCCCATGGGGCCGATGACCCGGCATGCCTTGTCGGCGCGGGACCACAGCTGTACGCCCTTGGGGCGGCGTGAGGTCCCCAGCGGATAGCCGAAGTCGTGAGGATCGAGGTCGTGCATGACGTGCTCCGGAGAGGGACGAAGGAGGCGCTGTCAGGAACCGGCGGAGCGGTTCTTCGTGAGGCTCAGCGCTGATGTGCGGGCGCGGGGGTCTTCTCCGCCGGTGAGAGAGGGGCGGATCTCGGTGGCCTTCAGGACCGTCTTGGCCGACAGGTGGCGCTTGAGGTGGGCCTTGGTGGCGAGCCCGGCGTTGCGCTGGGCCCGGTTCATCCGGACCCAGAGCGCCAGCAGGCCCAGCGCGCCCACGGCGGTGACGGTGTAGAGGATCAGTGAGATGCCGCTCGGCGTGAACTCCTCCACTACGCGGTCCTCCGTGCGACCCGTGCTGCGAGGTAGCGCATGCGCCGGCCGCAGAGCCGGGAGAGGGGTGCGTAGGGTCCGGCGCAGCGCGGAGGAGCTGTGTGGAAGGCGCTGTGGAGGTCTTCCGCGGCTCGCCAGATATGGGTGACGGCCGTGCGGACGCGGCCACCGGCGGCGGAGTAGGCGCCGCGGTCCAGCGTCGTGGCGAGCGCGTTCGTGCGTTGGGCGAGTTCGAGGGCATCGGCGTGCAGCTGGTCGATGTCCTGCCGCGCTGCGTGCCCGTCGGCCGGGAGTGTGGTCTCGTCGGTGTTGATGGTCATGGAGGAGGTGTGCTCCGCATCTGCGTGGACGGCGTCGGTGGTGGGGGCGTGGTCATTCGGTGTCGGGCGAGGTGCTGGTGAGGTCCGTCATGGAGCCGGAGGAGAAGCACAGGTGCTGCTCTGCTTCGACCAGGAGGTGCTGGACGCCGGGGTAGATGACCTCTCCGACCTTCCAGAGCGCGATGCCCCTGCGCAGGCGCATGATGTGCTCGGCTGTCCAGGTCGGAAGGCCGAGCCGGGACACCGTCGCTTCGGCCTCGGACTTCTTCTGCGCGTAGATGACGATCGTGTCCGCCATCTTCAGGGCTGCCTGCGTCTCCGGGCTGTCGTCGATGTCCGAGAGGTGGTGGACGATGAAGATGCAGCTCAGTCCGTAGCCGCGAGCGAATTTGAGGAACTTCTCCAACAACGAAGCGAGTTGGGGAGTGCCGAGGATGTGCCACGCCTCTTCGCAGACGAGGATGCGTTTGCGCTGGGTGTAGCGGCGGCAGCCCGACTCCGGGTTCGGCCCGAGTTCCCACGCTCCGGAGTCCGCGTCCACCACAACGCGCTCGTGCTGGCCCGGTCCGGTGCCGCATTCGCACTGCGGGCGCAGCCAGACCTCTTCGAGGAAGACGGAGATCACTGCGACGAGGATCGTCATGGCGACACCGCCGCTGGGCACCTTCGTGAGGTCGAAGACGATCATGTCGGCGTCAAGGTCCACGCCGAGGCTCGTCGGCCCGTCCAGCATGCCGGTGAGGTCACCGGTGGCGCCGTCCTGCTCTCTGCCGCAGAGCCGGTCCAGGACGTACGACACCTCCAGGCCGTCTGCGAGGAGTTCGTCCCGTGTCCGCTGCTTGGCCGCCGCATCGGCCTCCTCCGGTGACCGGAGCGCGGCAGCGACGTCGGCAAGGACGGGCGTGCGCCCGGCAGCGCCTGCGCGCTGGTGAGCCCGGCGGATGGCCAGGCGCAGGGCCGAACCGGCGAACTCGTCCAGCGGCGCGCCGAGCCCGAGTTCCACGATCGTCCGGACCAGTTCGAGCTGCCGTTTGCCCGCGATCGCGGGGTCCATCGGGTTGATGCAGGAAGCGCCGCGCCCGCCGCCGGGTGCGAACTTGACCGGAGCCTTCCCGGTCAGCGAGCGGCCCAGCGCGGCCCACTCGCCTTCCTCCCGCTCCTTCTGCTCCTTGGTGTCCAGCACAACCACCTGACGTCCGAGCCGGATCTGCCGGGCGGCGTAGGTCTTGGTGAGCGCCGACTTGCCCCGGCCCGTATCGCCCATCACGATCATGTTCCCGCCCGGCAGGCCGTCACCGAACGCGGAGAACGGGCAATAGATGAACGCCTTCCCCGAGTACAGTTCCCGGCCGATGATCGCGCCCGCGGTGCCCAGCGTCGGCGGCGCGATGGGCAGGTACAGGGCCTGGCTGGTGGTCGTCTCCGTGTAGAGCGGACGGCGCACCGTCTCGTACATCGGGGACAGCGGGGCGAGGTCGAGCAGGTCGGTCACTTGATGCCTCCGGCGAAGGGCAGAGTGGTGGCGAAGGCGCGGGCGTGCTCCAAATCCAGCCACTCCACCCGCAGGTGGGAGTTGCGGGCGCGAGAGGCTGTGGTGCGCTTCGTGCGTTCCAGCTCTTCGGCGCTGCGCGAGGAGATGGTGATGTAGCCGACGACCGCGGAACCGGCCGCACCTGAGGAGGCCAGGGCCATGCCCCGGGAGCCGGTGGCGCTGGCCGCGATCTGGTCGCGCGGGTCGATGTTCTTCCCGCGCATCCGGTCGCGGTGCATCTCCGCCTGGTTGTTGGTGTCCTCGGCGAGCATGCGTTCCACTGCCTTGTCGTTCGGCTCCAGCTGCTGGGTGATCGAGATGGTTCGGACCACGTCGGGCATCCCGATCAGCAGGGGAGAGAGGAAGTCGGGTCCGACCGGTGTGGTGGGCCAGCCGACGACGGCCGCCGTGGCGTGGAACCAACGGTCCGTGGACCCTGCTGCTCGGGTGGCCAGGTGCGTGCCCTGGCGGACGTCGATGTTGCGGGGGAAGGCATGCGGCCGTGGGAGGTCCGTGTCCCAGATGGGGTGGTCCGGGTCGTAGCTGTTGCGGATGAACGCGGTCATCCGTCCCTCGTCCAGCGGTGCGATCACCGAGAGATCGGCATCTTCCGCGCGGGACCACAGCTCTTCCAGGTATGCGGCCATCGCCGCCGCGATCCCCTCGTCACCGGTGCCGCGGGCGGCGCCGTCGGCCGCCAGGTCGCGGGTGAACTTCGCGTGGATGGTGATGTAGTACCGGTGCTCTTCCGCCGAGGTCGAGACCGCGGTGGACAGCACGTCGTACGAGTCCTTCAGCCACTGCGGAGCGGCGGCCGTCGCCGCGGACTCGTCGCGCCGGGCGACGAACCGCTGATGGGCGTACGGATCGGACTTCATCTGCCGAGCGAGCACCTGAACCCGCTTAACCGGGTGCTCCTCGACGTTGCCGAAGGCGTCGAGCAGTTCGCCCCAGCGCTCCAGAGCGACGACCTGCTCTCCGACCTCCTTGCCGCCCAGGCCGGGGGAGGCGATCTCCAGGGTGGCCGTGACGCAACGGGCCTCCGGCTGGAGGACAGCGACCGCTTGCCGGCCGCGGACCGTGACCGGCACCCAGGACATCCCCGCGATGCCCTCCGGTTCCGCCAGCGCGGCGTCCGGCGGCGTGCCGTCGCGGCCCACGCCGGCCTCGATCGCGGGGGACACCCACACGCCGCCCGTACGGCGCAGCGCACGGCGGTAGTAGCGGTTGATCCTCCACCACCGGTACAGCGTCCGCCGCTGGGACGTGCCCTTCGGCCGGTACGGGGCGTAGACGACGACGAGCGCGAGCAGGATGGGCATCACGAGGCTGATCGCGGCGATGGCCGTCGCGCCGTTGAAGAGGTAGCCGAGCATGAGGCCGGTGGCAGCGCCCCCGCCCAGGACGACCTGTTCGCCGAGGTTGCGGCGGCCCACCAGACCCGTCGGGCGGTGCTTTCCGAACTGATAGGTACGAGGCATTTCACTGGTCCTTGCTGGGGTTCGGCCCACCAGGGGTCTGGCCACCGGACGGCCGTGAAGGCGGTGTGGGCGTCACCGAGGGCCCGGAGCCCGAAGCGGTTCCTGAGGCGGACGAAGGGGGAGAAGGAGCCCCGGGTTGAGAGGAAGCCGATGCGGCGGGGCGACCGGAGGCGGCGTGACTCCCTGCGGAGGACCAGTCCGGAGTCGAGCCGACGACCGGTGCGCCGGACGGTCCGGGACGGGCGTCGTCGCGTTGCCGTCCCTGGCTCTGCTCGGAACCGCCGTTGGCACCCTGCACGCCGGGAGAACTCGCGGCCTTGGCCTTCGCCATGTCGACGCCGGCCTTGGCCGCAGCGGCCACACCGCCGACCGGCCCGGCAGCGGCCGTGCCGCCGCGTCCGGTGATTGTGGCCGCTTGCTTCTTGGCTGCGGTGGCCGTCGAACCGCCGCCGACCAAGGAGTCCTGGACGTGGGTGGCCATGGCCCGGTTCGCGTGCTGGCCGGGACCGTCGATCGCGGCGGCCGGGCCCGAGGACTGGGCGTTCTTCCGGCCGTGGTGGAGCTGCGCCATCTCGTCGCCGAAGGCGGGGACCCACTTGTAGAGCGTGCTGGAGGCGAACACCGCCAGCAGCAGGATCAGCGCGCCCACCAGCGTCTTGGAGACCGCATCCGCCATGTTGCCCGAGGAGTCGCTGAGGATCGCGCCGCCCAGGCCGAGCAGGGCGAAGAGCACCGGTTTGCTCAGGCCGATCGCGACGATCGCCCCGGCCCACTTCTTGCTCTTGCCCCATAGGTCCCGGTCGACGAGCCCAGCGTTCACGATGGGGCCGAGCGCGACGGCGACGTAGATCGCCGCACTGCGGATCAGCAGCTCGACCCACATCAGCAGGGCGCCGCAGAGCATGATCAGGTTGACGACCAGAAGCTGACCAACGCCCTGCTTCGGCTTCGCCACCATGACCTTGAGGATGTTCTCCAAAAAGGGTCTGAAGTTTGAGGTCGCGTACGGCTCGAAAACGGCAGTGACCTCGTCAATCGCCTTCATCAGCAGAGCGATGGCACCTGGCGTCATCGCGTTGACCACGAACTGGAGGAGCAGGAAGCCGACGGCCTCGGAGACGGCGGTGGTAACGCTGACGCCGCGGACCGCTCGTTTGGCCACGGCGATTAGCCACAGCGCCACGGTGAGCAGGCTGGAGGCGGCGAAGATGATCGCGTACTGCTTCAGGAAGCCGCTGCTCGTGAGGTCGATCTTTGTGGTGTTCTGGATCAGCTCCAGCATCTTGCGCAAGAACCAGATGTTCGCCTCGGTGAGCTTCTGGAGCAGGAAGCCGAGCGGGTCTGTGGCGAAGTCGATGGCGGCCTTCGCCTTGCACACCAGCGGGATGTAGCAGAGGGGATTGGCGACCGCGGACGGGACGAAGGCGAACCCGATGATCACGTTGACCATGGCCACCGTCTGCAGACGGCGCCCCCATCGGCTCGGTGTGCGGTGCTCGATGGTGAGGAGGCCAGGGGCGTCGTCACGCAAGCGGAGGCGCATTGCTGGCACCTCCCACGACAGCGAAGTCGTCGGCCGGTGAGGCTTCCATGGTGGTGGGGGGTGAGGGAACGAGGGGGGCGGAGGGCGTGACGGCCGTCGTCTTCCACGTGCCGCCGCTCCAGGTGAGGTCGACGGTCATCCGCAGGTACGCGATCTGCGGACGCTCGGTCTCGTCTCTGCCCGCGACGCCGCCCACCGACGCGGTCCACAGCTCGACGCTCGCGGCATCGTTCGAGTAGGAGACGGACCGGGTGGCGAGCACCGCCGTCCGCGTGACCAGCTCGCTGCCGTCCGCCGTCTTGCCGTCGGCACCGACCCCGCGGTTCTCCATGACCAGGCTCGCCGTCGAGTCCGTATCCGACGTGACCGCGTCCAGCACGCTTGGAGCGGCGGTAGCGGCCAGCATCCTGTGCCGCCAACCTTCATCGGTGAAGAACCGCGGGTCGCCGTAGAGCGCCGTGGCACTGACGGCTGCGGCGTGCGCGCCGTGCTCGCTTCGGGCGTAGTTGCTCGGGAAGCCGTTCGCCCCGGTGGTGCCGCTCAGTACCGGGTCGGCAGCGGCGGATGGGATGTAGCCGGAGAAGTCGCTCGTGACGTTGGACGCCTGCTGCGCGTCGGTCGGGGCGACGAGCCCGCTGGTGCTGGACGTGCTCTTCAGCTTCCAGTCGCCGGACTCCCAGGTGAGGGTGACTGTTACCGATCGGAACGCGGACTTCGGGGTCGCATGTCCGGCGGCGCTGCCGCGCACCGTCGTGGTCCACAGCCGGACCATCGCCCCATGCGAGTTCGAGTTGAGGACGTGAGCGGAGAGCACGCCGGTACGGGTGATGGCCTGCTTCGGGTGGAGCCTGGCGTTATCCCCGCGCAGTGCGGTGGCGGCACGGCGAGCGTCCTGGTCGGCCTTCTCCGCCACGGTCCTGTCCGCGCCGTCGGCCGCCATCACCGACACCGCTCGGTGGCGCACGTCCGTGTCCGTGAGGAACGCGGCACTGCCGCTGACGGTGGTGTAGTTGGCTGCCGCTCCCTTGGCGCCGGCCTGCGTGTGCGGGTAGCCCACGGGTACGCCGTGCACCACGCGCCCACGCTCCCCGCTCGCCTGCGGGGCCGAGCGGGCGGGTGATGGCGCAGTGGGTGCGGGAGCGGGCGGGCTGCCCGTGGCAAGGCTGACGAGCACCCCGGCTGCGGTGACAGCAGCTGCTCCACCGGCGGCGATACCCCAGAGCCTCGCGGACGGACTGGTTGCTCCGGCCTCCTTTGCGGAGGAACCGTTCTTCCTTCGGAATCCGGAAGCCATGGGTCACACACCCATGCCGTACGTGATGGCGAAGATCGTGCCGAAAGACGCCACGAGGAAGACGCACACCAGGCCGCCGACCATCATGCCCTTGCCCCGCGAACTGTCCATCATGGAATGGCCCTCTCCAAACCACCCCTTCGACTTCCCGATGCCAGCGAGGAACGCGCCGGCGCCGATGACGAGCACGACGGCCGCCATAACACTCAGGATCACGGTGGCGGTCGTCCCCAGCTTCCCGAAGGGACCCCAGTCCGGCTTCACTCCAGACACGACGTCGGCCCCTGAAGCGAAAGCCCAATGCAGACCGGGATCGGCGGCAAATGGGAGATTGTGCATAGTCATTCCCTTGGTGCTTGAGAAAAGGAATCCGATTTTGGTGGCTGTAGGTTCCGGCTTGACTTGTCGGTCGGTGGGAACGTGACCCGGTGTTTTGTGGTGCTGTCCAGGCATCTTGTCGAGGATTCGTGCGACAGATCTGTCGTTTTCCTCAGGCCGTGGTGTATTGCTTCGAGCCGCTTGGGCCGGGAGGGCGGACAGTTCCCGGTCTGAGTTGGGGGCGATCGGAAATCGCTTGTGGTGATCTGATGAGGCGTCGTACGGTCGCCTCCGATGAACGAGACGCCCGAGGTTTTGCCGTTGCCGGACCGGAAACCAGTCGACGCCGCGGTGGCGAGCAAGTTGATCGCCACGCAGTTCCCGCAGTGGTCCGATCTTGAGGTCCGGCCGGTCGATGCACAGGGTTGGGACAACTGCACCTTTCGCCTCGGTGACGAGATGCTGGTGCGGCTACCGACTGCCGAGGAGTACGCGCTGGCGGTGGAGAAGGAGCACCGATGGCTGCCGGTGCTCGCACCCGCGTTGCCGTTGGAGGTCCCGGTTCCGCTGGCCCGAGGCGTGCCCGATGAGAGCTTTCCGCACAACTGGTCGGTCTATCGGTGGATCGGTGGCGAGCCTGCGGCCCGTGCCGTCGTCGAGGACATGACGGCGTTCGCCATCCACCTTGCGAAGTTCCTCGTGTCCCTGCAGCGGATCGACCCGACAGGCGGACCGGGCCCGGGACTGCACAATTGGTTCCGAGGCGGACCACTGACAACCTACGACGGGTGGGCCCGGGCAGCCCTGGAGACGTTGGACGGCCTGATCCGGACCGAGACCGCCGAGGAGATCTGGGAACGGGCGTTGCGAGCCTCGTGGGACGGTAAGCCAGTCTGGTTCCACGGTGACATGGCCTCGGGGAACCTTCTGGTGAAGGACGGTGCGCTCGCGGCCGTCATCGACTTCGGCACCTGCGGAGTCGGAGACCCGGCCTGCGATCTGTCGATCGCCTGGACGATGCTGACCGGCAAGAGCCGGGCCGCGTTCCGCGATCGGCTAGGGGTAGACAAAGCGACCTGGGAGCGTGGACAAGGCTGGGCGCTCTGGAAAGCCCTGGTCGTCTGCGCCGGAGCGGTTCGCGATGGCGACGGCCTGCCGACGGATGCATCGTTCGTTCTTGAGGCGATCCTCGCCGCCCAGTAGCGGCTGGACCGAACGACAAGTTGATGACAAGGCACTTGGACAACGACATCTCCATTCGGAACCTACAAGGGCGATTAGCCGACGTGCCGCATCGCGATGATCTGCGGCTTCCAGTAGCTGAGCTGCGAGATCCGCACCCGGGCCCCGGTGTACGGGGCTTCGATGACCTGGCTGTTGCCGATGTACATTCCGACGTGTTCGGGGCCCGCGCTTCCGGAATTGCTGAACAGCAGGTCACCAGGGCGGAGTTGAGAAATGCTTTTCACTGCGGCCCCTGCGTGGACTTGGTCGTACGTGACACGAGGGAGGTTCACGCCAGCCGCGGACCAGGCCATTTTCGTCAGCGAGGAGCAGTCGCAACCGTTCATGCCCTTATACGGCTTGACGCAGTTGCCGCCCCACCGGTACCGGGTCCCCAAAGCCGTCTTCGCGGCGGCGATCGCGCGAGCGGCGCCCTTACCGGCCGAAGTGTCGGGCTGGACCGCAGCTGCCCACTTCGACGCCAGCTGACGGATGTTCCGTACGTAGTCGCGAGTCTCGGGGTACGGCGGGATACCGCCGTACTGAGTCACGGCGCCATCGCCGGCGTTGTACGCGGCGAGCATGTTCTCGGTCGAGTCGCCGGGCACCTTCTTGACGTCTTCGGCCAGCGTGCAGTCGTACTTCGCCTGCGCCGCGATGGCGTCGGCCGGGTTACGGATGTCCTTGACCCCGTCCCTGTCCCCGTCGACCCCGTGTTGCGACCAGGTCCCGGGTGTGAACTGCGCGATGCCGCGTGCACCGGCGCGGGACTTCGCGTCGGGATCGAACTTGGACTCCGTGTAGAGCTGGGCCGCCAGGAGCGAGGCCGTGACCTGCGAGCACTCGTGTGCGTGCTTGTTGATCAGTTCACGGACCCAGCCCGGTACGGGAGCGTCCGTGGTGATGCCGCCGCCCGGACCGGTCTCCTTCGCAGAGGCGCTGTCAGCTCCGCCGAAGGTGGTCAGCAGGGCGGTGCCCGAGACGACCATGGCTGCCAGGAGACCCAGACCGGCTTGTGTGCCCTTGTTCATCGCGGTCCCGTCACACCCACGGCAGGGCGGCGACGCGCCAGCCCTGGGAGGCGTGCTCCAGGCGCAGAACGAGGTGTTCGTCGCTGTGCCGGGCCTGCCCGAACTTCGGAGTCGTCGTGATGGTGTACGTGACCCGGACAAGGCCGGAGGACTTGCGGAAGCCAGGCGCGCCGTCAGGGACGACGACAGAGGTGACCTTCACCGTCTGCCGTGCCTTCTCGGCTCGCAGGGCCGCCCACGGACCGTCCTGACTCGGCCGCTTCTGGCTCAGGATGCCCACCAGCTCCCCGGAAGCGAGCTTGGCCGCCCGGGTGCCGGCGTCGGCATACGACTCGTCGTGGCCGTCGCGAGCATCGTGCTCGGCGTAGGCCGTCGTGAACGCACCGGCCGTGCGTTCAACCTCCAGCGGTACAGAGGAACTTGGTGGAGAAGAGGGTCGACCTGCTTTCGGGGTGGGTGTTTCGGTGCTGCCTGCGGAGACGGAGTGCGACTGCGCAACCGCTTCCTTCGAGGTGTCATCCGTCGAGCTGGAGCATCCAACCGACAGCGCGGCGAGCGTCCCGACGACTCCGATAGCAGCAGGTATAGGTGTGAATCGGATGGATCGAGGCATGGAGAAACCACAACCTTGGTGCAGCGTGCGAGGAGAGAGGGTGTTGCGGTCCTTCTCAGAGACCGCAACACCCTTCGCAGGAGAAGAGGAGGGGAATCTTCTCCTGCGGATCGTTACCGGCGCATGCCGGAGGGAGCGGGACCCGGTGCGTCCCCTTCTATGGTGTCGAGTGGATATTCGTGCGATCAATATTTCTGTCCGCTTCCTCTGCACATGGCGGCGTGGGTAAGCGGGTTTGTACGGCGGGAAGCCGCTGCTCATATCAAGGTGATCAGTCCCTCTCGGAAAGACAAGACACGGAGACGCGGAGTCTCCGACGCTCGCCAAGCGCCTTGCGGCGTTGGCTCGTGCCTGAATTCTTGCAGGGGGTCTGCGGACAACTCGAATCAGCGAAAAAGTCGGAACCTAATTCCAGGAATTAGGTTCCGACTTCTGCGGTGGAGGGGACTTATGCAGCAGATCGCTACGAGGCGGCACGACGAAGGTGCTCGATGGCGACGCCGAGCCAGGAAGAGGCCGGACCGGAAAGAAGCAGCGGAGCGCACACGCTGTAGGAGAGCACGACCTCGTTGTCCCTCACCGTCACCCCGGTGAGTAGGCAGTGGTCGAACGGCAGCCAGGTCTGGGGCGCGTAGGCGGGGCGGAGCCGCAGGCCAGTGGAAGTCAGCACGACTCGGGCAGGGGCACGGTCGCGCCAGCACGGTTCGGCGGCGGCTTCCGCCTCTCGTCGCCGTCGGCCGTCGAGCCGCGGATTCGACATCCAGCGTCGGCCGAACGCCGGGTGGTCCTCGTAGTAGCCGGCACGTGCCCGCGGATAGACAACTTCCGTGCCGTAAAACCGTCCTGTCTCGCACGAGACGTCGGCAAGCGCCATCTCGTCAGCGGCCAGAGGGAGGTCTGACACCTGGACTGGTGCGAGGGCACCACCGCTTTGGAGGTGGCGCACGAGGGCCGCTGCGGGCGTCTCAGCTTCGTGACGGGCGGAGTTCTCCACCGGATTCCGGTGGCCTCGCCACATGTTCTGTCCTTCCTGGTTCCATGGTCGTCCACCGCCGGTGGTGCGCGAGCGGGGAGCGGATGTGCGCCACCTGAGAGATGAGATCACTGGAGGCCCCCGGAAGCACCAGAGGGCTCTTGGGCCGCGGTGTCCTCTTCGTCCTTGAGCCGAGCGAGCAAGATGCCGAGCCGGTCGTTTCCGATCGGCTGGTGCGCCCGGACGGCCGCTTTGACCGTGTCACGACTGATCCGTCCGGCACGCCGGGACGCGGCTCGCGCGATTGGCAGGAGTTCGTCCAGCCACGCGACGTCGGCTTCCCGGGCCCCTGTGGATTCGACCCCGTCCGGGACGGACGGCTTCTCCTCGTCCGCAGGAGTGCGTGCCAGGTCCGTGGTCGTGGCGGTCGTCCCTGTGGAAAGAGATGCTGCCGCCTCATGGTCCGCGGCGGGGGCAAGCTGTCCGTCCGGCTGGTCGTCTCGCTCGTCGGAGCGGTCCGCGCCACTCGGAGACGGAGCGGCGCCGGGCTCTTGGCTCGGTGCAACGATCCCTGTGCCTGTCGGCCCGCCGTTGTGTTTACACAGGTCAACCCCAGTTCCGGCAGCGTCGTCCGCAGCGGACGGACGGACTTCATCGCGCTGAGGCCCCTGCCGTCCCCACCGGCCACGGAGGAGAGACTGCCGGCGCCCGAAGGGCAATGTCGTGGTGTGATCGAACGTTTCGGTGGACGGTCCGGAACTGCTGTCCGCTTGGTCCCGGACTGCTCGTTCGGCGGTCCGCGCCATCAGGATGTAGAGGTGAACGGACCCGGCCAAGGCCAGCGGCGCGAGCATCGAGAGGACACCGACCACGCTGTCCGTGAGGTGCAGCGCGGACCGTTCGGTGCGCGGACCGTGGTTCAGTGTGACGGCATGCAGCGCGTTCGCGCCGAGGCTCGCCCCGGTGGCCACGAGGAAGAGGGCCCAGGCGTACAGCCGGGCGCCGAAGTGGCGGTTGCGGAGGAGCACGATGGCCCGCACGCCGTACGCAATGAACCCGTCGATGAACACCGGGAAGAGGTAGGAGAGGGTTTCCCGCGCGTGAATCGCGACGGCGATCTGCCGCAACGCGTCGTAGGAGAAGGCGAAACCAGCCGAGCCGAGCAGAACGATCGCGGTCCCATCCCAAGCCGTCATCCCGCGGAGGTTGCTTGCGGACCGAGCTTCGGTGTCCGCCGGGCGTACGTGGACGCGATCCATCAGCACGAGCCCCCGCTGCGCGGGTCGATGGACTGCCAGGCCGGGGTCTGTGAGAGAAGCTGCCCGAGTTGTTCCAGAGATGCCACTTCATGCACGTGCTGACTGGGGCAGCTCACGCAGGACACGCGCAGCAGGATGCGCTCGGTACCGCCTTGATCGGTGTAGTACAGCTCAAGGTGCTGGCCCCCGGTGGTGTCGAGGGACGTGAAGGCTTGAAGGTCCTCCTCGAAGGAGAGGAGCCCCAGGACTTCCCAGTCGAGGGTGACAGCCTCGTCCCCCAGGAGGCGGCGCGCATACTTCGACGCTGCCGTGACCGACCGGGTGCCCCACGTCCGGAAGGCGTTCTCCCGCGCAGCCGTGCGCCGTTCCTCGGCCGTCGTTAGGCGCTTGGCCGCCGCGACCATGATCGGGTGACTCATCAGGGACCTTCCAGGTAGTACGGGGGGCAAGGCGCATCAGCGCAGCCGGGGCCGTTGGCAACGCGCAGCAGGACATCGGCGTGACAGGGAATATGGAGGGGGCAGGTGCACATCAGGTCGCGGCCGCGCAGCTCGCGCGCGAACCGGGCGGCATAGCGCCGTCCAACCGGTCCCCGGAGGGTGGCGGTGAAGAGGTCGACGGCCTCCGCCGAGTCCATCGGCAGACCGAGAGGCGAGGGGCCGCGATCCCCGGCGGCGAAGGGGTTGGCGTATGGGCTGCCGGGCCCGACGTACACGCGGGCAGCAGCGCTGCCGCAGGTGTCGCGGCCTGCACAGTGAAGTCGGATGGGCATCAGGCCGCCCTCCCGCCGCGCCGCCGGTCGATGCCGACCATGGGCACGAGCGTCGTCACCATCTCGGCGAGGCGGGAGGCGACCCGGCCGCCGACGAAGTCGGTCAGGTCAGGGCCCTGGTCGTCGCGTGCAGGCAGATTGGAGGTGATGACCGTCGGAAGGCAGCGGTTGTACCGGTAGTTGATGAGTCGGTACGTGATCTCCTCGGTCCACTCCGTGGTCTTCGCCGTGCCCAGGTCATCGAGCAGCAGGAATTGCACTTCACTGAGCCGCCGCAGTTCCCGTTCCGCAGCGCCCGCCACCTGCGAAGGCCGTAGACTTCCGTACATGTCCGCGCTGTTCACGGCGATCAGCTCGAACTTCTCCGGTGCACCGGCGGCGACCCTCCGTAGGGCTCCGTACGCCTGGTGGGTCTTCCCCGTTCCCGTGGGGCCGGCGAGGAGCAGAGCCCCCGCGGAAGCGTTGTCCGACAGGGCGTGATCGGCCCAAGCTGCAACCTCCGGCAGCGTCGCCTCGGCGTCGCGGAACCGAGGCGGGGTGGCGGTCCGCCAGCGGGTCAAGGCGTACTCGGCCCGTTGGCGACGGTGCCACGCCCGGTCGCCGGGGTTCTCCTCCTCGTCGTCAAGGCCTCCGGGCACGAGTTCAATTCCTTTCGCCGCAAGTATGCGTTCGAGGGCGCGCATTGACCTGGCGCTGCCCGCGCGCTTTGGCTCCGCCATGATCAAAATCCGTTCTCGTAGGCGCTGGTGTTCGCCGCGTTCTGGAAAGGCATCCATCCGCCGGGCCGTCGATGCAGCGGGACGACGTTGCCGGGTGACGCCGTGACAGGGGATTCAGCCGGTAGATCTGCCCAGATGCGGAGTAGGTAGCGGGCTGACTGGGGCGGACGTTCTGCATTCCAGCGCCCAGCGACCATGTCCATCAGACGTTCGTGGCCCCATCGACCCACAAGTTCTGTTACCCGGCTCCATTCGGATTCGGTGAGTCGCCATCCAACGAGCATTCCCGCGCCGCTCATCGCAGCAACAAGTTCCTTCGCTTCCTCGGGAACTGTTACCGAGTCTTGCGGAGTGCCGTGATGCTTGCGGCTGGACCTCGGCAAGCTAGCTTGCTTTTGGGTGGTGGTAGTACTCCCGTAGGGAGTACTACCACCACGCGCGCCTGAAGAAGAAAGTTCCGACTCTGCGTGCACCAAGTTCCTACTTGCTGGGGCGTTCTGGGAAGAGACGTCCTGGAACGAAGTTCCCACTTCGCTCTCTCTGGGCACAGTAGTAGGAACTTCAGTGCGATCGAGGAGAAGAATCCTGTAGCTGTTGGGATTGGAAGCGCCACCACCACTCTGATGGGTGAGTTCGCCAAGCGCCGCCAAGTCTCCGAGGCATTTGGTTATTCCTCGTGTAGTAAGGCCGGTGAGCTTGGATATCGCATCCAAAGTCACTGCTGCCTTTCCCTGATCGTCCGCCTCTCGGGCAAGGGCAAGCATCACTAGGCGAGACCCCCTGCGGGACCTCGATGCTGACCAGACCCGAGCTGTTGCTATCTCGCTCATCAGCCGATCTCATGAAGGTGAAGGTTTTCAGGCGGCATCCGTGTTGGGTGCAGACGAGGAAGATTTCGCGACTGAGCGCTTCCTGTGCCGCCAGACGAGCTTCCGGAGGTATTCGCGTGTCACTCCGAGTCCCCGAGCTGTGGCGGCGGGATCCGAGGACGGATCAGCTGCATAGCGTGCTACGACCGCGTCCCGCTCACCCTTGCTAAGGGCTACGGTTGATCCGCGCAGGGCGGCAGAAATGGCCTCCTCATCTACGCGCTGCTGCCACGCGACACGCAGTGGAGAACGCTCAGAGGCAAGCAAACCTGCGCGAATACCAAACTCATCGTCGTGCCGAAGTGACTCGGTTAGGCACCGAGCAGCCACCGTCGAAGGGCAGGACGCGCACAGGCTGAGTGGACGAGTCAGTGAAATACCCGCTTTGGTCAGCTTGGCCTTCACCTCATCAGGTTCCTCGTGCGGGCCATCCCCCAACGGGACGAACATTTCCGTATCATGGCCAGCACATCGGGCGTGTTCCGCCCAATCCTTTCCAGGAACCTGTTCCGCTGCTCTGAGAAGGGGAGACCAATCCCCCTGGTGCGCAGCCTCGATGAGGCTGTATATGTCTGTGTGCATTTCGTCTCGCGATGCATGCGACACTCGTCACTTTGGTCGCGCGAGTGCAATAGGGATCAGGAGTACTTGCGTGACCGTTTGGAAGGCTGAAGCGGCAAAATCGGCGCTTCCTTTTCGTTGCCGGAAGGAGCGCACGGCTGCACGAAATGCATTTCCGAAATCGCCCTCAGGTCGCCATCTGTGAACTGGACGTATCTACCCAGCTTGCGGTGCGGCAGGGAGGCGATCCGCTCACGGAGCCAGCCCTCAGGAATGTTCAGCCGCCGAGCAGCCTCGTCGTACCCAACATGGATCGGTGGTTCTGCGTCTTCACCACCGGCAAGCAGCTTCAAGGCTTCGGCGAGCTCATGCAGTCCGGGGTGGCTTGGCCCGAGGAAGCCAGCAGTCGCTGTCTCGGCGGTCAGGGCCACGGTCACCGCGCTGCCTGGACGTCGAGTTGCGCGGTACGCAGGTCGAAGGTGCGAGGGCGCTGCCACCCCGCGTTCGGGTGGGCCCGAATGATCCAGCGGGCGGCAGTCAGTGCCTGCGTTCGACTGACGCGAATGCGGGCACCGGCCGCATCGCGGGCCGTCAGCCCTATGTGAGGCCGAACGGTCTGAGGGCCCTGGAGTCGGACCTTCACCGTCGCGGCCTGAGGGAGCATCCCGGACAGATGCTCGGCCAAGCGTCGGGTATGAAGAGTGGGGTACGTAGTGCGGACCGAAGGTCCGCGCATGGCTGAGGACATGCGAAAATCTCCTGTGTGCAGCCGCTCCGGTAGAGCCCGTGCAAAGGTTCGGAGCGGTTCGCGGCGGTCTCAATGCCCTTGCCGGGGCACAAGGTCGCGTTGTCCGGCGCCCGAGAGGTCACACTCTCGGGCGCCGGTCTGTCTTGCTGGGTGCGCCCAGGGCGAGCGTGCGTCGCGACCCCGGGTTCGCTAAACTGAAGCTATCCTGATTTGAGAAACGAGTCAACTAGCTAATGTTTCCTTTGTTTCGGAAACCATGCCCTGAGGGTAGGTCTCGATGGCTGCTCGTCGGTTCGACAGACGCCGCCTGCGCGAAGTTCGTCGCGCACGAGATCTCACGCAGAGTGATGTAGCAAAAGCGGTTGGTGTCTCCGACCCAGCGGTAGCGAGTTGGGAGACCGGTCACTCGTCACCAGACGCCGAGCGGCTTCCTGCTCTTGCGCGGGTGCTCGGTCAGGATCTGGACCACATGTTCCCGCGGACCGGCCTGCCGGATCTGGCCGACCTTCGCTGTGACGCGGGCTTTTCCCAGTACCAAACGAAGGACCTGACTGGGACGAAGAGCGCCGGCCCTGTGGCGAACGCCGAACGAGGGAAGCGCCGCCTGAGTGAGAAGTTCGTTCATCTCCTGGCCGATGGGTACGGGGTCACCGTTGACGAGCTGCTGGCCGCCCAGGAGCGATCTTTCGGGCGCGATGTTCATGCTCCCGAGGCTGGCGCAACCGGCTCCGGTCAGGAGATCCCGGGCTCGCTGGCCGAGAAGATCACCTACCTGCTCGACCACTCATATCCAGGGCAGGCGCCACCCTCGGACGCAGAGATCGCACATTCGGTCAACGCGTACGCGGGAGGACCGGTAATCACCGAGGACGGCGTACGTGATCTGCGTACCGGTGCCCAGAAGGCAGCCTCCCCCCTGGTTCAGGAGGGGCTGGCCCACGTCTTCGATGTGTCCCCTATGTACTTCCAGCCGGACGAGGCCGTGGCGCGGCAGGTCTACGAGGGTCTGCGACTTCTCCAATCTGTCCGTAGGGGAGCTGTCGGCCGGAGCGCGGCACGTGGGCTGGGGTCAGAGGGGCTCTCGGCAGACGTCTTGGCCTATATCAACAAGGTTGTTGAGGAGTTGGAGGAGAAGGATTTGCCTGACGGCGGGGGAACGTAGAGCGAACTCCGTTTCTTTCGACGTGGGGTGAAGAAGGCGACGGATGCGCTCGGCTGTCTAGCGTTGCATGCGGCCTCAATGCGTCGGTTGACAGAGCTGCGGCGGCCAACTGGGCTGGAGTGGCGGGCTGGTGTCGGGCCGGTTCCACGGTGGGGATCGGGGAAGGAATGGAACGTTTATGTCCGGGATGCCGGAGTTTCAGATAGTGCTCTGCGAGCTACCTACTGGCAGGTAGACGTGCAGGTCACGCAGTCTGCTCCCCGCACCCGCGGGGATGGTCCCGCGGAATCGGACAGCACCCTGCGCAGGGTTGACTGCTCCCCGCACCCGCGGGGATGGTCCCTATGCCCATTCATGCCTGACGGCTGTCGAGGTCTGCTCCCCGCACCCGCGGGGATGGTCCCGGCACGTTGCCGACCACGCCGTCGAAGCCGCCCTGCTCCCCGCACCCGCGGGGATGGTCCTCGCACCTGGCTCAGCATCGAGCACGAGGGCGACTGCTCCCCGCACCCGCGGGGATGGTCCCCAGGAGACGGCGCTGCCGATGAAGCCGCTGATCTGCTCCCCGCACCCGCGGGGATGGTCCCGCGGTAGCCAAGGGCGCGGGTCATCGCGACAGCTGCTCCCCGCACCCGCGGGGATGGTCCCCTGTACGCCGACCTGCGTGACCAGCTCACCGACTGCTCCCCGCACCCGCGGGGATGGTCCCGACGCCGCGAAGAAGGCCAACAAGGCACTGACCTGCTCCCCGCACCCGCGGGGATGGTCGGGGAACCGACGAAAGGCGGCCCGCCCGGTGACGGAATGGGGAAACGTGGTCACAGGGTGGGTCTCCAACGGCTCTGGGGTTGCTGTGGGATGGGGTCAGCGTTTGACGCGGCTGCGGATGGCCAGGGCCGCAAGACCGAGTAGGACGGGTTCGGTGATGCGGGAGGCCATCTCGGTGTAGGTGCCCGTTGTGGTGAGGTCCTGGCCGGAGGAGCGGAAGGCTACGGAGTTGATGACTACACGCAGGGCTTTCTCGAACCGCTCGGTGGTGAGGCGCTCGGCCCACGGCCCGGTGGGGTTGGCCGGGTCGGGTGTGTGGGTGGTGAGGGTGATGTCCCGTCCTACTGCGACCTGGCGGCCGGTGATGCCCGGCTTCGGCTCTGAGGCGGGCAGGCCCCACAGGGTCAGTGCCAGCAGGGTGGCCGTCATGGCGGCGCCGAGCCAGGCCAGGGCGCGGATGGCGCGCAGCCCGTATCCGGAGAGGGCCCAGTAGGCGGTCAGCAGCACGCGTTCGCCAGCCGGTCGGGTGACATCGTGGCGGCGCATCTCCATCTCGCCGAAATAGAAGTCGGCGGCGTCCGGCTCGTTCTTGCCGTCCTCCAGCGACTTGCGCACCTGCCGGTACAGTGCGGCCAGCGCGGCCGGCTGTAAGACAGCCACGTTCTCGGGCGGGGATAACCAGCCGCGGCTGCGGGCGGAGCGGACGGCCTGCGCACGCCAGTGGTGTTCCTCGACCAGGGTACGCCGCGGGCTCCACCGCCAAAGCAGGCGCTGGTACCTGTTACCGGAGGGGGTTTCGGCGAAGGTGCACCAGCCGTCGACACGGAGTTGGTCGAGGTGGATAGCGCCAGCAAACCGGCAGGCATCGAGGGCGATGTTGTGCAGCACCAGGTGCGCGGCGTCAACGCCGTCCACGGATGTCAGACGCACGCCAGGCTCATGGCCACGTAGCTCTGTCTCTGGCAATCTGCCGGAGGAGTTGTCTGGGAACGGGGCGGGTCGGGCAGCGACCGTCAGCGGGTACTCCAAGGCCGCATCACTCAAATCGAGGTCGGCGTAGCGCAGGCGCATTGTCGCGATCGATTCCCACTGTGTTCGCACGCAGGTGACCTTGCGGGCCGCGATCTCCACCGTCACCGGCGCACCGAACACCGCGCGGTTCAGCATGACGTGCCCACCGCACACCAGCGGCCCCAACCATTGCGTGGTCTCGAACCGCACTCCGGCGAACACGGCATCGCCGGAGAAGGATGCCCCATCGAAGTGGGCGCTGCCGGAGAAGGACGCCATGGTGAAGCTGGCTTCGCCGAAGAAGGAGGTCTTGAGGAAGAAGGCAGGGTAGGAGAAAGACGCCCTGCTGAACTCGGCTTTGCTGGAGAAGGACGCCCTATCGAACCAGGTGTAGGTGGAGAAGGATGCCCCCACGAAGCTGGCTTCGCTGGAGAAGGACGCTTCATAAAAGAGAGTGGGGTTGAAGAAGGATGCCTCGTGGAAGCTGGCTTCGCCGGAGAAGGACGCCCCGGCGAAGTCGGCGATGCTGGAGAAGGAGGCAGCTCCGAAGCTGGCTTTGCCGAAGAAGGACGCCCTGTGGAAGTCGGCCTTGCTGAAGAAGGACGCTCCCACGAAGCAGGCTTCGCCGAAGAACGACGCGCTGTCGAACCCGTCGGTGGCGCCCGCGCCTGAGAAGGTTGCTCCGTTGAAGAGGGCTTTGCCGAGGTGGGGGTGGCTTGTGAGGGGGTCGTGTAGTGCGTCGAGGAGCTGCCGCAGCAGGTCTTCGGTGAAGGGGGTGCCGCGGTGGTCGACCTCGGCGCCAGGGGCCAAGGTCGTCAGGTAGGCAGCGCGGTCGGTCTCGTTGAGGTGGGCCAGGCACGCCGTGTATCCGGCAACGTGGATGCCAGGGCAGCCGATCGGATTCTCCGGGGTCGCGCCCAGGCCGCAGTGGGGCCAGTTGGGTGAGGTGTGGGATGGCTCGGAACTTGCAGACGTCATGCTCCTAGGATGATGACCGCCAGCCGTGCGGTTGCCCGCCGCGTTTTCTCTCACAGCGCTGGCGCTGACCTGTCCGACGTCCGGTCGGCGGTTGAGCCTCTTGGGGAGCCTGCGACTTCACCACGGGACCTCAGTACCAAAGTAACTGTCATAACCGCAGGTCAGCGAATTTCGTCGGTGGCCCTGGTCCCGGCACCTACCGCGACATCCACCGCGCGGACCTCTGCTCCCCGCACCCGCGGGGATGGTCCCGGGATGAGTGTGCCGGTGGCCCATCCCACCAACTGCTCCCCGCACCCGCGAGGATGGTCCCGCGGCCACGATGAACCGGTCGGCCTTGACATACTGCTCCCCGCACCCGCCGGGATGGTCCCACACCGCGCGGGACGGGCCGCGGGTGAGGGTGCTGCTCCCCGCACCGCGGGGATGGTCCCTGGACCGGGACCTGGAGCAGCCAGGAGAACGACTGCTCCTCGCACCCGCGAGGATGGTCCCGTCACGTTCGTAACGAGCACGGCCACGGAGACCTGCTCCCCGCACCCGCGGGGATGGTCCCTTGGGGTTGCCAAACGGCTGCACCGGCTTCTTCTGCTCCCCGCACCTGCGGGGATGGTTCTTCCATGAGAGTGCAGCGGGGTGAGGCGGCAGCTTAGCCGCCGCTCCGGGTAGTTGTGCTGGAGCGTGGCTTGGTCGCTCAATCCTCCCTGGTGGCTGCTGGTAGACCGTGGCCCAGGCGTGGGGAGGTGGGTGGGTTGGCAGAGTCCTCGGCCGGAGCCGCGGGGTGACAACCCCGACGTGTGTCATGCGTCGATGGCGAGGTTTTCGTCCAAAAAGGACTTCTTCGTCTGGCTCTTCCGGTACTTATCAGACATGACACGTGGGGGCGAGTTGAGGCCTGGGTTGAAAGATCGGCTCAGTGGGCCGGCGCGGACGGTGTGGGCCAAGCATGACCGGGATGGTGGTGGCTGGCTTCCGCTGTGGCGGCACATGGAGGACAGCGCCGCTGTGGCGGGGCTGCTCTGGGATCAGTGGCTTCCGGACAACGTGAGGACCCTGATTGCGAGGATGCTGCCAGGCGGGCTGGACGATGGGCGTCGTCTGGCGGTGTGGCTGGCTGGGGTACACGACATCGGGAAGGCAACCCCGGCGTTCGCTTGTCAGGTCGAACAGCTCGCGTATGCGATGCACGAGCAGGGCCTGGAGATGAAGACTCAGCGGCAGTGGGGGACCGACCGTCGGATGGCTCCGCACGGTCTGGCTGGACAACTGCTGCTGGCCGAGTGGCTGGAGGACTGGTACGGGTTCACTGTGCGGCAGTCGGGGCAGTTCGCGGTCGTAGTGGGCGGGCACCACGGAGTGCCGCCGGAACACGGCCAGATCAAGGGGCTCGACGACCGTGAGGATCTCCTGCGTACGCCGGGGGAGAGCCGGTCACGGTGGCTGAGGGTCCAGAAGGAGCTGTTGGAGGCGTGCGCTGAGGAGTTCGGAGTTGCAGAGCGGCTCGGCGACTGGCAGTCGGTGAAGTTGCCGCAGCCGGTGCAGGTGCTGTTGTCGGCGCTGGTGATCGTCGCCGACTGGATCGCCAGCAACCCTGACCTGTTCCCGTACTTTCCGCAGTCCGCTCACCAGACGGGCGAGGAGCGGGTGACGGCGGCCTGGCGGGGGCTTCGGCTGCCGCCTCGCTGGCGGGCTCAGGAGCCGGTCGAGGACATACCGGAGCTGTTCGCGTCGCGGTTCGACTTGCCTTCCGGCGCCCAGGTCCGGCCGGTGCAGGAGGCGGCGGTACGACTGGCGCGCACCATGCCGGAGCCGGGGCTGCTGGTGATCGAGGCGCCGATGGGCGAGGGCAAGACGGAGGCCGCACTGGCGGCGGCGGAGATCCTGGCGGCCCGTTCGGGGGCGGGCGGAGTGTTCTTCGCCCTGCCGACGATGGCCACGGGTAACGCGATGTTCCCACGGCTGCTGGACTGGTTGGAGCGGCTGCCGACCGAGGGCGGCGTGCGGTTGTCGGTGCTCTTGGCGCACTCCAAGGCCGCGTTGAACGAGGACTACGCCGATCTGCTGCGCGCGGGTTCGCAGCAGATCGCGGCAGTGGAGCTCGACGAGGACGCCGGACCGGTGCGGCCGGGGCGCGAGGGGAGTGCGGCGCCGGCGGAGCTGGTGGCGCACTCCTGGCTGCGCGGCCGGAAGAAGGCGATGCTCTCGTCGTTCGTCGCGGGCACCGTGGATCAGCTGCTGTTCGCTGGTCTGAAGAGTCGGCACTTGGCGCTGCGGCATCTGGCGGTTGCGGGCAAGGTCGTGATCATCGACGAGGCGCACGCCTACGACACGTACATGAGTACGTATCTGGACCGAGTACTTTCGTGGCTGGGTGCCTATCGGGTGCCGGTGGTGGTGCTGTCGGCGACGCTGCCCGCGGCGCGGCGGCGGCAGCTCGCTGAGGCGTACGCGGGTGAGGGCGCGGCGGGTGACGTCGACGGGTTCGAGGCGGTGGAGCAAGCGGAGGCGTATCCGCTGCTGACCGCTGTGGTTCCGGGTTCGGTGCCCGTGCTGGAGGCGCCTTCCGCCTCCAGTCGCAGTGGTGAGGTAGTGCTCGAACGCCTGGAGGACGACCTGGGCGTGCTCGCGGACCGGCTGGAGACCGAGCTGGTGGAGGGTGGGTGCGCGCTGGTGGTGCGCAACACCGTCCGACGGGTGCTGGAGACGGCCCGGGTGCTGAGCGAACGGTTCGGCGAGGGCGCGGTCACGGTTGCCCACTCAAGCTTCATCGACGTGGACCGGGCTGCCAAGGACCAGGCGCTGCTGTCGCGGTTCGGTCCGCCGGGCAAGTCGAAGGAGCGACCGACGCAAGGGCACATTGTGGTCGCCAGCCAGGTCGCCGAGCAGTCCTTGGACGTCGATTTCGACCTGCTGGTCAGTGATCTGTGCCCGGTGGACCTGCTGCTGCAGCGGATGGGGCGCCTGCACCGGCACCACCGTGGCGATGGCCAAGCAGATCGCCCGCCGCGGCTGCGCACGGCACGCTGCTTGCTCACCGGTGTGGACTGGGCAGGACCGGTGCCGGTGCCGGTGCGCGGCTCGGTCGCCGTCTACGGGGAGTACCCGCTGCTGCGCTCGGCCGCTGTCTTGCTGGACCACCTGGATGGCGACGCGCGGCCGGTTCGACTGCCGCGGGACATCAGCCTGCTCGTCCAGGGCGCGTACGCGAAAGAATCATCCGCACCGGCGAGTTGGGCGGAGACCATGGCTCGTGCATGGCAGCGGCATGAGGACTTCCGCCAGGACCAGGCCGAGCGGGCCGATGTGTTCCGGCTGGACCCGGTGGGACGGCCCGGGCGGCCACTGATCGGCTGGATCAGCGCGGGGGTGGGCGACGCTGACGACACCCGTGCCGGGCGCGCTCAGGTCCGCGATGGCCGGGAGAGCCTGGAGGTTGTCGTGGTGCAGCGGCGTGCCGACGGCGCGCTGGCGACTGTCGACTGGATCGAGCCGGGCAAGGCCGGGCTGGAGCTGCCCGAGGACCGGGCACCCGATGCGCGGGCGTCGAAGGCCGCGGCGGCCTGCGGGCTGCGTCTTCCGTACCAGTTTTCCTTCCCCGAGGTCCTGGATCGCGCCATCGCGGAACTGGAGCAGTTCTGCCCGCAAGCCTGGCAGGGCAAAGAGAGCCACTGGCTGGCGGGCGAGCTGATTCTCGTCCTCGACGCCGATTGTCAGACCCGTCTGGCAGGGTTCCAACTCCGCTACAGCGACGTGGACGGACTTGAGGTGACGCGTGTCTGAACCCGGAAGCACCGGCGGCGACTTGCCGTCGTTCGACCTGACCTCCCAGCCGTGGATTCCGGTGATGCGCCGGGACGGTCGGCAGGACGAGCTGTCCCTGCGCGAGGTCTTCGCGCAAGCATCGGACTTGGTCCGGATCGTCGGCGATGTGCCCACGCAGGAGTTCGCGCTGCTGCGACTGCTGCTGGCAGTCGCGCACGACGCCCTCGACGGGCCGCAGGACGCCGATCAATGGGTCGATTGGTGGGAGGACGAGGACTGCTTCGCCTCGGTGCCCTCCTATCTGGACGCCCACCGGGAGCGGTTCGACCTACTTCACCCGGTCGTGCCGTTCTTTCAGGTGGCCGGTCTGCGCACGACCCGCGACGAGGTGTTCTCGCTGAACCGGATCGTCGCCGATGTCCCCAACGGAGAACCTTTCTTCACCGCCCGCATGCCGTCCGTCGAGCGGCTCGGCTTCGCCGAGGCAGCACGCTGGGTGGTGCATACCCACGCCTACGACACCTCCGGCATCAAGACCGGCGTGGTGGGCGACAGCCGAGCCAAGAACGGCAAGGCGTACCCGCAGGGCGTGGGCTGGTCGGGCAATCTGGGCGGGGTGTTCGCAGAAGGGGACACGCTGCGCGAGACGCTGTTGCTGAATCTGGTCGCCCGCCGTACCAACAGGCATCGTTCCGATCCGGATGACCGGCCGGCTTGGCGGCGGGAACCCTGCGGCCCAGGCGCTGTCCCCAATCGGCGTCCGACAGGTATGCGGGACCTGTACACCTGGCAGGGGCGCAGGCTGCGACTGCATTTTGACAACGGAGGCGTCTACGGAGTCGTGCTCTCCTATGGCGATCCGTTGCCCCTGCACAACCTCCACGAGCGCGAGCCGATGACCGTGTGGCGACGCAGCGAGACCCAGGAGAAGAAACTCGGTGAGTCGCTGGTCTACATGCCAAAGACGCACAATCCCGAGCGTGCGGTGTGGCGCGGCTTGTCCTCGCTGCTCGCCGAGCGTCCGACGGCGTCACAGACCACCGAGGCCGCACCTGAACTCGGTGCCGGAGTCCTGGAGTGGATCGCCCAGCTCGCGACGGCCGAAGGGTATCTGCCGCGCGGAACCCGCTTTCGGGCCCGGATCGTGGGCGCTGTGTACGGCACCCAGCAGTCCGTGATCGACGAGGTCGTCGATGACCGGCTGTCCATGGCCGTCATCCTGCTGAACCGTCAGGACCGCAGGTACGCGCAGCAGGCGATCAGTGCGGTGTCCGACGCGGACCAGGCAGTGGCCGTTCTCGGCGATCTCGCCGTCGACCTGGCTCGTGCCAGTGGTGCGGCCACCGAGGGGCCTCGTAGCAGGGCTCGCGAGCAGGGGTACGACGCGCTGGACGCCCCGTACCGGTCCTGGCTCCACAAGCTGGGTGGCGTCGGTGCCACCGACCCTGAGGAACACCGCGCGCGGTGGAGGACCGAGGCCCACCGCATCATCCGCGGCATCGGCGAGCAGCTGATCGCGGGGGCGGGAGACGCCGCATGGCAGGGCCGCATCATCACCACTGGCAAGGGCGACTTGTGGCTCAACTCCGCCTACGCCGAGCGATCGTTCCGGTACCGGCTCGCCAGGGTCCTCGGCGGTCCAGAAAGTCTCAAGATCGACACAGCCGCACCGGATTCTCCCAGCGATGGTTTTGCGGACCCTGGTCCTGAAACCCCCGCAGCATAAGCAGAAAGGGGCCCTGGCATGACCACCGCCACCTACGCGAAGCCCATGCCCGACCGTGTCAAGGATCTTGTCGCCGACACGATCGGTCCGCTGCAGCACGAGCTTCTCCGCGACGGTCCCAAGGCCGTGGCGACTCTCGCCAGACTCCGCCGCGGAGCGGGGAAGCAGCCGCAGCAGGTTCCCGACCTGCTCGGGCTGATCGACACAGGGCCGCTGTACGACAAAACCCCGGACGGACGGACGCCGGGTGAGGAGTCGCTGACCCGCGCCGAGGATGCCGTACACGTCGCGATGACCCTGTGGGCGGTGCACCAGCAGTCCCGCAGCAGCGGGATGCACCGGCCCCACCGTACGGAAGCGCCCGGCGGGCTGGGAGCCGCCGTACGCCGGCTGATGGCGGAAAGAGACGCGGAGGACGCCGTACGGAAGCGGTTCGTCCGTATTGGCACCGCATCGGAGTTCTCGATCCTCGCCCAGCGTCTGCGCGAAATCGTCGTGCTGCTGCGCGACGAGGGCATCCCCCTCGACTATGCGCTCCTGGCCCGGCAGCTCTACCAGTGGCAGTGGCCGCAAGGCCCCGAGACCGTACGCCGAGCCTGGGGCCGATCCTTCCACGCCTACCGCGATCCCAAAGGCGACCCCACCACCGAGGCCGACGGGCCCAGCACCGACGCCCCGTCCAACTCCGACACGACATCCAAGGACGACTCGTGAACCGCATCTTCCTCGACGTGCATGCCCTGCAGACCGTGCCCCCCAGCAACCTCAACCGGGACGACACCGGCGCGCCGAAATCGGCGGTGTACGGCGGGGTCCCGCGGGCACGGGTCTCCAGCCAGGCGTGGAAGCGCGCCACCCGCGGCTACTTCAAGGACGCACAGCTGCTCGACCCGGCCGACCTGGGCGTACGTACGAAGAAGGTCGCCGAACTCCTCGCCACCCGCATCATCGAGCTCGACACCTCGATCGCCGAGGCCGACGCCCTGCGCCTGGCCGCCGCCGTCATCGAGGCTGCCACCGGAAAGAAGCTGGAGGCTCCCGAGCGCAAGACACGCGGCGCAAAAGCGAAGGCTGCGGCGGACGAGGAACCGGTCGACGAGGCACCCAGGTCGAAGTACCTGATGTTCCTCAGCACCCGGCAGGTCGACGGCCTTGCCGCTCTGGCCGTCGACGGCGCCGCCGACATCACCGCGTACCTGAAGGACAAGGACAACAAGGCACGCGCCAAGCAGATCGCCGACACCGACCACTCCGTCGACATCGCACTGTTCGGCCGTATGGTCGCCGACTCCACCGACTTCAATGTCGACGCGGCGTGCCAAGTCGCCCATGCGATCAGCGTGCACCGAGTGGAGAACGAGTCCGACTACTACACCGCCGTCGACGACGAGAACACTGAGGCCGAGAGCGGCGCCGGCATGATCGGCACCGTCGACTTCAACTCCGCCACCCTGTACCGCTACGCCTCCGTCAGCATCCACCAGCTCGCCGCCAACCTCGGCGAAGGAATGCGCGAGGATCAGTCGGTCACCACGCCCGTGCGGCGCGCCGTGGAGGCGTTCGTGCACGCGTTCATCGCCTCACTGCCCACGGGGAAGATCAACACTTTCGGAAACCACACGCTGCCCGACGCCGTCGTCGTCACGCTGCGCACCACCCGCCCGATCAGCTTCGTGGCCGCCTTCGAAGAGCCCGTCACGGCCGCGGCCGGCAGCGGGCACCTGCGTGAGGCCTCCGCCCGACTCGCCGCATACATCCCCGAGGTCGAACAGGCCTACGGCGACGAGGAGTCCACCCGCGCCTGGGTCCTGCGTGTCGGCTCGACCACCGACAAGCTGGCCGATGTCGGCGAGAAGACGCCTTCTTTGTCCGCGCTCGTCGAGGCCGTCGGCACCGCCGTCGCCGAGCGCATGGAGAAGCCCGCATGAGCGTGCTCACCCTCCGGCTCGACGGCCCCCTCCAGGCGTGGGGGGCCTCGGCCCGCTTCGCCCGACGTATCACCGAGTCCGCTCCCACCAAGAGCGGCGTCATCGGCATGCTCGCCGCCGCCCGCGGGATGGAGCGCGGTGACGACGCCGAACTGGCCCGTCTGGCCGCGCTCCGCTTCGGAGTCCGTATCGACCAGCCTGGCACCCGGGTACGTGACTACCAGACCGCGCGGCATCAGATCACGCAGGTGTCCATGCCCGTCTCGGAGCGCTACTACCTGGCCGACGCCGTGTTCGTCGCAGCCGTCGAAGGCGAGGACGAACTCGTCGACGTCCTGGATGCCGCACTGCACGCTCCTGTCCACGCTCCCTTCCTTGGTCGTCGCTCCTGCCCGCCTGCCCGCCCCGTGCGGCTCGGTGTGCATCGCGGGGCCGACCTCGCCCGGGCGCTGCGGGACGAGCCGTGGCAGGCAGCACCCTGGTACCGCAAAGGGCATGGCCGACAGCCCACCATCCCCCTGACGGTGCTGCGCGAGGCCGCCGCTGACGAGGACGGCGCGGACCTATTGCGAGACCAGCCACTCAGCTACGCGGCCGAGCGCCGCCGCCACGCCCTGCGCCCTGTGGTCACGGAGACCGTGGAAGTACTCCACCCTGATGTCCGGGCCGCCGCGACGGCCAGGGTGCCCATGCACGATCCTCTCGCCGCCCTGGAGGAGAGCAACTGATGTACCTGTCCCGTTTCCGGTTCAACACCGCGCGCCCCGGGGCCCGGCGTCTGCTCTCCTCCCCCCAATCGCTCCACGCGGCGGTGATGTCGTCGTTCCCTCATCTGCTCCCCACCGAGAGCGGCACAGCCGACGGGTCGCGGGTGCTGTGGCGGCTGGACCGCAACGCGGCCGCCGAGGTCCTGCTGTACGTCGTCAGTCCCGACCGTCCTGACATGACCCACCTCGTGGAACAGGCCGGCTGGCCGGCGGCAGCCACCGCAGAAGCCCCCGGCTGGCAGAGCCGCCCCTACGCCCCGTTCCTCGACCGGCTGGCCGAGGGAAGTGTGTGGGCGTTCCGCCTCACGGCCAACCCGGTCCACCAGATCCGCAGGAAGGAAGGCGAGCCGACCAAGCGGACCGCACACCTGACCCCGACCCATCAGATGGAGTGGCTGCTGGACGCGCGACGTCAGGAGCGCAGCGGATTCCTCATCTGCGAGAAGCCCGCAGAGAATCGCCTCCTGCCCGGTGGCACGACCCATCACAAGCGGCCGCAGCACGGCGACCGGTACGAACTGATAGTCCGCGACCATCGCAACCTGTCCTTCCCGAAGCAGGGGGCGGGTAACGCCTCCACTCGGAACCGCGTCACCTTGGTCACTGTCACCTACGACGGCCGGCTCACCGTCACCGACCCCGACCGGCTCCGCGCCACCCTCACCCAGGGGCTCGGCAAGGCCAAGGCATACGGCTGCGGGCTGATGACCCTCGTTCCGCTTCCCACGACAGCCGGGTGAACCGTTGACCACCGTCGGCCGGCGTCCTGCGCTCACTCCCCGGCATCTCACCCGCACCGGCGAGCGCCTGTCCTTTGTGTATCTGGAACGGTGCCTCGTCCACCGCGACGCCAACGCCATCACCGCCGAGGACGCGGACGGCACGACCCACATCCCGTCCGCCACCATCGGCACACTCCTCCTCGGCCCCGGCACCCGCATCACCCACCAGGCGATGAGCGTCCTCGGCGAGACCGGAGCGGGAGTCGCTTGGGTCGGCGAGCACGGCGTGCGCTACTACGCCGGCGGCCGAGCACTGACCCGCTCCGCCGCCCTCGCCGAGGCCCAGGCCGCCAAGTGGGCCAATCCCCGCACGCGACTTGCCGTCGCACGCGCGATGTACCGGCTGCGCTTCCCGGATGAGGACCCGGCCGGCCTCACTCGGCAGGAACTCCTTGGCCGGGAGGGGCGCCGGGTGAAGGACTGCTACCGCGAGCAAGCCGCCCGCACCGGCGTCCCTTGGCGCGGACGCCGTTACACCCCGGGCGACTTCACCAGCGGGGACGCTGTCAACCAGGCCATCACCGCCGCCGCACAGTGCATGTACGGCATCGCCCATGCCGTTGTAGCTTCCCTCGCCTGCAGCCCGGCACTGGGCTTCGTTCACTCCGGGCACGAAGTGTCCTTCGTCCTCGACATCGCCGACCTGTACAAGACCGAGATCGGTATCCCCGTCGCCTTCGACGCCGCAGCCGAGGACGACCAGGACGTCGGTGCTCGTACGCGCCGGGCTCTGAGGGACCGAATCAACCAGACGTCCCTGCTCGACCGCTGCGTTGACGACATCAAGTCCCTGCTTCTGCCAAACGCCACAGCAGGGAGCGCGGCCGTCGATCCCGAAGCGGACCGCGTTGTCCTTCACACCGACGGAGGACGACAGGTGTCCGCTGGCCGCAACTACGCCGAAGATGCCGGCCCGGAGAGTGAGGCGGTGCTCTGGTGACCGTCATCGTCCTGACCAACTGCCCTCCGGGCCTTCGTGGCTTCCTCACCCGCTGGCTCCTGGAAATATCCGCTGGCGTCTTCATCGGCAACCCCTCCGCCCGCATCCGCGACGCCCTGTGGGAAGAGGTACGCCAGCACGCGGGACAAGGCCGCTCCCTGCTCGCCCACACCACCAACAACGAGCAAGGCTTCACCTTCCGCACCCACGACCACGCTTGGCACCCCGTCGATCACGAGGGCTTGACCCTCATCCGACGTCCCCACCCCGAAGCACAGCAGGCCGCCGGTGCTCCGAAGCCAGGCTGGAGTAAGGCATCCAAGCGCCGTCGCTTCGGCAAGCGCGCCCAATAATGAGCCATGTGACCGAATTGTCGGTATCGGTGAAAGTGTGGGAAACGAGTCTGTCCTCGCACTAAAGCTCCAGGTCACCCAGTCTGCTCCCCGCACCCGCGGGGATGGTCCCTACTACGCGTTCGGTCCGTTTCCCGGCGGCGACTGCTCCCCGCACCCGCGGGGATGGTCCCGATGAGCATGGGGACGGGGACTCCGGCGACGGCTGCTCCCCGCACCCGCGGGGATGGTCCCGGCGCGGCGCGCGGCTGGCCAGTCCGGACGAACTGCTCCCCGCACCCGCGGGGATGGTCCCGCGCCGCCGAGCTGCGCGACGCCGCCCACCTCCTGCTCCCCGCACCCGCGGGGATGGTCCCACGCTCGTGGTGAACAGCGTCTTGGTCTGCCGCTGCTCCCCGCACCCGCGGGGATGGTCCCACCGACCGCCCCGATATGGCCATGAGGGGCAACTGCTCCCCGCACCCGCGGGGATGGTCCCGCTCGCTCAGTGCAGCGCGGACGATGTGCTGGCTGCTCCCCGCACCCGCGGGGATGGTCCCGGCCTCGGCACGTCTGGCGAGCCGAAGGGGATCTGCTCCCCGCACCCGCGGGGATGGTCCCCGGAGCTGGGGGCACGACTACACCGTCAACCACTGCTCCCCGCACCCGCGGGGATGGTCCCTCGCGCTTCGGTGGCTGCGGGTTGTCGCGGTCCTGCTCCCCGCACCCGCGGGGATGGTCCCGCCGAAGTGCAACAGAACATCGGCCTGCTGAACTGCTCCCCGCACCCGCGGGGATGGTCCCGACCCCGGATCCGGACCCTCCAGGTCATCCACCTGCTCCCCGCACCCGCGGGGATGGTCCCATCGCGCTTGCCGTCGTTGGCACCGGAGTCTCCTGCTCCCCGCACCCGCGGGGATGGTCCCGGACGGTGTCCAGGAGCACCATGCCCTCGATGCTGCTCCCCGCACCCGCGGGGATGGTCCCCGGCTGCTGGACACCGATCAGGCCGAGTCCTACTGCTCCCCGCACCCGCGGGGATGGTCCCGGTGGGGAAGCCAGGAGTTCGTCCAGGTAGGCCTGCTCCCCGCACCCGCAGGGATGGTCCCGACGCCCCGAACCCCCGTGCTCCGCCTGGTCCCTGCTCCCCGCACCCGCGGGGATGGTCCCGCGAAGGACTGATCAGGGTCGTCAAGAAGACGCTGCTCCCCGCACCCGCGGGGATGGTCCCCCACACGGGGATTGGCACCTGATCGACGTCAACTGCTCCCCGCACCCGCGGGGATGGTCCCGGACCGAACTGGACCAGATCCGACGTGCCAGCCTGCTCCCCGCACCCGCGGGGATGGTCCCCCGGTCGGAATGGCGGTGACGGGAGCCGGGATCTGCTCCCCGCACCCGCGGGGATGGTCCCTGCACACCAACACCCGCGGATTCGGACGGACCCTGCTCCCCGCACCCGCGGGGATGGTCCCACGCCCGCGTCCAGTGTGGTGCGCAGCAGCCACTGCTCCCCGCACCTGCGGGGATGGTCCCCTGGCCTGCGCCTCGGCCTGCGCCCACCGCGCCTGCTCCCCGCACCCGCGGGGATGGTCCCAGGCGTCCACCTCCAGCGGGATGATGGTGGAGCTGCTCCCCGCACCGCGGGGATGGTCCCTCGTACGCGTCCTCGGCCTCGATCTTGAGCAGCTGCTCCCCGCACCCGCGGGGATGGTCCCGGATGCCGCGGCGCTGCTCCCCGCACCCGCGGGGATGATCCCAGTCCAGCCCGGTGCGCGGGTTGGTCCCGCCCCTGCTCCCTGCACCCGCGGGGATGGTCCCCCGAACCCTGACAAGGGCCGATCCCGGTCAACTGCTCCCCGCATCCGCAGGGATGGTCCCTTGAGCCCGGCCTCGTGGGCGATCGGCCCGGCCTGCTCCCCGCACCGCGGGGATAGTCCCTCCACATGGGACACCCGGAACCATGACAAACCCTGCTCCCCGCACCCGCGGGATGGCCCCGAGTACGAGGTGGTGTTCCACTGGTCGGACTCTTGTTCCTCGCACCCGCGGGGATGGCCCCACGCGGATGCTCAGGAATCGTGAGTCCTACTACTGCTCCCCGCACCCGCGGCGGGGATGGTCCCGTGACGGTGATCGGGCTGCCGGGGTGCGGCCCGCCGTCACAGGTCCTGCTCCCCGCATCCGCGGGGATGGTCCCAACGCGCTGGCCGAGCCGAACGACCGGCAGCTCTGCTGCCCGCGCCCGCGGGGATGGTCCCACCCCCGGCGTTCAGCAGTACACCGGTCTGGCCTGCTCCCTGCGCCCGCGGGGATGGTCCCTGCAACTGCACTCTCGACTACGAGGAGGGATGCTGCTCCCCGCACCCGCGGGGGTGGTCCCCTCGGCCGATGGGGCGAGAACCAGGCCGCCGGCCTGCTCCCTGCCCGCGGGGATGGTCCCATGGCTCTATTCACGAGTCGTGGTTCTGGCTCAAGTTCTGTGGTGCGGCCACGTTGAGTGAGCGGGTCACCTCGCGGTTGACCGATCCCGATGGCGAGAACGAACCCCGGGTCTAGTTCCGCGCCTCGGCTGCAGACCTCTTGCTAAGGAACTGCTTCGCTGCCTCGACCGCTTCCCCGTTGAGTTCCTCGACGGACACTCCCCAGCTCTCCTCCCAGCCGTCTAGGTTGTGCGCGCAGTGCACAAGGGGTTCTAGCTCTTCGGGGTAGCCGAGGTCATAGGCGATGTCTGCCCAGATGAGGTGAGTGCCGGCGGCGGGATCCAGGGATCCGTCGGCGATCTGACCGGCGATCCAGTAGGCCATCGCCCACTTTGCGGCCCGGGGGTCTGCGGGCGGGTGGAAGAGCAGTCCCAGCTCCTCCAGTACTTGGTCGAAGAGTTCCGGCGCGTCGGACTCTTCGCTCCGGAGGAGTCCAGCCAGCATGGCCAGGGACGGGCTCTCGACCCCAGCAATCAGCGCGTCCAGACCTGCCTGAATGAGCCTGTCCGATCCGACATGCCTGCCAAACGCCCTCTCACGCGCGATGTGTCTGAACTGATCGAGGGCGTCGTCGCTGGTCATCGAGGTCTTCTCCGTCGGCATCTGGAAGGGGAAGGCTTGCACATCTGCCGCCGCCGCTGCCATCGCGTTGCTTCCGTCGTCGATGATCAGGACATGAGGACGCGCTTCCGCAGGAGGGCGAAGCCTGCGCGACCGAACATCTGGCGCTTGAGCATCTTGATCCGATTGACATGGCCTTCGACGACGCCCGAGCTCCAGGGCAGAGTCAGGCCGGCGGTGACCGCGTCGCGGTCGCGGTCGATGCCCGCCGCGAGGGTGTGGAGGCTGGGCAGGTCGTCCCGCCGGACGGCGTCGAGCCACACGGGCAGGCGCGCGCCCCGACGCTCGGTGAGCATGGTCGCGAAGGAGCGGACGTGGCCGGTGAGGGCGTCGAGTTCGGAGCAGTGCGCCCGGACGGCCTTGAGCTGGAGTTGCTCGGTCTCGGTCAGGGTGTCCGAACGGCGGAGGATCCATCCGGCGACGGTCCGGGGCGAGGGCGGCCGGGCGGTCACCGGCCGCGGTGAGATGCGCTTGTCGTGCAGGTAGGCGCGAACGCGCTGGTAGCTGCCCTTGTAGCCGAGTGGCACGATCTCCTCCCACAGCTTCCAGGCGTTGGTGCAGCCCTCGTTCCAGCGGTCGTCCAGGTAGGGCTTGTAGTCGTTGAGGACGGAGGGCCGGTTCTGCCACTGACCGGTGAACAGCTCTTCCGGCGTCGCGACGTCGGCGAACTGCTTGACGGTGCGGTAGGTCATCCCGAGCTGCCGCTGCACCGAGCGCCGGCTGTGTCCCGCCGTCAGCAGTGCGTGGACGGCAGCATGCCGAGCCCGGGTCCGGTCGGCGAATCGGTGTCCGCGCGGCCAGGGAGAACCGGACGAGTCCGCAGCCGGAACAGCCTCGGGTTCGGGCCCAGGTTCAGGAGCCGTGGGGGCCAGAGCACGGAGGCAGCGACGGTGCTGGGCGACGCTCCGCTCGGTGGCCTCGCTGAGGTTGTGCCAGAGATGCCACCGGTCCGCGACCTGGACGGCCTGCGGTGCACCGGTGGTGGCGCCCTCGGCGAAGAACGGCGCCCGGTCCCGGCACACGACCTCGACGCCGGGCCGATCGGCGAGCCAGGCCGCCAGGCTCGATGCCTCCCGGTCGGGCAGCAGGTCGACAGGGCGGCGGGTTTCGACATCGACGAGAACGGTGCCGTAGTGGCGGCCCTTGCGGGTGGCGTACTCGTCAACGCCGACCACACGCGGGGCGGGCACTTCCGGCTCGGGAAGGGCATCGACCAGGCGCAGGACGGTGCTCCGACTGACGCAGACCCCGAGCGCGGAGCTCAGGCGGGCGCCGGCACGGCCCGCTAGAGCGAGACCGACCGAGGCCAGCGTCGCGCGCAGCCGCTCGGTCCGCTGACCGTGTCGACGAGTCAGGCCGGATATCTGCTCGACGAAGGTCCGGCGTGCGCACTCCGAGTTGCCGCAGGCGAACCGGCGGACCTTCAGCCGGAGAACAACGCTTCGTCCCGCGCTGGGCACATCAGCAGGAAACCGCAGGTAGGAACCATGAACCCGGTTCGACCAGACCCCGCACAGCGGGCAAACGGCACCGTTCGCAGTGCATTCCACGTCGACCCGCACTATCGCGATGCTCACGTCCACCGACAGCACCGCGACGTCCACGATCGACGGGAACAACAGCCCTTGCAACCGGAGCGCGATCTCTTCCACGGCCCCGAACTGTCATCCCAACAACCCTGGCTACGGCTCATTTTCGGGCGACTTCACCTACTGCCCGGGGAAGCCCGTCCGTCACACAGCGTGGCCGCGTCACAGAAGCTGTGCCAGAACCCGAGTTTCGACAGCACCGGGGTACTTGCCAGGGCAGCATCGGGGTGCTCCTGGTGAAAGGCCCTGGTCATGCCGCAGATGTCGAAGGTTGAGCTGTACGCCGCGATCCGGCGTGACCACCGCAGCGGCATGAAGCTGCGGGAGATCGAACGCAAGTACAACGTGTCGTGGCGGACGGTCAGGAAGGCCGTGGACTCGGTCTGGCCCGAACCGCGGAAGAAACTGCCCCCGCGGGCAACCACGCTGGACCCGTACAAGCCGGTCATCGACGGCATCCTGTTGGCGGACTTGGACGCGCCGCGCAAGCAGCGCCACACCGTCACGCGGATCTTCCACCGCCTGGTCGAGGAACACGGTGCTGACGTCTCCTACCAGCAAGTTCGGCGTTATGTCGCGGACCGGAAGCCGCAGATCCTGGTGGAGTCGGGCAAAGCCCCGCTGGAGGCGTTCGTCCCGCAGACCCACCACCCCGGCATGGAGGCCGAAGTCGACTTCGGCGACGTCACCGTGCGGCTCGCAGGCGAGCTGGTGACCTGCTACCTGTTCTCCTTCCGCCTCTCCTATTCGGGCAAGGCCGTCCATCGCGTGTTCGCCTCCTGCGGTCAGGAAGCCTTCTTCGAAGGGCACGTGCACGCGTTGCAGACGCTGGGCGGCGTCCCTCGGAGCAAGGTCCGCTACGACAACCTGAAGGCCGCCGTCGCCCAGGTGCTGGGCTTGAGCCGGGCGAGGGTGGAGACCGACCGGTGGATCGCCTTCAAATCGCACTTCGCCATCGAGAGCTTCTACTGCCGCCCCGGCATCGAGGGCGCCCACGAGAAGGGCGGAGTCGAGGGCCAGATCGGCTACTTCCGCCGCAACCACTTCACTCCCGTCCCCGAGGTCGAGTCGCTGGCGGAGCTGAACGAGCTGGTCGAACAGTGGGACCGGCACGACGGCCGCCGCCGGATCGGCTCACGGGCCCGGACCATCGATGAGTACTTCGAGGACGAGCGGCCGCTGCTGATGCCGCTGCCCGAAGAGCGGTTCGAGACGGGACGGGTGTTCACCCCCCGGGTCGACCGCTACAGCCAGATCACGATCCGCACCAACCGCTACTCGGTGCCCGTCCGGCTGATCGGCAAACGGGTCAGAGTGATGCTGCACGCCTCTCACCTGGTGGTTTACGACAAGAACGTGGAAGTGGCCCGACACGAAAGACTGATCGCCAAGAGCAGTTGCCGCCTGGATCTGGACCACTACCTCGAAGCCCTGGTCCGCAAGCCGGGCGCCTTCCCCGGCGCGACCGCTCTGGAACAGGCCCGATCCGCAGGAAAGTTCACCCCGGTCCACGACGCCTGGTGGACCGCGGCGGTCAGGGCCCACGGCGACACCGAAGGCACCCGGGCCCTGATTGAGGTGCTGCTGCTGGGTCGGCACATCGCGCACGAACACCTCGTCGCCGGCCTCGCCACCGCCCTGCGGGCCGGGGCACTGACCGCAGACGCTGTCGCCCTGGAGGCCCGCAAGGCCGCCCAGACCGAGGACGAACCGACAGCCGACGTCCCGTTGCCCCGGGCGGCCGCCGGCTCGGGCTCGGCGACCGTGACGTTCCTGCACGAGTGGAAGCTGCACCACCTTCCGCCGGACACCAGGCCGCTGCCCTCGGTGACGCCCTATGACCAGTTGCTCCGACGCCGCCGCATCAGCGGCGGTGACCACCAAGAGGGAGAAGCACAGTGACCCTGCCCCGCCAGCGAGGCTTGACCGAGCAGGCCGCCACCACGGCCATCGACACCGCCTGCCGTCTGCTGCGGCTTCCGTCGATCCGCAGCGAATTCGCCGACATCGCCGACCGGGCCGCCAAGGACCAGATGACCTACCGCGGCTTCCTCGCCGAACTGCTGATGGCCGAGTGCGACGACCGGGCCCGCCGCCGCTCGGAACGACGGATCAAGGCAGCCGGCTTCCCTCGGGAGAAGTCGCTGCGGACCTTCGACTTCGACGCCAACCCCAACATCGATCCGGCCACCATCAACACCCTCGCCAGCTGCGAGTGGATCAAGAAGAGCCAGCCGCTCTGCCTGATCGGCGACTCCGGCACCGGAAAGTCCCACATGCTCATCGCACTGGGCACCGAGGCCGCGATGAAGGGCTACCGCGTCCGCTACACCCTCGCCACCAAACTCGTGAACGAGCTGGTCGAGGCCGCCGACGAGAAGCAATTGAACAAGACCATCGCCCGCTACGGCCGCGTCGACCTCCTCTGCATCGACGAGCTGGGCTACATGGAGCTGGACCGGCACGGCGCTGAGCTGCTGTTCCAGGTCCTGACCGAGCGCGAGGAGAAGAACAGCGTCGCCATCGCCTCCAACGAATCGTTCGGCGGCTGGACCAAGACCTTCACCGACCCCCGCCTTTGCGCAGCCATCGTCGACCGCCTCACCTTCAACGGCACCATCATCGAAACCGGCACCGACTCCTACCGGCTCGCCAGCACAAGGGCACGAGCCGAACAGCCCGCGACGGCCAGCTGAAACTGCCCCGGCCTGCTGGGCGACCGCCGCCCTCACGGGCGGCGGGTGACCGCTCTCGCCCAATCGAGGCGTTTACGCAACGAACCCAGTCGTTTGGCCATTGAAGTGACGCAGTCACCAGGATCTTGATGGAGTGGCGGCATGACGACACTGTCGCACCGCATCCTCCGGGCTCTTGACCAGTTCAATGGCGCCCACCCTTGGGACCACAACGCCCACTACCACCCCTGGATCCTGCGGCAGCTGCCCCGACGCTTCGACAGTGCCCTGGACGTCGGCGCCGGCAGCGGCGACCTGGCCAGGCTTTTGGCTGGGCGCGCCAGCACGGTGCATGGCATCGACTCCGACCCGGAGATCATCGCCCAGGCACAGGAGCTGACCCCTCCGGCAACTTCTGTCACCTTCACCACCGCAGACGCGCTGACCGGGATCCCCGCAGACTCCTACGACGTCATCACGTGCGTCGCAGCGATCCACCATCTGCCGTTCACCGATGCTCTCACCGTCTTCCGTCGGCACCTGGCGCCTGGCGGGACCCTCGTGATCCTTGGGCTGTCGCGCCCGACGACTCCAGGCGACTACCTGCTTGGATCCGTGGCCAGTCCGCTCAACGCCGCCACGGGCTGGCTCAAAAACAGGGGCCGCACAGCACCTCGTCCGGCCTCGATGACGGCCCTGACCCGACCAGCGGACATGAGCTTCCCCGATATCGTCCGCGAGGCGCATATGGTCCTGCCCGGCGCACGACTGCGCCGTCGGCTGTTCTGGCGCTACACGCTCGTATGGCATCGCCGCTAAATGGCTTCTCCGTCTCACTCAATCCAGCCCGCGCAGCTCAACGAGCCTGGTCGGCTAGCTTCGCTCAGACGCGGTCGGGCCTACCCATGCACTGCTGCTACTTCTCGTGAACATTCACGACTCTCAAGATCGCCAACTGCTGCCCAAACCGGCAGACAAACGCTGCTGCTTGAAGTGAACGAAGCCAGTCCCAGCAGGCCGCTGCGGAGTGAGCAATTAGAGCTGCTACCGGAACTGTGACAACGTGCCGGAGCTGCGGGGAACAGCGGTCGGGCTGGAAGCAAACTCCGGAGGGCGGGGGCAGTTTTAAGGCACCGTCACCGTTTGCCGCGACCCTGCTCTCGGGCCTAGCAGGCACCGTTCTCGGGTTCGTATTGATCTCCGCCCGCGAAGATTGTCTTGAGCCTCTGCAGTGCGCCCAAACCCTTTAGAGGGTCGCCGTCGACGATGAGTAGATCGGCCCGGTAGCCAGCAGCCAGTCGGCCGATCTCCTTGCCCAGGCCCAATGCTTGCGCGGCTTGGCCGGTGGCCATGTCGATGATGTAGCTGGCCGGAAGTTCAAGGCGCTCGTAGAACCCGAGGCTCGTGGCCAGGCCGCCGAACTGAGCGCGCTGGACCCCCGCGTCCGTACCGGCGATCAGCCGTGCCCCGGCTTCGGCCATTCGCTTCACGTTGCTGGAAATGGTCTCGAAGCGCTCGGCGCTGAAGACCTGCGGCAGCATCTTCCACTTCGGGGTGATTGTCGGGCAGACGTAGATGCCCTTGCTGACGATCTGGGCGAGGACGTTTTCGCGGAGTTCGAAGTTGCGGTCGGGAGTCATCCAGGTGCAGTGTTCGATCGTGTCGACCCCGGCGTCCGCCGCAGCCGCGATGCCGTCCACACCGTGGGCGTGAGCCGCGACGGGGAGCCCTGCCTGATGAGCCTCATCGACTACGACAGCGAGCTCCTCGGGGGTGAACTGGGGCTCCCAACTGGCGGGTCCGTCCTTGGTGAGACCGCCCCCGGTCGCCATCACCTTGATGACCTGAGCACCTGATGCGACGTTGCGCTCGATCAGGTGCCGGATCTCGGATGCTCCGGATACCTCCCCGCCGAGGAACCAGCAGTGGCCGCCGACCGGGGTGAGGGGGGTCGCCGCGGAGACGATGCGCGCCCCGGTGGCCGAGCCGTTGTCGATCGCGTCCGCGAGCCGCAGCGCCAGCCCGTTGCGGTCTCCAAGATCGCGCACGGTGGTGACACCGCTGCGCAAGAGCGTCTCCGCCCGCCCCTGCATATCGTCCAAGAGCTTCTCGTCATCGTGCTCCAGGACCGCCTTCGGGTCCGGGGAGGCGTCGAACAGCAGGTGCACATGCGCATCGACCAAGCCAGGGAGGAGGGTGGCGTCGGGGTAGGCGAGCCGTTCCTCATCGGGGCGTGCCTGCGCCTCGACCTGCGGGCGCGGCCCGGCGGCCACGATGGTGTCGCCGTCGATGAGTACGGCGCCGTCCGGTACGTAGGTGCCCGATGCGGGATCGGTGAGTACTCGTCCAGCGGTGATCAGCATGTCGCTCCTTTGTGATCAATCAGGCTGTCTACGCAGCGCGTTCGAGAGCGCCACGAGTTCTCGGACGTCATCGTCACGGTGCTCATGGTGTGGCGTGGCTACCGGCATTGCTCGGGTCTGCACGGGGGTGCCCCGGCGGGCGGCGTCAGCGGCCTTACGAAGGCGGGCGGCCAGCACGTCCGGGGGAGCGGTGTCCAGGGTGGCGCCGTCGGGAGCGTGATCGAGTAGATAGGGGCTGAGACGCACCAGGCAGTCCCGGCACTCGGCCCACCGCCGGGTGTACCGGCGGTGCACGCTACGCGCCGACCAGCGGTCACGCCACGACGAGGAGGAGGGTTTCATCACGTACTCGGGGAAAGCCTCGGACAGCAGCTCCCAGAGCGGTTGCAGCTCGCGGTGCACGCGCCGGTGCCGACGCCACATCCGGAAGGCGTCGAGCCGGGATCGGGCGCTGGAATAGGTGACACCGACGATGAACGCCAGAATCGAGAACATCAGGATCAGCGAGACGCTGGACGTGACGGTATCCGGTACGGCGCCACCGAACGCCCGGATGATGATGAAGATCGCGCGAGTTGCGCAGGCGAAGGACATCCCTGCCAGGCCCGCTGCGGCGAGCCATAGGCCGGTGGCGTGAGGGCGCCCGGACAGGCGCGCGTACCGGCGGGTCCACCAACTGGCCGCCGCCAGCGTGTACAGCATGTACAACCCGGCGCCGAGGTAGAACACGACGACAGGGGGGTTCGTCATGTCTGCCGCCCTGAAGCCGACTGCGATGGCCTCGCCCGGAGCCGTTTTGGCCGCGACCGTGATGATGACCATGACGACGACCATGACGGCTGCTTCGCGGCGTGCTCGTCGGCGGCCGATGTGCTCGTCGGCGACAGAGTGCAGATAGAAGCACATCAGGAAGTACGACGTCGCCAGGAGCAGCAGGTTCTGTATCACCTTGGCCATGTTGTGGGAGGCGATGTGGTCGAACCCGGGCCTGCCGTCGGGCATGGCGGGCAGGTAGGAGCAGGCAATACAGACCAGACACAGTGCCAACGAGCGCAGAGAAGCGTCATGCGGGGCCCGGTACAGCTGGTACAGCTTCCACACCACAGTCGCCGCCAGACCGGTGAGGAAAAGGGCGATCGCGAGGGTCTCCATCACAGCCACCCCATACGGTCCCCGAGGGCAGAGTGGATGCGGCGGACAGCAGGATCCGTGGACGGGGGATCTGTTACCTCATCCAGGATGGCCGCCCACGCCCCGATGATCGTCGCGACCAGTTCAGCTTCCCGCTCCTGCTCGGTGTCGTAGGAGCAGCGTTGAAGCGCCCGCCGGATCGCGCCCGGTTTGAGGCCGGGCAGGAGGCTCTCCCACTGCGCAGTGAGGCTCGCACCGGGATGATCGGCCAGGATGTGGCCGATCTCGTGCAAGATGATGTGGTTCTGGTGACCAGCGGTCGTCGCAGCTTGAAAGATAATCAGGTCGGCGCGGGGGGTATCGAGCCAGAGGCCGATAGGGCCGGGCGTCGGTAGGGGGAAAGGGCGCAGTTCGATATGCCGACCCCGGTGGGTTGAGAGCGCTTCGCACAGTTGATGCACGCTCAACGGGGGTTGGACTTCCAGCGCGCGTAGCGTTCGGCGGATGCGCCGCGCTAGCTCACGCTCGCTTCCGCGCCAGCTGCTCCACGGTTCCTCGGACGCGACGCGCGCGTGGTCGGAATCTTTGGTGCGCCACCACATGACTGAATCGACCCTTTGCTCACCTTCGGTTGCCTTAGCCATCTTGCACAGGGACCACCGCCACTCAGCGTGGCGATGGTCCCTGTGGTGCTTGCCCTGGCCTGTCCCGAGATGGCGGAATGTTGCGCTCCGTATACAAGGCGTGTGACTCGATAATGGGGCATAGCGGGGCAAGTCGTCGCCCTCGGTTGAGATGGAGGGCAGAGGCGTGGGTGATGAACCCCATAGCCCGGATCGACCGGTCTCGGGTGACCTGACATCGCTTCTCAGGCACTGGCGCGAACGCTTGGATCACACCCGCATCCGTGGAATCGACCGTTCGCGCAGACGGTTGAAGCCAGGGCTAACCCAACAGGAAGTCGCGCAGCTGACCGGGGTCAGCCTCGCGTGGTACCGGGAGCTGGAACGGGGCCAGCTTCGCCGTTTCGACGGGCAGTTCCTTCAGCGCTTGGCGACGGTGCTTCGCCTGGGTGAAGCCGAGCGCGTGGTGCTCTTCCGGCTGGCCGCTGGTCACCCACCGCCCTCGCTAAGTCCCTCTTCCGTCGCGTCCGCGGATGAGGGCATGCAGGTCATCCTCGACCAGATGGCACCGCATCCGGCGTACCTGTCGAATCTGTGGTGGGACCTCATCGCGTACAACCAGGCCGTGGAGGAGTGGTTCCCCAGGCTCCTGGACCAGCCGAACCTGATGCGCTTCTCCTTCCTCCATCCCGAGGCGCGCCGGCAGTTCGTCAACTGGCGCGCGGACTGGGCAGCCCCAGCCCTCGCTCAGATCCGCTATGCCATCGCCACACACCCGGACTGCGAAGAACTGCTCCAGCTACGCGACGACATCCTGATGGGCAACTCGGAAGCCCGCGAGCTGTGGGAGGCGAACCAGACCCGGGCGCATCCAGACGGCGACGTCCGCCGCCTCTGCCTGCCGCTCCACGGATACCAAGAGATCCTCGTCCGCATCACAGCTTTCGCTCCGCTGAGTAACCAAGACCTACGATTCGTGATTCTCCTGCGTGTGTGAGGAGCTGAGGTTCATCCCCGCGGGTGCGGGGAGCAGAGACCGCCCCAACGGGTCGGACTGTTGGGGTCGGGACCATCCCCGCGAGTGCCTCGCTGAGCTGAGAACGCAGCTGCTCAGGCCCGAGCCACGGCACGGCCACGCGGTATGCGTGGATGTGTCCCCTCAGGAGATGACGGACAGGCTGCGCTTCGCAGGAGCCGCCACATGTCGGCCCTCACCATCGAAGGTGGTGAGGGTGAGCCCGAACAGGAGTCGGTTCATCTCCTCGCTGGTGAGCCCGAGCTCGGCCGCGACGGATGAGGGGCGGACACGTTTTGAACGCAGCGCGGTGAAGACCTTGGTCAGGACCTGCGACGTTTCGCGCTGGCCCATGCCCTGCGGCTCGTCGGACCGATACCCCAAACGGCTCAGCTCGGCGCATGTGGACCGGTACTGCCAGTCGGAGAGCAGGCCCAGGTCGTGCATGCGGTAGGTCAGGGCCATGGCTGAGACGTTCCAGATCTGCTTGCCGCGAAGGATCTGATCGACGTGAGCGCCCGATGGCATGTGCCCCAGAACGCTCGATCGGGGCATCAGGAACGCGGAGGCGAACTCGTTGGCCTGCCGTTCGGCCTCGGGCCCTGAACAGGCTTGCTCGCTGCCGTGCATGACGAGATGGCCCAGTTCGTGAGCTGCGTCGAAGCGGCCCCGCTCGGCGGACTTGAGCGTGTTGAGGAACACGAACGGAACGCCGTCGCGCCACACCGCGAATGCGTCGACCTCAGCGTGGTCGGGATCCAGTGAGAACACCCGAACCCCGTGTGCCTCCAGAAGGTGCACCATGTTGGGTGCTGGCGCTTCTCCCATGCCCCAGCGAGTGCGAATCATGCCGGCGGCTGTCTCCGGGTCCGGTTTGCCCAGTGAGGGCACGTTCGCTGCTGGAAGGCGGAATCTTTCGTCGATCCAGTCATACAGCATCGCGCCGAGCGTGCCGGCGGCCCGAGCGGCTTCGAGAACCCTCGCCGACGTCTTGCTGCGCGCCCGCCAGGAGATGCCTTCGGCGGGGAGCTCGTCCAGCGCACGGCCTTCGAAGAAGGCGGCGGGAAAGTCCAGCGCTGAGGCGATCTTGTCGAGGGTGTCGGAACGTGGTGCGGTGCGCCCTGTCTCGTAGTTCGACAGGCTCTGCAGTGACACCCCGGCTCGGTCCGATAGCTCAGCGAGGGTGAGGCCCCTGCGCTTGCGGGCCAGTGTGATACGGGACGGGGTCACCATGGGGGCTGCCTCAGTTATCGGTGGTGCACGGTGGGGCGACAGGTCCGCCGCCCCACCAATGGACCTCAGCGGAAGTCGACGGGGATGTCGATCTCTCCAGGCCCATCATCGTTCGTAGGTTCGATTCCGTCCATCACAAGGGCGGGAAGCGGAATCCGCCTGTCCCATTCGACCACGAAGCCGTCCTCGAACATCTTTGGCCGCGACAGCTCGCAGTCGATCCGCACAGCGTCGCCGATCTTGTTGCGGCAGGACAGCAGGAACCACGTCTTCAGCGCCTGCGCTTCTTCTTCGCTCAAGGCGACCCCGTCGGGACCGGCACCGGCTACGAACAGAGCCGTCTGTACGTAGGGGGTGCCCTGGCCGGCGTTGGCACGAGTGACCATGCCGGTAGCGGGTCCGCGTCGGCGTGCGTTCTTCGGGAACAGGCTTGCCTGTCCCGTGGCGGCGTCGCCGACCATTACGCCCATCGCGACCGTCCGGTCCAGGTTGCAGACAAGCTCAAGGCGACCGTGTATGAGCCGGGCCCACTTCTCCTGCTCGATGTGCAGCTCGCGGATGGTCCGCACATGCGCTTCGTAGGCCCGTCGGCCCGCCGTTCCCGTTGGGTCATTGGGGACGGCAGTGCGCCTCGCCGCCTCGCCCGCGCGGAGTACTTGGTGCAGGAACTCCAACCTGGTCCCCATGCCGCCCAACTGGGCCCGTATGTCATCGGGTTCAGGGGACGGCTTCACGAGGGACAGGGCCAAGGCAACCTCCGGGAGTCGACAGCAAACTTATAAGGACTCTACCTCAAATGAGGCACGAGTTTTATAAGGCTCGCCGAGGGGTTGTGATCCACCTGCCCAGGGCAGGCCGCGTCCACGACGTGCTGGCCGTCAGTCCCACGAGTTGAAGAGGGCCGCACCAAGGTTCTCCGGCCGCCAGTGCTTGATCTGACGCCGCTCCGCCGCAGACAGAGCAGAGGTGTCCGACTCCTCCAGTGGCGACAGGAGCCGTGCTGCGCTCAAGACAACGAAACCAACGTCGCTGAGGACAGTGGCCCAGGTGGGAGGTTCCTGGAATTCGTCGGTGTACCAATAGCGCCGACGGCCCACGAAGGCAACCAGCGGGTAGTGAGCGTGGAACAGAGCGATGTGCTTGCCGCCCCGGTCGCTGATCGTGGCGCTGTGGAAGTTCTGCGGGTACTCCTGCTTCGCGAAGTCCTCAACTTGCCCACCCGCAGCCCGCGCTGCGGCACACCAGGCGACCTGGCAGGCCCTGGGATCGGTACTCGGAACGGGCGGGTCACCCCAGTCGCGGAACCCGGTTACACCCCTCCAAGCGGGGGGTGTCCTGCGCTCCATCCACCGTCACCTCTCCGAGTCAGCCGTTGAGACTTTGACGGCGCAAACCTACTGACTGCCAACCTCCGTGAGCACCATCAATTCGCCACCGGCGTCGTGACTCCCGCCCGGGGGCCATTGCCCGGAACAGATATGCTACGGCTTTCCTCCTCGATTGTGCTATATACATCAGACAATTCGTTCGGAGGGGGGCAACACGTATGTACTTCGCGTTCGTTGACGACAGTGCTCGGGAGCGGGACCTGGTGCCGAGGGCGGGACTTGGCTCCCTCCACGCCTACGGGGCTGTCGTGTTCCCTGCGGAGGCGCTTCAGCCGTTCCGCCAGGACCTGGCCGCGCTCCGGGCTGATCTCGGTGTTCCCGCCGGGACCGAGTTCAAGTGGTCGCCTGACGGAGGGCCACTCCACAAGAGGTGGAATGACTTGCACACGGCTCGGTTGCGCATGCTGGAGAGCGCCGCCAAGTTGAAGGTGAGAGCGACCGTGGTCGTGTGCGCACCGGACCTGATGCCCGCCGCCATGACGGAGACCGAGCTGAAGAGCATGATGCTTCGGTACCTGTACGAGCGGGTGACGTACGTGTTGGGAAGGGGTGGGCAGGGCGTCATGATCGCCGATCAGCCGGGTGGCGGTCGGCCAGACGAAACGCGCTGGCTCGCTGATGCGCTGGCGCTCGATGTCGACGGCACTCAGTACGTGCGTCCGGAGGACAAGCAGGTCCTCCTGCCCATCATCACGACGAGATCCGACCACGTAGATCATCTCCAACTCGCGGACCTCGTCGCCTCCTGTGCCACGGCTCTCATCGCAGGCGCGCGGCGGTCGGAGCGGTACCGTGAACAGCTCTACCGGCTGCTGGCGAAGAACTTCCGCGACCTGACCTGTGGTGCGGGGGTGAAGTTCGCGCCCAGCACCCTGCACAACCCCAACTCGCTCATGAATCTGGCCCACTGGGTGTTCGGTGAGGATGCCTACGTGCTCCCGGAGTCCTCCAGCATCTTGGGATACACGCTGCCATCGAGCCAATGGAAGTACGGCAGCGAAAGCGGTCTCCCGCATTCTTCCGAGGAGATGCAAAGAGCGGGCGAGTAGTCCGCAACTACGTGCTGGGCTGCTCTTCTTCTATGGCGGCTACGGCCTGCTCGAATGCCTGGAAGCTGCTGACGATGGTGATGAGCCGCCAGCGGCGGGTGAAGAAGATGTCCTGGACCGGCCCGGTAAGTGCTGTCAGGCGCTCGACCTTGGTGCCCAGGGGACGATCGGAAAGCACAACTGCGCGGGCGTAGACGGCGAACCGACCAGCGATGTCGCGCCCACGAGGTGTGGCGTAGCTCAGGACGAATGCTTCGAGGTCGTCCACGAGGTAGCGGGTAGCTTCGTCGAGCTGGTCTATCCACCGTTGGCGCTCGGCGGTCAGCCTCTGCGAGAGGACGGGCCGCTCCTCGGTGAGGGTGTGGGGGACCGGGGTGTCGCGGAGGCGGGCGCAGGCGGAAAGGATGCGCAGGACGCGACGGCTGAACTCGTCTCGCGCTTGGTGGACGGCGCTGATCCGCCGGTTGCGGGCTTCGAGGCGAGGGGTGATGACGAGGCCGACGAACAGGGTTGTGGCGGCCGGGAGGAGGATGCCGCTGATCAATGGGTGCATGGGCTGATTGTGGGGTTTGAGGTAGCGGGTGTGGTGGTTTGCCGAGCGCGCGACCCGCTGCTGGTGGAATTGGTGTCTGGGTGGTGGTCTGGCGGGGCGTCCGTCATCTGGGGCCCGACCCGGAGGTGTCGGGCCCCAGCATTGCGGCTCAGACGGAGGTGGGGTCGTCAGGGTCGCGCATCAGGTGATGCAGGGTGCGGTGGAGGTGCACGCGTACGCGCCGTTTCAGGGCTCGCCGTACGATCCGCATCTTGCGGACGTAGCGCCTTCTGTACCAGTCGGCGATCGGGATGAGCACCACGATGCCCAGCAAGATCGCTAGCAGGAGAAGCCAATGCGGGGGAAGCGGCAAATGCACTTCTTGGTTACCTCGTCGAGTGATGGGCGGCGCTGCCGCCTTTTGCTCGGTGAGGTCAGGCAGCAGACGCACGCATGCGGAGTGGGGCCAGAAGATCGTTGGCCGCTGTGGGGGCACGAGGAACCCGCGGGGCCGCGAGGCGGATCACTCCGCATGGTGATGTCTCTACGCGGGGGATGATGTCGGTGAACTCGTAGTGGACCGTGCCCAGGATCACGTTCAGCAGATCGCGTAGACGGACGATCTTCCTGCTGAAGGCGGCTTCCCGTGCACGCAGCAGCCGTAGCTTGATGCAGTGATCCGCATTGGCTGCTGGTCGAAGAGCCTTGAGGACGGAAGCGACATCGGGTGGCCCTGAGTCCTTCTTACGGCTGGCCAGCAAACGCTCAGCGATCTTGCCCAGAACTGCTCTGCGGACTCGCTCCATCTCGATCTGGGCCGCGATCCAGCTGAGCTTTCGGCTGGTGTAAAGCAGTTGTCGAACCACGTGGCCAGCGGCCTGTGTCTTCCCCAATCCGGTGGCCGCGGTCACGTGGAAGCCTTCGATATCCTCAGCGGTGCTCAAGCCCGCTGAGGTGGGGAAGACCTGAAATTCGCCGCCGACTCTCACGTTGATCTTGATGTCGAGGGGGGAGTCCAGGAGGAGCCGCTCTGAGTATGCGTATCGCTCACCCGAGATGGCCATGGTCACTCTACGATCGGCGCAGAGGCTAACCAATCGTGTCGGAGCGGGCTCGCCGGACATGCCGGTCATGGTACTCCAAGGTCCGCATGTTGACCGGGGAGTTACAGAATTCGCTTGTCGTTCGGCCTGCTGTGAAGCGGGTGCGGGCGTCGGGCATTCTCGTTCGGCTGGGAGCTACGCTGAGCGGTGGCGTGGGGGCTGAGCTTCCTGGAGTGGACGTGAGCCTGCGCCAACTCGTGATCGATGCATGGTCATGGCTGAACTACAAGCCCGTGAGGATGGATGCGGGCCGCCCTAGCAGCCGTGCCTTTCCGGAGCTAGGCAGTTTCGTTTGGATCAGCGTGCTGACCAAAGGAAGATGCCCGCGATGTGGAGTCCGGCCAGGTAGATGGTCGCGGTCTTCTCGTAGCG